>NZ_AUYC01000054.1:0-339 GCF_001625685.1 Pseudoalteromonas luteoviolacea CPMOR-1 | reverse complement strand
CACAAACCTGTGGATAAAAGTACAAAAAGATAATAACACAGCGCGGAGCGCTGCCATTCTTTTCGCGCAAGGTGAAATGAGCCGTTTTAACTAAACAAAGTCAATACACTGCCATCAATCTCTATCATGTTCTCTCTATGTCATTCCGGACTTGCTCCGGAAACCAAATATTATGCAAAAAAGAAATGGATCCTGAAGCGAGTTCAGGATGACGTGGTGCAATAGGCTAGCGACAGCGAACGCAGTGAGTGCGCTTCTTTTACGTAAGGTGATTAACGTGCAAAATGTAACGATAACGAGCGAAGCGAGTACGTTCAATTTGCGCAAGGTGAAATAAGC
>NZ_AUYC01000053.1:0-817 GCF_001625685.1 Pseudoalteromonas luteoviolacea CPMOR-1 | reverse complement strand
CACAAACCTGTGGATAAAAGTGCAAAAAGCAACATCAGCGAGCAAAGAAAATACATTCATTTTGCGCAAGGAAAATATCGTGCGCAAGGTGAAGTGAGGCGTCTTAACCGAGCGAACTCAATACACCTCTACAAACTCAGCAATCGTGTCAAAACTAACAAAGCATGGATCCTGAAGCGAGTTCAGGATGACGTGGTGTAAAAGGTTAGCGACAGCGAACGCAGTGAGTGTGCTTCTTTTGCACAAGGTGAAATGAGCCGGTTTAACCGAACAAAATCAATACACCTCTACAAACTCAGCAACCGCGTCAAAACTAACAAAGCATGGATCCTGAAGCGAGTTCAGGATGACGTGGTGTAAAAGGTTAGCGACAGCGAACGCAGTGAGTGCGCTTCTTTTGCGCAAGGTGAAGTGAGCCGTTTTAACCGAACAGAATCAATGCACCTCTACAAACTCAGCAACCGCATCAAAACAAACAAGAAATGGATCCTGAAGCGAGTTCAGGATGACATGGTGCAAAATGTAACGACTGCGAGCGAAGCGAGTACGTTCAATTTGCGCAAGGTGAAGTGAGCCGTTTTAACCGAACAAAACCAATATACAACTATAAGCACAGCAGCCGCCTCAAAACTAACAAGACATGGATCCTGAACTTGCTTCAGGGTCTAAAGTTCAAAGTCTTAACGACAGTGAACAAAACGAGTACGTTCAGTTTGCTCAAGGTGAAATAAGCTAGTTTAACCGCTGCTGAGGGACTGTATTCAAAAGGAGTAAAGACTTAAAACGGTGAAGGTTACTCCCTTCACCTTGCGCTTAT
>NZ_AUYC01000052.1:0-2998 GCF_001625685.1 Pseudoalteromonas luteoviolacea CPMOR-1 | reverse complement strand
AAACCATTTTGGGTTGTATGGTTAAGTGACTAAGCGTACACGGTGGATGCCTTGGCAGTTGGAGGCGATGAAGGACGTACTAACTTGCGATAAGCTAAGTCAAGCCAGTAAGAGGCACTTGAGACTTAGATTTCCGAATGGGGAAACCCACCGCTTAGCGGTATCTTACAGTGAATACATAGCTGTAAGAGGCAAACCGGGAGAACTGAAACATCTAAGTACCCCGAGGAAAAGAAATCAACCGAGATTCCGAAAGTAGCGGCGAGCGAAATCGGATTAGCCCTTAAGCTTCAGTGTAATTAGTGGAACCTTCTGGAAAGTTGGACGATACAGGGTGACAGTCCCGTACACGAAAATTTATCTGAAGTGAAATCGAGTAGGTCGGAGCACGTGAAACTTTGACTGAATATGGGGGGACCATCCTCCAAGGCTAAATACTCCCAACTGACCGATAGTGAACCAGTACCGTGAGGGAAAGGCGAAAAGAACCCCTGTGAGGGGAGTGAAATAGAACCTGAAACCGTGTACGTACAAGCAGTAGGAGCCCTTCGAGGGTGACTGCGTACCTTTTGTATAATGGGTCAGCGACTTATATTCTGTAGCGAGGTTAACCATTTAGGGGAGCCGTAGCGAAAGCGAGTCTTAACTGGGCGCTTAAGTTGCAGGGTATAGACCCGAAACCCGGTGATCTAGCCATGGGCAGGTTGAAGGTCAGGTAACACTGACTGGAGGACCGAACCCACTAACGTTGAAAAGTTAGGGGATGACCTGTGGCTAGGAGTGAAAGGCTAATCAAACCGGGAGATAGCTGGTTCTCCCCGAAATCTATTTAGGTAGAGCCTCGGACGAATACTTACGGGGGTAGAGCACTGTTAAGGCTAGGGGGTCATCCCGACTTACCAACCCTTTGCAAACTCCGAATACCGTAAAGTACTATCCGGGAGACACACGGTGGGTGCTAACGTCCATCGTGGAGAGGGAAACAACCCAGACCGTCAGCTAAGGTCCCAAAGTGTATGTTAAGTGGGAAACGATGTGGGAAGGCTAAAACAGCTAGGAGGTTGGCTTAGAAGCAGCCATCCTTTAAAGAAAGCGTAATAGCTCACTAGTCGAGTCGGCCTGCGCGGAAGATGTAACGGGGCTAAACATACCACCGAAGCTACGGCTGCGAACTTTGTTCGCGGGGTAGGGGAGCGTTCTGTAAGCGGCTGAAGGTGTGCCGGGAGGCATGCTGGACATATCAGAAGTGCGAATGCTGACATGAGTAACGATAATGCGGGTGAAAAACCCGCACGCCGGAAGACCAAGGGTTCCTATCCCATGTTAATCAGGGTAGGGTGAGTCGACCCCTAAGGCGAGGCTGAAGAGCGTAGTCGATGGGAAACGGGTTAATATTCCCGTACTTGGTATAAATGCGATGGGGGGACGGAGCAGGCTAGGCAAGCATGGCGTTGGTTGTCCATGTGAAAGGCTGTAGGCTGGTGACTTAGGAAAATCCGGGTCGCTAAGGCTGAGAGTCGAGACGAGCCACTACGGTGGTGAAGTTGTTGATGCCCTACTTCCAGGAAAAGCCTCTAAGCTTCAGTTTATATCGAATCGTACCCTAAACCGACACAGGTGGTCAGGTAGAGAATACTAAGGCGCTTGAGAGAACTCGGGTGAAGGAACTAGGCAAAATTGTACCGTAACTTCGGGAGAAGGTACGCTCTTGTTTGTGAAGGACTTGCTCTGTAAGCAAACGAGAGCCGCAGTGACCAGGTGGCTGGGACTGTTTATTAAAAACACAGCACTGTGCAAAATCGTAAGATGACGTATACGGTGTGACACCTGCCCGGTGCCGGAAGGTTAATTGATGGGGTTAGACGTTTGTCGAAGCTCTTGATCGAAGCCCCGGTAAACGGCGGCCGTAACTATAACGGTCCTAAGGTAGCGAAATTCCTTGTCGGGTAAGTTCCGACCTGCACGAATGGTGTAACCATGGCCACGCTGTCTCCACCCGAGACTCAGTGAAATTGAAATCGCAGTGAAGATGCTGTGTACCCGCGGCTAGACGGAAAGACCCCGTGAACCTTTACTACAGCTTGGCACTGAACATTGACCCTACATGTGTAGGATAGGTGGGAGGCTTTGAAGCACAGTCGCTAGATTGTGTGGAGCCGTCCTTGAAATACCACCCTTGTAGTGTTGATGTTCTAACTTAGGCCCCTAATCGGGGTTGAGGACAGTGCCTGGTGGGTAGTTTGACTGGGGCGGTCTCCTCCCAAAGAGTAACGGAGGAGCACGAAGGTTGGCTAAGTACGGTCGGACATCGTACGGTTAGTGTAATGGTAGAAGCCAGCTTAACTGCGAGACAGACACGTCGAGCAGGTACGAAAGTAGGTCATAGTGATCCGGTGGTTCTGAATGGAAGGGCCATCGCTCAACGGATAAAAGGTACTCCGGGGATAACAGGCTGATACCGCCCAAGAGTTCATATCGACGGCGGTGTTTGGCACCTCGATGTCGGCTCATCACATCCTGGGGCTGAAGTCGGTCCCAAGGGTATGGCTGTTCGCCATTTAAAGTGGTACGCGAGCTGGGTTTAGAACGTCGTGAGACAGTTCGGTCCCTATCTGCCGTGGGCGTTTGAGAATTGAGAGGGGCTGCTCCTAGTACGAGAGGACCGGAGTGGACGAACCGCTGGTGTTCGGGTTGTTATGCCAATAGCATTGCCCGGTAGCTACGTTCGGAATCGATAACCGCTGAAAGCATCTAAGCGGGAAGCGAGCCTCGAGATGAGTTCTCACTTTAACTTAGAGTTAACTGAAGGGCCGTTGAAGACTACAACGTTGATAGGCGAGATGTGGAAGTGCTGTGAGGCATTGAGCTAACTCGTACTAATTACCCGTGAGGCTTAACCATACAACGCCAAAGTGGTTTTAAGCTTGTTAGAAGTTAAGAATAAAAGTAGACGAAAAGAATTTAATTACGCTTCCAGATTTTAAGCATTGTGAATAGA
>NZ_AUYC01000051.1:0-176920 GCF_001625685.1 Pseudoalteromonas luteoviolacea CPMOR-1 | reverse complement strand
ACCTGCGAAGTTACCGTAGTGTCTTCCAAAATTTTGTATCCTATCCAACCATGTCACTTCTTCAATTTTCAGTGAAACTAGAATATTGGGCATGCTTTTTGGTATGTATCCTCTCTTATTGGAGTGAATATGCCGGCCCGTCCAGTCAACTAGCTCAAGGTAGTCAATTAATGAGAAAGGTATTGTGTTTGCATGCTCTCTCGCACCAAACGGTTTTAGAGATTTAGGTTGTTTTGCTTGGCTCTTGGCTTCATTTAGATTTGATTTCTTTGCGTTTGATTTGGTGTTTTTAAAGTGCTGGATGCGCTCTTGAATCGATGTGAAATCACTATCTTCCAGATTATTTGCCTTGTTGGCTCGAATTGGATTTAAGTCTACATAGGCCATACAACTGAGCAGCGCTGTTTCGTCAAGTAAGGCTTGAGACTTGTACCGCCCTTCCCAGTATTTACCCGTGCAGTTATCTTCCTTGTTTGCTTCTTTTGCAATGAACTCATTAAGGTTTTTCATAAACCAGCTGATGTCATACAACCTAGCTCGCCACTTTTCAACTAACTCAGATACAAGCAACAGCTCCGCCTCACTAAGAGCATCATCGTTTAGCAGTTTATCGATGATAGGGCTTCCCTTGTACAACCTATACCATCTAGATATTACCTCATTATTTGACCAACTAAGTGCTTGCTGTCTATTCACTTTGACCACCAAATGATAGTGATTACTCATAATGGCATAAGCCGCTATATCAATGGCAAATACACGACTGAGCAGCTTTACTCTTTCGACTAACCAAGTTCGTCTATGGTCAAAGTTTTTGCCAGTGTACTTATCGTCTCCGCACAAAAAAGCGCGGCGTACACACCGCGCTATTAAGTGATAATAAGACGTCGACGACAAATCTATCAGTGCTTTCCGTGCTCTTGTCATATCTATTTGACTCAAATTTAAACTGGATATTTAAACAGTAGTTAAACAGCTCGATTTAAGCAATAAATTTGTGCCTGTCCCATTTAGTTGCCATTTAGTTGCCATTTAGTTGTCGCTCGACTAACCAAGTTCGTCTGTGATCAAAGTTTTTACCAGTGTATTCATCGTCTCCGCACAAAAAAACACGGCGTACACACCGTGCTATCAAGTGGTAATAAGACGTCGACGACAAATCTATCAGTGCTTTCCGTTCTCTTGTCATTCCTATTTAACTCAATTTTAAACTGGATATTTAAACAGTAGTTAAATAGCTCGATTTAAGCAATAAATTTGTGCCTGTCCCATTTAGTTGTCCCATTTAGTTGCTATTTAGTTTACTCGGTTTGGTTCAATACAATATATCGAAGGTAAACCAAGAAGTGGAAAAGCAACTTCTTGATTTACATAAGGTTAACTATATGTCAGGCACTTTAACGGCCTAGTGGGAACCAAGATTAGAGCTATTCTTCGTGTAAAACTGCACGGTTTTGGTGAAAAAAATACCATTGAAATTAATGAGTCAATATAAAATACTCAATAAATTAAAAATTCTTATTAACGCGAAGTTGGGTTATTTCACACCATCCATTTGCATCTCTTTTAGTCTCATCGACCCTTATTTTCACTTCCTTGTTTGACGCATATGCCATTAATGCGGCGCTAAATAGTGAGTCAGAATATTTACTTTCTGGTAATGATGCGATGACTAAGTTTTTAGCCGTAAATTTAGGGCATGTATTGGCTTCAGAAAAGTTCTCTATATAGATTACAGCCTTGCCAGCAATATCATCTCCGACAACAATATCTGCGATTTTTCCTGTCGCATAATGTACATTTGCAATAACAGAAGAACTAAACAATAAACTTAAAAATAAAATTTTATTCATAATATCCTATTAAAATTATTCTATTGATATGTAAGGAAGGGTGGAAATAATTATAAAGAATACAACACGTAACTTGATATTTCAAACACTGAAAAATTGAGTCTATAATGTATAGTTAAATTTTAAATGCAATATTTCTCTAAACTACAAAAATTACAGAAAGATTATATACACCAAAATATCAACAGAGAAGAATTTATGCCTGTCCCATTTGGTTTTTTTTCGGTTTAATTAACTTGTTAGCATTACTTTACCGCAAGCATCTCAAGCGCGTTGTTAACTTTACTTGTATCACTATTGGAAAGGCACATTTTTTGAAGCTCGTAAACTAAGTTAACCAATTTTCCCATTGGCGTATTTTTATCAGGGCTCCAAGTTTTCCCAGCCATATTTGGCGTAGAAAAATAATAAGTAGTACCATCCATTCCTTGGCGCATATCCGATGGGTATCTAGCGTTTAATAATTCTGTTGACCAAACCTTCTCCAACTGAAGTGCCAATTGTTTCGAAATGGAAATACTGCACTTTTCTATGGGATGAACAGGTACATTGTTGCGATACGTTTGCCAGTAATGAGATTCGGCCTTTAAAAATACGAGTGAATATCTTTTATCTACACTTTTTAAGAATAAGACTGATTCTGGATGAAAAGAATGAATTGATACTACCTTTAAAATCACATCGCTAGAAAACGATTTTTTAAAAGCTCGTGCTACATATAAATGATAATCACGAGAAATTTGGGTGTTTGAATATATTGATGGCTCTGGAACTAAGTGTTCTTGAGCCTGAGCAATTGAAAAAATCAAACCCAATAATAATGCATTTAATATTTTCATAAGAGCATTCATACCATTATTTATTTGTTAGGGGGTATATTTAAAACATTTAACTTTTCATCCAAAGGAAACTGTTTAAATAATTCATATTTGAAGTCTGCTAATTTACTCTCAGACTTCAATCTAATAAAATGTCTTTTCAGTAAAATGTGGTTCATGTATCTGAATTTACTTAATTATTTCTTTGAAGACTTCTTGCCCACATGCATCAGCTCTTGCTAACTGTTCTAATACATCATTATCTAAATCTTGCTTCTTTTTATACAGTTCTAAAGCTAATTGAATAGTAACATTTGCATTATTGATTCTCTGGTACATAAACCAGTTATTCGCTCTTATGTGTTCACTGAGCTTTTTAACTTGGTGATGTTGCCAAAGCGCAAAACCGAAACCTAATAAACCAACAAATGTTCCAATAAAACTAATTATGTCCAATTTAATATCGACCCAATAGGTCGTTTTTCTACCGAGCCTCGGGTCATTTTTATCATTGTACCAGTTCTATCACAAGAACTAACTTGTTGCTAAAGATATACTTTTAAGCATTGTAGAAAATATAGAAAGGTTAAAAACGACCCAATAGGTCGTTTGCTTGACTATAGAAGAAACACAAAACAACTGAACATAACATCAGTGCTTTAAAGTAAACATTTCTAATGGCCGCTATTCTTTTGAGGCATCCGACTAAACACTTTTTGGAGCATACACGAGTTGCGCGAGAAGCTCCGCTTCTAACACAAAACTATTACCCACAAAAAAGCGGCCCCATACGAGGCCACTTATAAACTGATATGTCTAGCGTTCAATGAGCTTAATTGCTACTCAAACCGCGACGCTTCAATAGCGCATCGGTCGTCGGGGCTTGACCTCTAAATGCTTTGTAAGACTCCATTAATGGGCGTGAGTTACCCACCTCTAGAATATTTTTGCGGTAGTGGTCGCCAATTTTTCTGTTTAAGCCTCCTTGTGATTGCACGTAAGCGAATGCATCTGCCGCTAGGATTTCACTCCACATGTAGGCGTAGTAACCTGCTGAGTAACCGCCGCCCATTGAGTGTGAAAAATAGGCAGATTTATAGCGTGGTTGAATATGCGGTACGTACAAGCCGTGCTTTTTCAATACCTTTTGCTCAAACGCTTCTAAGTCGGTTACTTTTTCCTCTGGTTTGAGTGAATGCCATTCCATGTCTACCAGTGCAGCAGCAACGTATTCTAGGGTATCAAAGCCTTGGTTAAAGCTACGTGAGCGCACTAACTTATCAAGTAAGGCTGGTGGGATTGGCTCGTTAGTTTTGTAGTGCTTGGCGTAATTAGCAATAACTTTTGGGTGAATGGCCCAGTCTTCTTCAAAGGTAGATGGAAACTCAACAAAGTCTCTTGAAACCGACGTGCCTGACAAAGAAGGATAGTTTACATCCGACAGCATGCCGTGAATGCCATGCCCAAGCTCATGGAAGATGGTCGTGACTTCGCCATAGCTTAGCAAGGTAGGCTGTCCTTCAGGCGCTTTGGCAATATTCATCACGTTCACGACCACAGGTTTTTGCTCAAGTAAATGCGACTGATCAACAAATGAATTCATCCAAGCACCGCCACTTTTACCCTGACGAGCAAAGTAGTCTGCATAGAAAATTGCTAGACTCTTGCCATCGTGGTCAAAAACTTCATACGCTTTAACCTCTGGGTGATAGACAGGTAAATCTGGGCGCAGTTTAAACTCGATACCGTATAGCTCTTTCATGGTAAAGAATACGCCGTCTTCCAACACACGGTTAAACTCAAAATAAGGTCTAACACTGCTTTCATTTAACGCAAACTTATCTTGGCGCACTTGCTCAGCATAAAATGCCCAATCCCATGGTTGCACTTTAAAGCTTTCACCGTTTTGCGTTATTTTGTCTTGAATTGCCTGAGTCTCTTGTGCCGCGTTTTTCATTAACTGCTCAGTCATGCCAGAAAACATGTCAAATACCGCTTGTGGATTCTGCGCCATTTGATCAGATAAACCATAATCGGCCCAGCTATCAAAGCCAAGTATTTGAGCGCGTGTTGCACGAATCTGCGCAAGGCGACTGACTATCTCAGTGTTATTGGTTTTGCCAGTTTGTGCACGGTTTGCAGAAGCAAGCCATACGCGCTCTCTTAAATCACGGTTTTCTAGCTGTGCAAGGATTGGCTGGCGCGTGGTATTGGTAATGCTAATGAGGTATTTACCCTTGTGGCCCGCTTTTTCAGCAGCCGTTGCCATGACGTCAATTTGCGCGTCTGTTAAGCCTTTAAGCTGTGCTTTGTCTTCAACAACAACAGCAATGTTTTGTGTTTCTTGCAGCAGGTTTTGGCTAAATTGCGTTGTCAGTTGTGAGTGCTCTTTGTTGAGTGCTCTGATCTGCGTTTTTTGTGATTCGTTTAGCTTAGCCCCCGCTCTGACAAAGCGCCTGTAGTACACCTCAATGAGTCTTACTGACTCGGGGTCAAGGTTTAAAGTGGTGCGTTTATCATGGATCTCTTGCACACGCGCAAATAGCTTATCGTTTAGATAAATATTGTCGAAATGCTGAGCCATGAGTGGCGAAAATTTCTGCGCTAATGCTCGTCGGGTTGGGTTTGAGTCAGTGCCACTGACGTTTGAAAAGTACGCACTTGCACGGCTAAGCTGTGCACCGCTTTTTTCAAGGGCAACAATGGTATTTTCAAATGTCACTGTATTTTGCGCAATGATGTCATCGACTTCTTGAAGCTGCTGTGTAAAGCCAAGTTCAAATGCAGGGGCGATGTGCTCATCTTTAATGACCGTAAAGTCCGGTGCTTGATACTGCAATGCGCTTGGGCTCATTAGCGGGTTTTGTGCTGTCTTTTGCGCAGTTGCTTGTGTGTTTGTCATTAGCTGAGTTGCGTTTTGGCTATTGCATGCGCCGAGTAATATTACCGAGCTGACGGCCAATGCGATTGTTTTCTTTATCATAGTGTACTTCCGAGATAAGTGTGTACTGAATATTTAATGCAATGGTTGAGGCTTTTTTTAAAAAAACATTCATGCAAAAAGTTGGTTGGGAGTCGCTTTAAGCATGATGTTCTGTGCGTTCTTTGCGCAATGTACCTGAACTATTGAATTGCATGATATGTTATATTGTAACAAAATAAATGCAATTATATTTCTCTCAATTATTGCAACAAATTATTAAGATTATGATTTTATTGATTTATATTGGTTATGGCTGCGCAAGTACGCGTTATTGCTGTGGGTAAAGTGAATATGAATCTTCGATGATGTCTACAAAAAACAGGATAAAAAAACTTGCAAATCACTAAGTTGTGCGATGTTATATTATAACAATTATTAAGATGAGATGATTATGTTTAAACTTTCACCACTGATGCTAGGCTTAATCGCGCCGTTATCAGTCCACGCTTATGCGCAAAACATCCAAGGTCAGGTTCAAGATCAAGATGGTAATGCAGTTGCCAATGCGACCGTATCGGTCATGGGTTCACAGCGAACAGCCCAGTCAGACAGTAACGGTAAGTTTGTTTTGCAGACAAACTCAAGTGGTGATGTTGAACTACATATCACGGCATCTGGTTTTGCTCATCAAAATAAAGTAGTAGCTGCATCAAGCACAGGCACAAGTAATGTGTTAGTAACTTTAAATGCGTCAGCGATTGAAGTGCTCGATGTCAAAGCGTCTCCATTTCATGCGTCGATGATGGAATCTTCAATGCCAGTGAGCGTATTGTCTGGCGACAAGCTTCGCGAGCAACAAGCTGCAACACTTGGTGACACGCTTTCAAAACAAGTAGGCGTACACACCAGCTTTCATGCCAAGGTGGCCAGTACTCCGGTTATTCGAGGCTTAAGTGGCCCACGTGTATTAATCACGCAAAACAGTCTCGATGTGAGCGATGCCTCTCGTGTTGGCCCTGATCACTCTGTAGCATCAGAAACCTCAACTGCCCAGCAAGTCGAAGTTCTTCGCGGACCAGCAACGCTATTTTATGGCAGTGGTGCAATTGGTGGTGTGGTCAATGTGGTAGATGAGCGCGTGCCTACGCGCAGTGACACATTTGGTGAAGTATTAATTGAGCATGCCACGGGCGATGAGCAAAAGCTAGCCAGCTTTAACTTAAACACGGGTGTTGAGCAGTTTGCGTTTCATGTGGATGGTTATGTCAGAGACTCAGAGGATTATGAGATCCCTGTGCCTGCTGAAGTCGGCTCAGAAAAAAGTCAATCGGGTGACTATACCGTTGAAAATAGTGCTGAGGAGTCATCAGGCGGCACCGTAGGTACATCCTATCTATTTGATCAAGGTTATGTAGGTGTTTCTTACGGTAAAATGACCCGTGAATATGGCATTCCAGGGCACAGCCATGGCGATGAAGCGCCAACGGTTTATGCAGATTTAGATCAAGACAGATGGCAGCTTATCGGTAAATATAGCTTTGATCATGCATGGCTAAATGAAGCAAACTTTAGAGCGGCTTACACAGATTATGAGCATGCAGAAATAGAGCATGGAGAAGTGGGGACTATTTTTGCCAACGAAAGCCATGAAGCGCGATTAGATGTGATGCATCAACCCATCTCTGGCTGGCGCGGTGGCGTCAGTGTGCACTACAAGCGCAGTGACTTTTCAGCGCAAGGTGCCGAGGCATTCACACCGCCATCGGTAAGCGAAACCTTTGCCATTGCCTTAATGGAAGAGCGTCATTTTTCTGATGTATTAGTACAGTTGGGCGCACGTGTTGAGCGCGTCACTATTGATGCGCCAAATGTTGTTTTATCAAGCGGTGACTTGCAAGGTGATGACGACCACGACCACGACCACGACCACGACCACGACCACGACCACGACCACGACCACGACCATGACCATGGTAATTTAGTCGCCGATCGTGTTTTTGCCGTTGATCATGAATTTACCCCTGTTAGCTTATCAGCAGGTGCGGTGTGGGATTACCAACCGGGCTATAACGTCGGTATTTCAGTATCACGATCAGAACGTGCACCTGCTGCATCAGAATTATTTTCGTTTGGTCCACATATCGGTACTGGTACTTATGAAGTGGGAGCTTTGTTTAGACAAAAAGCAGATAGCTTGTCATTTGAATTAAATCCAGAGGATATTGACTTAGAGCGCGCGCACAATATCGACTTAACTTGGCGAAAGCTGGAAGGGGATTTCGGTTTTGTACTGAACGCGTTCTACAACCAAATCGATAATTACTATTATCAAGTTAACACGGGTTTGATGGCCGATGATGGTCATGATCACCACCATGATCATGGAGAACATGGTGATGAGCACGACCATGGTGAACATGAAGAGCATGGCGAACATGAAGATCATGGTTTACCTGTTTATGTCTTTAAAACAGATGATGTGATCACACATGGTTTTGAGGCCGAGTTTGCATGGCAAGCAACAGATGCATTGCACGCAACTTTATTTGCAGATTTAGTCCGTGCACGCTTAGATCAAGGCGGCGATTTGCCAATGGTTTCACCGGTGCGCTTTGGTACTAAATTGACCTACAACCTTGATGAATTCACCGTAAACCTTGATGTTGTGCGATATCAGAAGCAGTCTCACATCGCAGCCCATGAAACGGTAACACCGGGTTATACCCTAGTTGATGCCAGCATTAATTATGATTTTGCTGCACTAGGCCAAGACTGGGTCATGTATCTAAAAGGACACAACCTAACGGATACAGAGGCACGCGTGCACACCTCTTTCTTAAAGGATAAAGCACCTATGCCAGGCAGAAGTTTTGCGTTTGGTTTTAGAGGCTATTTCTAATTTTTTGTCACTGTAGTCAAAGGGGCTTAGGCCCCTTTTTTCATTGTTTGAATAATGAGTACGTCTGAATGAGTGTATCTGAATAATGACACTTACCTAAAGCATATTTCAATGAAGCCCAAAGCTGACAGTGGGTTTATTCTTCACTGCTTTTTAAAAACTGAATTTCAGGACTTTCAAGCGAAAATACTCGGCCATCGTCGAGTGTCATTTCAATGTAAAAACTCATCGGATAGTTTACATCTGGTGCTGTATTCAAAATTAAATCTGTCGTAAAGCCAAGTGATTTTAAAGGCTCGCCATCGGCTGTTTCAATGTACTCATTTAATGCGGTATAGATGCGTTTATCGTTTTTATAGACATAGTATTGATTTGGGAAGCTGGCAAAAGACACTGAAAAGAATTGGTTTAAGTTGCTGCCAGCAGGGGCCGATTCATTAAAATCATAAGGAGAAGTGATCACGATGGACTGGATGTTTTCTTTGGTTGTCTCAGGTACTGGTGACAGCGCATAGGCCTTACTGATGAGTGAGGGCGGCATTAAATTAAATAAAGATGCCTTGTGAGTCACTATTTCTGTGACTGTGTCTAATCCAAAAATTAAATGATTGTATTTAATCGGTGTATTTTCTTGATAAGACTCGTCGCGTTTAATGTCTTCTTTTGAAAGTGTGGAGTTTAGTTCGCGATTAAATAAATACAGCTCTACACCTTTTACGATTTTTTCGGTTTGGGGCTCGCTTGGTGGTTGAGGAACTGTCGGCCCACTTGAGTCTGAGCCGCAGCCAAATAAGGTTGTCACCAAAATAACTAATCCAGCTGATCGTAAATAACGCATAGTAAATCCTTTAATATCAATTTTACGCTATAAAGTATGGACTAAAATAGGAACGCTATTTGTTATTTATTGTTACCGAGGAAGATTGGGAGAGCAGTTAGGCTGAGTGGATAGGGTTAGGTGCTCAGCGATTAACTGCGCACCTGTTTGCTTTAAATTTCAGTGGCAAACTGTGTTTCGTTTAGCGCTTTTTCAGACTCAACTTCTCCTCGATGGTCAGTAGCTAGCTTTTCATAAAGCAGCGGTAATACAATCAGCGTGAAGAACGTCCCGATCAGCATACCCGCAACCAGAATAATACCAATGCTGTTTCTCGCTTCTGCACCAGCACCTGTAACAAGGACTAGCGGGAAGTGACCCAGCACGGTTGCGCCCGTTGTCATCAAGATAGGACGAAGGCGGGTTGCCGCAGCGCCTTTGACAGCTTCAAATTTGTTTTTACCTTCAAGTTGTAAATGATTGGCAAACTCCACAATTAAAATCCCATTTTTAGCGATAAGACCAATTAAGGTAATAAGGCCGATTTGGCTGTAAATATTCACTGTGGTAAGCGATAAAAACGGCAACATCAGTGCGCCAGATAAGGCCAAAGGTGCACATCCGAGTAGCACCACAAGGGGATCTCTAAAGCTATTAAATTGAATCGCTAATAAGAAATACACCACAATCATGGCGACCAAGAGTACGCCAACCATGGTATTACCTTCTTTACGAAGCTGCCTTGATTCGCCCGCATAATCAATTGAGTAATGTGCAGGAAGGATTTCTTTGGCAATGTCTTCAATACTGCTTAGGCCTTGCTCCTTGGTGATGTGTGGCAGCACGCCCGCTAAGATCCTGAACGAGTCTTGTTGGTTAAATGAGCCCAAAACACGAGGGCTGGTGAAGGTGCGCAAAGTGGCAAACGCAGAGACTGGAATGAGCGTGCCATGGTCATTTCTAACTTGCATATCGAGAATATTTTCAGGGTTGTAACGCTCATCATCACCCACAATTGGGATCACGCGGTAAGCTTTCCCATCTTTGTTGAAATAGTTCACAAAGTTGTTGGACATCAACACGCTCAGCTGGTTATTTACATCCGCGAGATCCAGACCCAGATCTGCGACCAGTAAGCGATCTATTTCAAGCTCCGCCTGTGGTAAGTCAATTTTAAGGTCGGTATTCACAAACATAAATTGGCCGCTGGCGTTGGCCTTGGCAATGATTTGGTCTGCGTATTGCTTCATCGTCTGCGCATCATCACTGGATCTCAGTACCACTTCGACATCAAACTGGCCTGCGGTCGGTAAAGAGGCCGGTAGGATAGGGAATAAGCTTAAACCTGTGACGCTACCAAGACGACCGTATAAATCAAACAATAAGTCATGCACTGAGTTTTCGCGCTCTTCATATGGGGCCAGCTCCACACCACCAAAACCCGCAGCTGCTGTGACAATTTGCCAAGTAAATTGACCGCCTTCGGTCGCGTTCATCACGCGTGCTGTTTCATTCATTTTCTCAGCGGTATAGACCTGCGAGGACTCAGGTGGCGCTTCTATCACCACTTGCACACTGCTCTGATCTTCAATCGGTGCCAGTTCTTTTTGCGATAACAAGTAAAACGGCACTGACAGGAGTGAGAACACAATAGCGACAAAAAATATTTGTGTACGCCACTGGAACAAGGTGTCTAAGCTTTTGAAATAGAATGCTTGCAGTCTATCAAAGTAGCCATTCACTGCTTGAGTCAACTTGCCTTCTTTGCCGCCTTCAGGGCTAACATAGGCACTCATGATGGGCGAAAGCGTCACAGCCACTAGCCCTGAAATTAAGACTGCAATGGCCAAAGTAAAGGCAAATTCACGGAACAAGAAGCCAGTTAAGCCCGTTAAAAAGCCAATCGGTGCATAAACGGCGGCAAGAGTTAAGGTCATCGCAATGACGGGCACAAGTAGCTGCCTTGAGCTGATCAGCGCCGCTTGTAATCTGGGTTTGCCTTCTCGCATATGTCGAGCAACATTTTCAACGACCACAATGGCATCATCGACGACCAAGCCAACCGAGAGCACGATGGCCAAAATGGTGAGTAGATTTAACGAGAATCCCATGACTGAGATCACCGCAATAGCACCTAAAATAGAGATTGGAATAGTGATAAGCGGCACCATGGCGGTTCTGAATGACCCCATCATGGCAACGACAACGATACCGACTAGGAGTACAGTCTCAGCAAGGGTAGTAAAGATCTCCTTGATTGAATCCCGCATGTAGAGTGTGCCGTCGTAACCTATCGAGATTTGCATGCCGTCAGGCAATATCTGGTTGATTTCGTCCAGCTTTGCATAGAGCGCATCACCGATATTGATCTCATTGGCACCAGGTAGCGCCCAAACAGCTAAGAATACTGTATCGTGATAATCTAAACGGGCGGTCACCATACCGGGGGCTTCGCCAATTTCAATATCGGCAATGTCGCCTAGCTTTAACTGTGCAGTGTCTGTTTCTTTTACAACCAGTTGCTCAAAATCAGCGACGTTTTTTAGACTGGTGTTGGCCATTAAGTCGATGCGTTGACGATTATTTTCGGTGTAACCAATAGTTGCAATGGTATTGTTGGCTTGCAGTGCAGCAAACACATCGCTGGCGCTGAGGTTATAAATGGCCAGTTTATCTGTGTCTAACCAAACGCGCATCGCTGGGTTTCTACCGCCCTCTAGGGTGACTTTTTGCACCCCAGGAATGTCAGACATAGACGGCACGACATTTCTGACCAGATAATCACTGACTTCATTTCTCGGTAAGCCTTGCGATTCAACATCTAAATAAAATACTGCGTAGGGGCTATCAGCTCGCACAATTTGAATGGCTGGGTCTTCCGCGCCTGTCGGCAGCTCAAATTTAATTTGGTTAAGGCGTGTTGTTAGCTCTGCAAGGGCATCGGTTGTGCTGTGATTCAAATCAAGCCAAGCGGTTACTTTGCTGAGCCCTGATGTGGTGACAGAGTCAACGTAGTCTACGCCGGGCACAGTCGAAGCCACACGTTCTATGGGCTCGGTAACATAGCCTTTGACAACATCGGCCGCTGCACCTGTGTAGACGGTATTGATGACGAGCGAGGCACTTTCAATTTTTGGATACTGCTGAACGGAGATCTGCCGAGCGGCATTCACACCCGCTAAAATAATCAATAAGGACAAGACAATTGCCAACACCGGACGGTTGACAAAAATATCCATTATTGAGGGTTTATTTTCGTGTAATGAGCTCATTACTGCACTCCGTTTTCACTTTGTGTTGACGCTGTTTGCTCGGTAAAAACCAATAAGTTTTCTCTGAGTTTAAATGCCCCTTCACTGGCAATAAATTCACCGCCTGTGAGCCCTGACAATACAATTTGATTGTCTTGAACTTTGTCACCTAACGTCACTTTAATGGGGGTTGCACGCCAGTTTTGCTCATCGTCTTTTTCTAACTTGTATACAAACTCACCAAAGTGGCTACGTGTAATGGCATTGGTGGGGACCATCACGGCGTTTACTGTTGCAGAAGGGATTTTCACCATGGCCATTTGGTTGTGATTAAACAACTTGTCTGTATTAGGTAACAAAGCACGATAGCTTTGCTGGCGTGAGTTTAAATCGATACTTGGTTTCTTTGCGATGATCTGTGCTTGATAGTCGCTTTGAACATTTTGGTTGTTATTTGAAAATGAGATGCTGACTTCACTGCCAATGCTTGGCTGAGACAAGGTTTGTGGCACATGGAAATCGACCCAAATAGCGTCATCTTTGCCTACCATAGTGGTAATTTGACTATTTACGTCGAGAAACTGGCCCACTTGGTATTGATCAAATCCAGTGTGACCTGCAAAAGGTGCAGTGATGGTTTTTTTAGCGATTAAAGCTTCTAGGTTTTGTACTTCGGCTTCGCCAATGCTGACATTCGCTTCTGCTTGATCAACCTCATCAGGGCTAATTCGTTTTTGTTCAAGTAATTTGACCACACGAGCATAGGTTGATTTAGCCAGTTTAACGCGTGCTTTTGCCGCTTTTAGATTGGCTTCATCGATACTGGTGTCAAGTTTGATTAATACATCCCCTGCATTAACCGTGTCACCAGGGTTAAATCCAACAAAGGTGATCTGTCCCGGATACTCATTGCTGATTGTCATGTTTTGACGCGCTTGTAGTTGACCAACGACTTTAATATGAGTGGTATGCTCAACCGCTTGCGCATAGGTGCTTTTCACTGAGGCAGATGGTTCAGGAAAGGATTCACCGAACGCAATCATCGCTTGTATTTGGCTAAATTTAATGAAGCCAAGACTGGCAATCACAACAAGGACAATAAAAATAGCGGTGAGCCAACGTTTAATGTTCATAATTACTCCTATTTGTGATTAACGCAGATTGAGCGCTATCAACTGTTGTTCAATGTGATTAAGCGAAGCGTCAGTAAGTGGTTGCTTCCACGGGTAGCTATTAAGTAGACGCACAGAGCTTCTGATTATTGGGTGATTAAGTGGTAGTGAGGCCAGCAAAGAATCAGTTCCTTCTATAATTTGTTTTGTTTGTTGTACACGCTGTACTTGCTCGTAGCCGACGGTCAGCGCCCAGCCACTGATGATGATCTCTTCTATGACTTCAGACAAGTTTGGCACAGCTTCAAGCTCTCCTGCATTAATACCTTCGGCGAGTGCCACTTTAAAAGAAGACTCACAGCGAGACTGGGCTTCAATAATTTTACCGGTCCAGTAATTAGAGCCTTTTTTGATGACAGCTTCATTGGTGGCGTATGTTTGAAGTGCGTAATCAAACTCGAATAACTGAAGTTTTTGAGGTGAAATGAGGCTAATGGCGATGATTTTTTCAGGTGCGGTGAGTTCAAGGGCCAGTACTTGGGTAAATACATTGGAGAGGTGAATGAAAGACTCGTTGGCAAGGGCCAATACGATGTCTTCTTTACTTTGTACGAATTTATAGACAGATCCCATAGAAAGTCCGGCAATACGCGCGACTTTTGCCATGGTGAAGTCAGTAATTGATGACTCATTGATACATTGCTCGGCGGCTGAAAGGATCATCTTTTGCTGAGTGTGTTGGTCATATTTTGGCGCAGGAGCCATACAAGTACCTCTAGATTAGCAGTTTGATTTTCATTCGAATGATATTCGAATGTCATTATTTTAACTTGAACGCCCCTGAAGTCAATTAAATATATCGGACTTATTTTTGCTTCTTTACTAGGGAAACAGGCTAGCATGCGATCGTGATACTTTTTCAAACATCAAAGCGATGTTCTGTAAATGTAGAAAGTACTAATGCAGAGCCACAAACTAAGTGGCTGCTGGCTCGCTATGATTTTACGATTCGAATCGCATAGCAAGCTTAAGTTGAGCGCAAGTTTGCTATTTATATTATTTGAAATGTAGTCACAGCCGACACAATTACGAGGTCAATCGTGCTGAATGCGCTTAAAAGAGGAGATGTCGGCTAAGCAGAGTGATTAGAGCAACATTCTATAAGTCTATTGAAGCGAGTTTAGCCTTAAACGGCTTTCATCATTTTTACACCATCGCTTTCTTTCTTAAAAAACACTGAAGCGTGAGATACATCTATTGATGACTAGTTTCACCTTTCTGTGAGGTCTAAAAAGCTGAGCTTTAAGTGGTCTTTTATCGATTATAAAGTGTTGTAAGGCAGGAGGGAGGTTACTCTTCTTAGATATAGATAATGCATAAAGTTTAAAAAATCGTTTTTTTACACTTAATTACAAAATAACTGTGATGACTTTCATTTTTAAATAGTTTTTTTGATAAAAAATCATAAGTCAATCTAAGTTTCAAATCCTTGTTGCTTTTCTTTATTCGCTTTCCTCAAAAATTACTTTTGATGTGTTTCCACCCATTTGTTTTGGTTAATTTTATTATTTATTTCATGTTGTTATGTTCAATTGTTTTTACGTTTTGAAAATTCACTTCTGTTTAAATAATACATAGAAATATATGTTTATTATGTTCATGGTACTCAACTAATGGTGTCTACTAGCTGTGCTATGTAGTTAAAGCCCTTCTCTGAATAGCCGCTTCTTTCTTACCTTTTAGCCTAGATTTTTGTGTTTTTTTGTAATTAATTGTTAATTTATTAACATTTTATTCGTGTGTTACAGCGTGTTTTTTGTTTTTTGTGTATTTTATCTGTCATAAACTGAGTGGACACTCTTCTTTTTCGCTCTATTTTTGTACCGGAATGTAGACTGGGTGATATTAAAGTGGTAAGTTGTTTTTGATTTGTTATTGATGTTTGGTTTTATTGTAAAGGAGTTGGTTGTGCAGAAAAACATAGAGCAAATTTTAGGATTAACTTCTGTGCAAAAGGGCATGTTAATCGAATCCATTAAGAGTGAAGGGAACAGTGTTTATTCTGCACAACTTAGATTATCTCTTGCCGGAAACTTATCAGTCGATTCTTTACATGAAGCAGTTAATCAACTTGTAAAAACACATCAAACATTAAGGAGTGTTTTCCGCTGGGAACGTATTAAAGAGCCTGTTCAAATAGTCTTAAAGGAAGTAAAAGCGCTATTTAACTTCGTTGACTTAAGTGGTGAGTCTAATGAAGAAAAAATAAATAAAACGCGAGAAATTATCGAAAAAGACCGTGATACACCATTTGATATAAGAAAGGCTTGTATTCGTTTTTTAGTTATTAAAGTCGAAGAAAATCGATATGAATTAATTGTTTGTAATCATCACATTATATTAGATGGTTGGAGTAATGCATTACTGTTAGAGTCTTTATTTGATTTGTATTGTTCTACTACAGGCAACTCTAATCGAGCAAAGAAAAGCTGGAATGTAACGTCATTAGAGCAGCATCGTAAGCATGAGCTTATCGCTTCAAAAAATACACAAAAGAGTAATTACTGGCAACGAGAAGTTTCTGATTTTATTGAGGAAAACAGGCTTTCCATTAGAGAGTTAAAAACTGATTTTCAGGTCGGTTATACATCTCAATCCAGCCCTTTAAATAAAAACAAAATAGATAAAATTGCAGAACAGTTTCAGATTACACCTTCAACAGTTTTGCTCGGTTGTTGGGGCCTGTTGCTACGTTGTTATAATAATTCTGATGATATTTGTTTTGGTACAGCAATTAGTAATAGAGCGACATTGCCAGAAAACCTCGCTACTGTCATTACCATGGGGATACAGACTGTTCCTCTTCGTTTCAATATTGCCAGTACAGAATCGTTAGCATATTACTTTGAAAGGGTTCAATCCTCAGTCAATAATGCACTTGTGAATCAGCCTGTCGATCTAAATGAAATAATGCGGTCAAGTGGAGTATCCGCAGAATCAGAGTTATTTGATACTTTATTTACGGTTGAAAATTACCCTTTAAATGAAAGCGTGATTTTAAATAGCACCGGACTTGAGCTGATTGATGCTGAACATTGGGAAATGAATCATTATCCGATGTCTGTAACAGCTCAATTATTTGCGCAATACAAACTGGATCTAAACTACGACCGTAGTCAGTTTAATGATGAGTTAATTACTTTATTACTTAACCAGTTTAGCTTCATTATTGATCGTATTTATACAAAACCAAATAGCCAACTGAAAGAGATAAGCCTTCTTGATCGAGATATTCGACTAGATGTCATTAATCAAGTAAACCCAAGATATAAAGAGCCTACTTGGGAGGCTTCTGTCATCGAACTGTTTGAAAGTGCGGCTGCTTCTTTCTCTGAATATATTGCAATTGAGCAAGACGATAGAGTGATTACGTACCAGCAGCTTAATAATTATGCTAACCAAATTGCGCAGCAAATTGTTTCAAGCCCCAGCTATGCACCACAGAAGTCCGTATTAGTTTACTTACCCAATTCAATCACGCTGATTGCAACGATGATAGCTTGTTGGAAAGCAGATGTTGTGTATGTGCCGGTTGATGCGGTGAGCCCGCCTTCTAGGGCGGGACAAATTGCATTGGAATGTAGGGCAATAATAGCGATTAGTGACCGCTCTTTGGATCTTACAGCTGACATTGACTTTTGGCCTATTTCAGCGATCAGTCATGATATGAATAAAGCGTTTTTGGCTCCTAAGAGAAGCGCTAGTCCAGATAATTTACTCTATATCTTGTTTACTTCAGGCTCTACAGGCAAACCAAAAGGCGTAATGATCGATCATAGAGCGTGTTTGAGCTTTTGTAATGCATTTGGTGAGGTCGCTAATCTTCAGCCACAAGATAGAGTACTTTCGCTGACGGGTATTGCCTTTGATGTATATTTTGGTGAAACCTTGGTGCCATTGTTGGCCGGTGCAACGATACAACTTGCTGACAAGCAGCAAACCATTCAAGGGGAAGGTGTAGCCGGTCTTTTGAATGCACAAGATTTTGCAATGCTGCAAGCAACACCATCTCGGTTAAGCATGATTTTGTTGCAGGCTCGCTCTGAATTTAGTCAAGCAAAGCTGCAAAAATTAATGCTCGCTGGTGAAGCTTTGCCTACAGAAATAGCAAAACAAGCTCAACGTTATTTTGGTGAGCAATGCCAAATTGTAAATTTATATGGCCCAACCGAGGCTAGTGTTTATGCAACATGGCAAGAGTTTAATAGTGCACACCCGGTGAACATTGGTCATGGAATGGCGAATGTGAAGGCATTTGTGGTAGATCGCAATGGGCATGTTCAGCCTCCTTTTGTGCGAGGAGAGATTGCTCTAGCGGGGCAAGCTTTGGCTCGCGGATATTTAAATTTGCCTGAAAAAACAGCCCAAAGCTTCGTTAGTGGCGAGTTTTTAAATGAAGATAGAATATATCTCACAGGTGATATTGCACGTGTAATAGAAAATGGTGAAATTGATATTCTGGGCCGAAGAGATGAGCAAATAAAGCTTCGTGGATATCGAATAGAGTTAGGAGAAGTAGAGCAGTCTTTACAGGCGTTAATCGATGTAAAAGCGGCCTTAGTTAGAGTGCATGAAACTGCTCAAGGTGTGCAGCAATTAGTTGCTTATGTTGTAACAGATAACTCAGGTACAACGCAGCTTGAGAGCAAGGTAAGGGCTGAGCTTTCAAAGCAGCTGCCAGATTATATGGTCCCTAATGTCTTTTTCTTTCTTGAGAAATGGCCACTTAATACCAGTGGTAAAATTGACAAAAAGGCATTACCTACACCAGATCAAGCTGAGCATAGCGCACCTTATATTGCCCCTGCTACTTTTTTGGAGCATGAAGTACAAAAGAGTTTTGCGACTGTACTTGGTGTTGAGCAAGAGCAAGTTAGTATTTCGGATAATTTCTTTGAAATTGGTGGGCACTCTCTTGCTGCGATGAAAGTGGCAGCTGACATTTCGAAACGCTTAGATGTTGATGTCTCATTACAGTACATTTTTATGTACTCAAGTGTCGCGCAGTTAGCCCAACAAATTCACGACTTGCCTAGTTATCAAAAAGCCTTGGCGATACCAGCTAAAGAAGAAAGTGCGCCTCTAAAACCATCATTTTCTCAGCAGCGTATTTGGTTTGTAGATCGCTTGATGGGAAGCACCCAATACAATATGCCAATTGCGTTTGAAATTGATGGCAGTTTTGATATTGATGCTGCGCAATTCGCTTTATATCAAGTCATAATGCAGCATCCAGTGTTGCGCACGACACTCTTAGAGAAAAACGGTGAAATTGCCCCTGTTGTACTAGAGCCGAAGTCATTTGATATTACAAAATATGGTATTGAATCGGCATTGAATAATGAGCAAATAGAACGACTTATTATTGAGCACAGTACTAAAGCATTTGATTTAAGCTCAGATCTTATGCTCAGGGCAAGTTATTTGAAAGGCCAATACAATAGACAAGTGTTTGTGCTAGTAGTTCATCATATCGCATTTGATGGCTGGTCAGAGGCAATACTGTTATCAACATTTAGCCGCTATTACGAGGCATTTATAAGTGGTGATACTTCAACTGGATCTCTAAGTGGTATTCAGTTTTCGGATTACGCTTATTGGCAACAGACGACTTGGAGAAATTCGTCAGAATATCAGAGCCAACTTACTTACTGGCAACATCAGCTTGACTCATTACCTGATACTCACAGTCTACCACTTGATTATAAGCGCCCTCAAACAAAGCAGACTGTAGGTAAATCAATTTCAGTTGGATTGCATGAAGCACAGTTAAAGGCTTTGTGTGATTATGCTCAAGCTCATTCATTAACGCCGTTTATGCTTTTTCAGGGAGTGTTTGCTTTATTTGTAGCGATACAAAGTAAGTCCAAAGAAGTGGCGATAGGTACAGTTGTTGCTAATCGTGAGCAGAAAGAACTACATGACATCATAGGCTTCTTTGCAAATACATTGGTATTAAAAAGTTCATTAGAACAGCCATCTTTTTCGAAATACTTAAAGCATATTAAAGAGGTGAATTTACAGGCTCAGGCGAACCAAGCTGCGCCATTTGAGCAGGTAGTTGATTCCTCCCATGCTTCGCGAGACCCTGCATACACGCCATTGTTTCAAATTCTATTTTTGATGGAGCAGAGTTCTACACAAACGATAGGGCTTGGCGATGCTTGTCTAAACTCCTTACCTGCGAATAACAGAATTTCTAAATTTGATCTTGAAGTGACCCTTCGTTTAGGTGAGGACAAAACCGAAATTGAATGGCTATATGACTGTGCATTATTTTCAGATGCACGAATAGAGCAATATACAAATGACTTCATTACTTTGCTTAATTCAGTCATTGATGGTTCTTTAACTGAGAGCTGGGACAAAATAAGCCAGTTTGAAAGTATAGAGCTAAGTAGAGCTGCCACTGTTACACCTTCTCAATATATAGCGCCGAAAAATCAACTACAGCACGCTCTCGTGACTATTTGGGCTGACGTATTAGGTGTACCAAGTAATACACTGGGTATTGATGACAACTTCTTTAACTTGGGTGGCCATTCGCTTCTAGCGATTAAGCTGTTATCAGAAATTCAAGACAGACTGAATATGGCGCTCGATATGAGCGAATTCTACTCATCGCCAACGATCCGTGAATGTGCAGATAGTTTAAAAACGAACGATATAAACGATGACTTAGTTTTACTTACTCGGGGAGGAGAAGCGCAGTCATATCCTGTATCTTTTGCTCAGCAGCGTTTGTGGTTCTTACATAAGATGAGACCAGATAGCACTGAGTATAATATGTCTGTCAGCATTGATGTTAAAGGTAATTTTAGGTTACCAGCCGCACAAAAAGCCATGCTCGATGTAATTCAGAAGCATGAAATATTAAGGTCCATTTATCAGCAAGATAAAGAGCAGCTTGTTCAGCACATACAAGAAGTTGAGCAATATATTTTTGACTTCGTGGATCTGGGTAGTCACGTCCATAACCAAAAACAGCAAGCATTAGGTGAGATAACCGCAGAGTTTTTTGCACGTAGTTTTGACTTAACTCGAGACCTGATGGTGCAAAGTTGCTATGTGTCTCTGGGAGAGGCTCAGGGGGTGTTGCTATTTAATGTACATCATATTGCGGCTGATGGTCATTCGATAGGTATTTTCCTACAAGAATTTTCCGACAATTACTCAGCATATGCACAGGACAAAGCCCCACAAATAATGCCGCTTTCTGTTCAGTACATTGATTATGCAAACTGGCAATTGAAGTGGTTGGAAAGTGAACAGTATTCGAGACAAGAAGCGCATTGGCAGAGTACGCTTAAAAATGTACCTAGTGTACATCGTTTGCCATTAGACTTTGTTCGTCACATAGATAATCCATCCATCTCTCAATCTTTTACCGTTGAAAACTCATCAAGTGTTCATGAGCGGCTTGTCGCTAAATCAAGTGAATTCGGTGTTACTCCGTTCATGTGGAGCCATGCTGTTTTTAGCCTCGCGTTAATGGAATTGAGCAAATCGAATGATATTGTGATCGGTACGCCTGTTTCTGGCAGAAAGCTGAATGCACTCAATGATCAAATAGGCTTGTTTGTAAATACCCTTCCATTGCGCGTGAAGTGCAATGAAAGTCAAACGTTTTCAGAGTTTTTGAATGTCATTAAAGGTGTTAATGCAAACGCATTGAGCAATCAAGATCTGCCATTTGAACGTTTGTTGGATTTGTGTAACGTGAGTCGCTCTTCGCAATACACGCCGCTATTTCAAATCTTGTTTACGATGAATGAGGTGTCGCTGTCTAATTTAGAGTTATGGGAGCTTGAAGTTGAACCTGTATTACCCATTGAGCAGACAGCAAAATTTGATTTAAGTTTGGACATTTCTTCTGATGATAAATGTATGTATTGGAAGTGGGTTTATGATGGTTCGATTTTTGCCAGTGATACGATTGAGAAATTGGCGCGAAGAGCCAATGAGCTGTTACAGCAAACGCTTACTAAAGCGGATACAGACCTTAATCTGCTCATCCGTGATTTTGACCAGTTGTCTAGTCACATTGATATGGCGGACGAGGGTGAAGAGTTTGTTGCGGCTAGGAGCGACGAAGAAAGCGCCTTGGTTCAACTATGGGCGAATATACTCGGCAGAAAAGAGAGTGAAATAAGTGTCAGAGATAATTTTTTCGCTTTAGGTGGAAATTCATTACAGTCGGTACAATTGGTTTCGGAACTCTACAAAGCATATGGCAAAGAAATAAGCATTGCGGCTTTTTATGATGAGCCAACAATTGAATGTTGCCTTAGTTTGATGGCGAACCAAGAGCAAGTAAGCCAAGCTCACAAAATCGAAAAGAGTGACTTGCCTGCAACGCCTTCTTATGCGCAACAAAGAATGTGGTTCTTAAGTCAAGTTACGTCTGAGCCACTTTACAATATGGCGTCGGAGTTTAATGTAACAGGTCCTTTTGATACTGCATCAGCGACGTCAGCATTAAACAAGCTGGTACAAAGACATGAGGTGCTGAGAAGCCAGTTTTTGAAAACAGAACATGGCCTTGAAGTGGCTATCTTAGACTCGTTCAAGCCTGAGGTGACTGAATACAATTTAATTGGGTTAGAGCCTGAAGATCAAAAAAATCAACTCGAAGCGCTGATCACAGCGAATAAAACTTTCAATTTCCAATTGGATTCTGCTCCGTTATTCCGGTGTGATTTTTGCCGAATATCATCTGAACAGGGTGTTTTACTGTTTAATATTCATCATATTATTTCGGACGGATTGTCCGTGGATAATATGTTCGAAGAGTTCATCACCCATTATGAGTCGTTAATAAATAACGATACAAGTTCTTTATCTTCGTTACCCTTACAATACAGCGACTATGTAGAGTGGCAAAAAAAATGGATGGGAGAAGCACGCGCTGAGCAGCAGTTAGCTTATTGGTATGATCAATTGGCTAATATACCTGCTGTGCATGGCTTATCGTTAGATTTCCCCAGACCAGAGGTTAAATTATATCAGGCAGACCTACATACTGTCACTTTACCTATTTCTGTTAAGCGTCGTTTGACGTCGTTAAGTGAACGTTTCAAGGTCACTGAGTTTGTTTTCTTACACAGTGTGTTGAGTTATGTATTGGCGCGACATAGTAATAGTCAAGAGATATTGATTGGTACCCCTGTAGCTGGGCGACGCCACCCTGATCTAGCGTCTTTAATTGGCTTATTTGTCAATACGGTAGCATTGAGAACAACCTTGTCCGGTTGCAGGACCTTTTCAGAGTATTTGTCACATGTCAAAGCGGTAAATGGTGAAGCGCAAGACAATCAAGATATCCCGTTTGAACAAGTCGTTGAGCATTGCCAGATAGAGCGCTCGGTAGATTATACACCTGTCTATCAAATTATGATGACGATGCGTGGCGAAAATCAAAGTAAGCAAGTTGCAGATGTTTATTTTGAGCAGCAAGAGGTGTTTGATGGTGTAGCGAAGTTTGATCTATCTGTTGATGTTGTTCTTGATGAGCGAGGTGTTACATGGAATTGGGCGTTTGATTCCCAATTGTTTACACATCAGCATATAGCTCAAGTAAGTGAACATGTGATCGCTGTGCTGGAGCAAGTACTAGAAGAGCCTGCGGTAAAGCTTTGTGATGTTGCAATGCTAAACGCTAAAGAACTTCAGCAGTTGTCTGATTGGGGTAAACCCACCAACATGACTTTAAGTCACCAAGATACGATTCAGGCAAGGTTTCGTAAGCAAGCTCAAAGCTTCCCTCATAGTGTGGCAATTCGAACAGGTGAGTCACACCTAACATACCAACAATTAGACATATTATCCGATAAATTAGCGGGTGATATTTGTCAGCTGGTTAATGGACAGCGTGATATTCGCATTAGCGAAGGTACTTTGATTGCGTTATATCAATCTAGAAGTATTGAATTTATTGTCAGCATACTGGCTATAACGAAGGCTGGTGGCGCCTATGTTCCAATTACTATCGATACCCCCGCTCAACGAGTGACGCAGCTTTTACATGACAGCCAAACATCACTTGTACTTACACAGCTTCAATTCAGTGAACAGTTAGATAGTTTATTAAATGCGTCAGCTGTGACAGTAAATGCTGAAGTTTTGGTAGTTGATATCGAAGCACTTTATCAAGCGCCTAATTCAACAGTTACAAGTTTTGAGGCGCAGCAAACTGATTTAGTGTATGTCAATTATACATCAGGCACGACGGGTCTGCCGAAAGGTGTAATGATAGAGCAGACAGGTGTATTGCGCTTAATTGATCAACCCTTCCTTGCTATGAATGAAGAAACGGTGACGATTCAAATCAGTAGTCTTGCCTTTGATGCTGCGACATTCGAGATCTGGGGAGCTTTGTTAAACGGTGGGTGTTGTGTTTTATATACACATCCTCATATGGACTTAGCGCTATTTAATCAAATCTTGGGCCAACATGCAGTCACACATACATTTATTACAGCAGGTTTATTCAGACGTTGGGCTAGTTCACTGAATGAAAGTGAGCAAGGCTATAACTTACAAGTTGTTTTGTCAGGCGGAGACATAGTCTCTCCTCAAAGTGTTCGACAAGTGCAAGAGGCGCTGCCCAATGCGCAAGTATTCAATTGCTATGGCCCAACAGAAAATACAACTTTTACTACATACTTCGCTGTGCCTGCATTATCACAAAAAGCTGAAAAGCCGCTTCCAATCGGCGTACCTATGCAGGGTGATAGTGTATATATCGTCTCAGAAGATCTAAAGTTGCAACCACCTGGCGTGATTGGTGAATTGTTGGTTGGTGGCGGGCTGGCCAGAGGTTATTTAAATCAGCCTGAACTGTCAGAAGAGAAATTTGTTCATGTTGAGACCGCCAATGGTCAAGTAGAGCGGCTTTATCGCACTGGGGATTTAGTCCGTTTTAATGCCAAGGGGCTCGTTGAGTTTATTGGTCGTGATGACCAACAGTTAAAAATACGAGGATTCCGAGTCGAACTTGCTGAAATATCTGCCGGTATCGAGCAATCTCAACAAGTCTCTCAAGTGTATGTTGTGGCGCAGCGAGCTGAAAACATGGAGCCCAAGCTCATAGCTTATGTTGTTCCTGAGATTGATGATGTGTCCAATTTAGCCTCCCAGCTTGAAATATTAAATGATGGTGGCGCTACCTATTACAAAATGAATGATGCTGCCCAGCGTTGGTTGCAAGTTTTAAAGCAGGAAGTTTTATCAGCGCTGCCTGCCTACATGGCTCCACATTGTTATGTGATGTTGCCAGAACTGCCGATCACTAAAAATGGCAAGGTCGATAGTAAATTGTTACCTGCAGCTCAAGAGTTGCAATTGGATGTTGAATTTCAAAGTCCTAATACAGAGTTAGAGCGAGATGTAGCTCGATTGTGGGCGCAGGTATTAAAAATAGATGCGCAGAGCATAGGCCGACATACTGGCTTTTTTGAACTTGGCGGGCATTCCTTGAGTATGATCAGTTTGTCAGCTCTGATCCAAGCTCAATTGAATGTAGAAATATCTATTAGTGATTTATATGCACACGCTGAGTTATCAGCCATGGCAGCCTTGCTGTCTTCTTCTCGAGATGGACAATGGCGTGAAATTGAGGTTGTTAAATCAGAACAAGGTCAATACGCGCTCTCACCTGCCCAGCAGCGCCTATGGTTTATTGACAAGCTAGGTGAATTCGGTGGAGCCTATAATATTCCTGTCGCATTTGAAGTGTTTGGAGATCTGCAACTAGATTTAGTAAACAGCGCGATAGATATTTTGCTTACTATGCACCCAGTGTTGCGTAGCGTGTATAAAGAGACTGCGCAAGGGGTGATACAGCAAGTCATTCCCATGAGTGATGTGCACTGTGTTGTAGAGCATATTAAGGTCGATGCATCAGCTGACTTTTATGACGAGTTAGCAAACATTGCGATTAAGCCTTTTGATTTATCTACAGATATCATGCTGCGTGTGTACTATGTTTCCTTGCCAAATGATAACAGCGGTAGGGCGCGAGGTTGTTTGATTCTTAACATGCATCATATTGCCGTTGATGGATGGTCTGTTGCGCTTTTAACAGAGCAATTCTCTCACTGCTATGAGCTGTTAAATCAAGGCCAGTCAGCGTCTATGATATGTAACCAATTAGCAAAAAATTCAGTTTCATATGGAGATTACGCGACCTGGTTAAATGCCCCTGAACAACAAAATCAGGTTGCTGAGCAGGTAGAATATTGGCGCTCGCAGTTAGCTGATGCTCCTTGTGTTCACGGTTTACCATTGCTGCGACATCGACCTGAGATTAAGCAAACGGACGGTGCCCGCATCGTGTCTACGGTATCGCCAGAGCAAACCGTACGATTGAGAAGTGTGGCGCAAAACAATGATATGACCATGTTTATGTTGGTGCATGCAATGGTGAGTTTATTAATAGCTCGTCATGGTGGCAGTAACGATGTCGTTGTTGGTACGCCTACAGCTAATCGTCGACATGAACAAACGAAAGACTTAGTCGGGCTGTTTGTTAACACCTTGGTTCTGCGCGTTAATGCAGGACACCATTCATTACGAGATTTTCTTCAACACGTCAAGAAAGTCAATATTGAAGCACAATCACATCAAGATGTACCTTTTGAGCAATTGGTGGATGCACTGAATGTGAGTCGAAATCCAGGTGTATCTCCAATATTTCAAATTATGTTAGATATGAATACCAATGAGCAGGCTGGTATTCATCTTAATGATGTTGAATTGTCATCATTGAATGAATTTGCTTTTCCTGTACAAAGTAAATTTGATATTCATATTAGTGTTGTACCGAATGATAGAAAACTGGATATTCATTGGGTATATGACACAGCATTGTTTGATAGTACGTATATTGAGCAGCTTGATTCGCATCTACATAATTTATTTGCTTCAGTTTGCATGAACAACAGTGATGACATCACGTCATTGGACATGCTTTCTAGTACTGAAGTTGAGTATTTAACTCAGCAGATGAATCCAAGTAGTGATATTTCTGTGCCAGTGTGTTTACACCGATTATTCGAAGAGCAAGCCACTAAAACGCCGCACGCTGTAGCTGTGTGTTCTGGGAGTCATACACTTACCTATGAGGAGTTAAACGCACAAGCAGAGTCTATTGCAGCTTATCTGGTTTCACAAAATACCGCAGTCGGTGATGTTGTTGGGATTTGTATGAGCCGCTCTGAAAAAACACTCGCGGTTATTTTGGCTGTTTTAAAAGTGGGGGCTGCTTATGTCCCTCTCGATCCCAATTATCCGAAAGCTCGAATTGAATATATTCTTGCTGACGCGAAACCGGTGCAAGTTTTTATCGATAGTTCAACAGCACATTGTTTTGAATTCGGTAATGTTAATGTCGTTAATATTGAGCAAATACCGCAGCTGTCAAAGCGTTCTTCTTCAGAGGTATTTAGCGATGTTAACCAGATGGCTTATATCATTTATACCTCTGGTTCTACAGGTAATCCCAAAGGCGTCATGATATCGCATCGAAATGCCGCTGCTATGCTTGCTTGGGCAAATGAATATTTTAGTGATGAAGAAAAACGTCGAGTATTGGCGAGCACTTCATTGAATTTTGATTTATCTATTTTTGAGATCTTTTTACCACTGGTAAGTGGTGGGACGTGCGTTGTAGTGGATAGCATATTGAGCTTACTTGAAGCTGACCACTGTGCGCTGGATGTGACTCTTATTAATACAGTCCCCTCAGGTATAAACTCGTTATTGCAAGAGGGGAGAATCCCAGCATCAGCTATAACTGTGAATTTGGCCGGAGAGCCCTTACAAGCAAATACAGTGAACCGCTTATTGGATTTAGCTACGATCGATAGAGTGGTTAACCTTTACGGTCCTTCAGAAGATACTACTTATTCAACTTTTTACAGTATGGCACAGCCAGTCGACAGCAATCCTCTGATTGGCAAACCAATTTCATCTACACAGGCCCTTATTTTAGATTCGAATCAGCAGTTAGTGCCATTTGGTTGTATAGGGGAGTTGTATTTAAGTGGTGAAGGGGTCTCTATGGGTTATCTTAATCAGCCGAACTTAACGGCGAATAGCTATCTTGATAACCCATATATTTCAGGCAGTAAAATGTATAAAACCGGGGACTTGGTCAAGTATACAAAAGCAGGCTACTTGGATTACTTAGGCCGAATTGACGATCAGGTTAAAGTGAATGGCTTTAGGATTGAATTGGGTGAGATAGAGTTCCATTTATTGCGTTTGGAGTTTGTGGAAGCCTGTTTGGTAAAAGTAGCGCAAGAGCCCACACGGACACTGTTAATTGCTTATATCGAAGTTTCTTCATTGAGCGATAATTGTGAACAACAGGTTAGGGAGCATCTCAGTAAAAACTTACCTAAACATATGGTTCCCAATGTAATCGTTACCTTAGATACATGGCCTTTGCTACCTAATGGAAAAATAGACAAAAAGAATTTACCGGCTTGGAATATTTCGCGTGTCACGGTTGAACCACAAACCCCAACAGAGATTGTGGTGGCTGAAATTTGGCACAGTTTGCTTGGGATAAATGGGGAAGTACTTGATGCTGAACAAAGCTTTTTTAGTCTTGGCGGGAACTCACTTCTAGCCGTTAAGTTAAACGGCCTTATCCAAAAGCGTTTCGGTATTTCCATCGGACTTGCACAACTGTTTGAGCTCCAAAGTATAAAGCAGCAATCTCAGGCGATAGATAAAGCATTATCGGTCGGCCGAACATCATATGACATTGTGCCGTTACAACATCAGAAAGCGCGTCCGCTTGCTCCAGCTCAAAGGAGACTGTGGTTTTTATCTCAGCTAAATGAGCAGTCAACAGAATACAACATGTGTACTGCATACGAGTATCAAAGTGCAATTGACCCGGATGTATTGAAGCTGTCAATAGAAGCGCTGATCGCTAGACATGAGCCACTGCAAGCTACATACCACATGGTTGACTTGCAGCCTATGTGGTCCCTCAATGAAACAGATAACCTGATGTTTAATGAAGTTGATCTGTCGGGGCTGCCTATATCGAGTCAAAAAGCTCAATGGCGTGACATTTTGAAGAGCGAATTTGAGTATGTATTTGATTTGTCAAAAGGTCCATTGGTCAGAGTGAGTTTAATAAAGACAGGGCCACAATGCGGTAAGTTGATCTTTAATATTCATCATATTGGGTTTGACGGTTGGTCAATGCACATTGTTGAACGTGAACTGCAAACCATTTATGGTGCATTGTTGGCATCTAAAGTGCCTCAGTTACCTCTATTGCCAGTAACCTATTCAGATTATGTAAGTTGGCGAAATGAGTTTGAACAAACCCAAGCCTACGAGAGTCAGGTTGAATATTGGCTAGAGCACTTAGCTGATGCTCCACCATTACATCGTTTACCCATACAGTTTGAGCGACCAGAGGTTAAACGTAATGATGCTGTAGTATTGAGTACTGTGCTTGATAATGAGCAAAAGTCAGGTTTGGCTGCGTTGTGTGCATCATTGCAAGTAACGCAGTTTATGCTGGTGCACGCACTGATCTCCCTGCTTATTGCACGTCATAGCAATGATCATGACGTCATATTATTAACCCCGATAGCAAATCGTGAGCAGCAATCAATTACAGATTTAGTCGGCTTTTTCACCAATACACTTGTGCTAAGAAGTAATACCGAATTTAACAGTTTTGTTGAATTTATTGCGCATATCAAAGAGTGCAACATTGCTGCACAACGTAACCAACTGGTTCCTTTTGAGTATCTGGTAGAGCAACTCAATTTGCCACGAAGTACCGCCTTTACACCACTCGCTCAGTTAATGCTTAATTTCATTGAAGCGAGTGAACCTACTTGTGATGGAGCCATGAGCTTACAGCGTGTTGAACAGGGAGAATCAGCGAAGTTTGACCTAGAAATTCGTGTTGAAAACCGGGCATCTGAGTGGGGTATTGATTGGATATATGATAAAGCACTGTTCTCTAGTGAGTATATAAGCAAACTATCGAGTGATTTCATACAGCTTGTTGATAACTTGCTGGCGCTAAACGGTGAAGTTAATGCACTTTCATTGACACAATTGAGCTTATATGACGAGAAAATGCAGGCCGAATTACAGCTTGGGGTCAAGGGAGAAAAGCAGCTTTATACACACTCTTCAATTCATGCGCTTGTAGAGCATAACGCGATTGAGTTAGCAGACCATCCAGCCTTGCAATCCGCAAATGGCGATACAGTGTCATATCAAACTTTAAATCAATTAGCCAACAGAATAAGCCATAGCTTGATTGAACTTGGTGTGAATCAGTTTGATGTAATAGCCATGAGCTTGCCCCGAGGGGTTGAACAAATTGCATTGTTGCTTGGTATTTTAAAAGCGGGTGCGACTTATTTGCCAATTGATACTCAGCTACCAGCGGCGCGGATGGAACATATTATCGGCACATCATCTGCCAGATTATGGGTCGTCGAAGATGATCAACCTATCACCGCAGTGGACAGTTTTATATCTAGTCGTTTTGTTTCAATTGCAGAGCTTGTTGCTAATGAAAATCGTGACAATCCAAATATTGAGGTAGCACCATCAGATCCGGCTTACTTGTTATTTACTTCGGGTACGACTGGTTTGCCAAAAGGTGTACTTCAAACACATCAAACGATAGCTAACTTAGTACAGACTGGTGATCACGACCAACCTTATACAGGTCTTCAATTTACACCGATTACTTTTGATGTATCAATTCAAGAGCTTGCTACAGCATGGCACAGTGGCGCTTGTTTAGTATTGATGACGGAGCACCAAAAGCAGGAGCTCGCAGATATCAGAGGGCTAATTGAAGCACATCAAGTGCAGCGCTTGTTTGTTCCCCCTGCGGTTTTTGACTTAATAGCTCAACAATATATTGAGCACCCGAATACAAAAGTGTCGCTTAAAGAAGTCATCGTGGCCGGTGAGCAGTTAATACTGAGCGAAGCCATCAGGACATTCTTAGCGTGTAATCCGCAATGCCAACTTTGGAACCATTATGGTCCAACTGAAACGCACGTTGTGACAACTTATAAAATTGGTACGGGTAGCGATACTGCCCCGCCAATTGGTTGCTTAATACCGAATGTAGACGCCTATGTGGTTGGAATACACCAACAATTAATGCCTGTAGGCAGTAAAGGTGAGTTGTGGATTGCAGGATGTTCTTTAGCACGCGAGTACATTGGCAATGAGCTACAAAACTCAGAAAAGTTTATAGCTTTAGGTGAAAGTGAACGTTGTTATAACACTGGCGACGTTGTTTTATTTGATGGATATGACTTCAAGTATTACGGTCGCAGCGATAGGCAGGTTCAGATCCGAGGTTTCCGCGTTGAACTTGCTGATATTGAGTCTCACTTGCGTCAGCAAGCAGGCGTAATTCACGCTCATGTGATCCAGCGAAATGAATCAGGAAAAGACATGCTGGTGTCTTATATAGAGTATGACCATGCTCAAACCACCAAAGAGGATGTCATAGCTGAAGCGAAACAGCACTTGCCAGATTATATGCATCCTGATGCGTGGGTTGAGGTATCCCACTGGCCACTCAATACCAATGGTAAATTGAATGTACACGCCTTACCAATACCTAAATTGGAACTTGAAACACATATTGCGCCTAGTACAGAGGTTGAGCAAACACTCGTAAATATGTGGGCTGATTTGCTCGGTCTAAGTAGTGAACAGGTCAGTATAGATAGCAACTTTTTCGAGGTGGGTGGTCACTCTCTACTGGTTGTTAAGTTAGTTGCTCAAATTCGAGCTGAATTTCAAGTTGAGCTTAACGTACGAGATATTTTTTCCAACCCTAGAGTTCGTGAGCAGGCTGAAATTATTGATTTATCACATGCGAAAAAAGCGGCGATAGAAGCGGTAGCTAAGTCAGATAATGTAATTGAAATGGAGATTTAATCGGTGAATGTCTCAGCATTTTTAACCAGTTTATATAAAAAGAACATTGTAATCACACTGGTGGATGGTGCATTAAAGGTACAGTGCCCCGACGGTGAATTAACACAGGATATCGTTGCCCAACTTAAAGAACGAAAGCCAGAAATAATCGAATTTTTAGCACAACAACAAGATAATGCTGAGTTGATGCAACAAAATGAAAGTGAGATCCCTGTTAGTTCTGCTGAAAATGGCACTGTGACAGCTTCTTTCGCTCAGCAAAGGTTGTGGTTTATTGATCAGTTGCAGCAAGGGAGTGCAGAATATAACTTGCCTACTCCTCTACGTGTTAAAGGGCCTTTTGAACTGACCAATGCTCACCAGGCATTAGTTCAAATAATTAAGCGTCATCAGGCGCTTAGAACTGTATTTAAAGCCCAAGATGGAGAGCCCAAGCAGTACGTTTTACCTGAGTTTAGCTTTGCGATTAATCAAGTTGATTTGAGTGCATTTGAGCAGGCTGAACAAGAGTCGCAACTTCATAAAATCTTAGAAGAAGATGCAGCGACTTTGTTTGATTTAGAGCATGATTTAATGCTAAGAGCCAGTTGGTTAAAGCTTGGGGAAGAAGAGGGTGTATTGTTGTTTAACATGCACCATATTGCGACTGATGGCTGGTCTATATCATTATTATTAAATGAGTTTATTGCACTTTACCAAGCTCAAGCTAATGGCGTGCAAGCCGAGCTACCTGAGCTTAGTATTCAGTATGTTGACTATACACAATGGCAATCGCTTAGAGAGGAGAGTGATGCTTTAAATCGACAGAAAGAATACTGGAAAGCACAGCTAGAAAATATTCCAGCATTACATGCTTTGCCAACGGATCATGTAAGGCCTGCTGCACCTGATTATCGCGGTGCGATAGTCAAGCAACAAATTGATAAAGAAGCGGCTGAACGTGTGAGAACCTTTGCGCTCAAGCATCAGCTGACCCCATTTATGTTGTTGCAAGGCGTTTTTGCGTTGCTTATATCCAAACACAGCAATAGCAAAGACATTGTTTTGGGTACGCCCATGGCAAACCGAACGCGTTCGGAGTTATCAAACTTAATTGGTTATTTTGTTAATACTTTAGTGTTAAGAGTTAATGCTGATCATGACAGTATTGCGGCTTATCTTGATCATGTGAAAACGATTAATTTAGGCATGCAGGATAATCAAGATGTGCCGTTTGAACAGTTAGTTGAAATGAGTCAAGTTCCCAGAGATCCTGCCATTGCGCCACTCTTTCAATTGATGTTTAGTATGAATACTAACTCAGAGGTTGCGCTTTCAATCGAAAACCTCTCTCTGACGCCCATGATAGCGGCACAACCGATTGCAAAATATGACTTAGATTTGAGTGCAGAGATAAATGATGATGGTATAGAGTTTCAATGGTTGTATAGTGAATCATTATTTGAAAATGAGTATATTCAAACACTTGCATCACAATATATTATTCTTCTGAATAGCTTGGTATCAGCATCACACGATAGCTTAGAGCGATTATCTTGTATTAGTGAAACTGAACGTCATGCGCTTGTGTCAACGTATAATCAAACAGCTGAACCTTATCAAACAAACTTGCTCGTGCATGAGTTAATCGAACAGCAAGCAAAACGCCAGCCTCAAAAAGAAGCACTTATATTTAATGATCAACGTTTAAGTTTTGAGACTTTGAATCAAAGGGCAAATCAACTTGCTAGGCTAATTCAACAAGTTAGCACTACGGATAAAGGCCGTATAGGTGTGTGTTTACCGCGTAATCCTGACATGCTTATCGCAATGTTAGCGGTATTAAAATCAGGCGCAGCATATGTACCATTAGATCCCAGTTTCCCTGCAAAACGGCTACAGACAACACTGCATCAGGCTCAATGTGATTTGCTGCTCACTTCTGAGTCAATTGCTTCGTTTTTAGATCCTAATTACTTGCCTAACACCATGATTTTAGACAGTGATGAAGTGGTCAGTCGCTTAATAGAGTGTGAGACGGAAGACCTGACAAAACAGGATATTGCCGCAGATGATTTAAGTTATGTGATTTTTACTTCTGGTTCTACCGGCGCACCGAAAGGGGTCATGATTGAGCATCAGAACCTACTAAGTTTTTTCCATGGAATGAACCAGTCTGTTGGAAATCAGCAAGATGCAACATGGCTGGCGATGACAAGTATCAGCTTTGATATTTCTATTTTGGAATTATTATGGACTTTGTCTAACGGACATAAAGTCGTACTTTCACCAGATAGAATTGTACGTACAGAAGAAAACAAGCCGTTAGACTTTAGCCTATTCTACTTCGCGGCAGATCAAGTAACAGGACAAAACAAATATAACTTGTTACTTAAAGGCGCAAAATTTGCTGATGAAAATGATTTTAAAGCTGTTTGGATCCCTGAACGTCACTTTCATGAATTTGGTGACCAATTTCCCAATCCATCTGTTGCGGCAGCCGCTGTTGCAGCCACGACGGAGCATATTAGGATCCGCTCAGGCAGTGTAGTTTTACCATTACATGACCCCATCAGAGTGGCTGAAGATTGGTCTATGGTGGATAACTTGTCTGCAGGGCGAGTTGAGCTTTCCATTGCATCAGGATGGCACCCTAATGATTTTGTTTTCTTTCCTGAAGACTTCAAGATCAGGCATCAAGTGATGCGCGATAAACTTGTTGAACTAGATAGTTTATGGCGAGGAGGTGCAATTACACGTCGCAATGGTATTGATCAAAATATTGCCATTTCTTTGCATCCACAGCCGATTCAATCTTCATTACCAACATGGATCACAGCAGCTGGTAACCCCGAAACCTTTGAATATGCGGGTAGTATTGGCGCAAATATTTTGACTCACTTATTAGGTCAATCACTAGATGAACTGGCCGAGAAGATCATGCTGTATCGCCGATCATTAGAGCAACATGGGTTTGATCCTAAAGAAGGTAAAGTTGCACTTATGATCCATACCTTTATTGGAGATACCCATGCGCAAGTCAGTGAGCTAGTCGAGCAGCCATTTAGAAATTATTTAAAACATTCTATCGGATTAATGAAGCCGCTAGCTCAAGAGCTTGGCATGGACATTGACACTGATCTGGATGCAGTCATTGATGTTGGCTACCAAAGATTCTTTACTCAAAGTGGTCTCTTCGGGACCGTTGATTCCGTAGCGAATCAACTTAATAAAATCACTCAAATCGGTGTTGATGAATGTGCTTGCTTAATTGACTTCGGGATTGAGCATGAAGAAGTGTTAGTGAGTTTAGAGCGTTTGAAAGAAGCAAAAGAATTGAATGCATTGCGAGCTAAACAGGCGCAGTTTATTAGTGAATTGGCGGCTAATTCGCAGAAGTTCGATTTAAAAACTGTCATTGCGCAAGAGGAGATCACCCATATTCAATGTACACCGTCCCATGCTTATGCAGTGTCGGACGTTTTGTTAGATCCCTCTATTGAGCATCAGGTTTCGACTTTGTGTGTTGGTGGTGAGGCTATGCCGGCAGATTTAGCTGAATTGTTATCTGATCAGCCTTGGCGATTACTCAATATGTACGGTCCTACCGAAACAACAATTTGGTCGAGTGTGAGTGATGTTTCTCAAACAGGCTTGCATTTAGCTGGCCCAATTGCCAACACCCAGTTTTATGTTATGTCAGAGGGACGGTTAGCACCAAGAGGCGCGATAGGCGAATTATATATTGGTGGTGCTGGAGTTGCTCGTGGCTACTTTGACAATCAATCATTGACTGAAGATAGGTTTTTGCCAAGTCCATTTGATTCTAGCCCGAATGCGAGGGTGTATCGGACGGGAGATTTAGTTCGGTTGAAACCGAGTGGTCAATTGCAGTTCATTGGTCGTGTTGACGATCAAGTTAAATTACGGGGATTTCGTATTGAACTGGGCGATATTGAAAGTCACTTGCAAAAGCTTACTCAAATTAAAAGTGCTGTTGTTAGTCTTGTTGATGAGAAGAGTCATAAAGCACGATTAGTAGCTTATGTCTGTCCTACAAGTCAATTGCAAGACGAGCAAGTATTTGCGGAGTCGTTACGCGAGCATATGCGTGATGTACTGCCAGATTACATGCAACCTAGTCAATATGTGGTACTGAAAAAGTTACCACTCACGCCTAATGGGAAGGTCAATCGCAAAGCATTGCCTGCGCCAGAAATATCACTACAGCAACATAAACTGGTGCCACCAGAGAGTGATACTGAAGTGGCGTTGATTGGTATTTGGGCAAAGCTGCTACAAGTAGAAGTTTCATCCATCAGTGTATTGGCAAACTTTTTTGAATTAGGGGGGCATTCACTTCTTCTAGTGAAATTAGGTGCGCTCATAAAGCAAGACTTTGATGTGGACCTATCTGTTATTCAACTGTTCACATACAAAGACTGCCGTGAAATGGCCAAAATGATTGAGCTACAAAAACTAAAACAAACCGCTGAAATTCAGCTGCAGGAAAGCGAGCAAACCGAGGAAGTGGAGATATAAAGTAATGAGTGTTGTTGAAAACTTATTAGCCAGCTTATATGAGAAGAATGTTGCCATCAGTGTCGTTGATGGGAAAATGAAACTAAAAGCCCCTGAAGGCGTTTTAACACCTGATTTATTGGCACAACTAAAGCAGCATAAAGCGTCATTGGTGAGCTTGCTATCACAGCTCGATCAGGCTGGTGCTACTTTGTCAGCAGCAGAGCGTATTGCGCCTATAGACAGGGAGCCAATGGATTGGTTACCAGTTTCTTTTTCGCAGCAGCGCTCTTGGTTACTTGAGCAGGTGAATCATGGCAGCGCAAGTGAGAATATGCCATTTACGCTTGAAATTACTGGGCAATTTAACTTGTCGATTGCTGAAGCGGCTATTCAAAAAGTCATAGAGCGCCATGAGGTGCTTCGTACACGATATGAGATGCAAGATGACACGCTTGTTCAGCAAGTTTGCACAGATGTTGACTTTTCACTACAGCAAGTAAGTTTAAAACATTTGACTTCAAATGCTCGCGAAGTGCATGAGTTAATTGAAGCCGACAAGGTCGCATTGTTTGATTTATCTAGGGGGTTATTGGTTCGAGCGTTATGCATTGAACTACAAGATAGCGTAATACTTCAATTTACTATGCATCACATTGCATCTGATGGTTGGTCACAGCGCATTTGGCTTAATGAGTTCATTCACTATTATCAACAAATTTCGTCTGGAAAAGTTGAAGAATTAGCGCAATTACCAATCCAGTATGTTGATTACGCTTCTTGGCAAAGAGAGCAGCTAAGTGGTGAGGTTTTTGATGTTCAGTTAGGTTATTGGTCGAAGCAGCTAGCGGATGCGCCGACTTTACATAGTTTGCCTTTACAAAAGGACAGGCCAAGTGCAAATGCGGGGCTCAATAAGGTTGTTACTCACTATTACGACAAAGAACTTACCAGCAAAATTCAACAAAGTGCAACTGATTTAAAACTCACGGCATTTATGATGCTGCATGGCGCACTGTCTTTAGTTTTATCTCGTCATTCCAACAGCACAGATATATTAATTGGTACAGCTGTAGCTAACCGTCCACAAGCAGAGTTGGAACCTTTAATTGGTGCTTTCACAAATACCTTGGTACTTAGGGCCAATACTCAGCATGCATCACTTAATGATTATCTAAACCATATCCGACAGGTAAATTTGGATGCACAAGCTAATCAAGACGTGCCATTTAGTGAAGTCGTTGATCATTTGAAGGTACCTAGAACACCTCAGCATGCACCTGTATTTCAGATAATGTTCACGATGGACACCAATGAAAGTAGTGATGCCAGCCTTTCAGGCGTATCTATCGAGCGAGTTGAAAGTGACGAAATGGTTGATCTATTTGATTTGGATATAACAGCCGAGTTCGATCAGGGAAGATTAAAATGGCAGTGGCTTTATGACGAAAGTCTATTCGATAGATCATATATTGATACTTTGAATATGCATCTTGAACGCTTGGTCTCAGAAATGATCGCGCGACCAGATGCTGAACTCAGTGCCCTGCCAATGCTGAGCAGTGATGAAGTACATGAGCTAGTTACAACACGCAATGATACATTCATGGCTTTACCTGATGTATCGCAAATACAGCACTTAATCGAACAGAAAGCGATAGCAACGCCAGATGCCGTTGCGTTGAGCTATGGCTCTAACCACTTGACTTATCGTGAGCTAGATGAAGCCGCGAATCAATTGGCCAACTACCTTGTATCACAAGGGGTCACGTCCTCACAGCCAGTCGCCGTATGCTTTGATCGATCTTTGGTGATGATAGTTGCAATAATTGGCGTGTTAAAATCTGGCGCCGCCTACGTGCCAATTGATCCCAAATATCCAGAGCAGCGCATTAAATATATTCTAGAAGACTCAGGTGCCTCTCAAGTATTGGTGGATGAACATCAAGATAAAATACGTGAATTATGTAATAACGCTTGCATCGTCTTAAAAGGTTTATTAGGTACTGACGATTTTCAATCTGCTTCAAAGGCCAAGCCACAAGTAGACAATGTTGATGCTCAAAATTTGGCGTATATTATTTATACTTCAGGTTCTACTGGTAAACCTAAAGGCGTAGAAGTAGAGCATGCTTCTTTACTCAATTCGACGTTAGCCCGAACACCAGTTTTCGTTTTTCCTGAGCGTTTCTTGTTATTACATTCAGTGGCTTTTGACAGTTCTGTGGCGGGGATCTTTTATACGCTTTGCCATGGTGGGCAGCTTTGTATTGGTGATGACTTACTGACCAATAGTGCGGAAAATTTAATCCAGCAACTGTCAGAAAAAGCGATTACATTTTTGGAAACCACGCCAACACTATTAGACGTCTTGTTGGATATGCTTGGCACCACACAATTACCTTACCTTAATACAATTGTGATTGCCGGTGAGGCATTCAGTAAACAATTGGTTGAGAAGTTTACTCGCTGGTCTGAATTACAACCTCAAGAAGTAGAGTTAGTCAATGAATATGGACCAACAGAAACGACGGTTTGGTCAAGTGTTGCAAAGTTAACATTAGATAATTGTGACTCAATAGGCCATGCGATAGCGAACACACAGCTTTATATTGTTGACTATTCCGGCAATTTAGCGCCGATAGGCTCAGTAGGTGAGCTTTGGGTCGGTGGAGATAACTTAGCTAGGGGCTATCACAACAATGATGCAATGACCGCACAAAAGTTCATTGAAAATCCATTCACTAACTCAACAAATTCTCGTATATACCGAACAGGCGACTTAGTTAGATACTTAGATGATGGGCAATTACAATTTGTTGGTCGAGTTGATGATCAGATAAAAATTCGTGGTTATCGTGTTGAGTTAGGTGAAATTCAAAATAAGATTACAGAATTAGAGGAAGTACAATCTGCGGCGTTATTAATCGCAGATAAGGGGACTGAGAAACATTTAGAAGCTTATGTAGTTGCCGAAAATCAACAAGAAAAGGTCACTTTTTACCCTCCTTCAGGCGATCATTTTCTATTTGATCAGGCGCATTACACCGCGATGCTCAGAGATACTCGTCGAAATACCTGCTTTCAAGAGGCTATGAATAAAGTATTGAAAGGAAAGGTTGTACTTGAAGTGGGTCCTGGTGCTGAGCTTGTGTTAACTCAAATGGCACTTAAAGCTGGCGCTAAAAAAGTCATTGCTGTAGAGATTAATCCGGTGGCTTACGAACAAGCGCTGGCCAAAGTGCAAGAGCTCGCATTGGCCGATCAAGTAGAAGTGTTACTTGGCGATATCCAGACAGTTGAATTACCTGAGCAGCCAGAGTTTTGTATTTCGGAATTAATTGGCACTATCGGCAGTTCTGAAGGGGCGGGCGATATATTAAATAGCGTACGTCCAAGGCTCTCGAGCCCTGAAAACATGCTTCCTAAAAAGTGTGTGACGAAGATGGCTGCTGTTTCACTCTCTGAGTCTCAATGTGTATTTGGGTTCAATCAAATTGGTACTGAATATAAAGATGAGATTTATCGTCAATGTGGTAGTGAGTTTGACTTGCGATTATGTGCTGATCACATCACACAGTCTCACCTGATTTCAGAGGTAGCTACATTTGAAGAGTTGGATTTTACTGAGGAATTTGAAGCTAATAGCACTCAAAGAATGCAGATGAGCGTCACAAAAGGTGGGCGTCTCACTGGATTTGTAGCTTGGGTTAATATTCACTTAGATGATGATATCACTTTAGATGTATTCGCAGATAAAAATAGCTCCTTTTTACCTAACTATTTCCCGCTAGACCTTGTCGGTGTTGAGGTTAATGTTGGCGATGTGATTTCAGGTGAAGTGGTACGTCAACCAGTAAGTGAAGGCCTTGGCCACAATTATGTTCTTAATCTCACACTTGAGCGTTTAGGTGTTGAATTACAACGTTTCAGTATTAATTCTACTCATAACTCGGGTGAGTTTAACGGTAATACTTTTTATCAAAAGTTTAATCAATCAGAAGTGGTTGAATTTCCAGAGTCTCACGTATCGGTAGCGAAAATTCGCAAATATTTAACTAACTCATTACCGAGTTATATGGTGCCTACTCGTATTCATCTAGTGGACGATATTCCATTAAATAATCACGGAAAAGTGGATAAGGCAGCGCTCAAAGACAAAGCATCTGATGGTGATGAAAGAACCATCGTTGCACCTCAAAACAATTCTGAGCAAGTATTATTAGAGATTTGGAGTGAAGTATTAGGATTTGAGCAAGCAGCTATCAGTTGTGATGACGACTTTTTTGAACTTGGAGGCCATTCATTACTGGCTGTGCGCTTATCTAATGAGATAGCTAATCATTTTGGTAAATCGGTTCGTATTAGCGCCCTTTTTGAACATGTAGGGATAATAAATCTAGCGCAACATATTGATTCGATATCAGAGCAGAAATACGAATTGCCTAAGGTCACGCCAGACCTCGTCAATCGTTATGCCCCATTTGAACTCAATGATATTCAAAGAGCATATTGGGTAGGTCGTCGAGACGACTTTGAAATGGGAAATGTAGGAACACATGGGTACTTTGAGAAATTTGCAAAAAATCTCGATGTGGCGCGATTAGAAGCTGCTTGGAATGCTTTAATAAAGCGCCATGATATGCTGCGAATGATAGTAAATGAGGATGGTACGCAACGAGTTTTAGAGCAGACTCCTGATTATCAATTTAAGGTATATCAGTATAGTGACGAAGAGTCGGCCAATGCTGGACAGTTGGCTGTCAGGGAAGAAATTTCTCACGCAGTATATAGCGGCCGAGAGTGGCCATTATTCGATATTCGTATCACACACCTCAATGATCAAGATTCTGTCATTCATTTTAGCTCTGACGCACTGATTGTAGATGGTTCTAGCTCGGTCATTCTGTTTGATGAATTGTTCGCATTATATTGCAATCCTGATTTGTCCTTAGCACCTTTAAACTTCACGTTCCGTGATTATGTCGTTGCATCGTATGCGCTTCGTGAGAGCCCTATATTTAAAAAGTCTCAAGACTATTGGCAGTCTCGTGTCGAATCATTCCCTGAACGTCCTTTATTGCCGACAAGTATGGAGCCTGATTCTATTTCACAGCCTCATTTTTCTCGGGTTAAGCATTCGCTAACCAAGGAACAATGGCAGCAGTTGAAGCAGCTTGCAGGGGAGCGTCAGATCACACCAGCTGGTTTGTTTTTAGGTGCATTTTCTTGGGTACTTTCACATTGGTGTGAGAGTAAACATTTTGCGCTTAATTTGACTTTATTTAATCGCCTGCCTCTGCACCCAGAGGTAAATAAAATCATAGGTGATTTCACAACTCTTTCTTTATTAGAGGTTGATTTAACCGATCCAAGTGTGGATTTTGCAACGCAAGTGAAAGGGATTCAAAAACAGTTATGGGAAGATCTTGACCATAGGCACTTTGGTGGCATTGATATGCAAAAAGCGTTATCGAGTCATCTTGGTCAACTACAGAATTTCCCTGTTGTCGTAACCAGTACGATTGGTTTAGAGGAACAGAGCGACACGAATACTTCGAAAGAAGATACGCTTCAGCTGGCTATTGCAGAAGAAACATTCGGAAGTTCAAAAGATGACTTTGCCATCACTCAAACATCTCAAGTTTGGTTAGATGTTAAAGTGAACGAGCTTCAAGGTGAACTGCACTGTGCTTGGGATCATGTTGATGAATTATTTCCAGAGGGGATGATTTCTGATATTGCCCAGTCCTTAGACCGCTTATTAGTTGCGTTAACAGAAAGTAGTGAGATTTGGGAGTCGATATTACCTGCGCCTCTGCCAGAACAGCAAATGCAGTTAATTGAGTCTACGAACGAGACACAAACGCCAATTGCTCAAGATTATCTTCATAGTGCAGTAGAGCGTCAAATGCAGCAACGGGGTGATGCGGTTGCTATTTACTCAGATGATAAGACATTAACTTATCGGGCACTTTGGCATTATACAACTGCTCTAGCATGGCAATTACAACACAAGTCGGTGAAACCAGGTGAGCTTGTCGCTATTGTGATGGATAAGTGTTGGCAACAAGTTGTTGCATCAATTGGTATTTGTCGTAGTGGCGCTGCCTATTTACCTATTGATGCAAGCTTGCCACAAAGCCGTATTGAATTGTTATTAGAGTCTGGTCGTGTGACACATGTTGTCACAACTGAGCGCAGCGCGCATTTATTGCCAGATTCGATGCATCTTCATATCGTTGAACATATGGCTGACCTGCAACTACCTGACGAAGCTTATCAATTAGAATGTGCCGCAACGCTATCGGATTTGGCCTATGTGATTTTCACATCGGGTTCAACAGGTGCGCCAAAAGGCGTGATGATCGAACATGCTGCAGCCAACAATACTTGTATTGATATAAACCAGCGTTTCCAAGTAACAGCACAAGACACAGTGTTTGCGCTGTCGAATTTAAACTTTGACTTGTCTGTATATGATATTTTTGGCGTGCTGGGTCAAGGCGGTGCATTAGTGTTACCGAAGCAGAGTGAAGTTAGAGACCCTGCTAGTTGGCTGAGGTACATTAAAAATCATCAAGTTACAATTTGGAATACAGTGCCTGCATTGATGGTGATGCTGACCGAGCAAATGAAGGACAGTAAAGACCTGTTACCAATACGCCAGGTACTTATGAGCGGAGATTGGATCCCGCTAGACTTACCTAACAAAATTAGGTGTATCGCCCCTGAGGTAAAAATTACAAGTTTGGGCGGTGCGACGGAAGCATCAATTTGGTCAATTTATTACGACATTGATGAAGTGCATGCGCACTGGAAATCCGTGCCATACGGAAAAGCTTTAGCCAATCAATCTTTTTATGTACTGGATAAATCGTTAGAGCCAGCACCGATCTGGTCTATTGGCGACCTTTATATAGGTGGTGTTGGTCTTGCCAGAGGCTATTGGGACGACATTGAAAAAACGGATAATGCATTTTTCAAGCATCCTAAATCTGGACTGAGACTATACAAAACCGGTGATCGAGGGCGCTTATTACCAGATGGTAATATTGAGTTTTTAGGTCGTGTTGATCACCAGGTTAAAGTGCAGGGTTATCGCATCGAATTGGGTGAAATAGAGGCGCATTGTAAAACGCATCCAGAGATTGTGGATGCTGTGGTCACGACATTTGCACTTCATGGCCGCAATTGGTTAGTGGCATTCATCGTGTCAGGCAACCCGTCAGCGGTATCATTAAAGACGGCACTTCAATCGCATCTAAGTGAGCAGTTGCCCCATTATATGGTGCCTCAACATATCCATTTGGTGTCTCATATCCCATTGACTGCAAATGGTAAAGTTGATCACAAAACGTTGGCTGGAATGGCAGTTAAGAATGCTATTTCGGCAGAAGGCGAAGAGTTATCTACTCTTACACCTGCAGAAACCAAGCTTGCAACATTGTGGTCTGGTTTATTGAATCTGCCATTAACTCACTTTGAAAGCCACAGTAACTTCTTTGCATTGGGCGGCGACTCTATATTCGCTGTGCGACTCGTTGCCGAAGTTGAAAAAGTATATAACACGGTAATTTCAATTGCGGACGTATTCCAAAATGCTGAGTTAAGTCAGCAAGTAGCAGTAATTGAAGCGCAAGAGACAAGCCAGCATTTGAAGATTTTACCATTGTCGGATAGCGCATTTTATCCAGTTTCGCCTAGCCAAAAGTCAATGTTTATGGTGGCATCTATGGATCAGCGCTCCTTGGCTTATAACGTTCCTTTTGCGATTAAAGTGTCAGGTCAGTTTGATCTAAACAAGGCACAATCTGCATTGCAGCAGATTGTACAGCGTCATGAAGTATTTAGAACCAGCTTTACATCAGACTCTCAAGGTGAGATCCAGCAAATAATATCTAGTGACGTTCATTTTAATGTTGAGCTGGCTCATATGTCTGAAGTCAGTGATATTGAGTCCTTGATCCAAACATTTATTCAACCTTTTGACCTTGCTCAGTCTCCTTTACTGAGGGCAAAAATCATCTCTTTAGATACAGATGATGAAGGCCAAGGTCGTTGGTTGTTGTTGTTAGATATGCACCATATTATTTCTGATGGCGTGACAATGAACCTCTTTGTGCATGAGTTTGCCAAGTTATATGAAGGCGAGAAATTACAACCATTGGCTGTGCATTATAAAGACTACAGCGGGTGGTTAAATAAGCGTTTAGCGCAGCCAAGTATGACTGAGCAGAGTACTTATTGGCTTGAACAGCTTGGTGGTAATTTGCCTAGCATACAGCTACCTGCTGATTATTCTCGCCCGGCAGTCAAAAGTGGCGCGGGCGCGCACATTTTAAGTATTTTCGACTCAGAGCTTACCTCTCAAATTCAATCATTTGCTCAGGAGCAATCGTGCACTTTATTTATGACCATGCTTTCATGTGTAAATATCTTGTTGCATAAACTTACCTACGATGAAGACATTATTGTCGGTACGGCTGTGGCTGGGCGCGAGCACAGTGATTTACAAAATATGATGGGTATGTTCGTCAATATGCTGGCTCTGAGAAATTCGGTAAAGCCTTCGATGTTGGTTGAAGAACTCGTGGCCGCAGTGCGTGAAAACACCCTTGCAGCTTTTGAAAATCAACAAATGCCTTTTGAAAAGATCGTAGAGCAATTGAAGCTGGTCAAAGATCCTGCGCGTCAACCTGTATTCGATGTGTGTTTCGCCATGAGAACAGAGGATGAAACACAGCGCAATATTGACATTGAAGGAGTCCATTTCGAAGGGTATGAACCAGAATTTGAAACAGCTAAATATGACCTGACATTTGACTTGTATTTATATCAAGGAGAGTTGCAGGTCAGGCTAGAGTACTCAAAGGACTTATTCAATGAGGCTTCTGCTACGCAATTCTTGATGCTATTTAAGCAAGTAACAATTCAAGCGATTGCGTCACCACAGAGCAAAATTGAACAGCTTGATACACTGCGACGAAAAGCACATGTATCAAGTGAAGAGTTTGGATTCGAGTTTTAAAGTTAATAATTAAGAATATAACAATAATTTAGGAGGAAGGATGTCCTTAACATCACCAGGAGCTGAAAGTACTGCCAATTCTCAGCAAGTAATGGGGCAAAAAGTTTATTGGAAATCAGTATTTAATCAAGTAACACTGGCTTCTAGACTACCTAATGACAAACATGGCCAGTTTAAAGCAACAGATGTACGAGCAGATAAAGCTAGCTATGAGATGGATTTGGTAAAATTTGATCCTTTATGGAATTTGAGTAAAGCCTCTGATAAATCGCTGCATGTTTTACTGATGGCAGGTTGGTCGTTACTGCTTAATAAATACAGTGGCCTGAAAACACTGTTAGTCGCTACCCCAGGGTATAAGGATGATGCCACTGATATTACTGAACGTATGTTAGTGGTCCGCAATGAATTAGAAACGACATATGATGTTCGTGAGTTGTTAGTTCAAACGCAAAATATGCAGTTAGATGCGGTGCAAAACCAAACCCTGAGCATCAAAGAGATCAATGCATTTTTACAGAGTAATAGCGGAGATGTAACTGAGTTACCTCAGCTTGTGGATACTTGTCTATGCCTTGAGAATATTCAAAACCCAAACAGTGTGCCAGATAAAACATTTGCGCTAGTCATTAAAGCTAAGCGAACATCTAAGGGGCTTTCTGCGACGTTTGAATTTGACATAGCACACTATAGCCGACATTTCATTGCTCAGTTGGCTGAGGTGTATTTTGGTCTACTCAATCGCATCGTGTTGGATACGGATCAAGTAATCAAAGATATCTCACTGTGTGATGAGCAGGCAGAACAGCAAATATTGAATGAATTTAATCGCGCACCGAGTGAGTTTGCTGATGGTGTAAATGTGAGCCTATTGGTCTCAGATATAGCGAGCAAAACGCCTGAAAAAGTGGCACTGCAATACAATGATCAAAGTATCACATATGCTGAATTAGAGCGTAAATCAAATCAGATAGCAGAGTATCTGATTAAAGAGCGTGGCTTACAATTTGAAGAACGCGTCGCTGTGATGATGGACCGCTCAATCACCTGCTTTACTGCCATGCTCGGTATTCTAAAGGCTGGTGGCGCTTACGTGCCAGTAGATTGTGAATTATCTGAAGACCGCATCACAACGATTCTTGATAGCGCAGAAGTGAAAACAGTGCTGTCAGAGTCCAATAAAATACGATTGCTCAATAATGTACAGTGGCAAGCCAAAACATTTGAATCATTTATTTGTTTAGATTCTGACAGCATATATAGCATTGAAGAGGCTGAGCAGTCAGAGCTGATGAGTCAGCAGCTTTGGCATTACATCGGTGAAAAAGCGACGAATGATATAGAAGGCGGTGGTTGGTACTCCAGCTATGATGGGGGCTTGATCCCGCAAGAAGAGATTGATGAATATGTTGACAATACTTACCAAAAGTTAGCGCCATATTTAACCAAGACAAGCAAAGTCCTTGAAATCGGCTGTGCCACCGGTTTTACGATGTACAGAATTGCGCAAGAAGTAGGGCAATATGTCGGTACTGATCTGTCAGATGTCATTATTGAGCGTAACAACCAGCGTATTGAAAAAGAGGGCATTACCAATATCAAGCTGGCGGCGATGCCTGCACATGAAGTGAAAAACCTTGATGAAGATGACTTTGATGTCGTCATAATCAATAGCGTTATACAAGATTTCCACGGTCATAATTACCTTCGCCAAGTGATCAATAATGTGATCAATAAATTGGGTGATAAAGGTATCATTTTTGTCGGCGATGTGATGGATCAAGATCGCAAGCAGGCGATGCTTACTGAGTTTATGGAATACAAGCGCTCTCATCCAAGTAAGGATGTCAAAACTAAGATTGATTGGCGCGCTGAGTTATTTGTATCAAAAGACTTTTTCGCTGATTTGGAGCATGAGTTTGACGAAATCATCAAAGTAGAAAGTGACGATAAGATCCACACTATCGCCAATGAGTTTACAAAATTCCGCTTTGATTCGATATTACACGTTAATAAGTCTGAGGCAGTCTCTTCAGTTAAACCGAAAAAGAAAACTCAACATGATTTTAGTGTTGTTAAACAGTATACAGGGACAAATTTTACGTCTCCATATGCTGATAAATTCAATGGTCATAACTTAGCGTATGTGATTTTCACGTCTGGCTCTACAGGAGTACCCAAAGGTGTAATGATAGAGCACCGAGGACTGGTTAACCACGCACAAGCTAAAATCAATGATTTAGGCATGGATAAAAATAGTGTGATTGCACAGAATGCTGCCCTATTTTTTGATATTTCGGTATGGCAATACTTTTCACCGTTAATGCTTGGTGCAACAGTTAAAATTTATGACAATGAATTGATTTTCAAGCCACAAGAATTTATGCAGCGAGTCATAGATGATGAAGTAAGTGTCTTGGAAGTCGTTCCTTCCTATCTATCTGTCCTCAAAGAAGTACTGACAGAAACAAAGGCAGAACTCAAGCACTTACAATATTTGATGGTGACGGGTGAGGTGATAAAGCCAACAGCCGTAAACGAATGGCTTGATCTGTACCCTCAAATTCCAGTGGTCAATGCATATGGCCCAACAGAAGCATCAGATGACATTACCCATGCCATGATCAAGGAAAAGGTTGTCAGTGAGCGAGTCACAATTGGTAAGCCTGTTAACAATATGAAAGTCATTATTGTTGATGACAACATGAATCTATGTCCTGTTGGAGTCAAAGGGGAGATTTGTGTATCTGGTGTCGGTGTCGGACGTGGTTATCTCAATGACCCAGAAAAAACTGCACAGGCTTTTATTGATGAGTCAGATAAGCATCCAAGGCTATATAAGACAGGTGATGTTGGGGCATGGAACCCAGATGGCAGCATCGACTTTTTTGGTAGAAACGATCACCAAATTAAGGTCCGTGGATTTAGAATTGAATTAGGTGATATCGAAAGTGCTATCAGGCGTTTTTCTGGTGTTACAGAAGTATGTGTGATAACTGAGGGACATGAAGAGAACCTGCAGCTTGTTGCATGTGTTTGCTATAACTCTGAACAAGTTGAAGCCGGTAGTGAAGAGAGTTTTAATGAACGTTTAAAGCGTTTCTTAATGCAAGAACTACCAGATTATATGCACCCAAGCCGGGTTCATCATTTTGACAAATTGCCACTCAGTGCAAATGGCAAAGTAGACCGAAAAGCACTGAGTAAACTTGCAGCTCAAAAGAACAGAGGGGAGATTGTCGAACCTGAAGAAGAGCTAGAGTTTCATTTACGTGAAGTTTGGGCCGATGTTCTAGAAATGAATATCACGGAAATTGGTATTACTGATGACTTCTTTGATATTGGTGGTAACTCAGTAACCGTTCTCAAGTTAGTGAATAAGATATCATCTGACCTCGGGATCCAAACAACCATCAATACAATCTTTGAGCACCGTACGATCCAGCAACTGGGTCAAGAAATGCAGCAAGAACGTGAAGTGATCGAAGGTTTGAGATGTACTATCAAGCTCAATAATTCGACGTCTAAAAACAATCTATTCTTGATACATGCTGGTGACGGAACAATCTTCGCGTATAGAACTTTAGCCAAATTACTTGAGCCAACACATACGGTTTATGGCATTCAAGCTCGCGGTTTAACTGATAAATCTGTACTACCAGATAGCTTACCTGAAGTGATCGGTGAGTATCTTAATGAGATGTTTAAAGTTCAGCCAGAGGGGCCTTATCTCATCGGTGGTTTATGTACCGGTACGCATATTGCGTTTGATATGGCGCGTGTACTAGAGAATTTAGGTAAAGAAGTTCAAGAGTTACTGTTACTCGATATTCCAGTTGAGTGGCCTGAGCCTTTGATCAAGAAAATGACGAAAGCGTCTAAGCGTCATAAACCAGGTAACTGGGCAAACAAGCTAGAGATGGCGCGCGATAAAGTGATGTATTACATGAAAGATGAAAACATTAATAGATCACAAAGAGCCGATGATGAAGAGATGGAGTTCAAGGATTGGAAAGCGACAGTATATAAACATATGTCACATTTGCTTTCATACAAGAGCAAGTCATTCAGATTATTAGATACCCCAATCACCGTCCTTAGTGCGATAGGCAATCCTGAAGAGCTTAAAACACAGGAGGATTGGCAAAGAATGACAACTGAAAAAGTAACATTTATAGAAGTGCCAGGGGATCATGATTCCATGTTCTATCCTCCACATGTTCAAGAAGTACATCGCCTGATGGACCCAGAGCAGTACGTGGATGGGCGATGGAAGAAAAAATGGCGCAATAAGCTATGAGTCGCCTTAACTCGATAAGAGTGAGTAAACCCGAACAGTTGCTCATAAATAATCTGTACTTAGAGCTGTCTGGCATTGCCCCAGCTCAGGTACATTTAAAGTACGAAGGGTTTAATGCTGCGGGCTCCATAAAAATGAAGTCCGCCCTAACACTCATAGATGAATTAGAGCAACAGGGCAAGTTAAAGCCTGGTTCTGAAATTATAGAATCATCATCAGGTAACTTGGGCGTTGCACTGGCGATAATTTGTGCCTCTAGAGGCTATAAATTTACTTGTGTGACGGATCTGGCTTGTACTGAACAAGCCAGAGCCGCGATTTTAGCCGCCGGTGCTAATTTAATAGTCGTTAAAGATAGAGACGCAAATGGTGGTTTTTTAGCGACTCGTTTGGCGACGATAAAGGATAAATGTCAGCAAAATCCTAACTTAGTGTGGACGAATCAATATGCCTCTAGTAGCAATGTAAACGCACACTACAAATATACCGCACCAGAAATACTCTCAACCTTTGAAAAGGTTGACTGGTTGTTTGTAGGAGCTGGTACAACTGGCACGTTAATGGGATGCATTAAGTATTTTGCTGAGCACTCTCCAAGTACACGAATAGTGGCGATTGATGCCAAAGGCTCGATTACATTTGGTCACCCAAAAGGCATACGTCATATTCCGGGCATTGGCACCAGTCGTGTACCGCCTATCTGTGACCACGATGCGGTTAAACATGTGCACTTGGTCGCTGAGCAAAATACGATTGCTGAATGTCACTATTGGGCTAAACAAGGGTTTATGTTTGGAGGCTCGACGGGAAGTGTCTTAACAGGCATTCGACATTACGCAGATAAAATAAAAGCAACTGACACAGTTGTTGCGATCTCCCCTGATGGCGGCGAAAAGTACCTCAAATCTATATATAACCCACAATGGGTTGCAGAACGGTTTAGCTCGCTACCTGAGATCGTCCCCTACAAGAGTAAAAATACTTCCGATGATGTGAAAATAAAGGAATTAGATTATGAAGTTTGAAGTGATTAGCGGCAAGTCAGTCAATGACGTTGTAAGTGCCAACTATCAGGGAATAGTTGATATCGTTGAGAAAACTTACCTTGCTTATCAGCTTGGCAACGCGCATAACCCTGATAGCTATTTCTTACGTTTTGAGAAAAAACCAGAAGCGCGGATAATTGCTTTGCCTGCATATATTGATGATGCATTAAAAGTAAGCGGCATGAAGTGGATTTCGAGTTTTCCAAAAAATATTCAACAAGGTATCCCTAGAGCATCGGCCGTTTTAATTTTGAATGACCTAGAAACTGGTTATCCTTTTGCTTGTCTGGAATCGAGTATTATCAGTGCTTCTAGAACATCAGCGTCTGCGGTATCTGCAGCATATCATTTAAATAACAAGCAAAAGAAAGTTGCTAACTTAGGAGTGATCGGTACTGGTCTTATTGCACGCTATATTATTGCGTTTTTCGCTGGGTGTGGTTGGGAAATCGAAAATCTTCATTTGTTCGATACAAATGAAGCATATGCTGAGCAGTTTAAAGCGCGAATACAAAAGGACTTTGCACAGCTAAAAGATACAGAGATTATGATAGCCAATAGTGCCGACGCATTAATCCAGCAAAGTGACATCGTTACATTTGCCACATCAGCAGGAGAGCCACACATTCACAATGTAAGTGCGTTTTCTCACAATCCCATCGTGTTACACGTCTCTTTGCGGGATCTGAGTCCTGAAGTGATCCTTGCTTCTCATAATGTGTTTGATGATGTGGAGCATTGTATGAAAGCGAATACTTCACCACACCTTACCGAGCAGAAAGTCGGCAATCGTGATTTTGTCACTGGCACTTTAGCTGAAATTCTAGCAGGTAAAGCTGCGCCAGCAAGAGATAAACCGGTCGTATTTTCGCCATTTGGGATGGGGATACTAGATCTTGCAGTAGGTTATAAAGTTTATAGCGAGGCTGCAAAATCTGATGAAACTACTCAGATCGACGATTTTTTCTACGATATGAACCGGGTGTAGTATGACTAAGAAGTATTCATTGCTCAGTGCTCAAAAGCGCGTTTGCTACTCACAATTGATGATGCCGGATAGCCCTATGCACAACTTGGGTGGCGTCGTCATTTTTGATGGTGAAGTTGACTTTAACAGACTTAATCACTGCTTTATTCAGCTTCTAAACGCTAACCCGATACTTAGAATGCAGTACCGCTGTATTCAGGGAGAGCACGTTCAAGTGCTCTGTGATATCGAGTCGAAAAGGTTGCCTGTACAGCACTTTGTAGAGCCAGATGTTCAAAATGCAATATTAGACTGGGCGTCGCAACAAATGGCGACAGTTATGCCGTTTGAAAATGCGCCATTATTTGAGTTTATATTGCTAAAGGGAAATGATAATACGCAGGGGTTCTTTATTAAACTGCACCATTTCATTGCCGACGGGTGGACATTTGCACAAATCAGTCGCCAGCTCTCTGACGCATATAATCATTGCGATGTGACTGCTTGTACTGATGCAGTGGATACAGACTTTGAGTTTCTTTTCCAGCAAGAAGAGAAATATTTTAATTCAAAGCGTTATAGAAAAGATGCCCAATATTGGCAGAGTAAGTTTGACTCATTACCGGATTTAAGTGTATTTCCAGCGGGAGATGATGCTCGCTCACAACGATATGTACATTCTTTGAGTTGCGAGCAAAACGCTTTATTTGAGCAATTATGCCAAACGTATGGCTGTACAGAAAATACTTTGCTTGTTGCTACTTCATTATTGCAAATGTATCTACGTACAAGGGAAGCGGATCTTACTTTAGGGTTACCTGTTTTTAATCGCACATGTGCAAAGTCTAAAGAGCAGCTTGGGATGCTGACGAGCACAGTGTGTTCCAGGTTCTTGGTTAATGAACAATCTACTCTGATTGAGTTTATTGATATGGTGAGTTCGACATTGCGTCACGATTATCGCCATCAGAAATACCCGTATGAAGAGTTGGTTTCGGAGTTGGCGCTAGCCAAAAGTGGGCAACGGCGTTTGTATCATATGTCCGTTAACTATTACAAAGGACAAAATGTCGAGCATTATGGTGACGTACCAGCACGTAACTTCGAAGTCTTCAGCGGGGCACAAGACCATGATCTGCAATGGGTTCTAACGCCGAAGACGGATACAGCCCCGAGTAAATTATATATTGATTATAAATGCTCATGTTACCGTGCCCATGATATTGAACAAATGAGTAAACAGCTGTTTTATATTTTGCAGCAGCTAAAAGATGACAGTTCATTATGTATTTCAAAACTGCAAAGTATGGATGGGGCAACTAAGCAACAGCTATTGTCCCGTTATAATTTGATTGACGAAAATCCCCAGCCATTTACAGATGTTGTTCGCCAAATAGAAGCCATTAGTAAGCAGTTTCCGCAGGGTATAGCGATTGAGCAGAAAGGTTTTCAGTTAACGTATACGGAACTTGTCAGCAAGGTCAACACCGTGGCGTTGCAGTTAAATCATAGGGGAGTTGCCCCCGGAGATATTGTAACTATTTCCATGGCACCTAGCTGGGAGCTCATGGTAGTCATGTTAGCTATTTTAAAAACAGGTGCCGCATACTGCCCGATTGATATTACAACACCAGCCACCAGAGTGAACTATGTACTGGAGCAAACCAAGAGTGTGATATTTGTGAGTGATGAACCTACTCACCTGTCGCTCAAGGTTACTCCTACCGCTGTCGCGAGCTTATTTATTGATTCAGATGGGCATGATGAGCAAGTTAGTTGGCCAAGTATTGAGCCAAACGATAGTGCATATATTATTTTTACATCTGGTTCTACTGGGCAGCCCAAAGGGGTTGATGTGACTCATGGTGGGTTTGCCAACTATGCCAACTGGGCTGCAAAGACGTATTTGCAAGGTAATCAAAGCGCCATGGCGTTTTATTCTTCACCAGCCTTTGATCTCACTGTGACATCTATCTATTGCCCCTTAATAACAGGCGCTAAGGTTGTTGTCTATCCGCCTAATGATGAAGAGAATATTCTGCATGACATTGTCATGGATAATGTGTGTGATGTGATTAAGCTTACACCTGCTCATCTTAGCTTACTCAATCAGATCATTAAGTCTGACTCAAGGCTATATACGTTTGTTTTAGGTGGAGAAAGCCTAAGTATTGATGCGGCAAATAAACTGCAGCAGAAAATAGGGGCAAAAGTTAGAATATTTAACGAGTATGGGCCTACAGAGACCGTGGTTGGCTCGATGACGTACTTGTTTGATGGGCGTCAGGCAGAGGGGAGTGACGTAGCAATTGGTTTGCCGATTGCAAATACTGCTATTTATATTTTAGATGAATACTTAGAGCCAGTCCTAGATGGCCAAAAAGGGGAATTATATATTGGTGGCGCCGGTGTTGCTAAGGGCTATATAAATGCACCTGAGTTAACGAAACGCGCATTTATAAAAAACCCTTTTGAGCAAGGCCGTTTGTATAAAACTGGTGACATAGCAAGCAGTGATGGGGAGGTGATCCACTTCTATGGACGACGAGACCACCAGATAAAGCTAAATGGTTATCGAATAGAAGCCGGTGAAGTAGAGCAATGTTTACGTGCTCACAAACAGGTAAAAGACGCTAAAGTCGTTGTAAAAATGCGAGGCGATGCCAAGTTTTTATGTGCTTACCTTGCGCTTGATGAGCAAGTTAAGGTCAATTGGCATACTTGGGTTGAAGGTAGTTTACCCACCTATATGGTCCCGTCATTTTTTGTAGAGCTTCAAACGCTACCATTGACGGTAAATGGGAAGGTCGATACTGACAAATTGCCTGAACCTGAGGAAATAATTGCTAGCCCTGTCAGCGTTGATGCAGATGTTGAAGTTTTAACCGTTCTTATCGAAGCCGCTTGTAAAATCTTAGGTCGAGATAATCTCACCGAAAGTGATAATTTTACCTTATCTGGTGGAGATTCAATTAAAGCTATCTCGCTTTCTGCTTTATTGAAAGAACAGGGCATAGGCCTAGAAGTCAAGAGTATCCTCAGCAGCTCAAATTTTGCCACGATGACAGGTCATTGTATCTTGCTTGCTAAGCGCGAAGCCTTGCAGTCAGAAGACAGGCAAGGTGAAGTGTTACCAACCCCAGCGATGGCATGGTTTAACAATTTGAACTTGGTTAACCCTAATGGTTATTGCCATATTGCTACTCTGTCTTTGGAACAGCCAATGACAAAAGAGTGCATGCAACAACTGTTAAATGCTGTGTTGTCGCAATACGATGAGTTGAGTTTGGCTTGGGACTCAGGTCACAAATTACCCCGTTATACCCAATATAAACCTTTGTTGCTAAAAAACACGACAGATCCCGCTTTGCTTAGCGGTGATATAGATATTTCACGCGGCGTGTTGTGCAGTGCTGGATGGCAGCCGAACGAATTGACATTGTGCATCCATCATTTGGTTGTTGATGGGGTGTCATGGCGACTGCTTGTCTCTCAAATCAATCGGGCGCTCGAGGCATATACTCGAAATGAGCGCTATGAATCAAAGCCTCCACATTATAACTTGAAAAAAGCAACGGAGTTTCAAAGCCAGTATACCGTCAGTGATATTGCACATACTTACTGGACAAATACACATAGTCAATTTAGCAGCATCTCAAGCTTATTTCGAATTGATCCAAAGTTGTTGGGCAAAGTGCCAGCTTCAACACTGTCAAATATAAGAGAAACCTTACCTAGTGACCTAAGTTTGCAGTTACTTTCCGAAGCAAATCGCAGATTTAGTACCGAACCACTGTTATTGATGCTGAGTGCGTTATCGCTCTCTTTAAATGAAGTCGGCCAAAGTGACTTTGTCACAATTGAATTAGAGAGCCATGGAAGGCGGCACAACGAGCTAGCTCTGAGTGATGTTATTGGCTGGTTTACTGCGATTTATCCGTGGCAGTTGCCACTTAACCTTGGCTCTTTGGCTGACACTATTAAGCAGGTTAAAGAAGCATATGCAGCAATACCTGATCATGGCGAAAGCTATGGATTTATGAGTCATTTACAGGCAACCAATTCGAAATTACCAGCTCAAACAATGCGCTTTAATTTTTTGGGTGACATGTCTGATAACTTTGATACGACGCAGGTCAAATTGACCAATTTAGCGTTGTATCAAGATCCAAACAACAGCCTTAGTGCACCGCTTGAAATGAATATAGCGGTGTTAAATGCGCAAATTGTAGTCGAAATAAATTATAGCCATGCCCTAATCTCTCACGATCAAATGCAAGCGTTTGTTGACAATTATCTGCAGCAGCTTGAACGGGTTGTGGAGTGTTGCATGTCTTCAAATGAAGTTGAATTTACGCCTTCTGACTTCTCTACCGTTGATTTAGATATGGCAGATTTAGAAGAGCTACTGCAGTAGTTGATGGGCTATCAAGGTTAAATAAGCTAGCGAAGGAGATTAGAATGTTAGCTGGAAGATATATGAAAGTAGTTGTGCTCACATGCATTTTTCTTGTGGGAGCAATTTATTACTTAAACACAAATAAAGTTGAACTGCCTCAGACAATAATTAAAACGAATGACAGTGCTTCTGAAATCGGGATCTATATTAAAAACCAAGCTGAGGAGCAAGGGCTTCCAGGTGTAGCCGCTGTAGTACTTGATGGGAGTCAGCTGATATATCAAGGTGTTGTTGGTTTTTCAAATTCACAAACTGGTAAGCCACTTGATGCAAATTCTCGATTTGAGTTGGCTTCCAACTCTAAGGCCTTTACGGGGCTTGCTATTCAATACTTGGTACAGCAGGGTAAAATTGAGCTAGCACATAGCATTGATACATATCTAGATGACATGTTGTTGACCTACGGTGGTCAGCACGTCAAGGTGACAGTGCATGATTTGCTCTACCATACTTCTGGTATTGGCAGTGATACGCTATCGATATTGCGTGTATCTGATTCACCGGATGCGTTATCTGTTCTGGTTACAGACGTTAAAGGGATGGAACTAAAGTATCAACCGGGATCTCGATTTGAGTACGCAACAATTAACTACGACCTGTTAGGGGCGATTATTGAGCGAGTGACATCGCAAAGTTTTGAAAGTTACGTGGAAGCACAAATCTTAAAGCCTCTTGGCCTTGCCAATACGCACTTTTCAGATGAACAGCTTGCTTCAGGGCATAGTTTTTATCTGGGCACCGCGAAACCTTATGAAGCCCCTTATTATCGGGCTAATGCGCCAGCTGCATATTTAAACAGTGATATTCGTGATATTACGACATGGCTTGAACTACTTACAGGCGAAAAAGAGCTTCCACCTTTGCTGAAAGCTAGTTTTGAAGCGAGTTTAGTGCCAAATAGACAGGTTCTACCTTCGGCTACTGGTGGGTCTTATGCTTCCGGTTGGTGGTTAATCCAATCAGGTGCTGGACGTTATGAGCACAGCGGTTCTAATCCTGCATTTGGTTCATTTATTATGTTTGAGCCACACAAAGGTCGTGCAATTGCGGTATTAGCAAACATTAATTCGAGTAATACAGAAGATATTGCACGAGGCATTAATAGCCTACTCGAGGGTGTGCAACCTCAGTCATTAGAGGCAGATCAATATCGTAACGTGGATACGGTGTCTACAATCGTGTTGGCGGTAACCTTACCCTTTACTCTGATTTGTTTGGTGTTTTTAGGTGGTGCGATTAAGCAAGCGGTTACAGGCCAAAGACAGTTTATTAGTAGCCCGTTAGGTATGCTTAATAAATTGCTATTAAGCTCAGTATTTATGGCTGGTTTAGCAGTTTGCTTGTATACCATTCCACAGCTGTTTTTTGCAGGTGTGACGTGGGACGTAGTATCTGTATGGGCTCCTGCCTCATTTGTTCCTGCTTTAATCGCATTACAAATATCTGCTTTTAGTTTCATCCTCTATTTAATATTTAGCATGTCGTGGCGAGCACAAGATGATAAGCAGGTGTTTGCAAATGCAACTTTAGGTGCAATAAGTGGACTTGGAAATACATTGTGTATTTTTACCATCAATATGGCAATTCATATGGATGATCCACTGGCGAACCAGTCTTATATTATTTTCTTCTTCGGCATGATTTTGTATGTAGCAGGGCAAAAAATTGTTCGTACGCAAGTACTTAATATCACCCATAAAACAGTCTATGAAATGAGAATGAAGATGGTGAATAAAATTCTCAGATCACCTTATTTTAAAATGGAACAGGTTGAAAAAGAAAAGATTCAAACGGTATTGAATAACGACGCAGAGCTGATCAGTCAGTTTCCGCATTTTCTAATTTCAATTATTACCTCTGCAACCACGTTATTTTTCTGTTTTATATATTTAGGAACGGTGAACTTGACCGGTCTACTGCTTGCCCTAGGGGTGGTATTGGTTGCCATTACGATGTTTTTTATTGCAGGTATGCGAGTTAATGGTTACATCGAAAAAGCAAGAACGATTCAAGAACACTTTTTTCATTTTATTAATGACTTAATTTCTGGGTTGAAGGAGTTAAATCTTAACGAGAAGAAAAGTCATGCCTTTAGCAAAGATATGGACATAAGTTGTCAGGATTACAGACAAAGCAATGTCAAATCAGGCGTAAAGTTTGTAAATGTCTTAGTCATGGGTGAGTTACTGTTCACCGTTGTGGTTGGTTTTGTGGCGTTTATTTACCCTGTGTTATTCAGTAATTTATCTGCGGCAGATGTCACAACTTTTGTACTGGTCTTTTTATATATGACAGGTCCAGTGAATGGTATTTTGCAAAATATACCGCAGCTTATGCAGATTAAAGTCGCGTGGGGTCGAGCTACTGAGTTTTCCAATTACCTTAATGAATTCGAAAGTAAGGTACCACAACAACTAGCTCAAAAATCGAAAAATGCGCATAGCATTCGCCTATCTGATGTGACTTATAGCTATCAATCACATGATGGTTCAGGCCAACGTCAATCCTTTATGCTTGGACCAATAAACTTTGAATTTAAAGCTGGGGAAGTCACTTTTATTACGGGTGGTAATGGAAGTGGTAAGTCTACATTGGCAAAAATAATTACTGGATTATACAGACCAGATAAAGGCCAGGTTACAGTTGATGGGCATGTAGTGAATTCAGAACAATTGAGTGCACTTTACACTGCGATCTTTTGTGATTATCACCTGTTTCAAAAAATTTATGGGGTTGAGGCTGATAGCAAGCGAGCTGAGATCGATTCCCATCTGGAGGCATTGAGCTTAACGGGCATTGTCTCTATCGAGTCAGGTGTTGTTTCTTCGACCAAGTTATCGACTGGGCAGAGAAAAAGACTTGCATTACTAGTGAGTCACCTAGATGAACGACCAGTTTATTTATTTGATGAATGGGCTGCTGATCAAGACCCGAAATTCAGAAAAGTCTTTTATGAAGGTATTTTGCCTGAGCTTAAGCGTCAAAATAAGCTTGTTATCGTTATTTCACACGATGATCATTATTTTCATGTTGCAGACACAATCATAAAAATGGAAATGGGCCAAATGAGCCTATTGGATAAAGAGGAATTGCATGCTTAGTTGTAAAGTGAAATCGTATTCTCATTGTTTTATAGCTGTTGGCATGGTTGCGATGCTGTTCGCAATGCCTTGGTCTGTAAGCGCAAATCAGATTGTAAGAGTCAACGCAGTTTATCAATTTTCTACGTCACCGAGTTACAAAGCAGTTGGCCATGTTAGAGCAAAGGAGTTCGCTAACCTTGCTGCTGCAGAGAGTGGTTTAGTTTCAGAAGTGGCTGTAAACCCTGGAGATGAAGTTTTAAAAGGAGATGCTTTATTGAGCTTGGACAGTGCTCGTTTACGGGCATTGTTGGCAAAACAAAAAAGTGAAGTGGAAAGACAAAAGCATATCGTTTTACAGCATAAAACTATATCGACAGATGTTGAAAGTGATTATCAGGCTCTGCGCTCTACAGAAGTAGGTGGCGCAGTATCACAGCAAGTATTGCGCAATGCTGCTGCGAAAATGACCAGTTCAAAAACAGAATATGAAGCAGCCAAAGCTCTTCTTGAGTCTTACGAGAGCGAACTGGCGCTGTTAGAAATTCGATTGTTCGACAGCGTCATTCGAGCACCATTTGATGGTCGAGTAACAGAGCGGACAGCGCAACTTGGTGAATGGTTATCAATTGGAGAGTCTGCAATTGCGATGTATTCATCTAATCAACTTGAAGCGTGGATTGAAGTGCCAGCGCGTTTTTCACCACATATCGAGCAACTTAAATCTCAGCCTATTACAGTAAGGTTAGGTGAGCTTACCTATGTATCTGACCAAGTGCGCGTTGTACAAAATATTGATAAGTCTTCAGGCGCTTTCTATTTGGTTGCTGATTTACCTAAAGAAGCGATGAAAGTGTTTCCTGGTATGAATTTAACGGCTTGGGTGAGCTACGGAGAGCGCCAGCCACTTTTATTTGTGCCTCAAAGTGCAATTGTTAAGAATCATTTGGGAACGTTGGTTTATAAAGTGGTGACAGCACAAAGTGAGGGGGAAAGTGAGCAGCAAGCTGTCCCTGTTGCAGTAGAACCACTATTTCAACAAGGGAATTTTGTAGCGTTAGCTGCTGATCATCAGTTGGTACAAGGTGATCAAGTGGTAGTGGAAGGCAACTTACGCCTTCTTGGTAATGCACCAGTCACTGTAATCGAGACTTTGACACTGACACACATGAATAAAATGTAGTTAAGGCTAATGGAATAAAATCATGCAATTGATTGAAAAATCTTTGAAATACCCAGTGACAGTGATTGTTGCTGTGGTCACTGCTTTTATGATCGGCGTGTTGGCATTTTCTAATGTACCAGTGAGAATGACGCCAACTGTGAGCTCTATGTATCTAAGTGTAGATACATTTTGGGAGAACGCGACACCAAGTCAAATTGAGTCTGAAGTTGTATCTGAACAAGAACAGGTACTAGGGAACATCGAGGGGCTGTTGTCTATGGTGAGTTCGAGTAGAAACAACAGAGGCAATATAGTATTAGAGTTTGATTACCATGTTGAACTCGAACAAGCTATGCAGCAGGTAGCTCAAAAGCTGGACGAGGTACCATTCTATCCTGTTGGCGTAACAAAGCCGATCGTCTCACAGTTTGATCCTTCGCAAGCTGCAACAATTGCTTGGGCCGCATTGTCTTCATCAGATCCAAACTTTGATACCACAACATTGTACAGTTTTATGGATCGACGCCTGAGACCCCGCCTCGAACGTATTCCTGGTATTGCAAAAGTAGGAATGATGGGGGCAAAAGAGCAAGACGTCACAATTGTGATAGATACAGCAAAAATGGCATCTCTTGGATTAAGTTATTCTCAATTAGTTACTGCTCTTAGGCAAAACAATGTCAGCTACTCGGGGGGAACAATCAACAATGGTAAGCTTGATGTTCAAGTAAGTACGATTGGTCGTTTTAAGGCGTTTTCTCAACTTGAAAATTTAATGATTAAGCGTACTGAAGCAGGAGCAATTAGGCTCAGCGATTTCGCGCATCTGCAATTAAGTTATAAAGAAGCTAAAAATTGGGTCAGAGTGCGCGGTATTCCAATGCCAATGTTCTCATTTGACATAGAGCACAGTGGCAACGTGTTGGAGGTCATGGCTTTATTAAAAGCGGAATTGCAAAGTATTAATGATGAAGGTGGTGTATTAGCCCAAAAAGCTGCTGAGCTTGGCTTGAATGGTAATTTAGAACTCATTCAAACATATGATACATCCGTATATGTTGAAAATGCGATTGAGTTGGTACTTGAAAATATTCTTCTTGGTGGCTTATTTGCAACAGCAACTTTATTCTTATTTATTCGTAATGTCAGTGCAATAGGTATTATCTCAATTGTTGTGCCTATATCAATCGTGAGCTCTGTAATTGTACTTATAGCGGCAGGGCGTTCTATTAATATAGTGTCATTGTCTGGTATGGCGTTTGCTGTTGGGATGGTGATAGATAGCGCGATCGTTGTTCTAGAGAATATTTACCGCCATAAAGAAATGGGCAAACGTGCAGTGGAAGCAGCACTTGATGGTACGAAAGAAGTCGCGCCTGCGATATTTGCTTCTACGTTAACGACTGTGACAGTTTTTATTCCCATATTACTTATCGAGGACAGTGCTGGACAGTTATTTCGTGATTTAGCGCTAGCGATAATGGGGGCTGTGGGCGTCAGCTTCGTTGTCTCCATTGTCGTAATTCCAACATTAGCTGCAAAACTTTTTAAACAAAATAAAGCACATCTATCTCAGCCTTCAAATTATGGGCTGCGATTAATTGCATCACTGCCAGATAAAGTCACGAATATTGCTGGTTTATTAATAGTCCATTGGAAACGTGCATTGGGCACAGTTGTCGTATTGGCTGTGTTAACTGTATCGGGTATCAAATATCTGATGCCACCAGTTGACTATTTACCAGCCGGTAATTTCAATGCAGCGATCGGCCTTCTTATCCCCCCTCCAGGTTATTCATTAGACAAAATGAATGACATTGGTCGTAAAGTTGAAGATAACTTGAGACCAGCTTGGCAGCAAGGGGGGCTAAAATTTGCGGCTGAAGAGCGTTACAGTGGACTCAGTAGTGAAGAGGTACCAAAGATCACTGTTGCAGAGGGGACCATAGCGGCGCCAGCGATTGAACACTTCTTTATGGGGGCGTTTGACGGCAAGATGTTCCAAGCTGCAATGCCTGTAGATGATCAAAAAACTGTAGATTTGGTGACTTTACTAGATCAATCGATCCGCGGCGCACAGATACCTGATGTGATTAATTTTGCTTTTCAACTGCCACTTTTCCCAAATGGTGGCGCAACGGGCTCTGCAATTTCAATTCACCTTAAAGCGGATCAACTTGAATTGGTAAATAGTAATGCTGCGACCTTAATGGGAAGTTTAGTATCAAAGTTTGGTCCATACAGCGTTGCCCCTGAACCGGCTAATTTTTCGTCTCCGACACAAGGCATTGAGCTGGTACCAGATGACGAGCGCTTGCAAGCTTATGGTTTGACAAGAGAGGAACTGGGACTAGCGACAGCAGCGAATGGTGATGGGATTGTGATGTTGCGAGTCTTTGAGCTAGCAGGAGAGCTCAAAGATCTCAAAATACAAGCTAAACAGGTTGTCGAAAAAGAGAGTTTGCAAGCATTATTGGCCGCGCCGATTGCGACTCCTGATGGTGGTATCACAGATGTAACAGGTGTCACTGAAGTAAGGAAGGTGCAAACACCAGAAGAGATCCGCCATGTAGACAGATTAAGGGCTGTCACACTTCAATTCACACCACCAAGTTCGTTATCACTAGATCAAGCTATAGAGCAGGTACATGAGCTGATCGCTGACCATCGAGAAAAAGGACTGCTTGATAATCGTGTAGAGGTTGTATTGTCAGGCTCAGCAGGAAAGTTGGCTGAAATCAAAGAGTCTCTATTAGGGGATGGCACTTTGCCTTCTTTAGTTACAAGTTCACTGTTTTTGGCACTGTTATTTGTATATTTGATTTTAGTTGTTTTCTTTCAAAGTTGGGGGAGTCCATTACTTATTATGGTAACCGTACCACTGGCAACATTGGGCGGTTTTATGGGGATCTCTTTAGTGCATGCAAGTAGCATTTCTGACCGATACCAAGCGGTACAAAATCTAGATATGTTGAGCATAATCGGGTTCGTCATTTTAGCGGGTGTGGTTGTGAATAATGCTATTTTGATCGTTAACCAAACAACTAATCAGTTGAAAGAAACTGGCACACAAGATTTTAATATGGCGATTTTAGCGGGATTACATAGCCGTGTTCGTCCGATTTTAATGAGTGTTTTGACTTCAATAGGCGGCATGATGCCTCTGGTGTTAATTCCTGGTGCAGGGTCTGAACTTTATCGAGGAATTGGTTCTGTCGTTGTTGGCGGTTTATTTGTGGCCACATTTTTTACCTTCTTTTTAACACCAGCGTTGTTGAGTTTGAGTTTCAAACTCAAGAGCAAGCTTGGTTATCCAATAATAAAAAAGACAAGCAGGGCGCTTGTGTAATGAGTAAAGGAATGAAAGGGGAATTTGCATGAATTATAACATCAACCCAGTTAGGGAAGCTGTATCTTTTGAAGGGGCAGGTGGTAGCTATTATGCTTATAAAATTGAGTCTCCATCAGGCGTATGGTTGGGGCTTTTAGCCGGTGTACATGTCAACGGAGACGTTAAAAAGCATGAGCAAATTTTTTCAGACAAATTAAATGCCTATGCAGAGCGGTTACTGAATAATGGATTACAAGATGCGCCAATCACTCTTTTTTACAAAGAGAATAATCAAATTTGTCAGTTACTTAAGAGCGTGACGCAGGTTCAAAACCCAGATATTACCTTAACGCATAACGCCACCGAGCATAGGCTTTGGCAGATAACTTGTGAAGATTTGGAGTGGCAATTAAGTACCCTATTAGGGCAAATAGAAGGGCTTTATGTCGCTGATGGGCATCATCGTTTGGCTGCTACAGAATCATTGTTATGCGGTGCATCATCAGCTGATGCGGGGGTGAGTGTTTTGTCAGCGCTATTCCCTGATAGCAGTATGAAAGTCGCAGCTTATAATCGCGCGGTTAAAGCCTCTTATACGCTTGATGAACATGAGTTTATGGATAAACTCGAGCGCTATTTTGACGTACTTCCAATTGATTCATGTCAAATGCCAAACGACAGCCAACAGTTTGTTATGGTAATAGGTAAAGTATGGTATTTACTGTCGTTAAAACCCACTTGGCGCAAAGTTACAGGCGCAAGACCGCCATATTCGGTTGATATGCTTGAGAAGTTTGTTTTTGATAAGGTTTTGGGTGTCAATGATGTCGTAAAAAGTACTGATGTGGCGTTTGTACCTGGCAATTATCAAGGCAGAGCTTTCGAAGATTACCTCAGACAGCAGAACTATAGTGTTGGGTTTATATTTCAACCAGTTTGCGTTGAACAAATAATGCAATTAGCTGATGCTGGTGGTGTTTTATCTCCTCATTCAACATGGATTGAGCCTAAGGCAGCTCATGGCCTGGTTCGACATTACGTGAGTTTAGAAGTGCCGTTGGCACTCAGTAAGGGTCGAGCATGAAGGCGTTAAAGTATGTCGTGTTAGCTGTGCTAGGTGTTGCATTATTACGTATGGCAATTATTCATTTTGTGCCACCTGTAATTGATAAACGCTTCAACTCTACGCTTGTACAGGCGCCTTACAAGGCATCACTAAAAGCAGAAAAAATCTATCAAGATCTCTCCTTTATAGCAGATATGCACAGTGATAGCTTGTTATGGCAAAGGGATTTATTGCAGTTGCATCAGCATGGTCATCAAGACATTCCAAGGATGATCGAAGCCAATCAAGCGCTGCAGGTGTTTACCATAGTCAGTAAAGTACCTAAAAATAAAAATTTTGACCGAAATCCAAGTGATACAGATTCACTGACATTACCCTTCATTTTGTTTGGTCGGCCTTTTGAAAGTTGGTTTGACTTGACTGAGCGAGCCAAGGTACAAGCCGACCAGTTACATTTAACTGCCAAACAGTCTAATGGTCAGTTTTCAGTGATAACAAATCGAACGCAATTAAAACGCTATATCTCAGAACGCAACAATAATAGAGCGCAAACCGCTGGTTTATTGGGAGTTGAGGGAGCTCATGTCCTTGCCGGCCAGTTAGGTAACATTGATGTTTTATATGATGCAGGTATTCGCATGGTTGGCTTAGCCCACTTTTTTGATAACGAAGTTGGCGGCTCTGCTCACGGCTTGGAAAAGTATGGTTTGACAGAGTTTGGTATAAGCGCACTGAAAAAAATGGAAGATAAAGGCATGTTTATTGATTTATCGCATGCCTCTCCAGCGCTTTTTGCTGATGTTATTAAATATGCATCCAAACCCGTTGTTGTCTCACATACAGGGGTCAAAGGCACTTGTGACAACAACCGCAACCTTTCTGACAATCAATTAAAGCAAGTTGCTGAAAGTGGTGGTTTGGTGAGTATCGCATTTTTTGAAACGGCTTTATGCGGGAATTCGGTGCAGGATGCTGCTGCTGCCATTAAGTACACCGCTGATTTAATTGGGGTTGAACATGTTGCTTTGGGGTCAGACTTTGATGGCGCGATTAAAGCGCTTTTCGAAGTAAGAGGTTTAGTAACGTTAGTAGATGCTTTATTAGAGTTAGGTATGGATAAGAGAGATATTGAACTTATTTTTGGTGAGAATATGAAAGATTTTTTAATTAATAATCTGCCAAATTAATTTTTAAGGAGGTAATAAGTGAATTTTAATTTAAGAGTTTTGCCTGAGTTATATTCAATATATAAGTTGAAGGATTTATCTAATATTGAATTACCCAAAACACGAGAGTTTTTTTCGTTAACAGTGACTGATGATGAATATTCATTGATATCAAGTGTTGAAATAGACTCTGAATATGAATCAGTCAGTCGAAACTGGAAGTGCATTAAAGTTGATGGTGAGCTCCCATTTGATGCCGTAGGAGTAACAGCTAGCTTATGTAGTGCAGTGGCAAATGGTGGAGTTAGTTTATTTGCAGTATGCACTCATGATAGAGACTTTATTTTAATTGAAGAAAATACATTAGAACAGGCGATTGAGCTTTTAAAGGGGGCAGGTCATAAATTTGATCTGTAAAAGCTTTAATCGCAGAAGTGGAACACTTTAATAATAATTTAGGAAAGGATTTTATGGGAAATATAATTGACACCAGAGAAGAAGAAAACATAAACCAAGAAATTCTTCGAAGGGTACAGCGCAGCGAGGGCTTTTTATTAAAAGGAAATTTTAGACTTACCAAAAGTAAAATGTCTTTCGGTGCAGCAAGGTTTAAAATTGAACGAAATGTATTGGATACATCGCTAAGAATGTTTGACAAAATAAGTTGTAAAGAAGAAGTACTTCGCAACTATCAAGCATTTTCGATGGATGGGAAAAAAGTTGTATTGCCAAAACACTATCCAGTTTCAATGACTGAAAGGGAAGGTGTATTGGGTGGCAATAGGAATGTATTTATGTACTTCCCTTACTGTATGGGTGAGATGGACTCTAATCCGGATAACCACTTCAGTTTGGAGTTTGTAGAGAGTTCTCAAGAAATATATTCTAATGTTGTCCGTCCATGCTTATATAAAACTTTTATTAATGCAGATGAAATTAATAATAAGCTAGTTAATAACATTAAGAATCTCACTTATTTATTTTCTTTATTTCATGAGATAGGGCACTTGATAGGCCCATGGCAGGCAACACCGAATCGCAGAGAGGATTTACTAGTTAAGCCATTTTATCACGCAATTATGGGGGAGTTAGCCGCCGACTTAATGATTGCGCGTTGTAATCCTTCATATAGTGATATTAGCCTGATGAACTTAGTCGGCAAAATGTTCTTCTATGCCCGTAAAGGGTTTTGCGATAGCCCTACGCGAGCTATGGTTAACCTTGATAATGATAGTTGGGGTGGCGTCTATATGATCAAATCTTTACTCGATCAAGGCGTGATCACTCGCTCTGGTAATTTATATCATATGGATCTAGATAGATTAATTGACGGTCTTATTTATCAGTTTAACCAAGTGCATGAGCTGGGTTTAGAAGTCATTAAACTCAAAACGAAAGAAGAGCAAATGGCATTTGTTGAAAGCTGGATGCGTACTCAACTGGAATATGATGAGGAAGGATATTTAATACCTGAAGAGGTTATAAATATGTTTAATTTGTTAAAGGATGTGCCTGAGCAAGCTTAACTCATTACTCTTATTACTATATAGTAATAGCTATAAGTAAGCGTGAGGTTTGAAATGGATATGTTTAGTGAATACTCGCAATTGATGCAAGCTAATGAAAAATTACGTTCTCAAAATGAATACCAAAGTGGAATTGAGTTGTTAATTGAACATGAAAGTGTGTTTCCAGACAAGAAATACGAGATTTTATTCAATCAACTGATTAATTCTATGTTAGATGAAAATCATGAAAATGCGCTTGATATACATGAGCGCATTGTAAATGACGGTATGTGCACAGTGGTTAATTGGGAGCTATTTGACCCTATACGTGATAATAGTCGCTTTAAAGATGTGCTTGAGAAAAGTGATAAGATAAGGCAGAGCTTACAGCATAATGCTAGTCAGGAAGTAGAGTTATATTTTCCTGAAAATTATGAAACGCATAAAGCATATCCATTATTTATCGCATTGCATGGTGATACCAATGATTTAGAGGCGTTTAAGGTTAAGTGGCCAGCAAAATATACTACAGATTTGGGCTATATTACTTTGTATATTCAGTCTTCACAGGTAATTTGTACTAATGGTTATGGTTGGGTGCCTGATTTTGCAATAACCAATAGTGAAATATCTAAAGCAGTGTCGGCTGTAATAAGCGAATATTTAATTGATGAAAGTAATGTGGTTATCGGTGGTTTTTCTGGTGGGGCAATAGCTGCTATAGAGGTGGCAATGTCAAATTCGGTCAATGTTAGCGGTGTTATTGGGTTATGCCCAAGCATCAAACCACCGTCATTAACTTCGAGTTCGCTTAAAAATTGTAAAGAAAATAACAAGAAATTTGTAATTTTTGCCGGTGAGAAAGATGGACCTGACAGTGTTGAAATGGAGATTGTTGGTTGTTTGCAAAGTGAACAGGTTCTTTGTCGTAGTCATATAAACCCCAATATAGGGCATGCTTATCCAGCAGACTTTAAGGCACAGCTGAGTGATGCAATAGATTGGATACAGTCTCTTTAGGTGATGATAAAGAAGACATATTGCTAATATTTAGTCGGCTAGATATCTTGTTTTGTGTCTTGCAAATGAATATAGACTAAAGTTGTTAGTTAAAAGCTCTTCACACATTCGAATTTATTAATCATAGTCACTTTAGCAATATGCGCCTACAAAAAATGAGGGCGCTATTGAATTAAGTGCGAGTATCTATTTGGTACCTAATTACTAGGTGTGCGGCACCCTCTAAACTGTTCTTACCCTATTACTATAAAACGCTTTTAATCCACAAGGCTTTAAATTCATGACTTTTGGTCTGTTATTTTGATGATACTTTATTAAATATTTATCGTCGCCAATCGTATTAATAACAAAGAGCAAAAGAGTTTAGCTATGGCTGTAGGTAATTATCGAAAAGCACAGGTATTAAAAAGCGAATTTTTAACACCTAATATGAAGCGTATTGTTCTCGCTGGAACAGACTTAGCCAGTTTTCCGGAGGGGTTTGAAGCTGGATATGTGAAACTACTTTTTACTAAGCAAGGTAGAGTATTGCGCGAAGATGAAGCCTTTGCGCAGTTGGCAAACCATAATATTATGATGCGAACCTATACAGTACGCGCATTTGATAAGCAGGCTCAGCAATTGACGATTGACTTTGCACTGCATGAAAAAGAAGGCGCAATAGCCCCCGCCTCTGACTGGGCTAAAACCGCTCAACTTGGTGATGAAATCATTGTTGGCGGACCGGGTAAAACAATAGGGGTTGATCACCGTGCTGATTGGTTTTTATTAGTAGGAGATATGACCGCACTGCCAGCCATCAGTTGTTATTTAGAAAGCTTGCCTGCGTGTGCTCATGGGCGTGCAGTAATTGAAGTGACCAGCCCAGAAGATATTCAAGATTTAAATAAGCCCAGTGGTATTGAGGTTATCTGGCGAGTGAACACCACACCGGGTAAAAATAGTCCGTTGCTTGACGCTGTCAAAGGCATTGACTGGCAGCAAGGTGATGTATTTGTATGGTGTGCATGTGAGTTTGACACCATGAAGGTGCTTCGCCGTTGGTTTAAAAAGGAAAAAGGGCTCGAAAAAGAGCAGATGTATGTCAGTAGCTACTGGAAATTAGATTGCACTGAAGAAGAACATAAAGCCGAAAAGCTCGCTGACTCAAACCTGCCAAATTGACCTCAATACACTTGACTTCTGAGGGTTCATCATTGTCATTGCTGATTTTGTTATGGGCGATGGTAGGAATGGACCCGGCTGTGATTATTTAACTTGCTCTAATAGCACTGTCGATAAATTAAGACTTACCAGAGTATTTAAATTTACAACAACTTGTCATGACGATGGTGCCTTATATTAGCAAAATTGCGTTGGGGAAATAGGGCTCATTCGCTATTTATAAACGAAGCACTTAGTTTATTACCGATATACTCATCTAGATCTATACACCTCAGCTTTCCATCGTGGGTGAGATATAAATTTTTTCATACATTCTGATTTTTAACTTTTCTACCTTAAAAAAGTTCAATGCCTAAAATATGTAAAGCGACTGTAATTTAATCAGTATAAAGTTCTTGTTGGATAATTTTTTGTTTTTTATTTGTTGCTATTTTGTTCTTTTTTTTGTTTTTGGGTTTTTACTTTCTATTTTCCAGTGTTTTAGTATGTATTTGTATTAATTATTTGTTTTGTTATGTGATTTTTAGGTTGATATGTTTTGGGTTGGAATATATTATCCCCCTCCGAATTTTGGTATAAATTATTCTTGTAAGGGACCTTTCATGGTAATGCTTCGCTTTTTTTTAATGCTCACAATTTTATTGCCTGAGCTGGTGTTAGCTAATTGTCAGATTATTGAAAGTATAAAGGGAGTTAATATTCGTTCACTGGCCAATTCGAGTGCGAGCAAAATTGGTTATATGAATGTTGGAGAGCAATATGCGTTAGTTGCCAAAGAAGGGAACTGGGCGAGCTTCTGGTACGATGGAGAAATACGCTGGTCATATGCAAATGGATATCTGTCAGAGTCTACTGGCCAATGCGTGTCACCTGTTGAAGAAAGTATCGTAAGAGCGAGTGCCAATGAGCAGTCTACAGCCAATGGTACGGTCTCTGCTGGATCTCAATGGGTAGTCACGTCAGATACTCTATCGGGTTGGAAGCAAGTTTGGCATCAAGGCAAGTTGGCTTTTCTATCAACTCAAACTTTGCACAGTGCGCAAACACAGATCATCTCCAAACCTAACCTTACTGCATTTACAGGCTCAAGTTATCGTTACAGTCCACGTTTAAACTCTAGCGGGCAAGCCCAAGTTTCGCTTGTCGAAGCGCCCCAAAACATGACAGTCAATTCAGGAGAGTTAGTTTGGCTGCCTGACATCACTGATGTTGGGCAGCATCAAATTAGTCTATCAGCCCAGCTAGAAACTGGGGAGGTGTTAACGCAAACCTACATGTTAGATGTTCACTCCTCAGACGTTGCTAGCTGTGTTATTTCTGAAGCGGTAAAGGGGGTTAATGTCCGTGAGAGCAACAGTAGCAGTAGTGCCAAAGTCGGATATATAAATAAAGGCGAACAATATCCAAGGGCTCGAACTGAGGGTAATTGGCATCATGTGTGGTTTGAAGGTCAAGCACACTGGGCGTATGCAAAAGGGTATTTAACAACAGCGGGTGGGCGCTGTTTGAGTATTAATAATACCACCAATTTATATGCGCAACCTGATACATCAAGTGAACAACTTAAACAAGCAAATCTTGATTCTGTCTGGGTGGTTTTACAGGAACAACCTGACTGGTATGAAGTGCAATTTAAAGGCGCAAGTGCTTATCTACTCAAAGCCGATTCGAGATTAATCCCCCGATTTAATGATTGGCAATATATTAGTATCGCGAATAACAAAACTTATCCAAATAGCACGTTTAGTTATCAGCCAATGATAGCGCCTCAAAACCCTGCTAACTTTACACTCACTTCTGGGCCTGAAGGCATGGAGTTAATCGATGGCCAATTAAAGTGGCGTAGCCAAATTCAAGACCTAGGTGTTCATAGCGTTACCATAACCGCTTCTGATATTGGAGGGAGTGAACTTACTCAACAGTTTACTGTGACGGTTGAAGAGGCAGCTTCGGCACAGTGCCAAATTGTGGAAGTAACCAAAGGTGTTAATGTCAGAGCGGATAAATCTAGCTCAAGTGAAAAAGTAGGGTATTTGCATCTCGGTGAACAATATGCGTTGATCGCTCAAGATGGTCATTGGGCAAATATCTGGTTTGATGGCCAAGCTCGCTGGGCTTATGCAAGTGGTTACTTGCAAAAAAGCGCTGGCACTTGCGCAACAACACAGGCACTTGCTGATATCAAATCTATCGACAGTGATGAGCTTATGGGTATTGCTGAGCTCGGTTCTCAGTGGGTAATACAGCAGCAAAGTGCTGAGCAGGTCACCATATTTTTTGCTGGTGAATTGGCCCGTTTAAACAAAGTAGATACAGAGGCAAGTCAAACATCGCTGGCCTTTGTTAGTGAGCCTATTACACAGGCTACAATTGGCCAACTTTATCAGTATCCCCTGAGAGTCAATACAGATGCAGAAACTACATATCAATTAATCTCTGCACCTACAGGCATGGTCATTGAAAATGACACCATAGAATGGGCGCTTTCACCTGAATCGGTTGGGACACATTTGATTACTGTGACTGCAACCACGCAACAACAGCAGACCACGCAATCATTTTCATTGAATATTGAACCGGACGCGAGTGCATGTCAGTTTGTCGAAAGTATCAAAGGCGTTAATGTTCGTTCTGAGAATAGTAGTAGCTCGCAAAAAGTTGGCTATATAAGTCAGGGGCAGCGCTACAGGGCACAACAGAAAGTAGGCAACTGGTACCAAATTTGGTTTGATGGTCAGTTGCGTTGGTCCTATGGGAATGGCTACCTTATCCCTGTCACAGAGGCATGTAATACAATTTCTTTGTCAGCTCAAACGCAAGTATATGATTTTGCAAATGAGCAAGCGCCAATCATAGGGGCTGTCAACTCTGATTCGCAGTGGTCTATTATTTCTGAAAATGAGTTTTGGGCTAATATCTGGTTTGCTGGTCAGTCTAGCTATGTAAAGAAGCAGACCTCACCGCTCAACAGTTTTGCGCCTGAAATTATCAGCAACCCTGTTTTAAGTATTCAAGCAAAGCAAGTCTACTCATATCAAATAGAACTCAAAAGAGCGGCTTCATCTACGAGTTATCAATTAATAGCCGCGCCACAAGGTATGTCAGTTAATCGTGACGGGCTCATTCAGTGGTATCCAGCAGTGCCGTTATCATCTCCTATCAGCGTGACAGTCGAAGTCGAGCAAAATGGCAATACGGTTGAGCAGTCGTTTGAGCTGTCAGTATCTGCGGCACCTGCCGTTGAAGGATGCCCAATGGCTGAGACAGCACGCAGTGTTTATGTGCGCTCTTCGCCGAGTCGTTGGGGTCGAGTGGTTGGTACGTTAGGCTCAGCAGAGCAAGTTTTATTGGGTGATGAACAAAGCGGATATATTGATATTGCACACCCAACAATTTACGGGTGGGTAGCAAGCCGTGATCTAACCAAATATGGACAAGCAGCTTGTTTGACTGTGATAAAGTCTGGCGGCAGAGGGTATCCGTCACCGGATAGCACAGATCCCAATTTATGGTCTTTGTATACAGAGTCCCGTTATTTTATTCATGGTCAAACCGAAGGTTGGTATAAAGTTTACTATGTTGACGAGTGGGGTAATGGGTTTTATACGTGGATTGAAGAGGAATATGTAGAAGCACAAGGCACGCAATTGCCGATGCAGTTTTCAGGTACCTCCGATACTTATAATGCATATGTTAACGAGCTATTTTACTTACCTTTAGAGGTCAAAAATCAGAGTCTAGAAGCCAAGTTTACATTAGTAAATGCACCACAGGGGATGACTATTGACGCTGTAACCGGGCTTGTGAGTTGGTTACCTACAAATAGCGACAACCATCTGCACCAAGTGGATGTGAGGGTGTCTGACGGCGTTCATTTTGATGATGTTTCTTTCTCTATTAATTTAAGCAATGCGGCAGCACGCTGTGAAATCATTTTGACCTCTCCCGACACGGCTGTTTACGCGTCAAGTACATCAATGTCTGCGATGCAGCGTATTGCAGGCAACCAGTCTTATGCAGTGAAATCCAGTTCTCAAGCGCGTTTTGAGATTTATTTTGATGAACAGCCTCGATGGGTAGAAAAATCAGATGTTCATCTTTCAACTTCTGCACATTGCAGCGAAATATCCAATAGTCAGGCTGAAGTTAGAGAGTTTAATGGCACATTTGCTGTTGATCGCCTTGGCTTTGCTGGGAGAGGAACACGTTGGCCGATCGTCGACCTTTATGATGATAGCCACTATATATTCTGGTTTGATGGCAAGCTTGGGCGAATGGAAAAATCTTATGGCTCTACTATTCCACCAAAAGCCATTATTGCTACGTTACCAAGCATAGTTGCGGGCCAGCCATTCAATCTAACAGGTTTTGATAGTTTAAATCCAAGCTCATACCAGCCGCTTCAATACATGTGGCGGATCAACGGAGAAGTTGTTTCTTCGCAGGCTCAAGTTGGTATTTCCGGATTGTCAGCCGGCGACTATCACATTGCGTTGTCGGTTATTGATTCACATGGCCAAACACATACTGCATTTACTCAATTAAAAGTATTCCCTGCCGGAACCACGCTGACTGAGTTTACCAGCATTCCAAAAGTGGCAGTGTTGAGAGGGCAAAGTTATTCATATGAACTGACTACAAATACTGCCGAGCCACTCAGCTACGCATTGCTACAAGCACCTCCTGGTATGACTATTTCGGACGCTGGCGTCGTGCAATGGGAAGCGGTGACCACGGGCATCAATCATGTGGTTGAAGTGGTCGCGACGACACGCAGTGGGGAAGTAGTGGTACAAAAGTACTTATTGTCTGTACAAGACACCAATATCGCGCCGGAGTTTACAAGCACTGCACCAATAAAAGCGGTGGTTGGCTACGAATACCAATACCATGTCAAAGCATTTGACAAAGACGGCGCGTTTAGAGTTGGCATGTCAGACGCTCCTGATGGCATGACTTTAGATCACTTTAAGGTGATTAGATGGACACCCACCTCTGCTCAATTGGGTGAACATCACGTAGAGCTGACCGCTTTTGATGGCATAGTGTCAACTGAACAGGCCTTTACGATCCGTGTTGAGCAAGGTGCTGATCAGGACTTAGATGGCGTTCCAGACATTGTAGATCTGTGTAGTAATACCATTGAAAATGCGCAGGTTGATACCTACGGTTGTACAGCAGATGATAAAGATCGCCATGATATCTATTCTGAGTCACAGGTCCCTAAGACAGGCCAAAAAAATAGTTTAATGCCATTTGATGATGGATTTTATCAACATGGTAAATCTGCACAATTCAATGTGCTCAATGATGGTTTAGTCGAAAATCAAAATACTTTACAGATATGGGCAGATCTCCCTGAGTCTTCGGCTCAAGCATTGACCTGGCAACAGGCCCATGATTACTGTGATACTTTGTCACATGGTGGTATTAGTAACTGGCGTTTACCTAATGCTGAAGAACTTTTCTTCTTGGTTCAAAAAGGTGCTCAGCAGGATAGTTTATTGCCAGCAGAGTTTACAGTAAGAAGAACAGGTAGAATGTGGACTCGGGAAAAGTTTTTCCTGACGACCACCAGCGGTGTTGACTTGACCTCTGCGACACAAATTGATGTATCTACAGGGCACTCTTATGGCAGAAATAGCTTAGAGTATGATGAAGCGGGTGCAATGTGTGTGTCAGGAGAGATTGCTTATAAAGCAAATCTTAACTCATATACTTATGGTGTATATGATGTTCAGAACCAATTAGTTTGGCAGCCTCATGATATGGCCCATGAGGACATAATTGGCCGTGCATTTGGCTTCCATGAAGCCGTGCAGTATTGCGAAGCACTAGAGCATGCTGGGTTCAGCGATTGGCGTTTACCAAATATCAATGAGTTGTATAGTCTCGGTATTGATGAACAGGCTTATCAGAATTATTTCCGCCGTGAACGTTATGGGCAATGGCGATATTACTCTTTTTGGAGCGCGACAAAAGGACAAGGTGATGACCAAGTTCTCATGCTCAGAAAAGATGGTCATGAAGCGATACATACATCAAGCCTATCTGCACATACCCGTAAAGAACAAGTCTTTGAACAGCACGGTCTCGTTAGGTGTGTGCGTGATTGGGCGCCGCCACAGATCCACTATGATTACCAGTCGACAATTCAGTTTGGTGAGTTGATAGAAATAGACTTCAGTGGTACTTCTTTCTTTGGTGAAATACCAGATATTAGTTGGCAATTGGCCTGTAAAGGCGATCCACAGCAATGTCAGGTGGCCAATACACATAATGACCAGGCCCCTGATGTCGGCGAATGGGAAATTAATGTTCAATTACGCAAGTTTGGTTTTGAACATTCAGCTCGTTTACCGTTAACAGTATTACGCAGCTCTGACAATAACATTCCAACTGTTCAAGATTTAGAAATTGTGAGGCGTCTTGATGGATATACCGGCACCTCTGGTAGTGGCTATCCGGTGCATTTGGAGATCTTTGACGCGGACGTATCAGGTGATGGCTGCAACCTTCTGAGTACGCATTGTGGTTTGCAGCAACGATTAAGAATAGAAGTGGTAGAAATGCCCCAAATTATTCGGCTTGGAGAATGGCTAGAACAAGATAATGTGTTTGTACCTTATCAAGCGGGTGACTTTTTGCCTCAGGCGTTTAATTTTAAAGTGACGCCAACAAGCGATGAAGTTATCGATCAGATGAAAATTCGCGTTTTTGATGGTCAAGATTATTCAAGAGTCGCCACTATTAAGTTTAAGCTAAGTCGCTATTCGTTGAACCAATTGGCAAATTTAGGTGCTGATATTGGGTTGTTGCCTGGTAGTGATTACATTTTGGAACCCAAATTGGCGGCTCAAGGCGTTGAGTACGAGCGTGATTTATCTTATCTATGGGAATTAGAAAATTCCAATGTGTCTTTTACATCACCTAGCATAGAGATTAAGAACGCTCAAAATGATGCAGTTTGGAAACTCACAATCACAGATCCACAAGGTCAGTCTGCTTCAAACTCGGTTCACTTAGTCGTCGCTAAACCTTTGCCTGAGCAGATACTTCTCAAGCCAGGAGAGTCTGGAGTTGTGCGCGTGCATACAGCGCTAAGTGGCTTTGAAGAGCCGCTCTTTACGCAATTGACATGGCATTTGAATGGGGAACCATGGGGTGATCAAGATAGGTATACATCATGGAAACGGATTAACTTTAATCCTGGTGAATACCAAATTACAGCCAAATTAGAAGATGTACTAGGGCAAACGGCTGAGTATACATCAGCGGTGAAAGTCGCAGATTGGCCTGCAGATTTTGTATTGGAAAACATTACCTTTGTGGCTGGTCAAAATAATGTGATGCCACATTTTGAAGAGTTTGAACATCTTGGGCAATTATGGGTGATAGATGGCAGGTACCTATCGATTGAAGATGGGAGAACACCATTTAGGTATCCTGAAGGGCAATACGAGGCAACCTTGTCAATGCGGTTGTTTGGCAACTCAGAATATAAGACCTATTCGACCCAAGTCACTGTACTTCCTAGCGAAATGGTTTTACCTCAACCGGAGAAAATCGCGCTTATTTCTGGTAGCGATCATACCTTGCAACTGTCTGGGCAGGCGCTGAGTACTGAGCACTATAGCTATTCTGTGCGCCGTGAAAGCGATGGGGAGTTATGGCTTTCACCGACTGTGACATTGAATAATGTCACGACTTTGGAAACCTACCATTTCACCGTACGTCGATTTGATGGGGAAGAAGCAACAACTAGCATTACTGTAATACCCTCTAAGCCATTACCTGCACACATTAATTTGCATGAAAATGAGCGTTTGCAATTGTTGGCACACGACCTTGCTGATAATGCTGTTTTCAAAGACTATCAGTGGCATATTGATGGTGAGCTAGTAAGCAATAATGCCCGGCTTGACACCGTTTTAGGTTATGGCACGTATGCGTTGTCATTATCACTTACTGATAGCTTTAACAGAGTTAAAGTCTATCGCAGCCAAATCAGTGTAAAAGGTAAGCTTGCAGTGTGCAGACCTGTTCAGCAGTTTACTGAGGAGCAACTGAATGCACTTAATCCAGATGAGAATATCCCGTGGACTGGGGCTGATTATGTCTCGGTAGAGGAGATAGCCAAAGGGTTTAATCACGCGAGAAGTATAGATCAAACTACGGACGCGAAATTGGCTATGCCTAGTCAAGCAAATTGGGATGCGATGTCAGTTGCGCAGCAGGCGTTATATTTAATTAATGCTGAGCGCATCGCTCGAGGCTTAGTGCCTTACAGCGGTGTTTCTAAGTTGGCCAACGAAGTTGCAGATAACTTTGCGCAGCATTTGATCCATTACAATGCATATGGTCATTTCCGTGTGACAGATGGCGCTGATCCGACGGCGCGTTTGACAGAGCATTTACCTGATTTAACTCAGTTTTCATCATCTTACGGCGCATCTGAAGTACTTATGGCCAGTGGTGCCGAGCAGCATGAGAGTAGCAAGTCATCTGCTATGGTGCATGCAATCTATGTATGGTTCTATTTCGACAAAGTGACCTACTCTGGGATTCCGTGGGGACATCGTCATGGGTTGTTTTCTTCAAGTCCTTTCGACGCGCAATCTCACAGTGCAAGCGCAGGTCTTTTGGGGGTTGGCAGTGCACAAGGTATGCATCAACTTGATAGCAACCCAGAGCGCGATACTATCATGTCGTTGGTTAACCCCATTCACTTTGATGGCGACTGGCCGCAGCGTGATACATTGAGCTATGTTGATCACAGTCGAGCTACCTTGTGTAGCAATCCGCAGCTACAATTGCCCGCAGATGACGATATGGTTGCAATTAATCTCTATCCAGAAATTTTGCACTTAACACCGGGGAGCAGTGAAGAAATTACTGTACAGGCCCTTTACAGTGATGGTTCAAGTCAAAATTTATCCACTCAGGTACAGCTGCAAAATACGTCACAAAATGTGTTTAGTTTCTCTGGCACAACGGTAACAGGCGGACAACCGGGAGAAGCAAACTTAGTCGTTCACGCAGGCGGCATTGTCTCAAATACTGTGAAAGTTTCGGTTGCAGATAGAGTTATTCTTAATGATGCTGAGCTTGACGAATTCGTTAAAAAACACAGTCAATATATTGCGGATAATGCCACAGTTACTCAGTTCCCAACCTCGATGTTTGCTTTGTACACAGGCAGGGTGTTGGATCAACATGGTGGACCTTTAGCTGATGCAAAGGTGTCATTTAATGGCAAACCTGAATTGGGTGATATAAAAACAGATCAAAACGGTGCTTACACCATTGCAGGTTGGGCAGGCAGCGTCACCATTGATATTGCAAAACCAGGTTATTTGCGTGTCCAGCGTAGTTTGGTTGGCGATAACCAAGCATGGAATTCAGTTGAACAGGTCAAGCTGCAAAAGCTAGATAGTAAAGTGAGTACAATTTCTCTGTTAGGCAGCGGCAATAAAACGCACCGCTCTGCGCTGATAAGCGATGTGTCTGGAGAACGCAGTACCACCTTGGTATTTGATCAAGTGACCAAAGCAATCGTGACAAGTCGTAACGGTGAAGTACGAGAATTGGATACGCTGTCGGTACGTGCAACAGAGTTTGAAACACCTCAATCCATGCCAGGTATTTTACCCGCAGAAACGGCATTTACTTACTGTTCAGAGTTAGACATAGGTGGTGTAGCTGATCACGAGACCGTTGAATTTGATCAACCTGTGACTATGTATGTCGATAACTTCCTTGATTTTGCTGTGGGTGAATTGGTACCGATTGGGTACTACGACCGACATGATGCGAAGTGGAAGGCCTCTGAAAATGGCGTTGTTGTTAAACTGCTAGATGCGAACAATGATGGCCTTGTAGATGGTGCTGATTACACTGGGGACGATATTGCTGACGACATTGACGGCGATGGTGCGACAGAAGACGAAGTGACTGGAATTGAGCACTACCAAGCTGGCAAAACTTATTGGCGTGGTGAGATGCGTCACTTCACTCCTTACGACTTCAATTGGTCTGCAAATGCCGATGGACAGCCTCCAGCTGATGTCGAAGTGGTATCGGGTGATTCGTTAGTTGTTGATGAAAATAACGATGAGTGTGCGGCGGTCAGCTCCTATATCAAGCCTAAAACTCAAGAGCTGCATGAAGATATCAGCATTTTGGGGTCAGGTATTACGCTTCACTATAACAGTGCCCGTACTGCTGATTACCACCACGTAGTCAGAGCAAATATCAGTGAAGAGACGGTGCCTGCCAATGCTACTGTTATGCACGCTGTATTTGAAGTGGCTGGACACCGTTTCGAGCAACAGCTTACTCCGTTAGATTGGCAAAATGTTGAGTTTGTTTGGGATGGTAAAGATGTTAATGGTCAATCGGTTGAAGGCGAAATACGCGGCACACTGAGCATTGGGTATGAATTTCAAACACAGTACCTGAGTGCAGGTAATATCGCGGAGTCGGGTTTGCGTCCTGCTCAGACGTCACCAACTTGGGCGGTGTGGGGAACTGATCCTCTGGGCGTCGAAGGCCGCCAAACTGAGATCCGCTGGTCGAATTCTACAGTGACCTTGTATAGCGCACCTAAATCTCACATCGCCAACGGCTGGAGCTTGTCGAATCATCACACCAGTGATCGTGCTGGCAATATTTACAAAGGTGATGGTGAGGTTGAAACTTCCAAAACAAAGACCAATGTAGTTAGCACAGGTATTCAATTTAGTGTGGTTGACGGTGATGATGGCTATTACCGAGCGCGTGGTAAAAAGCTTAATTATCGGGTATCTAACTACGACTACATCATTGATTTACAAACCAAGCTAGATTGGCAGCGAACGCCAACAGAGACTTTGATGTCAAAGTCTGAAGCTCAGGCTTATTGTGCGGCGTTAGATTATGGTGATGGTGAGCGAATTCGCTGGCGTTTACCCTCCATTAGAGAGATTTTATACACCATAGATAAAAGTGGTAAAGAGCGTGATACCTATATTTATACCATCAATGCCTCGACAGGTATTTGGAGCGAAAGCTATGAGGATTTAGGCCAGAAGAAACCAGCACTTTGTGTTCGTGGTTGGGCGGTAAAGTACTCAACAGCAGATTTCCCTCTTGTCAGAGACGACAATCGACGCGTGCTCAAAGAGCATTATTCCGGTAATCAGCTGATGTGGCAGGACACCACAGACAATGTGTCTTTGTTATTCAACTGGAAAGATGCAATAAATTACTGCGAAAACTTAGATCATGCAGGTTATACCGACTGGCGTATGCCTAATGTGAATGAATACCTGTATGTCGTTCGCAGCCCAGCCTTTGAGCACCGAACATTGGCACAGGCGCCAGATGGTGCCAGCGACAGTGAAAAACTTTGGACCCCCTATGTTGAGTGGCGACAACCTTATTGGACAGCAACGCCAAACGTTGGCGCGCCTCAGCAAGAAGCGTGGGCAATCGACTTAGCTGGTACTGGCTATCATGCTTATTCTCAAGAGCAAGAGCAGTACAATGTACGCTGTGTGCGTGATGATATTGACCATAATGCCAATCCATACGGGTTTGGCAGGCAGGGCCAACACGTTCAAACCATAGACCCTGCGACAGGTGTCAAGTTAGTCAAGTTTGATTATGACGAGTCATCTGGCCTGCTTACAAGCGTGACAGATCGATTTGGCAACCGAATAGAGTTGCATCGTGACGAGCAAGACAAAGTAACGCGTATTGTTTCGCCATCTGGTTTGGAAACTTATTTACAGATTGATGATGACAATAACCTAAGATCGGTGAGTTATGCAGATAATACGGGACATAAGTTCAATTACTTAGGCCAGCTACTACACCATCAAACCGATCCGAATGGCAATGTATTTGAACGTTTCTTTGATGCTCGAGGTCGCATTGAGCGCAGCGTTGACCCGGAAGGCGGGCAGTGGCAATTCTATAGCCAGTTTGATCCACAGAGTAACTCCACAGTATATGGTTATACCACGGCGCAAAATAACCGTTTTGAAGTAGAAGAAAGTTTTGTCTCTGGTTATCGTCAGGCCAAAACGACCTACCTTGATGGCAGTGTAGAGTGGTCAAAGCAAACCTCGAGCAATGTGTATGAGCAGCAAATTGGGGATATGCTATATCGAGTGCAGACAGAGCCGCTGCTTAACCAGCTAGGTGCTGCACCGAATTTGGTGGTTACCAAAACGCCTAGTGGCATTGAGTCAAAAACCCAATTCCGCAAATCCAAGGTAGATGACAACACAATCCTGACGGTTACTCAAAATGGAGTGCAAAAAACCGACACTATCTACAATAGTTATCACAATACGGTGACAACACGCTCTGGCATGGGACGTGAATCGACATTAGTTTTCAACCCCAGAAAATTGCTGACAGAACGCTCAGAAGTGGAGGGTTTTGCACCAGTTCATTACGCTTATGACAGCCATGGAAGAATCACTCGAGTGTCGCAAGGCACAAGAAATACTATGTATTACTATGATGATAGCTATGGCTTACGCCCGGGACTGCTAGAGAAAGTCGTAACCAATGGCACTCAACAAGTCAGTTATCAGTATGACGAAGTGGGTCAGGTACTCAGTAGTGTTATTTCATCCGGTGGAGTGCAAACACAAGCGACTGAGTTTGAATACGACAACAATGGTAATGTCATTGCGTTAACCCCTGATGGTCGAACTAAGCACCACTTTAGCTACGATGCGAATAATTATCCAACGTCGTACCAAGCGCCTGATACCGCACAGTTAGTAGACACGACTACCAGCTATGTGTACGACACCGACAGACGTATAAAATCGGTCACATTACCGTCTGGTGACCAGATAAAAGCCATTTATGCTAATGGGTTAGATCGAATTGATGCGGTTGAAACACCTTATGGTCGCTATGCTATCGACTATAACGAGGTGGGTAATGTGACACAATATACGGCGCCAAATGGAGATAGTTTGTCCTATCATTTTGATGGCTTACTGTTTACGGGTGTTGATTGGCGTGGTGAAGTCGTCGGAGACTACCGTCTGCATTACACACAAAAAGGTGAGCTAGAGCAGTTTTGTGTCAATCAAAGTCACTGTGCCGATTATGGCTATGATCTGGATGGTTTAGTGACTCGGATTGGAAACCTGTCATTGGTGCGTGCGGCTGATCGTATGGGGATCATCACAGGTACCTCTATTGAGAATATCACTCATGAAATTAGCTATAACCAATATGGTGAGTTAACAGGAGATGATTTTGAGTTCAATCAACAAGCTCTCTATCGCTCTGAGTATGCCCATGATGACAATGGTCGTATCGTTAGAAAAACGGAATACCTGACTGGTAACACCGAGTTGCAAGACTATGTGTACGACGATCTTGGTCGCTTGTCAGAGGTAGATGATGGTGAAAAGGTTACGAAGTATCAGTATGACAGTAATGGCAATCGCCTTATTGAAGAAATTACACAAGGTACATCAACGGTGCGAGTTGCTGCGACCTATGACGAGCAAGATCGTTTACTGACATACGGCAATTGTACGTTTAGCTATACCACAAATGGGCACTTAGCGAGCAAAGTGTGCGCGCAGCAAGAGCAGCGTTTTAGCTATGATATTTTTGGCAACCTGCTTGGTGTTGAGGTATACAATGACGGCGCGATCAGTAAACAGATTGCGTACCATGTTGATCCACAAAATCGCCGAGTTGCAAAGTGGGTTGATGGGCAGAAAACCACCAGTTATTTGTACGCTGGCCAGCTCAATCCCGTTGCTGAACTAGACAGTGAAGGTAAGTTAAGTGCTCTCTTTATCTATGGTTCTAAAGGTCATGTACCGGATTACATGGTCAAAGGAGGCCGTCAGTACCGTTTCATAACCGATCAACTTGGCTCTCCAAGACTCATTGTTGATGCCGCCAGCGGCGAAATCGCACAGCAACTTAGTTACGGCACCTTTGGCCAAGTCACTCAAGATACAAATCCAGGGTTCCAGCCATTTGGCTTTGCGGGTGGCCTTTACGATGCGGACACACAGCTTGTGCGTTTTGGCGCAAGAGATTATGACGCCTATACTGCACGCTGGACCGCTAAAGATCCAATCGGGTTTGGTGGTGGCGATACCAACTTATATGCCTATGTAGCAAGCGATCCGGTCAACTTTATTGACCCAACAGGGCACTTCTTGGCAAACTTAATCAATGCCGCAAAAGAAGCTGGCACGGAGATGCTGTGGCAGTTAGTTGTAGAGGGCAAGTCGTTTGGGTGTATTGATTACAAAGCGGTTGCCGTTGCTGGTGCTGGTGGCTTGGTATTTGGCGGAGCTGCTGCGGCTAAAGCCTATAAAATGTGGAAGAAGAGTAAGGGAACTAAGGGGTTAAAAAGCTTTGCAGATGGAATGTCTCAAGAAGATGCCGCTCGATATAACGCACGATACAACAAGCGGGCTCCAGTTGAGTCGACACCTTATAATACACATACTCGATACCATGACAATGGTGATATAAAACAAGTTACAACCTATGATCAATATGGTGATCGTCATAGACAGTATGATTTAAAAGATAGTAGAGGTAGGGAAGCTCATCAGCATAATTTTGACTACTCTATATACCCAAGACCAAAAGGGCAAAGATCTAAGGAACACGCAAAAATAAATGAATAAATCTAATTATATAGAACTCAGTGCAAGTTCGGAAGTTGACGCTTTATTACAAAGCGTCAACTGGGAAGAAGCGTTTATAAAGGAATCTCACCTTTACTCTCCGAGTTATATTTTGCCATCGGGCATAGTGGCGGCTGATTCAAAGCCAACACTTAAGTTAGCAATTTGTTTACCTGAAAACGGTGCAAAAGTAATAGAATTGAGGTTTGACGAAGTTGAAGAAATATGTATTTTTACATTGATGGATATCTTTCCAAAAATATCATTAAGGCACAATGAGATAGAGCTTGAACTCTGTGAAAAATCAGGTCGCTGTATTAGAAGTAAAAAGCTATATTATCGATTTCTAGAAGATTATTTATCAAGTGATTGTCCAATTTATACGGAAGAAGACTTGTATATATAATTGAGAGGTTTTTATTAAAAGGAGTTAGTTCTTTTTTTAGTCAGAATAAAATGGATAAGCAAAAATTTATTCTACTGCAAGAGGTATTAAGGTTTCCTAATGGTAGATTTATGTCTAATTCAGATGGAGAGTTTCGAGTCGTTACTGACCTAGGTCGGCAGGTCGGACTTAAAGATGAAACTTCGTTACGGATTGCCGCAGGAGAGAATGGTAAAATATGAACAGCATGCCCTGTGAAATAAATTTCCAAATAGTCGACAGGCCGGAAGAACCTTTGACGAAAATGGCTCTATCACAAGTTGATGGTCGTTTGCAGATATTAAATGAAGGGAGATTAATTTTTAGTGAAGACGATATCTGCTTAGCTGAGTTTGCAGCACAACTGTCCAATTGGTTAAATAAAGATTTTCCATGTAAGCCATTTATACATGAGTCGATGGATTATGAGGAGCCTTTTGTCATTATGGCTGACGTAGTTGATAATGATATTACTTTGTCTTCCCCTTGGTGGGTAGAGGGCATAAGTTCTCCGTCAATTTTTAAGCTCAATGAATTTATAGATGCTGTAAATTTATTTTTGAATAAGTTTGAGGAAGAGTTACCAAATATAAGCTCTATTTATTGATTATCCTGAAGCCCTTTGAGGCTTTTTCAATTCCCACAGGCCCATTAATAAAACCAATATTTGTTCGCTACTTATGCACAGCAAGTGGATGGGTAGAAAAACGGCAGTTATTTGCATGCTGGTCAACTCAATCCCGTTGCCGAATTAAACAGCGATGGTAAGTTAAGTGTCCTCTTTATTTATAATTCTAAAGGCCATGTGCCGGATTTCATGGTCAAAGGAGGCCGTCATTACCGTTTTATACCCGGTCAATTTTATTGTTCTAACAGGGTAATTCCTTGGCCAACTTAAGTGAACAGTTAACCTAATTTTATATCCATGGTTGCGATATAGGCTATTCACTTGATACGGTAACGTCTCAGAATGTGTATTCTGTTTAACCATGTCTAAGGATACCTTGAGCTATATTATAAAAATAATAAAGGGACTGTATGAAGTATATTTTATTCTTGCTGATGCTTGTTGCTTATCATGCAAACGCCATCATTACTCGCCATGATGTTGAAGATAAACACTATCTAGCTGCGCCAGCCGACTTTCCTGCACTGGCAACATTTTATATTGATGGTGCACATGGCTCGTTCATTAAGCCAAATTGGATTATTACTGCGGCGCACACCACATTTTGTTTGCAGCCAGGCACCAAAATAAAAACCACCCAAGGGAGTGCGACTGTTAAGCGTTTACATGTGCACCCTCAGCATACCCCTGGTGTTAGCCACGATATCGCGTTGATTGAGCTCGCTGAGCCTGTTAAATATGTACAACCTGCAAAGTTATATAAAGAACAGGATGAAACAGGGAAGTTAATCTGGTTTATCGGCATTGGTGGAACAGGCAACGGTATAACTGGGATCACTGTTGATAACTATGAAAACAAAGGGGTATTGAGAAAAGCCCAAAACCGAGTTGAACAAGCCGTAGGACCCATTTTGAAATTTAAATTTGATAAAGGAAACAAGGCATTACCTTTGGAGGGGATCTCTGGTGGTGGTGACAGCGGTGGTCCTGCATATTTCAAACAAGGAAATAGTTACTATGTTGTTGGCTTGAGCTCTCGTTATGGGGGGGGACCTTCTGAAAAATATGAGAGCTTAGAGGTGTATTCAAGAGTGTCATACTTTTTACCTTGGATAACGAGCATCATCGCACAGCCAACACTATCCATAAACTCAGGTATTAGTGTGGAAAAGTTGAAGCACTTGCCCGGCGGATTAAAACCTACAGATTTACCATCCATCTGTAAAGACATTGTGTTCACTGAAGACGAACTATCGGCGAACGTACAAGGTTAGTCAGTGGGGTGGCCTACGAATGTAGGCCACAGACTTTACTGAAGTTTTTCCAAGTTCATTTGAGGATGCTTTTGCATCACTTTATTCAAGGTCTCTTGCTGACTGTCATCAATTTCAACATGCAAAACCAGTGGGTGATGTTCGCCATGTGTTGAATCCTTACACATCATGTAATATCTGATTAAATCAGTGCCAATCATACCGCTCACCCAAAGACTGAACATCCCTAAGATAATCGTTCCTATTATCGCAGCTGCCGGTGGGATCAGCACCCATGAGACAGCACAATATGCTGCTACCATGATAGTGATCAGTACCATTAACTCCGATTTCATAAGGTGTACTACATGGTTTGTTAAGCAATCATGTAAAGGGTGGGGCTTGTCGTCGCAAATTGCACTCACATCTTCGTTATCAACATGCAAGGACTCTAGCTCGTCTTGTGTATCACGAAACGCTTCGTAGTCGTGACCTTTAATGACATAGTGGCTCATACAACCTCCTATCTAGGTTTCTTGGTGATACGTGTGTATTGCTAGATAAGTTTACTTTTTGAACATTATTGAATGTCTGCTTGTGTCTTTGGGTACAGTTTTCATTTTTAATAAAGCAAGTGGGCTAAAAGAAACGTCATAAGTAGCACTTTATAAATCAATTAGTGAACCATCTCTGTATAGCCATCCCCACTGTGTATTTAGTTGAGAGTGCTTAATATCACTCTCTAGTCATTACGAGTTAAATAGACTGCTTCACTAATGTGGCAATGTCATTGAGCTGCGATAGCAACGTATCTTGGCTGACTCGTGTACTTGTCCGCTTTAGGGTGATTAAATCACCGACAACGTAGGCCGCTTTAGCCGCTTCTAGCATCGCGATATCATTTTGGTCGTTCCCCATACAAATAGTCTCGCTCATATCTAAGCCCATTCGTAATAGCGCGTTGAGCTTATTACTATTCTTTGGAACAACATCAAAGCTATGATAGCCGTTATGATGGTAAACATCGAAATCATCCAATACGGTTTTAAGGTACGCTTTGACTTCTTCATGCCGATGCTCTTCGAGCACGAGCAGTTTTACAATTGGCTGTTGCCTGAGAGCTTGGTTACAACCTGGCTCACGGCCCAGTTTTTTGACTTCTTGATGAAAGTGATGAGGGGTGTCTGAAATAGCATATTCTTCAACGCCATCATAAAGGTAGGCTATTTTCTCCCTGTCTAGCCATTCTAGCACCTGAATAATTTGCGTCTTACTAAAGTGCAAAGCATGAGTCACTTCTTTGTTTTTACTGATCATTGCTCCATTGCACCCAATGATGTTGTGTTCCCAAAAGTGTTCATCAAGGACAGGGAGCGTATCCCTCAGAGGTCGCGCTGTAGCGAAGTAAATCGTTGCGCCTTGATGTTCGATCGCTTGGATTGCTTCTGTTACTGCTTTTTGCATAGGTTGGCCTTGAAAAATTAACGTACCATCCAGGTCGAATACAACATTCATTACTTTACATCCCAATATTTAAGTTGCGTTTACTTTGCCAAAAATGCACACTTAAATTTTATCTATAAGCTCAAATTTTTTAGGTTTAAGGTCATAAATAAAATAAAACCAGCTCCGATCCGTTTCAGTGTTAATGAGTCTGTGAGTGTGAAGCATATCAAACAAAGTCCGTTATTATTCGAATGGCATCAGCATGATTGCTATGAACTGATCCTCACTCTGGGGGCCACAGGTAAGCGGTTTATTGCAGATGATGTTCACGTCTTTGAAGCGGTTGATCTCGCACTGATCCTGCCTGGTGAGCCTCATACATGGGATAATCAAGATCAACAAGCATTGGTTGGTGATGTTGTGGTTGTGCTCTGGCCGAAAGATTTGTTTGCAGTGAATATTAATGAGTTTGAAGCGCTCCAAACATGGTTAAATGGGCTCGAATATGGCTGTGTGTTTTCTCTAGAAAGTGCATTAAAAGTTAAGAATTTACTCCTAGAAATGGCGGGTGCTCCTGCACTTAAAAAACTGACTTTGCTCAGCGAGGTTTTGTCGTTTTTAATGCGAGCGCAAATTGAAAAAGAGATGCCCATCAATGTATCAAGCAGGCACAGGGCGAGAGTGACAACGATTTTGGAAGCTTTAAACAAGGATTTAACCTGTTTTCCTAGCCTTTCAGATTTGGCGGTACAGGCCAACTTAAGCACCTCTACACTGAAAAGGGTGTTTAAAGACAACTTGGGCATGAGCTATTCGCAATATTGTGAACAATTGCGGTTAAAGCGAGCTCGGCATTTACTTGCGACGACGGCATTGCCTATCGGTGTGGTCGCACAGCAGTGTGGGTTTAACAGTAGTGCGTATTTCAATCAGTTTTATAAGAAACATGAAAATATGACGCCAAGTCGCTTTCGCAAACAGTTTGCTTGGCGAAAGCGAGTTATGGGTGTGAAAAAATGAGAATGAGTGCATATTCCACAGAATATGCACTTGCAGGCCTTTAAAGGGTTTTTAAATATTCTATCAAGGCCATTTTTTCTTCATGATTTAGCTTTCTACCTATTTTCCCTGGTACGGAGTGATCGTTTGTAAACGCGTGACCAGTATTGAGATTCCCCGCTTGGCGAGTATCTAAAATAAAGTATCCATTTTGGTAATCATCTGTTTGATTCGCAGGTCGTAAATTCGAACGTTGGTTAAGCGCATTTACATACTTTCCCTGTGATACACCGACGTTGATTGGGTCAAATTCAAGTCGACCCAGTTCGACAAAGGTAGGTCTCTCATGGGGCTCAGATAGCAGGCTATATAAGCTTGGTACTGACCCATTATGTAAGTATGGTGCAGTGGCCCAAATACCATTTAACGGACGTGCTTTATACGCGAAGCTGTGCTTCAGGCAATTTGGTCTACCGCCTTCGAGCTTTTGTTGCCACTCATCGGAAGTGTAGTTTTGTCTAAACCATTGTTGGTTTGTTTCCTCAACTACCGCGCCTAATGCAAGCGCAAAGTTGTTTGTCGCGCTGTCTTGTACGTTGATAAATTGCAGGTCTTTTTTCATTGTTTTGGTTCTCTGCTCTTTGTCAACGTACACACATACATCTGTATTAAGGCCCAGCTCTTTGGTGTTGACGGTACGATTAGGGAGGACTTGTGCTTGTGCAGGATCTGTCCCTATGGATGCTAAGTCGATCAGTTGGAGTTTGATATATTTCCAATCAGTCTGTTTCACTTCCCCCTGTTCTTCATAGCTGATTTTTTCCCAGTGTTTCTGCCAAAATTGAGGGCTATCCATGGGCGGTAGGTGACAACTTTGACAGTTTTTTGCATACAATTTTTTGCCTATGGCTGCTAATTTTTCGTCGATTTTAGGTAAACTGTTTGGCCACTTAGGAGCTCTTAGACCATTGATGTTTCCGAGTTCCCCTGGCTTGTAATCTCGAAGTGGGTATTCACCTGCTAACCATTGTTCAATGTCATACAATGATTTGATCGGGATAGAACTTGCAAAAGTTGCAGGTTGTTGTAATGGGCTAGTTGGAATTTGCATATCGACATAAGCGGCCACACCAAGCGCTTCGCCTGCATTACGAATAAGTGGCTGCATAATTGAGCCGTCATATTGAACCCAGTCAAACCAAGATGTGGTCCAGATGTGCGGATAATTCACAGGCGCTTCAATGGGGTTATAGTTTTCTGGTCTGTCCATATTGTCAGCAAATACTTTGTTGCCTATCCGGTTAAGTGCATCGAGTCGTGTAAATCCTTCAGTAACATTGATGGTATCTTGGCCTTTAGCAAGCTTTGCGACGGTCGTAGTGAGTGCATTTTTGAGTTGAGCTTTGGTGACAACGTTGTAATTACTGCCCAATACTTTTTGGGCAAAGCGCTCGAAGCGGCCATCAAACGGCGTAAGTTTACTCGATAGCACCGTTTGTCCAATGGCTGCGCCTAAAGACTTAGTGAGCAATCCCAAGTCAGTCATTGCAGGTCCCCCATCAATGACATAGCGAGTATTCTGGTAGGTAAATTGCCCCGTATGGCAGGCTGTGCAGGTAAACCCAACCGCAGTCGCTTTTCGGTTGAGGCCTGGCATGGGAATACTGGCGGTTTTTGCTAGGCCTAAAGGCAATTGTACCTCGCTTGTTTCTTTTTCTTGATTTAAGTTGATGAAACCTAAACGATAAATGTACTCACTGAGAAAGGCTTTTTCTTTTCCAAATAAAATGAACCAAGGCGTGTCTTTAGGTGCCTCTAATGCTATTAACCATTCATATGGTATAGGCAGAGTTGCTGTGCCTTGAGAGGCATGATAAGGCCATTGCTGATCATGGTATTGTGTGTCTGACCATCCAGTCTGGTTAATAAACTTAGTGTCTAAATGTTGATATTCAGGCAGCTGAGGCGGAGTTAGTGCAAATTTTAGCTCATTCAGAGCTGATGTAGTACGGATCACCAGTGCCGTAGCAGCAACTACGATCAGTATAGATACAATTCAAGGCCACTTTCTTCGTAACCAGCCAAGTACAATTGGATAATTATTGGACATAATATTCTCAGACGGTAATTAATTATTGTTAATATTTTTGCACGTATCTGTAACGTGAAAAATTACAGTCGATTACACCTAGACGGGTATGATTGATAAGTGTGATAAAAAAAACTGTTCAATATAGGCCTTCAAACTCACAGTCATTGTGCTCTTATTGCTATAAATATTATTTAAAATGAGCTAAACAAACCGTGTTGAAGTAACGACTTTTATCTCGTTAGCGGGTCAGAGCGCGCCCATTAACCTGAGCGTATGGCTGGTGTTCAGAGAATGATCATGCTTTTTCTACGTAAATTTAATAAATATTCATATTGACACTCATTTTTTTAACTAAGCTTAGTCCTTAAGGTTTAATTAATGAGGTTTTTTATGGACACATCTTCGATTGATCCACAAAAGGTGATGGATTTAGTGGTTGAGCACGTGATTAACTTTGCGCCAAAGTTAGCACTTGCCATTATTACTCTGATTGTCGGTTTATGGCTGATTTCACTCGTTGGCAAAGCGATTGACTACTTGCTTGAAAAGCGAGATTTCAACATCTCGTTACGAAAGTGGTTGAGCAGTGTAGCGACCGTTTTACTCAAAGCTTGTTTGTTTATATCGGTTATTTCAATGTTGGGTGTTAAAACGACATCCTTTATTGCCATATTAGGTGCAGCAGGCCTTGCAGTCGGGCTTGCGCTACAGGGCAGTCTTTCTAACTTTGCTGGGGGGGTTTTGATCCTTATCTTTAAGCCGTTTAAAGTGGGAGACTATATTGTTGCACAAGGTGAGGAGGGGGTTGTTGAAGCCATTGATGTTTTTTGTACTTTTTTAACCACGTTAGACAACCGCAGAATTATATTACCAAATGGCCCATTGGCTGGTGAGCAAATTAATAACGTCACGCACGAACCTATTCGGCGCGTCGATCTGTCTGTGGGCATTAGCTATAACAACAGTGTTGATGATGCAGAGCGCGCTTTATTAGAGATGGCTAAAAATGATGAGCGCATCTTACAGGATCCAGCCCCGTTTGTTGGCGTGGTTGGTTACGGTGATAACTCGATTGATTTAGCTGTTTGGGTTTGGTGTAAAACAGATGTTTATTGGGATGTTTATTTTGCAACAAATCGCGCTATCAAGCCTGCGCTGGACGGCGCAAATGTTTCTATTCCTTACCCACAAAGAGATGTTCATATTATCGATAAGAAAGCTGAATAATCGATTTTAAAAAAGGGTGGGGTGATAGGCCCCACCGACATCAGCATTAGAAGTTATATCTTAGCGTTACGAAGTGATTTTCGTAAACATCCGCATTTTGATAGCGAGCGCTTAGTGACAAACTGTCAGTGATTTCATATTGTAATTCGAACTTAATAGCCAACTCATTTTTTTCTTGAGCATCTTTTAAGTGTTGGTAGCCAAGCCCTAAAATCGCAGTAAAGTTACCGTGCAGATTAATATGATAGTTGGCGTCAAAACCAAACACACTGGTGTGTGCTTCAGCTGAATACTGAAGTAAGTCGCCATACGTGTGATCAGCGTGAGTATCTACAACACGCTCATAGCTGAGCATTTTTTCATTGTAATCAATTCTGCCGATAGAGCTTTTGAACTCTAGCAGCGCATTTTCTTCTAGGTCAACAAGGTATGCAGCATTGACATTCCACTGAGTCGCATTAACGTCTTGATCGAAAGTATGCAGTGCAACCGTGTTTGCAGCTTCATTGACAGTATTGAAGCTCTGCTCATCAGATGTTTTTAGATATTGAGCAGAAATGACCCAGTTTTCATTAACTTGGTTGCTGCCTTCAATAGCATAGCCTTTTAGGCTTACATCTGTATCTAGCACTTCCATTTTAAACTTTGCATGGCCTGCGCCGATGTAATCAAAGTTAAAGTTATCATTTGCATGGACAGTTGTAGATAAAAACGCGGCAGAAAGCGCAAGAGGGATAAGTTTCATGATTTCCTTACTTGATTTAGGTACTAAATTCAGTGGGGCATCATACCTATTGTTTCCTTAATGTAAAGAATAAAGTCGAGGTTAATATTTGTTTTTCTATTTGGGACAATGTTTGGCTGGGTTTTGAGAGGTTTGCCGAATAACTATGCTAGTAAGTAAGTTTAAGTTTATTTTTTAGTTCTTTTTTGGTGTTTTTATTGCGTTATTCTCTATTTGTAGAAGAGTGATTGTTGTGTTTGTTGGGATTGATGTGGTTGATTTGCATGCACAAATTTAGTTTTTATAGCGCGTAGCAATGTCTTTAATTAACATTTAATGAGATGGTTATCGCCCGTTTATTCAACTAAATAGGTGTTACAACGGGTCCTAACTCCTGGCAGTTTTAAATACTCAATTTAATTAACTTATTTTGCACGTTGTCTTATTTATGAAAAGTCTGACTTTTATGATGCAGATGTGGACTGAGTGTTTAGTGAAGAAGGATATTAAGCAATGCACAGTATGATGGACTTATCCGGTAAACAAGGGGTGGTTGTCGGAATTGCGAATGAGCATAGTTTGGCCTATGCATGTGCCAAACTATTCAATGATTCGGGGGCGAAAGTCATCGCAACATATGCAAATGAGTCTGCGGCGAGATTTGTTTTGCCGCTGCAAAGTACCTTAGAAGGTGTGTCATTGGTGTGTTGTGATCTGTCTGATGAGTCCTCAATCAGTCGTTTATTGGCGATCGCAGAGTCTCATTTGGGCCCAATTGATTTCATTGTCCATTCAATCGCATTTGCGCCGATGGCCGATTTGCATGGCCGTTTAATCGATTGCAGCCAGACGGGCTTTCAAGAGGCAATTGAGGTGTCGTGCTTCTCTTTGGTGCGCTTAGTCAGTAAATTTGAAAACATACTGAATGCGCAGGCAAGCGTTGTGACAATGTCTTATTTGGGCTCACAAAGAGCGATTCAAAATTATAACGTGATGGGGCCTGTTAAATCTGCGCTAGATTCAAGTGTTCGATATTTAGCAATGGAACTAGGTGGAATAGGGTGCAGGGTAAACGCGATTTCAGCTGGTCCTATTAAAACCAGAGCTGCATCAGGGCTCAAAAACTTTGAGCAATTAATTGAAAAAAGCCATGCAGGTTCACCCTTACAAAGGGATTTATCCAGCGAGGATGTGGCAAAAACAGCAATGTATTTAGTGAGTGATCTGTCGCAAGCTGTGACGGGGAGCACGATATATGTTGATAATGGCTATCATGTGACGGGTTAAACGATGAAATTAAAAAATACAGTCTTTGAAGATATTGAAATAGGCCAAAGCGCAGCGCTTACCCGCCACGTTAAAATGAGCGATATTGCAGGCTTCGCGGCATTAACTGGAGACTGTAACCCAGTTCATTTAAACCAAGACTATGCGGTTCAGACTCCATTTCACGGTATTGTTGCGCATGGTATGTGGAGTGCGGCGCAAATATCAGCTGTCATAGGCACAAAGCTGCCGGGCCCCGGTTCGGTATATCTTTCTCAAGATCTCAAATTCGTTGCACCAGTCAAAGTGGGTGATGTGATCACCACCAAAGTCACTGTGGTTGATAAAGATTACAACCATGGCTTTTTAACGATTGATTGCCAATGTACGAACCAAAAAAATGAAGAAGTGGTGTTTGGTATCGCAACCATATTAGCACCAACCGAAAGGCTTGTTATTGATATAGAAACGCCAGAAGTTAGGTTGGTAGATGGCCTATGTTAGGCAATATTCTTTTCTAGTATAAAAGCTTGAAATGATATTTGATGAGTTTTTGACAACAAAAGGCAGCAATACTTAGCAGTTGTATTATATTTTTAGAATCGTGTATCGAGGGTATGGATAGTACCAGAAGGTTGATATGTTTGCGCAGCTAAAAATATCGAGTCGATTAGGTGTAGGGTTTTGTGTATTATTACTTGTGTTTAGTTGTGCTACTTTAGTTTCAATTCAAGCGCTTAATACCGCGGCTGACGGGTTCAGTGATTATCGTTCACTGGCGAGAAATACCAATAATGCAGGGCGTATACAAGCCAATTTGCTGACCCTAAGAATAGCTGCGCTACATTATATCAATACGGGTAGCCATATCGCATTGCAAGAAGAGCGAACAAGAATGGAAACCCTCAATGAGTTGCTAGAAAAAGCCCATCAAGACGCAATCAGCAACGAACAGATACAGACTTTCATTGACGTTGAAAAACTTGCCAACCAATATGCAAATACCTTTCAAAAAGTTGAAGAAAAAATAGCCCAGCGCAATGCGATTGTGCATGAACAGCTCAATAAAATGGGCCCCCTTATGGAGCAAGACTTGTCGAGTATTTTGCTCAGCGCACGCCAAGATAACGATATGGAGGCGGCCTTTTATGCTTCATTGGCACTGCGAAACCTGTTATTGGTCAGACTCCATGTGATTAAATTTTTAGACAGTAATGACAGTGAAGATGTAGAAAAGGTCAATCAAGAATATGGGGCATTTATCGTGAATATAAAAGCGTTAGATGACCAACTGCAAGATGATACCAGAAGACGCCACTTTACCAATGTTCGTCGATTAGCTCCCAGGTATATGAACCAGTTTACAGAGTTAGTGAGCGTGATAAATTCTCGAAACAGATTGAAGCGGGAAAAACTAGATGTTATTGGTCAACAAGCGGCAAATAAAATTGAGTCACTGAAGTTATCTATCAAAGATAAGCAAGACTTGATGGGTCCAGTACTACAAAAAGATAATAAGGTATCACAACAGTTTGTGATATCTGTGAGTGTATTGAGTTTAGTGATTGCCATTGCACTTGCACTGCTGATTTCACGTTCAATCACAGCGCCTATTAATGAAGCTGTTTCAATCGCAAATGCCTTAGCTAAAGGTCACCTTCATCTGAAGAAAAAAGTAGCAGGTCATAGCGAAACGGCCAAATTAATGAAGGCTTTAACAGATATGGCGGAACAGTTTAAAGCAGTTATTTATGAGGTTAAACAAAGTGCAGCCGCGCTTGAACAGTTCTCTTCATTAGTCATTCGCACTGCAAAAGAGATGGAAGCGACCGCCGCGTCTCAAGAGCGCAGCGTTGCTGATACAAAACATGCGGTGATAACTATCAGTGACTCGATAAAATCTAATAGTGAATATGCGTTGGCTACCGAGCAAGTGGCCATCAATACAGCGAAAGAAGCCAATGATGGTGGGCAAAAAGTGAAAACAACCATAGAGGCGATGAAGACGATAGCAGAACAAGTCAAAATCATCGATGAAATTGCCTATCAAACTAACTTACTAGCGTTAAATGCAACCATTGAAGCGTCCCGTGCAGGTGAACATGGCAAGGGGTTCGCAGTTGTGGCGAGTGAAGTTCGCAAGCTCGCTGAGCGTTGTCAAAATGCATCGGAGCGCATTGGCACCAGCGCGTCAGATAGTGTTAATTTGGCCGAAAATGCAGGGGCTCAATTAGAAACGATTATCCCAGCAGCCAATAAAACGTCAAATCTAGTACAAAATATAATGGAGATTTCAAAGCAACAGGAAGTGGGTCTGAATCAAATTAATCAAACTGTCGAGGCTGTTGATACTGCTTCAAAACGCTCAACTGAAGCGAGTAATGATTTATCAAACTCAGTAAAAAGTGTGGTTGCACTGTCTAACAGGTTGCGTGCCTCAGCGTCCTTTTTTAAATTGTCTTCAAGACACGACTAGTATTGGTGCCATGCCCATAATATTCTCAAACGCACCTTGAGCTTACCTTTATTTTATCAGTTGGGTGATGCAGCGGTAACAACGATACCGCTGCATTAGTGAGTTATTTTACTGCACTGAGCGCAACGACCTTGCTTTGGTTACTTTTACGGTCGTTGATAGTAATAAATAACTCCCCTGATGGTGCAGTAACGACGTCTCTGATCCGCCCCAGTCCTTTTAATATGATCTCGTCTTCAATCACACGGTTATTTTTAATTCTAAGACGATGTAGTTGTTTTTTCGCTAGGCTACCGACGAATAAATCGCCTTGCCAATTTTTAAATTGCTCACCGGTATAAAAATTCATACCCGCAACGGCAATAGAAGGGGTCCATTGGTGTACAGGGAGCTGCATTCCTGGTAAGTCAGTATGTTGCGTGATTGGAGAACCATCGTAATTCATACCATATGTTACTGTTGGCCAGCCGTAATTCACCCCTTTGGTAATGAGGTTTAGTTCATCGCCGCCCCGTGGTCCATGTTCTGTGGACCACAATTGACGTGTCTGAGGATGGATCACAAGACCTTGTGGATTACGGTTACCATAAGTCCAGATAGTCTTGATACTGTCTTTTTGATTGTAAAAGGGGTTATCTTTGGGAATGCGTCCATCTTTGTAAATGCGATGCACTTTGCCATTTTGCGTTTTTAAACTTTGCGCATCATCTTGATGGCCCTCATCGCCATTGGTAAAGAAAAGATAGGGTCCGTCAATCGCAAACCGAGAACCAAAGTGCCAGCCCCTATTTTTGTGGGTATGATTTGGTGCTTCAAACAATGTTTGTTGTTCTGCCCACTTACCATCTTTAATTTTGCCTCTCACCACAGCCGTGATACCAATGTCTTTGCCTGAGGCATTTTGGCCTGTTTTTTTGCTGTATGACAAATAAATCCAGCCATTTTTTTCATAATTAGGATCTGGCAAAACGTCCAGTAAACCGCCCTGTCCGCGATGCCAAACATCTGGAGTATTGGCAATTTTTATACGCTTTCCTTCAGGAGATTGGAGCCACAGTTCTCCTTCTCTAAGCGTGTATAATAAGCTTCCATCGGGCAGAAAATCCATCGCCCAAATTATACCGCTCGTTGAAAGGACTTCTCGGGTATTGACGTTATGAAGGTTTGTCTTAAATTGTTTACTTAAGGTTGGTGTCTGTATTTTTGCTGTGTCGACGTTGTAACTTGTCTCTCTTATATAAACTACTAAAGTACGGATAGTTTCTTCAGATAGTGCGTGTCCAAATGCTGGCATACCACGGTCAAGAATACCATGTGTTATCGCTTTGGTTAGCGCGTCATCTGAGCCATCACTTATCCATTGGTTATCTAATAATGAGCTTGCCATCGCTCCTTGCAACTGCGCACCATGGCATGAGGCGCAATTGTTTTTAAAGACTTGCTCTACTTTTTCATTTGCTGATACGGCAGTAATCATCGCATTAGCTGCGATGAAGATACTCGCTAAATAGTTCATCGTTTTCATTGTTATACGCACATATTTTACTCACATCACCCAGAGTATAAATGCTAAGGAAAAATATAGAACGGTTTATACGATGAGTGAGCCGGTATTTTGTAACGCAAAGTAACATTATGCTATCCCATCGCTGAAAATATAGGGTTATTTTATCTCTCACTTGTGCAATCGAATGAAGAGAAGGCAGCCACTGAAAATAAGCGCCTAAACATTCTGATATGCCAAAAGGTAACCATGTAAACGAATCAAACACGCTCTAGAGCGCTGGTAGTTGTGACTCGAAAAAACATATTCTTGGGGTCGTAAACATGACCACTTGTTGTCAGCAATGCAAACAAGTGAACAACAAGGCGGCAAGTGATGACAAAGGCGCCTAACTGACGCCTTGATTGAGTATTATCTCAAGCGTAACGTGTTATCTTAAAAATCAGCTAAGCGCATGAAGGTATCACTATGGGCTTTAAATAGCGCTGGGTTTTCGCGCTTTAATTGCTTCAGTGATTCAAGAGTTATTGCTTGTGCACGACCTTCATAGGCATCATTAGCACCAAATAACACCTTACTTTCAAATGCAGATAAGTTGAAACTTAGTCCATTGAGGTGCTCAATGCAGTCTGTATTGGGTTGTTCCCATATATTGTTTAAAAAACTCTGCATCACATCGACCCCACAGTTGTTGCCTGTATCAGTATCTGCGGGTGACTCGAAAATAACCGCATGAGCTGTTTGAGGAAACTCGACATAGCGTTGATTAACATTGGTAAATGTACGCATAAAATCATATGCATAGCTATGTGGTGTTTGCGGATCTAAGTCTCCGTTCAGAACCAAAGTAGGCATGTAATGATGGACGCTTTGATATACAAATTGGTTGTTATATTTATTACCCCAAACTCCTTTTTGAATATAACGCGCGTACAGCAAGTCGGAAGGAATACATGACACTGCATCTTTACAGAACTCGATGCGCTCTGTAAGTGATCGTTGCTCGTGGCTGATCTCGTTATGTACAATCAGGCTCGATAGGACTTGAGAATAGTTAAGTGGATGTTTTGCTTTGATTTCAAGTAGTTCACGACCGACGCCTTCAAAGAGAAATTGGTGTAAGTTATTCAAGGCAATCACATCATCTTCATTACAACGAGCTAGCCGATAATACGTTGGCATCAATACGCCCTCTACAGAACGCATTAAAAGTAAAGTCGACAGTGTTTGCAAAGCACCTTGGTTAAACTTGGTGGCGCTACAATGTGATTGTGAGTAGACCTTGTTTAACAGTTCTTTGATGGCTTTTGCTGAGTTATTGCCAAGTTTACTTTGGCATAGCGGATCTTGGTTGCAGTATTGCGCTAATTCATCAAAGATAAAATTAAAGTTCTCGTCCCACAAATCAAGGCTAAATCCTTTGGATGGCACAATGGAATCAAGGATGAGTGCTTGTGCGCCTTGGGGAGCAACTTGTGTAAACCTTTGCGCCCATAGCGTGCCATATGAGGCCCCATACACATAGGTAGGAAGCCAATTCGTTGTTTTACTCTTATCTATTGAGTAGGCTAAATCTTTGGCTGCGCCTGTGGTATTAAAGTGAAACAGGTTGTCTTGCCATGTTTGATGCAGTGCGTCGTAACATGCTTGTTGATACGCTGCGTAGTCGCCTTCAAATTGATTTGGGCAAGCTAAATGTGTCGACCACCCAACACCTCTATGCTCAAGAATATACAGATCATAATCTTGCTTGTACTGGGCGAGGGTCGTGTCGTAGTGCGTTGCGTAAAAGCTGGCGGAATAACCAGGACCACCTTGTAAAAACCATATTTGGCCTTTAGGATGTGGGTTTTTAGCTGGGTATTTTGAAACCAATATATCGATGAGTTGGTCATTTGGTTTATCCCAGTTAACGGGGACTTTTGCGAATGAACATAGATTTCTATTATCTGGCGTTTTAAAAGTCGAAGGGCACTCACCCCAATTAAAATTTACGTAGCGATTAAACTCAGAGCTATTTGCGTCTGCATATGCTTGAGTAGCACATCCAAACAACGACATACCGAGTAATGCAGTTTTGACCTTATACATGAGAATCCTTTTTTGTATTTTGTAATAGGACGAGTACGATTTAATAAACTCGTCCTATATATAAATGTATATTTTTTGTAAAAATAACGGCGGGTGTGTTTTATTTTTACTCAGGTAGGTCGCTGTGTAACTCATTTATAGGGCGCTGAGCCCCTAGCTGTGGTTCAGAAAGTCCAATGCAAAGGTGTTTGGCCCATCTGTGGTGTGGTAATGACCTGTTTGCAGATTTTTTCCACGAATAAAGAACTCGAAAAGAGCAGAACGCAAAGATAAATCCGTCAATGGGTGGCCAGCTTCAATATGATATTGAATAATAGCTTTGCGCTTATTTGTTAAATTTACATTGGCCAAAATGCGGGGTTCTGTTGATTGCCCTGCGTTGATTGTTTCTAGGTTTACCATATAGTGTGGCACAAATATGATATCCGCAAATTCCCAGATCGGGTCTTGCATCTCTAACTCTAGTGTCAAGACTGTACTTGCATTGGGTGTTCTGTCTTCAAAAGAAATATTTGGATAAACCTGTAAGCTGTGTAAAAACGCCTTGTCATGGCTGCATGGGTCTAGCTTGACTAACCAATATTTGTCATCGGGTTTAATCAGCTCACGATATTGCAAAAATGCAGTTTTATCCTGCCACAGTGTTACACTGTCCGATGTGTTAATAACGGGGTGTACACAACGGTATATTGAACTTCGAATGTCACTCATATATCTGTAATTTCTCCACTTTTTTAAGATTGTAACGCTTTTAAGTTGAAAGCGGAGGGCAGGGAGTGTCCGGTTAAATAAGGGGAGAAGCCGTAAAGGCAATTCTAAAAGTGACAAAATTTGGTATGTAAATAAAAAAATTAATAAAATCTTGTATTATTAAATTTAATGTTGTTTTAACGTTGACATAACACACTGAGTATCCCTAATATAGGTCCTCGTTGAGGCGCAAGTTGCAGCCATATTAGGGGCACCATAACAACAATTAAAACCCCTACTGACCATACTGTCTTTTGCACAAAGAAGGTGTGGTATCCCATCAAATAATAACAACAAGGGATGGTATTACTTGCTCAGTATGGCAACTCCAATTTGGAGTTGCCATCGTTTTTCTCACACGTTGAATACATTTCAAATTGATAGTCATCTCATAAAACTGACACTTAAACGTGCATTAATAGCTTCAGAACTCACTTTATTGGCCGTAGTTATGGACGCACTGAATTTAAAGCCTGCACGTATTTCACATTCAAATAAATTAAATAATGCCTATGAATTGGTCGAAGACTTTGCATATGAACATGATTGCAAAGTGCATTGGGTGCCTAAGTTTTTCCAATATGATGGTGCGAGCATCCCTAAAGTTGCATATTACCTCGTCGGTACGCCGTTTAACCCAAGGTATATGCAAGCTGCGCTTGTACATGATTGGTTATACCATACACATGAGCTAGATAGGGCGGTCGCAGATCACCTGTTTTACATCATGTTGTGTCAGTCTGGCGTGCGGCATTCGACAGCCACTATTATGAAGTGTGCGGTTGAACTATTTGGCAGGTGGTATTGGCACAATGATGCTGCTGATATCGCGTATAAAGAGGAGCTAGAAGGGTTGATATTGAAAGACGGAAGAAACCCAAGTGTTTATGGATTATAGCGCTTTTATCTTGCTGTATTGAGCTCAGCACCGACATAGACGAATAGGTCGGTGCTAATCGTGTGCATTCCTTTACTTGGATTGCAAATCACTTTCTAGATTGGCTTTGGTTTGTTTTATGTTTAAGAAAACCAGACCAATGATCCCTGTCATGGCTAAGCCTGACAATAAAAACGGATCCATTGCGATGTGTTCATGAAACTTAAATTTACCAGCTGATATGGATTTCCATCCCATGAAGTGTTGGTTAGCCGCGACAACTGCGCCAAAGAAACCGATAACCAGTGCTATATATTTAGAAATCCAATGCGATGCGCTTGGAAGTAGCAAAAGAATACCCAGCAATCCAATTACCGTACGTTGCGTCCTGCAGTATGGGCAAACGTATACGACGCCAGCGAGCTCAACAGCCCATGCGGCAATGCTGATAATAATGGCTGCAACAGCGACAAATTTACTATATTTGATGTAAGTTTCTAAGTGATGTGGTGACATTTAAATACCTATAGGTTATGAAGCTTATTCTATCTTCATGGTTATTACTGTTATAGTGTAACATTTTAACTGAGTCTATGGTAATTTTATTGCTCTGGGTTATTAAGTGGTTGGAATATTAAATTCTTAAAGTTGCCGTGACTATTTTTCTCGTTTTTTAATTTTTTGTTTATCTATAGTGACTTTGGTATGTTCAAATAAGGCCAGACGCTTATCTGGCCTAGTGTCAGTAAACTTAATTATTAATGTAGCAAATAACAAGCTCATCTTTAGGGTTATCTTGTGTATCTTCTACTAAATATTTAGCTTGGATACTATTTTGGCATGTACACATATCGTAATGACTGGTCAGGTATGGTCTGCCATTTTCGTCTTTGTCTGATTTTGTCACGCTACATGTTGGTTCTCTCCAGCGAGCATCCCAACCACTTTTGCCAAAAGCGACGATTTTTATTTTATTAGATAGCAATTGTGCGTTTAATTGTTCAGGAGTTGCAGACGCATTAAAAGCGCAAAGTGCTAAAAGACAGGTAATTAATTTTTTCATTGTTCATCCTTAATAATTAACCATGTAGAGCTATAACTCTACAGGTGGGGTATTTTATTCTCAAAATAATAAATGGCAAGTGTTTTTATTCCTTCATGTTTTGCGCGAATGTCAGCAATATGGGCCTAATGAATTTATATGAAAATATTGAGGTCTTAATGAAATTAAATTTAATAAGTCGCTGATCTTGATGGGTAATAATTGCTTTTTCTACTTTTAGGTTTGGGAATTGATTTGAATTATAAATGTGATGATTCAACAAAGCTGTTTTGATTAAAATTTAAATACGTAATAAGTAACCAGGTGCGTTACAACAAATAACAAATTTTAATTTGGTTGTTTCTATAAACTTGGTTATTGTTGTTAATTAGCCGCATTTTTAATTTAAGGATAAGTTTAATGTGCAATATCAAATCTATACTTTTCATCCTATCATCTTCTCTTTTATCAGCATGTGGAGGGAGTAGTTCATCTGATTCCCCAGGATCATCAATTCCAACACCTGAGCGCTATTTAGTCTCGACATCATTTAATGATGGCGGTGCAATTACTCCACTTTCTTTGAGAATCAGTGGCGATGGGTCAAAAGTATTTAAGATTGAGTTAGAGCAAGGATATGAACTGGCCAGTATCTCTGGATGTGGAGGTCTGTTAGACGGTTATAATTTTAGCGTCGGGGGTATAGATAAAAATTGCACCATCGAAGCGACATTTAAGCCGATTCAATATACTGTTAAAGTACAGACATCATCAGGGGGGTGGGCCGCACAGCCAAGCTATCAGGTCGTTCACGGAGGAAAGATCGACTTTACTGTTAATCCAAATAGTGATCATTATATTGAGTCTACAACAGGATGTGGTGGTTACCTTGTTGATTTAAAGTACACAATTGACGCTGTAGTTGCCGATTGCACTGTGACTGTTGCTTTTAAAAGTCACTTTCCGCTACCTTCAGAGGGCATTGAACGGATCCGGTTACCTGTTGTTGTACACGTGTTAGAAAATGAATATGTGGAGATCAGTGACGAGCAAATTATGTCGCAAATTGAGGTGACAAATAAGCACTTTCGGGGGATGAATTATAATGAGCTTGAATCAATCGATGAGCAATTTAAGCCATATATAGCAGATACCGGGATCCAGCTTTACTTGGCGTCTCATGATCCAAACGGTAACCCCCATTCCGGCATAAACCGTAAAGTTGCGAATCTAAGTGTTATTAGTGCTGAACATGCCTATGCTAAGTCAGAAAAAGGTGGAATTGACGTGTGGCCAACCGATCAATATCTCAATGTTTGGGTTGGCTATGCGCGAGATTTCAATGGGACGCTCGGGTTGGTGGGCAGAGCAAATATACCTGGTTTGGTGGAAGATAGGGTAATGGGTGTGGTGGTAGCGCACACGGCATTTGGGGTTATTCAGCCAAGAGAGCCAAGGTTTGATGAGGGTAAAACATTTACACACGAATTAGGGCACTTATTGGGGTTAATTGGACACACGCACGGTATGCCAACCGATAAGAATACACATAGTCATTTGACTTGTGATGGTAAGCATTCAACGAGCTGCAAAAATAGTGATTTGTCTATGAGCTTTATGAATTCTGAAGTGGATGATAACGGTCAACGTATGTTTTCAATAAGCCAACGCCAAGTGATGGTTGAGTGGGTTACTTCAGGGCCTTTACAACCATTGTATTTAAATACTCAGTAACCTCTTTACGTTTATCAAGTTCGGTCACGTGTTTTAGTGGCTTGCTTTTACTTTGATGAAGGGAGTTGCGCAGATTAAACTTGCTACTCGTGTAATAGTTTGTAATAGTTGGGTTACAAGGACTTTTATATAGTTATGAGTGTTGAATAACTCAGAATAAAGATGTGCTATGGATCAGAAATTTATTGAACAAATTAAGTATGAAGAGCGTGATTCTCAATCGTGTGAATATGCTGGGTCAAACAAGCACTATATTAATGCGACATTACTTTTGGACGAAAATAGTGCATCGGATGAAGATCGAACAAAACTCCTGACGCAGCTAAACTTGTACCGTCATTCTGCATCTATCGAGATAGAAGAGGTGGCTGATGGTGTATTTAATATGCGGTTTGCCTTATTAAATTAATAACTTTGTCTGCATTGAGTGATTAAACGATCACGCCATACCTCCTCCATATTGCCAATTCAAATGAATTCTTACCTGTCATGTAAATTTAATGTTTACATTATAGGTATTAGGCTTTAGATTAATATCTGAACAAGAAGCATAAATTTTGCCTGCGCTGAATTTGATATCACTGTGATTAAGTCAATACGTTTTTGCTTTATTGGCGAACATAAAGTGATGCGTTGTATTATAGGTAAAGACAAAAAGCCGGGATAGAGAGGGAAGTTGGTTGTAATGCATAATGGTCAATATCGTATTTATTTTAAGAGTCAGGTAGCCACTTCTCAAAATGATTGTGCCACTTCCGTGGAGTGTGGTTATATTATTGGTGTTGAGTCTACTGAATCCGGCAATCTGACTGTCACATTTATGCAAGGGTTTGATAGTTTTTTGGCGACCTTTGTTTATCCTGAAAAGCATATTGCGTTCTCTCCTGAAGTAACGGAGGGGATTTTTGAGTTTATTGTTTTTAATGATCCTGATTATGGCATGTATTTATCTCAAGAAAGTTTGCCAGACAAGCGTTTGTTAGAAATTATAAACCATGTTGTTTCTCTCGGTAATTACACTTCACAAGATGTTTTCCAATTAATACAAACTCACATCATTCGAGATATTTCTATCATCGTTTTAAATGAGTTAGAAGAGGTCAAGCGTGATATCCACGATAATCAGTTGGTTGAGCAAACTAAAAACAGAGCAAGGTTAGTTAAAAGTGAGCAAGGACAAGCTGGTTGTAGATTTTCGTCGTTAGAAATGAAAAAGATCGTTGGAGAGCAGCTCGAGGGCGATTTCGCAGCGCTGCTGGCTGATGCTTGGGAAGCGGTGCACAATGAAACGTCTTATCTAAATACTGGCATGCAGTACCTATGTTATGAATTAGATAATAATAATGGCCTTGCTTATCATGAATTTGATTATCAATCTTGTACACCCAAGCAACATAAGCATATTATCAGAAAGGTTATCCGCATAGATTAATTCAGGTTGTTCCTTTTTAAGGTGCTGTTTCTCATTTTTATATCCTTTATAATTGAATAAAGTGTTCAATGAAAGGAGTTTAAATATGTGGTTAACAAGTGAGGCGCTTGTCGGTGAGCTCGTTGTTTTGGAACCATTGTTAGCTAGCCATTGTGATGAGTTAAAAGAAGCTGTAAAGGATGGCCAAAGTTGGCAACTTTGGTACGCAGCAGTGCCAGCGCCAGAGGACATGCAAGCGTATGTTCATAAAGCGATAGCAGCAATGGAACACGGGGAAATGGCATATGTTGTGAAAACTAAACATGACGGAAAGGTGGTTGGGACAACCCGTTTTTATGACGTAAAAGAAAAGCATCGTCGAGCATCCATTGGCTATACTTGGTACTCAGATTCTGTAAAAAGAACAGGCGTTAATACTGAAAGCAAATACTTACTTATGTCTCATCTTTTTGACACCAAAGGCGCGTTCTCATTAGAGTTTAAAACACACTTCTTCAATCAAACTTCTCGATCCGCAATAGAAAAACTAGGTGCAAAGTTAGATGGTGTGTTACGAAGCCATCAAGTTATGCCTGATGGTTCAATCAGGGACACTGCTATCTATTCGATTTTGTCTCATGAATGGCCTGCGGTGAAAAATAATTTAATTGCCAGATTACGAAGCAATTAATATTTTTAGGAGTGACGAGGCTTGTTCGTTGCTCCATAAAGATTTGTACCTTTCGTTAATACTCACCAACTTTAAAACCACATCGCTTTTTTACAACCATAAATGATTTTTATAAGGTGTTGTTATTTATATGAATATCTTAATTTTACCTCGTATAAAATAGCTGTTATAAATAGCGGCCATGTAGTTTTTACTCTTGGGCATCTCTTTTACAGCGTAGGCAAGTAAACTTGCGTTTTTTTCAAAAATGCTATTGACATATTATGTCATGACGTGCAAATCTAAAGTTGTTAACTCATAAAAACAGTTCGGCTTTTACTTACGGAAAAAGCCAATTAGATATAAGGAATCTGTTATATGGAATTAAATGAGCTTTCCCTCAAACTTTCTCAGTATGAAACTGAAGGTGCCAGTTTTGAATCCTTTTTTATCAACAATGTTGGACAAGACGTTCTACAAGTCATTGTTGATGGAAATGACGAACTTCCAATTTTTGTTACTCGAACAGAAGAGCAAATTCTGTGTATATGTTATTTGTTTTCAGAGCAAGAAATAACTGCACAAAAGCAAGCTGAATTAAACGATACGCTACTGCGCCTAAATGTACCTATGCCATTAAGCGCATTTGCAAAAATTGATAACAAATACGCAATTTTTGGTGCGCTTTCTACAAATTCAACACTTGAGCAACTTGGCCATGAAATCGTTACTTTATCTGCCAATTCGATAGATGCGTTAGATGCAATTAGTGATTATTTGACCGAATAATAAGGAGTATTAAGCATGAGTATTTTAAAAAAGTTATTTACTGCGGTTAAGGGTGGTGTAAACGAAGTAGGCGAAGGCATTGTTGATGCCAATGCAATCCGTATTTTTGAGCAAGAGATCAGAGATGCTCAAGCTGCTTTAAACGAGGCAAAACGAAGCTTGACAGAAGTGATGGCAAAAGAGATACAAACTTCACGTGCTATTAAAAGCCTTGATGAAGAGATTGGTAAGCACGAGACGTATGCTGCACAAGCACTAGACAAAGATGAAGAAACCTTAGCACTTGAAATTGCAGGAAAAATAGCTGAGTTTGAACAAGAAAAATCAGAGCAGCAACAAGTGCTGAATACATTTTCGACGAATGTGAGCAAACTTAAAGAACAAATTAAGCAAGCGGAAAAAACCATTGTTGAAAATCAACGCCAACTGAGCATGGTTAAAACCACAGAAAGCGTGCAAAAAGCAACCATGGCAGTGAACGATACAATGGCTTCAGGTGACTCTGCAATGACATCAGCAAAGCAGTCATTGGAGCGCATCAAACAGCGACAAATGGACAGACAAGATCAACTCGATGCGGCACAGCAATTAGTTGATGAAAGCAATGACAAATCACTTAATGATAAAATGCGCGCTGCTGGAATTGGTGAAGAAGCAACAAAGGGTGCCGACGTACTGGCTCGGATCCGAGCAAAACAAAATAAGTAACACGGATGAGTGAAAATAAAAAAACTTGGCAAAAGCAAGAAAAGGCGGTGAGAGCCACGCAACTTGCTTTTGACTTAAGCTCCGAAGTGCAAAAGTTTATTAAGAAAAATGCAATTGATGAGGAGCTCACGCCATCGGATATGATCCGCCGGATCCTTGGGTTGGAAATCAAATCAAAAAAAACGCGCCAAAGGCTTAGTTTTAATCTAAGCGATGAGGAAATAGGGTTGCTGGCACAGCGTTTTGACATTCCTGACGGTGATAAACGTATGGTAAAGCAAAAGGTTGCTGATTTGCTTATCCAACATGTGAAAGATAGCAAGTAGCACATTTTAAAGAGTACACGTGGTTTGAATAGCCCTTAACTCATAGGAACACAATAGATTATGGACTTTCTCAATACTATTTTTACTTTTCCCACCGTGGTGTTTACCACTTTATTACTCATTGTCATTATTTTTTGGCTAATTGCGCTGTTGGGTTTTGCTGATATCGATATGCTTGAAGGTGACGTTGAGCTTGACGTTGAAGGCGGAGGCGACTCCTTTTTTCAAATGGGATTTGGTGGTGTACCGCTGACTATTTCAATTAGTTTAGTGGTGCTTATTAGTTGGGTTGCAAGCTTCTATGCACATCAGCTATTTGCTTATGCATTAGGTGATGGCGTGATGTTTTACCTGCTTGGCGGCGCGATGATGCTTGCTTGTTTAGTCGCGTCTATTCCTTTAACCGCTTTATTGGTTAAACCTTTAAGACGCTTTTTTGACAGTAAAGAGGCGGCATCTAAAAATGACTTTATTGGTCTTGAATGTGTGATTGCGACGAGTAAGGTCACTGACCAATTTGGTCAAGCAAAAGTTCAGTTTCAAGGCACTGAGCAACTGATAGAGGTGAGGTCAGATGAGGAGGGGGTGTTCGCACTTGGAGATGTTGCGCTACTCATTGAACACGATACAAATAGAAACAGTTACTTGGTTGTTGAAAAACCTTGGTAATCATCACGAATAAAGTCGTTAAAAAAATTTAATCAACTTCTCACATTTCCAGCATGGTAATTGGGGAAAATATACCATGGCAGCTCTACGTGAAAACAAACATAGCCGTGGTTTGGAATAATTATAAAATTTAGGAACACACATGGAATTTTTAGATAATCTAGGACCAATTTTAACAATCGTGGGCGTAGTTATCGCCGTTATTTTTTCGATTATTTTAATCGTGGGGAAGTTTTATCGAAAAGTGGATCAAGGGCATGCGCTCATTATCAATAAAATGAAAAACGAACCCGATGTCACGACAACAGGAGGGATTGTTTATCCTGTTATTCATAAAATGGAAGTGATGGACATCTCAACTAAGCGCATGGTGCTTGAGCGTCGAGAAAACAGTGGCCTTATTTGTAAAGACAATATTCGCGCCGACATTGCAATTACTTTTTATATTCGCGTCAATGAAAATAAACAGGATATCTTGCGTGTAGCGAAGCAAGTTGGCTGTGCCCGCGCTTCTCAGCCTGAGACATTGCAAGAGTTATTTGAAGCTAAGTTCTCAGAGGCGTTGAAAACAGTGGGTAAGCAAATGAATTTTGAGGAACTGTTTACACACCGCAATCAGTTTAGAGATGCAATTAAAGAAGTCATTGGTCAGGATTTATCTGGTTATACACTAGAAGACGTTGCGATTGATTACCTAGAGCAAACGTCTATTCATAAGCTAGATGAGAACAACATTCTGGATGCCGAAGGGATCCGTCGTATTACTGAAAAAACAGCAGAGCAAAACGTTCAAACCAACCAACTGAAGTGTGATGAGCAAGCGCAAATAGAGATCCAAAACCAAGCTGCGTTAGAGAAGTCATTGGAAATTGAGCGTCAAAAAGAAGATGCGAAAGCAAAGCAGCAGCGTGAGATTGAGACGGTACGTGCAAGAGAGACTGCTGAAGCTGAGCGGGTGAAGCAAGAAGAGCGTTTGAAGTCGGAAGATGCGCGCTTAAAAGCGGATGAAGCAATTGAAATTGCTGAACAAAATAAGCAGCGTGAAATTGACATCGCTGAGCAAAACCGTCTTCGTGTACTGGCCATTGAAGAAGAAAAAGTGGCGCGCTCTCGCGAAATTGAAGTGATTGAGCGTGAGAAAGAAACAGAAGTCATGCGCATTAATAAAGAAAAAGCGCTTGAAGTAGAACGTAAAGAAATTGCTGAGGTATTACGTGACAGAGTAGCGGTTGAGAAAACGGTTGCAGAAGAACAAGAGCGTATTAAAGATGTGCAAACATTGGCAGCCGCAGAGCGAGAGAAAGAAGCGATTGTGATTAAAGCCAAAGCAGAGGCTGAAGAAGCACTTGTCAAAGATATTGAAGCGGCCAAAGCGCAAGAGCAAGCGTCCGAGTTCAAGGCGAGAGAGCTTGAAAAAATGGCTGAAGCGGAGCTGCGTATCGCAAATCAAACGGCTGAGTCGAAAAAAGTGTTGGCGGAAGCGGAACGTGCAGAAAAAGCGGCAGCTGGTTTAGCTGAAGCCGAAGTCACCAAAGCAAAAGCAGAAGCAAACGCGCTGCAAGGTGAAACGGAAGCACAAGTATTGCAACAAAAACTGGCGGCAGAAGCACAAGGTAAACGTGACATCGGTTTTGCAGATGCTGAAGTTCAGTCAGCAATGGCTGAGGCAATTGAGAAACAAGGTGAAGCGGAAGCGCAGACACTTGAACGTCGTATGTCAGCAGAAGCAAAAGGCCTTGAAGAGAAGCTACAAGCGTTAAATGCGATGGATCAGTCGGCGCGAGATTATGAAAGCTTTACGTTGCAGCTTAACCAGCAAAAAGAGTTAATGCTTGCTAAATTAGAGGCTGAAAAAGACATTGCAGCGCATCAATCTGAAGTACTGAGTAAAACACTGGGTAGCGCAGATATCAACATCATGGGTGGCGATGGTCAGTTCTTTAATCAGTTTATGAAGGCTATCACACTCGGTAAGTCAATTGATGGCTTAGTGGGTGAGAGTGATACAGTTCAAACCTTATTTAAAGATCATTTAAATGGGGAAAGAAATATCATGGATGACCTAAAAGGTGTTTTAAGTGGTGCGAATGCGTCATCAGAAACGATGAAAAATGTCGCAATGAGTAAGTTTTTTAGTCAGTTAGGAAATAGTAGCGATGCTGAGAAGCAGCAACTTTTGGCGTTACTTGGTAGTACGTTAAACGGTAGCTCAAAGCAAGTTGAGTCAAACGAGCAGAGTTAAGCGTCGATTGAAATGACTAACAGAGCATGCGTTCTAGCATGCTCTTACCTTTCTAATTACCCTCCTTGTATAACAGGACAGTAGACTATGACGGACTCTGCAAATAATGCCGCACTAGAACAGGGCTCTTATGATTTAATCAAACGTCGTTTGAGTAATTCGGGTGCTCAATTGCGCACAGACATTGATTTACTCAACCAAAACCGTATTGATACCTTTGGCAGCACTGAAATCAAAGTGAAAGGGCGTGCGAGAGTAAGAACCGAGCACAATTGTATACCGCGAGATATCGTGCTCATTGGTGATAAACTCATCTTTGCTTACAACGTATTTTTAGGGTTGAAAAAGAATACCCAAGTAGGCGATGTGTTCAGTGTTCAAAAATTGGTTCAACAAGATGAGCACTATGAGGTAGAAGCGTACCCAAGTGAAACAAAGTTTCTCACAGACAATCGATTTTTGAGAGATTTTGACGAGTTATATACCTATTACAAAGAAACCCGCTTACAGCATTTATTTCAGCAAAATGGCAAGCTTTACGCGTTATTTCAAATCGGTGATAAGCTCACTGATGTGCGTGTTTTTCGCTGGGAGATTGCGGCAGATAATACCCTAGATTACATAGATAATCGTGGTGAACGTGATTTAAGTAACGGCCAAGATTATGATTTTGAGTGGATAAAAACGGATAGAAGTAACCATGTAGAAGGTCGTCATGGGCATATTAATATTCTTGATACCGTATTTGTTGAGACGGTTGGCGGTGATCTAACCATTAAAATCGAGAATAACACTGAAAGTGGCGAAGGGATCTATGCGGAGCCAGTCGAAGATAAAAACCAATCTCTCGCTGACTGTGATGTGGAGTATGCGAAGCTTGGCGAAATCATCTTACTTAAAGTGCTCCCTTATCGAGAAAAGGTTTGGCGTTATTATATTTTTAACTGTGTGACCGAAAATGTCATCCGCCAAGATGCCATTTCCGATGCGTGCGTACAACTCCCTGATGACCACGGTATTATTTTCCCAGGGGGCTACTATTTACAATCAGGGCAGACGCGTTCGTTTGAAGATCACATTGAAAACTTAGAATTTCATAAGCAAATTAAATCGCCCAATGGCGAAGATGTATTATATGTTTTTTATGAGCCGAGCGAAGGGCGCTACGCATTATTTGCTTATAACCTGATCGAGAAAAGCCTTCAAAACCCAATCTACTGTCATGGTTATGGTGTTTATGAAGATGGTTTAACCATCACCTTCAAAGCCGAAAAAGAAGAGGCAGAGCGTGTTCACCCGATTCAGATCTGGGACAGTCCATTTTGCTCTGTTGAATTTGCTGCCAATGCCCCGACACCAAGCAGTATGTTGGGTAAAATTGGTAATCCAGATTTGGTCCGTGGTATTTCAGATCTATATAGTGTCTGCAAGGCCATCAGTGAGCAAAACCCTAATGTTTCTCACTATGAAAGTTTGATCTCCTTAACACGTAGTATCTTAGATAGATACCATTGGCTGACAGAGCCAGACTTTGCTCCGCTCAATACCCAATTGCATGAGATATTTGAAACCTCTGAGCAGGTTTTGGATGAATTTGAGAAGGTCAGCCAAATACAAGAAACCGCCAAAAAAGCGTTGGCAGATATTGAGCAAGAGTATAAAGCGATTACCAAGGATATTCGCCCTGATAGTTTTAAGCTCGCAACTGAATTTGTCACAGGCCTTGAAGCGCTGAAATTGCTTAAAGGTAAAATTATTAGCTTGGAAGAGGTGAAATATATAGACGTAGCAGCATTACAAGCGCTGCAAACACGTCTTGATACGCTAACTTTAGATTTGAGTAAAGCAACCGCGCAATTTTTACGAAAGGAAGCGGCTTTAGCGCCATATCATGACAAACTGGATGAACTGACCGGTTTAAGTGAGAAAAGTGAGAGTGTCACCGAGCTAAATGGGTTTTTAAGTGAGTTAGATGCGCTGGGTGATGAGCTTGATTTACTCAATCACACCATGCTTGATTTAGAAATCGATGATAGCCGTGTTAGAACCCAGATCCTCGAAGATGTCAGTGGCGTTTATGGTTTAGTTAATCGTGCAAAAGCCAGTATTGAAATTCGTCGAAAAAGTCTTGGCAGCGTTGAGGCAAAAGCGGAATTTGCAGCGCGCTTTAAGCTGTTCAGTCAAAGTATTACCAGTAGTTTGAACAATGCACGTACGCCAGAGCAATGTGATGAGCAGCTCTCTCGTTTGCTAATTCAATTAGAAGAGCTGGAATCTCAATTCAGTGAGTATGACGAGTACCTTGCGGAGATCATGGCCAAGCGTGATGATGTTTATGAAAGTTTTGAAGCACATAAACAGCAGCTGATAGATGAGAGGCAGCGCCGAGCTCTGAATTTGGCCAATGCCGCTGAGCGTATTTTGCAAGGGGTAACTAGACGCTCACAAAACTTCACTGATATTGATGAAATCAACAGTTACTTTGCTTCTGATCCGATGATCAGCAAATTACGTAGTTTGACGCAAGAGCTGAAAGAGCTCGGTGATGAGATCAAAGCAGATGATATTCAAGCCAAGTTAAAAGCCGCCAAAGATCAGGGGGTCCGCTCACTGCGTGATAAGCAGGATATATATAGCGATGGTGGCAACTCAGTCAAAATTGGTAAGCACAATTTTGGTGTTAACAAGCAGCAACTTGATCTGACTTTATTACCTCGTGACGAAGACTTAATGTTTCATCTGACTGGTACGGAGTATTTTGAGCCGATTGGGGATAAAAGTATTCGTGAGACTTTGCTGGCTTATCGTCCATACTGGCAGCAGAATTTAGTCTCTGAAAATAACGACATATATCGTGGTGAGTTTTTAGCCGCGCAAGTACTGACTGCGGCTACAGACCCTACTCACGCACTGACGCTTGATGAGTTAAATGCGGCGATAGGTGAGGGTACACTGCTCACATTAGTGCAAAAATTTGCAGAGCCTAGATACCAAGAAGGTTATGAAAAAGGCATACATGACCATGATGCAACCCTGATATTACAAAACTTGCTGGCACAAAAGCAGGCATTAGGATTATTGATATATCCTACTTCAGCGCGAATTGTCGCACAGTTGTATGCAAGCCAATGTGATGACAAGCAATTAATCAAGTGGCGGGAGCAATCTAAACAGGCTGAATTGATGGAGACCTTGTTAGGTGATGCGCGATTTAAAGTACAGCTAGCCACTGAACTTGGTGAGGTGATCACTCAGTTTGCACAAACCGAGTTAAACCGTTATCTGGGTTATACGTCAGCCTTATCCGGGCAGTTAAGTGCTGAATATTTAATTAAAGAATTGGCGCAGAGTAAAAAAGAGCTCACTTTTTCGACCTCTAATACGGTCAAAAAGCTAGCAGAGCAATTTAACAGTGTCGCCAGAAGTAAAGGGTTTGCAGGCTCACTACAAGATACGCTGCAGGCACTGGAGCATTTGCAAGATCAAGCCATTATGTCAACCAGCTGGCTTAATGCCTATGGGCAACAGCATGATACTGAGGTCAGTCCCGATCAATTGATTGAGGCGGCCAATATGGTGCTATTACAGCATTTAAAAACGGCTAAATTTACCGCGCAAGATGTGACCATCTCTAATCAAGTTAATGGGCTGTTAGGTCAACATATTCGTATTGATGAGCAAACATTAACGCTTGAATACTCGGAATTTTTTGCGCGTACAGAGCTATATTTGGCTGAACATGTTCGTGGTTTTAGTCACTACCATGAAATTAAGTCTGATATTTTGGTTGAGCAAAAGGAGCGCTTGCAGCTTGATGAATTCAAGCCCAGACCATTGAGCTCTTTTGTTCGTAACCAGCTGATTGATAAAGTTTACTTTCCAATTATTGGTGATAACCTTGCGAAGCAAATTGGTGCGTCAGGTAATAACAAGCGTACCGATTTAATGGGGATGTTATTGCTTATTTCTCCGCCGGGTTATGGTAAAACGACGCTGATCGAATATGTTGCGAATCGACTTGGCTTAACATTTGTCAAAGTGAATTGTCCTTCAATTGGTCATGATCAGGTGTCACTCGACCCAGGCCAAGCGATCAATGCAACGGCCGCAAAAGAGATTGAAAAAATCAATCAGAGCTTTGAAATGGGCAATAACGTCATGCTTTATTTGGATGATATTCAGCATACCAATCCGGAATTTTTACAAAAATTCATTTCACTCTGTGATGGCTCTAGGCGTATCGATGGGGTATGGAATGGTCGCAGTAAAACTTATGACCTACGTGGTAAAAAGTTTGCCGTTGTGATGGCGGGCAACCCTTACACAGAATCTGGCGAGAGCTTTAAAATTCCAGATATGTTGGCCAACCGTGCCGATATTTACAACTTAGGTGATACCTTATCGGGGTGTGAGCAAGAGTTTGCGATGAGCTTTATCGAAAATGCACTCACCTCAAATGCGGTACTTGCGCCACTTGCCAATCGAAACATGCAGGATTTGTATAAATTGGTGCGTATTGCGCAAGGTGAAGATATCTCTTTGAACGAGTTGGAGCATAACTATTCGCAGGCGCAAGCAAACGAAATAGTATCTGTACTACAAAAGCTGATCCAGATAAGAAATACGGTTTTAAAAGTGAATGCCCAGTATATTGCCTCTGCTGCGCAAGACGATGATTATCGTATTGAGCCGCCGTTTAAGCTACAAGGCAGTTATCGAAACATGAATAAGATGGCTGAAAAAGTGGTGGCGGCAATGAATGATGAAGAATTAGAGAATCTCATTCAAGACCATTACCGTGGTGAGGCGCAAACGCTCAGTAAAGGCAGTGAGGAAAACCTCCTTAAACTCGCTGAGCTACGGGGGACGTTGGACGATCAGGCAAGTGCACGCTGGCAACAGATCTTAGATGATTACGCGCTGCTTAACCGAGCCAATGATGCAGGTAGCCCTGTATTACTTGCTGTCGAGCAATTAGGCGAGCTAAATCAGTCACTCAATAGCATTGCAACAAAGCTGGACAAAGAGCAGTTAAGTCATAATTACTCTGCTTTATTTGAATCGCTTAATCATGCGATCAGTGCACAAGACGCCAACCACAGCATACAGTCGGTGGCCAATGTGATTGAACGCAGTGCGCAACAGTCACCACTGACAGCATCCTTTGAGCAGCTAACGGGGCTTTTGGCGGAACAGCATCAGCAAAGCCAAGCGCACAGTGATCAAATAGCGCATCAAGGTATGAATGCGACTGAGACACTGGTGAGTAAGGTGAATGATGCTTTGGCACAGCTCACTGATGCTTTAAATACCCAGTCAGAACGTTATTCAGAGCAAACACAGCGTGATGAGCAAAGGGCGGTCAATAGACTTGCTTCACAACATGCTTTAACAGAGGCTCTGTCTGAGCGGTTACAGCTGCTTACCAACGCAATTGAGCACCAACATGACAGTCAGATTAGCAGTGCAGAGCATAGTGCTTTAAAACACAGTGAAGTAATGGCAAAACAAGGTGCAGAGCTAACAAAGTTAGCTGATGAATTGGTGAAGGTATGCAGTGAGTTAAGTACACAAAACACGCTTAAGCAGTCGTATGCAGAGCAATCAGTTGAACATCAGCAAGCGTTAGTCGAGGGGGTTTCCAGCAAGTTGGATCATATGGCTAAGGTGTTGGAAGCACAAAACCCAGTTGCACACCACACACGTCAGTCCGAGCTGTTAGCGCAACAAAATGACGCGTTAAAGACGATTGCTGATAAGTCTGATTTGACGACCGCTTTATCTGGGCTTAGTCGAGAGTTAATGCATAGCCAAGATGCGTTAGGGCTTAAATTCAAAGAAGCGCTTGAGTCAAGCCAGCATCAAACGGCAAAGCAACTTTCAAGTGTGTCAGGGAGCCTGCAACAACACCAAGATGAACTGACTTCACAAACACAAGTTCAAAGTTCAGTTTTAGAGCAGTTAGTTGTCCAACTACGAGAGCAAGTTATCAGCTCACAGCAGTCTAAACCGAGTGAGGAAGTGGCACTTGCGCTGAGTGAGTTGGTCAACACGGTTTTACCTTCGCTGATGCAACAGGCTGAGCAATCAAGCACCCTAGATCCGGAGTTTGGTCGCAAAGTGGATGTGATTCTAGAGCGTCTCGCACGTATTGAGCGACTGCCTGCGCCGAGTCAAAACTCAAATCAAAATAGCGATAACCCTTATATGCTGTAGCATATGAACAATGGAAAAGCCGATAGCGTATGCCACCGGCTTTTTTACCTCTGGATTTGAAAACATATCATTCACCGATAAATGTACCGTGGAGCATGACCAGCATGGCAACTATACGTCCTTTCTTTAGACTACTTGCAGGTTTCGCTGCACTGCTGTTTTGGGGGGCTTCGTTTTTTCAATTATTGGGGTTAATTGGTACAGAGTCTGAAGAATTACTTAATTGGTTTCATTGCATTGGTAGTTTTGGTGTCGCGCTTGGGTTTTCTTATATCTCGATCGCTGGGCGTTTACCAAGCATGCCTTTTGATATGTTTTTTAGGTAGTCACCAGTTATATTCAATCAAGTGCTTTGTCATTAATCTCTAATTTAAATTTAAGTCCCAGATAGCGACAGTATTACACCTTTTTAAATTAACCTTTTTGCATGTGTAAGCGATGTGAGTATTTTTAAGGCAATCATGCTGATGGCGCTGAGATGTATTTGGTTTTGCAGTGGATTGAAAAGCCGGTACTTCTTGTATCGGCCTATTAATGAATCATCGATTAGAGCATAGTCTAACGCAGATTTTAGCTATCTACGTTAGACTGTTCACTATTAGAGAGGTGTGACCCTTTTTTGAAAATGATTTTTTCATTACATTCAATACAATAGCAATAGTTTGCAAAAAACTCGGCCTCCACCATGAAAGAAAAAGGCCTCAATAATTTGGGTATTGGCTCACTTAGCTGTGGCTTTTTAGATATCTGATTGAAAAATGGCAGCGCTTTGCCATTACAGTGAGGGCATCGGGTTGAGTACGCCAAGCCTAACCATAACATGGGCGCTACAACGGCACCGGCTATGAGCATATGTCGAGCCATATTCAAATCAATAAAACTGACGAAGTGAGACTTGGTCAGTATTCCATATATTGCAGCCAAAACAATGAGTAAGACATTAAAAACCGATACTCCATAATAAAGCTTGAATCTCACGACAGACCTTTTTGATTAAAAATAATAACGTAAAACTGTCTATCAGAAAGTTTTATCAAGTGTAACGGTTTCTAATTCCGCTTTTAGTTTTTTATCAAACCAGACAGGGCCTACCCACATGTAAGCAACAATGCCTAACCAAAGCATTGATACTACGGAGCTTATGGTTTCAAATCCGGCATCGTCTAGACCGATGGCGAACACGCGAAAGACAATATAGGCGGTAATGAGCAATAATATTGTTCTGGTATTACTCCCGCTGATAAGCCAAGTATTTAATCGCCACCAAACGCCCATCGCGGCATTTTGTCGAGCTTTTATATTTGTTAACAATGTCAGGGCATTATGGTCATTTGGATCTTGTTGCAAAGCCCATATTGCGTGTTCTTTGGATTCTGTGATCTCACCTTGACGCAATAAACAATGCCCTTTACCTATCAATGAGCCGCTGTGTTGAGGTTCGATCATCAGCGCTTCATTATAATAGGCTTGTGCTTGATTCAAGTCGTTTAAGTTAAGCCACAAGTCCCCAAATTTCGCCAAAACATCTGGGTCATCAGGGGCAATCTCTAGTGCGCGCGTTAGCGTAGATTTTGCTTCCTCAAGACGTCCTTTATCTAACAGCACTGCACTGAGCGCTTCTAAAAAACTCGGGTTTTCTGGTTCGAGGGCAATGGCTTGCTCAAGATGAGTTAATGCAGCTTGATAATCTTTTTTAACGTGCAACAAGCAGCCCAATACGTAGTGGGCATACGCCGAGTTTGGGTCGAGCTCTAACCCTAATTTTGCCTCATACTCAGCGGCAAAAATCCGCTTTTGCTTTATTAAGCCAAACGACAAATAGCTATGTAGGACCCCATTGTTAGGTGCGATGGACAAAGCGGCTTTGAGTGCTTCTATACCACCGTTATAGTCACCATAACGGTATCGTTGTGAGGCTTGCTCAATTAAGTTGTCTATTGAGTTGTCGTCGTAATCCATTATTGTGCACCCGTTAGTAGATGAGTTATGGCAAATACTTCAAGTTTCTTACCAAAAAATAGGGCCAAGAATAGGCCGAACACTGGCGTTGCAACTTTGCCATCAAAATACTCATAGATATCAAAACTTTCTTTTTGCATTAAAAAAATCTTGTAACAAAAGACAAGCTCTATACTGATGATGAACAGGTTAATATACTGCGGATTGATGCCGCTAACCGCACCGTTACTTTGCAATACGCTTACGCCTGTGTACAAAGCAAAAAAAGAGATAAAAGCGCTGCCAATGATAACTAGCTCTTTATTACGAGAGGGGCTATTTAAAGCGAAGCTGTTGAGCGCTGACCATGCCCAGCTAAACAAAGGACCACCGAGCATAAAGCCAAGTAAAGGCCACATTGGATCTACGGTTGTATGAGAGAGCTTGTTGCTCCTAGGTTCATCGATTATTTGATATCCATGCATCGTGCTATTTTCCATACTTTTTCAAAAAAGCCATTACTTCGTCATATTGCCCAGCATCATTTGCATATTTAGCATAATTTCTGGCCATAGTGAGCCATTCTAATGTGGTTGGTTTGCTAATGTTCATTGCGCCATTCACATGGTTTTGATTCAGAGGGACTTCTAGCCCGTTTGCAATAGAGTCATCAATAGCTTCATCGACTGCTGACTCGATTAAATTCATTAAATCTGCACCAGAAAAGCCGCTTGTTTGATTGGCAATTTTTTCTACGTTGATTGACTCGCCGCCTGGCCTATCTTTCAATAGCCCTTTTATTATCTCGACGCGTGCTGCTTGATCCGGTGGTGCAATAAACACAACGCGATCAAATCGACCTGGACGTCGAAATGCGGGATCAATTGCCCACGGGACATTGGTTGCCCCAAGTACCAATACGCCTTGGTTATCTTGCGCGAAACCATCTAACTCAGATAAAAATTGACTTACTAATTTTGATGACGTTGCTTCTCTAGTGTGCTGACGCTTGGCTGCTAAGGCTTCTATTTCATCGAAGAAAATGACTGCTGGCGTGTTGGCTCGGGCTTGCTCAAAAATAGCATGAAGTTTGCGCTCAGACTCCCCAATATACATATCTAATATGTCTGAAATGACCACGTTATAAAACGTTGCATTGCACTCTCCGGCTGTTGCTCGAGCGAGTAAAGTTTTACCGCAACCTGGGGGACCATATAAGAGAATACCGCCACCTATTTTTTTCCTGAACTTGCTAAACAGAGAAGGTTTTTGAAATGGTGTAATGATTTTCTTGCGTATCTGTTTTTTAACTTGGTCTAATCCGCCGACGTCATCAAATGTAATGGTGTCTTTTGGTGGGTGAATGACACGTGTTACTTCAATCGTATCAGTATCGTCATTTGAAATAACACGTAATTTCACTTTTTTGTCAGCGGGTGAAGGAATGATGTCTGAACGCAATATTTTTGCATATTCAAGATCTTCTAAAGCCGGGTTGTCACTAATCGCTTGTTCATAATATGCCTTCGCACTTACCAAGTCGTTTAAAGCATTATATGCCTGTGATCGGATTATATTGATATCTGGCGTCGTGAGTGTAAGTGTCTGTAGTGCGGTTTCGGGTTGCTCCATTGCTAAGAATACTTTCGCAGCTATGGGCTGTTGAATTTGATCTAGTGTGCCTAGCTCAATATCCTTAAGTAGTTCATATGCGCGCTCAAGTTCGTTGTTTTCAAAATATGCTTGAACAATTGTAAACCTTAAGTGCAAGTTTTCAGGGCTTTGGGATAGCGCTATCTCAAGGCTATGTAGCAGATTTTTGTCCATTGATTGTTTCTTCTTAGTTATGGATGTGAAAGATGGGAAAATCTATTACTTGTGTGTGATAACGTATGAAACGAGTATGGGTAATACAGTGTTTGCTTTAAGCCGTCCAATTTGGTTGATTATTCCCTGTACCGGAACAAAGTCTAACGAATTTAAAATGAAAAGAAAAGTCGGTTGCTGTTGCAAATTTACTTATATCAGAGCAGATAAATACATTGGAACCGCATAGCTATGAAGGGATTATGATTTTACATTGCCATACCTGTATATGGGCAGTTACCTAACACTCACTATCTATGGGTGATGTCAATACAACGCTGGCTGGTAAGCCCATACGACCTGGCTTTTTAAGCTATGTTGATTTGTATCGTTTACTTTAATTGATGAATGCCTAGTCTTTAAACCGTCTAGCCAGATTACTTATGGTTTTTTGAAATAAGCTCATCGGCTTGATAATGAATCGGTCAAATACTAACTCGGTTGGAGCTTGGTTTGTATGCAACGCGTCATTGAGCATATGAAGTTGTGTCACGTCTAAATCTAAGTATGATTCATGAGGCTGATACGTTGAACCAATTGGGTAATACTGTTTTGGTATATTTTTCATTTCTATATGGGCGCCTAATATTGCGCTCACTGCGTTATCTTTTGCGAATTGACTCAGCTTATTGATACTGTATTTGTATGCGTTCCAGTCTTTTATATAGATATATCCGGGGTAAAGTGTGTCGCCTGTTAATAGCCATTTATTTTTCGGATCATAAATACTCAGACTTTCCTCTTGGTGGCCTGGTGTGGGCAGAATTGTTAAGGCTCTACCGCCAAGGTCGATGAGCGCCTGTTCATCAGGCCATCTTTGAAATTTAAAGTAGGCGTGTAACGCAGTCTTTGAAGGTCGGATAAGTGTTGTATTCGGTTGGTTGTCGAAAGCCCAGTCACCTTGGTGGTGATCACTGTGTCCATGCGAGTGTATAACGAGCAGTTCTTTGTCTGAGAGTTGCTTTTTACCTAACAGTTTCTCTAGTGTTTGATACAAGTTATACGAAGTGTCCTCTCCCAAAGCGCCTGTGTCTAAAACCAAAATAGCTTGCTGGCCAACCAATACATAAATAAAAGGCGCTTCATATGTTAAGCACTTGCTTTGTCTAATAATATAAGTGCTTGCATCATGCTGATAAATATCATGGGCAGCCTCTTGTGATGCGTCACAATGTTGAGCTCCGTGGTGCCATTTGAGTTTAGTGAGCACGGTGTTTGGCAATGATGTCTCGCTGTTCGTGGAGTCCGTGTTTAGGGTGCGCTCTGTGTGAATTGAACAGCCACTTAAGAGTAAAAGTAATAAAGAAATATACGCTTTCATATCGCCATCCTTTATATAATTTGATGTTTGTTTTAATACTGTGATTTATCCAACGCTTCGAGGCGTTGCATAAGCGTCGTCTCGATGAGTGCTTTTTCAGCTTCTCGCACTTTTTGTAATAAGTCACATTCGATTTGTTTAGTGAGCTCAGTGAATACTTCAGTCATTTTTGACGTCAAAGGCTTTAATTGCATCACTTCTTGCTGACCAAGTTCGGTTAAATGCAGTGTTTTTGCGCGCTTGTCTTTTGGGTTAGGTTGTCGACAAACTAAATCAAGCTTGACCAGAGTATGTATTCTTTGTGTCGCCATCTGATGGGTAACACAAAGCGCTTCGGCTAATTCAGCGACAGTCACGCCGCTGTTTTTCTCTAGGAAATACATGCTGGATATCGCAGTGCTAGGTACGGTGATGCCATAACTTTGAATAGCGGCGGTGCCTTGCTCGCTGATTAAGTCTGATAAACGTCGACAAAAGTGCGCCAAAAATGCTTGGTCTAAGCTCTCTAAATATGAACTCATGATACATCTTAAAATTATACAGGTACTTGTACATTAGCATGTGTGTAAATTTATACAAGTACTTGCATAAATTTACATGGTTTAAGTGATTAACATTTGAGTTGAGGCGATGGTGCTGGTGTAGATTTTTACAAAATGATGATTAAAGAAAGATAATATCTTAATTTAGTACAACAGGTTATATAGCATGGCGCAAAGATGCACAATGCTGGTGGCGTTGTTAGATGAAAACAAACAATGGCTGCTAATACCAATTAATAAGTGTAGATGTGCTTTACACGGCTTTACTTAGCCATCGATTCATTAATAGGCATGCGGTGAGATCTCCTGTGACATTCAGCGTTGTTCTACACATATCTAAAATTCTGTCTACACCCAAAATCAGTGCAATGCCAGAGGGGGGAATACCAAAGCTGGTCAATACCGAAGCGAGTATCACAATGCCCACTCCAGGTGTACTTGGAGAGCCAATTGATGCACCAACCGTAGTCAGCATTAACAGTATGATTTGACTGTGTGACAATTCTATACCAAACACTTGTGCTAAAAATAGGGCTGCAATGACTTGGTATAGTGCCGTTCCATCCATATTGATGGTCGCGCCAAGCGGGATGATAAATTGCGCAATCGGCTTTTTTACGTGTAACTTGTGTTCTGCAATTTTCATAGATAGTGGCATCACAGCAGCTGAGCTTGACGTAGAAAAAGCAAGAAGTTGAGCATCTTTAATTGTACTTAAGAATTGCCAGGGTGGAATTTTCCCAACCATAAAAACCAGCAGCAAATAAACACATAGTAGCACCACTAAACCTAATAAAACGGTCATGACATATGCGGAAACGCCAATCAATGCTTCAACGCCAATTCGTATTGTGATATCACACAATAAGCCAAATACTGCCAAAGGCGCTAGTTTCATTGCCCAATTAACAACTTTGAGAGAGAGTGTCTGTACCGACTCTGTAATATCGAGCAGTAAACTTTTTTGCTTTATAACGAGAGAAGTCATGGCTACGCCAATAAAGCCGGAATATAAGACAACAGCAAACATATCTTTGTCGAGCGCAGACTGAGTGAAGTTTGCGGGGATCATGGCTGCGACTCTTTCTGGTATGCTCGAGGCGCTAATCTCGGTAGATATTGCAACGGCATTTACTCCGAGATCTTTTAATAATTTACCATCGACAAAGTAACCTGGTGTGATGACTGCCGCAATTGCTACACCGATACTGACCGAGATGATGGTTGTTATTACAAAGTAAGGAAAGATCCGCAGGCCAACCTTTTTTAAAAACTCAGTATCTTGATTTCCCGCAATGCCTAAAATAATAGATGACATGACCAGTGGAATGACGACCATTTGGATCAAGGCTAAAAATAATTTCCCTGGCAAAGCAACCCATAAAGCAACCTGTTGTGCGTTTTGCTCATTGAGAGCACCTAGCCCTTTAGGAGAGAGTATTAATCCAATCATTAAGCCTAAAATTAAAGCGAATATGATCTTTCGCCAAAGTGTCATTTTATTTAATTTTTGTTGGATAGATTGAGCCATTTAACTCTCCGATCTCACCTCGTAAATCGATTTTACCTACCCCTGTACTGCAATAATTTGATTACCATCAATGGCGAAGCGTATCTATGCCGATTGCATAACAGTATGACTAGTACGTCAGCGTATTAGTCGTTTCATTCTGTAAATACACCTTGATTTTACATTTTATAGATATTTGTGTTACCTTTTCGCTGTATCTGTATGGGGTAATTAATAAATGGAATATAATAGTCCTTTAGGGAAAGCGAAAGCACAGGGTTTAATTGCAAGGTTGCAGTTACCCCCAGCATCAAATGTGTTAGAGGTTGGGTGTGGAAATGGTAAGTTTTTACATCGGGTTTTGGCAGCCTATGATGTCCATGTGGTAGGAGTGGATGTTGATAATGTGCTTATTGAACAAGCATATAATTATGCATTGACACACTTTGAGTCAAGTCGCTTTGAGTTTATTAATAAAGAGATTAAAGCGCTAGAACTACCTTTAAATCACTTTGATTTAATAATTTGCAATGGCGCTACTCATGCGTATGGAAAAGGTTCGAATGCGTTATTTTGTGCATTATCTGAGACGTATCACTTATTAAAACCCAATGGCAAGCTTCTACTGGGGGAGTGCTACTGGAAGCAGCCGCCGAAGAAAGGGTATTTAGATATACTTGGTGTCACAGAGGATATATATCACTCGCATCACGATAATATAAAGGAAGCGCGAAAAGTCGGTTTTACGGCTTTATATGCGACGACGAGCAGTGATGAGGACTGGGATAACTTTGAGTGGGGTCGTGTGATGCACACACAAACATTGTTAGAGGAATCCCCAAATAATGAAGCACTGAGATCAAAGGCTCAGCAGTTAGACTCATGGATTGATACTTACCTTGAGTCGGGAAGAGATACATTAGGCTATGGCTTTTATTTATTTAAAAAATAGCTTTAAAAAAATATTCACTTAAATATAAGGAAATCATATGAAGGTAATTACAATCGCGTTGATGGCGGCATTTTTAACTGGTTGTGCATCACAGCAGGGGATTGATGGCACAAAAGAAAAGCCTATTCTTGATTTAACTTCTTCTAAAAAGGATGTCGAGCTATATTGGTATAATACTAGGAAAGTAGCGCCCGTTTATCCGTCTAGTGCCGCAATGAAAGAGATAAGTGGTTGTGTAGAGTTTGAGTTTGTGATTTCAAGTGAAGGAAAAGCAACAGATATTGAGACAATTAAGTCAATTCCTGGAACTAGATTCATTTCCGCAGCTAAAAAAGCACTCAGACAGTTTAAATGGCAGCCCGTTGAGAGCAATAAATTCGCCCAACCAGTCAGAACGACATTGGAATTAGGATTCTCCACAGACCTTTCTAAACCAGTTGAAAATTGCGCTCCATTATAATTATCAAATGAAGTTGATCTGAGTTTATGCAAGGCCTTTTCAAGCTTTGCATTTTTATTTAGTATCCAATTAGGTCACCTGAAATAACCTTTATCTGAAACTGAAGCTAAGTACTGAGTAACTTACCTGAGATGTTGAAATTTACACAGTGATGATTAAGAAAGGTGTACATCTATTTTAGCATTTAAAGAAGCGCTTCTGATAAAATTCAGCCCTAAGCATGATGACTTGTGCACTTCACCGAATTAAGTTCACTTACATTATTTATTTTACTAATATAATCTATATTAATGCAGTATGTTTGCTATAAAGGGCACGCTTTGAAAATCAGTTTAGAATTCAAAAAATGGTTAGCAAGTTCAGTTATAGCGCTCGCTTTAGTTTTAGTGGCCATCAATAGTACACAAGTATATGCTCAAAATGGGATAGAATCGGTACGGCTCTGGTCTGCCCCTTCAAGCACTCGGGTGGTTTTTGATTTAAAAGACAAGCCAGATTACTCATTCTTTAGTCTACGGTCTCCCAATCGATTAGTGATTGATTTTAATAATAGTAGCTCTGAAATTAACTTTAAAAACTTGACTCAACGCGATCATCGGGTCAAAAAAGTGCGTGCAAGTACACCCAAAAATAAAGCATCCAAACGTATTGTTCTGGAGTTAGAAAGTACGTATAAATTAGTTGTTTTTCCTTTGGCTCCAACCGGTCAATATGGTCATAGATTAGTGGTTGAGTTACACGATACCGTCACAGCGAAACAAACGGTAAAAAGCAAGACCGTTGAGGAAAATAGAGATGTTGTCGTTGCAATTGTCGCTGGACACGGCGGTGATGACCCAGGCTCCATCGGATATAACGGAAGCTATGAAAAGCATGTAACACTAGCGATTGCTAAAAAGTTAGCTGCTCAACTTAATGCGCATTCAGGTATGAAAGCCGTGCTGATCAGGACCGGTGATTATTTTGTCAGACATGAAAGAAAACCTCGAATGGCAAGAAAGCACAAAGCGGATTTATTGATTTCAATCCATGCAGATGCTTTTACTTCCTCTCAACCGAATGGCGCCTCTGTATTAGTACAATCTGCACGAAGAGCGAATTCGGAGTTTACAAAGGTTATTGCCAATCGTGAAAAGGAATCGCAGTTGCTCGGGGGCGCGGGAGAAATAATCAAAAATACACAAGATGATAATTTGGCAGTGATCCTTGCTGATATGACCAAAGAGTTTACGACGCAAAGCAGTTATGTTTTCGCCACAAAAGCTTTAAAAGAGTTAAAAAAGGTCACTAAGTTACATAAGAAAAAGCCAGTAGGGTTGAGTTTAGCTGTATTAACAGCGCAGGATATTCCATCAGTCCTTATTGAAACGGGTTTTATTTCCAACCCTAAAGATGAAAAAAACTTAAATAACCCAACTCATCAAAAAAAGTTGGCGGTGGCTATAACTAATGCAATTTTAAATTATTTTAATCAATACCCACCTAAAGGCTCCTTATTAGCGAGTAAAAACGTGCCAGTGCACAAGGTAGCAAATGGAGAGTCGTTATCGCTGATTGCACAGCGGTATAATGTCTCTTTATCAGCTCTTAAAAAAGAGAATGGACTGAAATCTAACATTATCCATGTTGGACAAAAGTTGACGATCCCAAAATGATAAGTCTGTAATTTAGCGCATTTTATCAGCAGGTGCTTATTCAAAACTTCAAAAAGTAAATTAAATCCTGGTACGTATTTATATTCCCCTTATTTATTTGCCGACTTTAAATTGCGTATATTAAAGTCCGCTTTTGGGTGATATTCAATAAGGTTACCATGTTTATCCAATTCATATTCACAACAGGCATGAAATACGTCATTCAGCTCAGTTCTCGCTTTTTGCACTTGAGATTTAACCGTTGAGTAGCTGATAGATAACTCTTGAGCGAGTTGTTTTTGAGTTTTACCCTCAAGTTCAACTTCTTCCAGCAAAGATGCGCTTTTCTCTGGCAGCGCTTGAATAAATGGTCGGATACACTGTGCAAGCTCCATTTTGATGTTTCTCTCATCAGGTTCGTACCATAACTGAAGAGATTGAAGGTGTTTTTCTTGTCCATTTTTGCGGTAATGATCGATCACAGTATGGTGTGCAACTTGAAAGAGCCATGCTTTGATACTGCTTTTTTCGTTAATAGTGTGCATGGCGATGTGTGTTTTAAGTAAAACATCTTGCAGTAAGTCTTGTACATCATCTGGGTTAGAGACTTTACTATGTAAAAAGGCTTTTAAACCGCTTCTATATTCTTGCCAGATTTCATCAATGGTCATGTTTAATTCTCAAAAGAGCAATAGTGGCTACTATTGCTCATATATTTTAGCAGCATGAAACCTGCTTGTTTTCATTTGGTGTTTTTGATTCGACGATATCCGCCATTGCAGAGCTTAATTTCGCTTGCTGCTTAACGGGTGCTTTACGCTCGCTATATCTATCTACTAGAAAGTTTTTATGGTCTCGAGTCAAATAAGTAAATCGCATCAACTCTTCCATCACATCGACAATTCTATCTCTGTAACTGCTAGGTTTCATGGTGCCATCGTCATTAAATTCGTTATACGCTTTTGCCACTGATGATTGGTTAGGAATGGTGAGCATACGCATCCAGCGCCCCAAAATACGCATATTATTAACGGCATTAAAACTTTGAGAGCCTCCGCTTATTTGCATTACGGCGAGTACTTTACCTTGCGTCGGTCTAACAGCACCAATGGAAAGTGGGATCCAATCTATTTGGTTTTTGAGCACCGCAGACATGTTGCCATGTAACTCTGGAGAGCTCCAAACTTGTGCTTCTGACCAAGTAACTAAGTCTCGAAGTTCTTTGACTTTAGGATGTTCTGAGTTTGCTCCATGGTCAAATAAAGGCAAGTCTTGAGGGTCAAAATATTTCACTTTAGCACCCATATAAGTCAGTATGTTTCCCGCTTCGATGGCTGCTTTTTTACTGATAGAGTTAGGTCTGAGTGAGCCATATAAAATCAATACTTTTGGCTTTTGTGTATTGAGTACGCTGGTTGGATATAGTAAATCGAATGAATGGGCTTTTAGATAGTGCATATACATCTCCAAAATGGTTAACACTTATAAGACGGGAGAGTTCTAAAAAAGACGAAAATAGTTTTAATGCCCAACAAAAAATAACATTTTACATTTTATTTCTTTTTGTTTTATTGTTCTTTTTGTGTGGTTTTTACCTTTTATGTCATTGGCATAAGAAAAGATACATAATGATTAAAACGACACTTACAGCATTGGCTGCGATTGTGGCTATGTCTCTACCTACTATCTCAACTGCACAAGAAGCCACTTATGTTGTATGTTACAAAAATGGCGTCTTCTTGTGGTATGAAGAGGCGTATAGTGATGGTTCTATTAACAGTGCATATTTTCGTTGTATTAATGAGGGTGGCTCACCAGATGTTTTTGGTGGCAGATAGTGATAACACGTAAGTCAGTGTCATCACGCCAAGTCGAATGTAATAGAGCCACTAAATAGAGGCTCTTTTTGATGCACAAGCACTGTGTATTTTAATACAATACTTAGAGGAAATATATTGTCATATGACCTAAGAATAACTTTCTCTAAATTAGCTTTTATTCAAAATGAGCATGATGATCTGATTGTTGTGTAAGTACGTATCGGGTAGTAAACAAGAGTGAAAAATATGAACAAACTAACGATTTTTTACGATGGTACCTGCCCTCTGTGTGTAAAGGAAATGTCTGCATTGATAAAGCGTGACAAATCAGGTCATATCAAAACAGTGGACATTTACAGTGATGACTTTGTAAATTATCCAGATATAGACCCAGCTCAAGCCAATTTGGTCCTGCATGCATTGGATGATAAAGGTCTTTTATTGCTGGGCTTGGACGTGACGCATCGAGCTTGGCAGTTGGTTGGTATGGGTTGGCTATATGCGCCTTTGCGCTGGCCCCTGATTAAACCTGTGGCAGATAAATTGTATTTGATGTTTGCCAAAAATCGATATCGGATCTCTTATTTATTGACGGGTAAATCACGTTGTGAAAGTGGTGTGTGCCGCCGGTGAACTAGTTTTGACAAGGAGTCGTATGGACGAACTGCTAGTGCAGTCGCATCTGCAAAACTTGGTTGACAGAATATATAAGATTAACTGGTTTGCATGATTCAGATTTGTATCATAAGCACGGCGTATTTCGTGTTTGATTTGTCAATCAACCTAGCGCAAGTGTATGTGGCGCTCGTTATTATCCTACTAGCTGCTATCATTTATCCTACTTGGTAGACGATGTTAAATACGGGTGAGAATAAAGCAATTGAGCTTGGGATGAAGTTCAGTCAGTCTCATCTTGAGCTGATCAGGTTGGAAGAAACTCGCACAGTGCGTCGCTCAGATATTCAGCACTTTAAAATCACATACGGCTTTTTGGGTAAGCAAGTCAGCGTTATTGGTAAGTCAAAAAATACAATTCACTTTGGCTATTATGCTTTTTCATCTGCTCAAAGACAGCAAATTATTGCTTACTTGCAAGAGAGTGTCTAGGTTCTATATTACTAATTTATATAGATAAACTGGGATTTAAGAAAAAAATCACAGTCATAAAAAGTCAACTATGATTTACTTCAGTGAACAAAGCCTCGACTAAATTGATTTATGAACAACACAGCTTATGCGATTCTTATCGTTTCTATTTGCGTCATCGTACTACAGGCATGCACGTTAAGTTCAATTGAGAGAACTATTACAGCTCCTAACAGCATCAAGTGGCAATTGATAGCAACTTTACCAACACCTTTACAGGAGGTGTATCCAGCTGTATTTGATGGCAAAGTATATGTGGCGGGGGCATTTGAGCAAACTGCTCCAAATTTAGCTGTCCTAGCACACCTATCGGCCTCTAAAAATACTTATGTGTATGATGTAAATAAGAAAATGTGGGAATTCGGCGCGTCACTGCCTGCACCTCGTCATCACTTAGGACTGATAGCGAATGACGATGTGTTATTTGCTATTGGCGGATTTGACGCAACAAAGGGTGATGCGTGGCAAGTAAAGCGCACAGTCTTTAAACTAGACAATATATATAATACATGGCAAATCGGTCCCGAATTGCCGATACCCATGGGTGAGTCAGTGTACGGCGTGATAAATGGTCAAGTGCATGTTGCTGGTGGTCGAACTTTGATCGATGGTCAGTTGAGTGATACCAATGCGCATTGGGTGTTAAAGGGTGATACATGGCAGCAAGCTGCACCCTTACCAATCGCCAGTAATTCAGCAACATCCGTGGTGATTAATAATCAGTGGTATGTAATGGGTGGTCGCATTAACGCGAATGATTTTAAGAATTTAGATACTTTGTGGCGATATGACCCTGAGCATGACCAGTGGCACAATCTTGCGTCCATGCCACAAGCAAGTGCTGGGCTTGCCAGTGCTGTCATTAATGGTCATATCTATGTATTCGGTGGTGAAGAATATACCTATATCACGAATAGCAGTGGTAAGCGTGAAATGAGAACACGTACTTTCGATGGTGTTTGGCGATACAACCTGATGACTGACCAGTGGCGTACAGAATCGGTACCTATGACTTCAACACGCCATGGGCTTGGTGCGGTAAGCTTAAACAATCATATTTATCTGCTTGGTGGCGCAACACAGGCAGGGGCGACAGGGACTACTGCCATCGTCGAACGTTTATCTTTGCAATAAAAGGCGACATAAGGCTGTATATTATTGATTAATATTGGCAATGAGCTCATCGATTAAACCTGCTTTATCGCTTTGGGCACGCTCGACTAACTGGGTTGGTATAGTTAGCTCAGGGGCGTGCTTAGCACTCCATAAAATCATTTCTAAAAGAATAGGCAGCAAATCAATGCCTGACGCAGTCAGTTGATAAACTTTTTTTCGTTTGTCCTTTTTATCTGGCTGCTTATTAATAAGTCCATGTGTTTCTAGTTTTTCCAATCTGCTTGAAAGAATATTGGTGGCCATTTTCTCCTCTGAATTTTGTAATTCAGAGTAAGAATGTTTACCAAAAAACATCAGATCTCTGATGATCAGTAAACTCCATTTATCTCCAACTATATCAAGCACATTAGAGATAGGGCAGTCAGAACGTTTGGTCATAATAGGTCTCTTTGTTCGATGTCCATACATAATAAATCACTTGCATTTTGCAATCAAATAATTTAACTTGCATTTTAAAAGTTAAGTGCAAGGCGATTAAAGCCTTGCTTAAATCAAGTTTTAAGGGCGAACAATGAGTACTCCACAGATCAATTTACAAGCGCTAACTCAATCTCACTGGCAAGCAGAGGAGCTTGGTAATGCCCAAGCTGTGGCCGAATTTGTGCAGTTACTGATGAACGATCACAACTTTGACGAAGTCATCGCGCGTTTTGGCGCAGATCAATACAAGCAGCACAACCGTACAATGGCTGATGGTATCGGTGGTGTGGTAAAAACACTGAAAGACTTTGTGAAATTAGCACCTGAGTTTAGCTATGACGTCAAACGCATGTTTGTGGATGGTGAACAAGTGATCATTCATTCTCATGCGACATTAAAAGCAAAGCATCGTGGTGATGACACAAAAGGCATGAACATCATAGATACGTGGACTGTGAGAGAGGGTAGGTTGGTAGAGCATTGGGATGCGATACAGCCATTAGATATGTCTATGCGACTGTATAACTTGTTTATGGGCGGCAAAATTAACAATGCAAATGGGGTATTTTAATCTTGGTTCAAACGGGGTTTTTGAGCCCACTGTTAATGGCTAAAGTGGGCAAGAACAGACGTATTTTTTAAAGTTAACTCGGTTTATGTACCGCCTTATTTATCTCAATTTTGTGGCAGGTTTTGCCATAGCCGAGCGCATATTTGAGCGTTGGAAATACGCGGTAGGTGCTGATGCTAAAGCTTAATGTGATTAGCCCAGGTTGACCCCAAAGTGAAACAATTTGTGTTTTGAGGTCATCAGCATCTGGGTCATGGGCCAGTACCAACTCGGTAAAACGCATGGTAAGCGCTACCTCTTTAGGCACTTTATCTTGTTGGTTTTTTATAATCTGTTCAATAAGCGCCGCGTCTAATCCAGCTTCCAATGCCAGATTGACAGCAAGCTGTATGCAAGGCCCGCAGTCTTCATTGACGAGTGTGCGTATGCGTGCTGCAAATAACGGGGCAATAGGTACCTGCATGTTATGGGATGACATGTTGGTAAAACCCCAATATTTGATAAAAGCGGCCAAATTAGATTGCAAAATATCTTCCATATATTGCACATCATAATCGTATCTTGATTTCATATCTTGTATCTGTTTATTAAGCAAAAACCTGATCATGATACTTCCTTTTATCACTTAGCTTGTGTGGTAAGGGTGGAGGTCGATTGCGCCTTTGTGGGAGGCGCTGTTTTGAGCGGCATATATAAAATGACTGCACAAAGCGCAAATAGCGATGCACACACTATGAGCATCAGGCTATAGTCACTTGGTTTTATTAAAAAAGCGGCTAGCATGGGCCCTGATGCCATCGCGATAGAAGACACGAGTGAACTTATTGTCGATAAGCGCCCACTGGGGCTGATGTCAGCAATCGCCGCAAACAAAAAGGATTGCACCGCAGGCCAAGAAAAGAAGAATAGAGCCAGTGCGACAACATAGGCCGTTATGGAGATGGTTGGCTGAAGTAACAAAAGTACTGCAATTAGACATAATAAAACGCTGATTATGCTCAGTGGCCGTCTTTTTATACATGGCGCTTGTATCATGGGGATCATCGCGCCCAACAGACCTAATAACCCTGTAAAAGCAATATAACTACTCACTTGTGTTTCATTTAAGCTCGCTTTTATGCCAATTAAACCGACATAAGCATAAAGTGCGCTGGCTGCGGTTAAATAAATAAAAATGACCAGCATGATCGTTATTGAAAGGCCAAGTGCTCTTGCTCTTGTATGACTTTCTTGTAATTTAATGTGAGTTGTAAAACGCCCCGCAGGAATACTTATTGCCATTAAAATACTTAAGGCCGCAATTGTCGCCATGATATAAAATACAGAATATGCACCAAAGTTAAGTTCAAGTCGTGGTAGTGTGAACATCACCAATGCACCAATGATAAATTGAATAAATAATAAAAAGCCAAAAGCCCGATTTGTGTTGTACATTTTTGCAAGCACAGAAAATGACACGCCAACGGCCAGCCCACCTGCAAAACCTGTGGCAAACCTCAACACCAACAAGGTGTCAAAGCTAATAATCGCGGGCGTGGTCAACTCCAAAAGCAGTAATACAGACATGGCACTGATAATCGTCGGTTTCCAATGTATATATTTCACACTTAAAATAGCCAGCGCAGTGCCAAGTAAAGCGCCATAACCATTGAGTGCAACTACTTGACCAGCTTGGCTTTCTGTATACCCTAAGCCAATTGCCAGGGCATTCATTAAACCCGGTAAAAAATTGATATAAGAGAGCCCTGACATAGCAATGAAAGCAACCGCAAAATATAGCCACAACGGTTGTTTGTCTGGTGTATCCTTGTTGAATTGTCGCAAAACTTAGCCTCCAAAATAGTACTTTAAAATGGTTGGCTTAGTGTACGAAGGCGTCATAGATGGAAAAATAGCAGAAAATACTTATCAGCCATGAATATAATTCACGAGTCAAGTTGGTATATTAGGGTAAAAAATAAGGAAAGTGTCAGATGGATAAGTTAAGAGCATTGGAGTTATTTGTAGCGACCTGTGAAGCGGGGAGTTTTGCTGCTGCTTCTGCATCGTGTAATACGGATCCATCCGCAGTGAGTAAAGCAATTAGCCGTTTGGAAACTCAGCTTCAAGTCACGTTGATCCAGCGTTCAACGAGGCAATTGAGTGTAACTGATGCAGGTAAGCAATACTTGTCTACAGCTCGTAAATTGTTACAAGAGCTCTCTGCGTGTGAAGGAGAACTTAAGCACTTGAATGACTCGCCAAGCGGGGTGTTAAAAATAAATTCGGCAGTATGTTATGGACACTTGTATTTACGGCCAATATTGGCCGAATTTTGTGCGCGTTACCCTGATATTCAACTTCAACTACAAATCAATGACTTGCATACTGATGTTATTGACGAAGGGGTGGACATTGCCATTCGAACAGGTTTTGTCAAAGACAGCCGGTTAGTTGCGAAAAGGCTCAGCCCCATGGACTTTTTTGTCTGTGCCTCACCAGACTATTTAGCCAAAAATGGCACGCCTGTGCTGCGAGGTGACTTTAAAGCACATCATTGGATAGGGTTTCGCATAAAGGAAACGCAGCAATTACAACCAGTTTATTTGCCTGATGAACATGGTGACTATACGCTGTATGACCTTGAACCAAGCCATATTACGGATGATGGTGAAATGATGGTTGCTATGTGTGAGGATGGGTTAGGGTTTGCACAATTACCGCATTTTTTGGCAAAAGCAGGCTTAGAATCAGGTAATCTTGTCTCTGTGTACCCGCACTTTAGGCCACCTCAAATAGAGAATGGAGTATTTGCAATTTATCCCAAGCGCACCTATTTACCTGCTAAAGTGCAAGTCTTTCTTTCATTCTTAACGGATGAACTTGAAAAGCAGAAAGAAAGTGCCTATCACACATGGGCTGAGCAAGTAGCCTGTGTACGATAACGAACATCTCAGCTGTTTATTCTATTTCTAAATCAAACACTGCATTCACTGACGCAAAAAAAGTAATAGTTGCTTCTTTTTGGTATTGAGATGATTTTGAGGATCTGAAGCAGCAATTTAAAATGGTGTTTGGCAGCGCGCCGTTTGCGTGTTTGACAGCGTTTCGTCTCAATCGTGCCGCAAGTTTATAGGCGCTGACTGAGTTACCTGTTATGCAAGTTGCTCAAGAGGTTTGTTACATGCACGCAGGTCACTTTGCGAAAAACGTTAAATTAAAGTTTGGGCGTACACCTAAGGCTTATAAAACATAGATTAGCTCAATAAATACATGACATGCCTTGGTTTTGTTTGTTATTTAAGCGGTTAAAGAAATTATTAAATTTTTTTGATCCAACTTAATGGCTGCTGCGTTTATACATGTGAAGGGTTTCTGATGTGTAACACATCCTTGGAGTCGCCCCTTCACCATGTCATGATAACGCGCACTTCGGTGCGCGTTAGTCTTTTCTAAACAATGCAATTAATATAGTCATAATTTGACACTTCGTTGTTGTGTTGCTGATATAAAATCTTGTATAAACATACATCTTCTCAACTCATTAAATTAAGATTAAGCAATGTGTACAAGGGTAACGTTATTGCTCGCAGACTCTAAAGAGCTGCAACAAGTTGCAAATTGGTACTATAAGCAATGGGATAGTCAGCGACCAAATAGCAGCCTGTCAGACGTCATTGCAAAGCTTTCCAGTACTGAGCAGCGAGTTGGTTTCGTTGTGCACTTTAATGAGCAGCTTGCAGGTGCTGCTGAAATTAAATTCATTAATGGACGTTGTTGGTTAGATGGCGTCTATGTGGATGATAGCTTTCGTGGCAAAGGCTTGGCTGAAGTACTGGTTAATTTTGCCAAGGGGCGTGCAACAGAACTTGGTTGGTCATCTTTAAATTTGAAATGTGAGCCTCACCTCATGGCTTTATATCAAAAGTATAACTTTAAGGTTGTCGAGGCCCACAATGATAGATTTCTGATGTCTTGCAAATTAACAGCTGATTTTTAGCTTGCTTTAATTCTACGCTTGTTGTGCATCTTGTAAGCGCTCAGTATTGTGTTCTGCATCTGCGTGACATGCTTGATCTCTAATATTCTTTTGGACCGCAACCGCTGCATACAAGCTCATAATGTAGGCGATACCATAAAACCCTTTTTCACTTAGTAGCAAATCCGCGTTATATAAACCAATGAGTAGGAATACGATAGCGCTGCCTGTCGACACTAAACTCAGCATATGATAAATCGCAGATGTACTTAAATTCTCTTGTTTATCTCGTATGCTTTTTTGCAATGAAACGGCTGAAAACAGTCCATATAAAAGGATCACTAAATAATACCCTTTTTCATTCAGTTGCATAGAGGCGTTAAATAAACCTATGCAGTAGGTTGCTACGCCAATTACTAAAACCAGCATCGATGCCAAGTTAAATGCTTTGTTAGACAGTTGTGTTGAAGTCTGTTTTTCCATCGTTATTTTTCCTTTAGGGTGTTGATGGGTGTATCAGGCGTTACTACCGCCGAATGTGCTAGCAAACCATATTGTTTAAGGTAATCTCGAATGCTGGTAAAGGTTGCTATGCGCACATCACCACTGTGATCTTTTCTATAAATGTCATCTTTAAATACCGAGCCGAAGAACAATTTAAATCGACTAATTGATAACGGCTGTGCCTGAAAATATTCTGTCGTATTTGCTTTTATCTGTTTCATGTCTGTTGTTTTGTAAAGAGCGGCATTAATGACATTGAGCGTATGCTCTGTACAGTTTTGTCTTTTGTTATTGTAAGGGTTAGCAATCAGTGAGTATTTAGGGTTATGAACCTGCTTCGCCACATCATTTTTGATTGCTTCAAGTAGCTTTTTTTGAACGTTCACTGTGGGTATCGCAATCCCAGCTTTAAGGTCTTGTACAGACCAAAAAAAGTCAGTTGGATAGTCAATGAGCAATTCACTCACTTCAGGGTTATCTGCTTTTTGATACAGGTTATGTATTGCATACCCCAGTTTTGTCTCGCCATTTTGCATTGTTATCTGCGAATACACGGCTAAAGCGACATGCGTAAACTCGACGTCTTTAGGGAGTGTATTACTCGGTTGCCCGACTCTTGCAATGATAAACACATGGGCATGATGTGCTGCGCTATATCGCTCTACCTTTTTAGCGAACTGCGCTATGTCTTTTGGCGAATAGTGGTGCTCAATTGATTGCTCACTGCCCGCGGTAGCATGCATGCTTTGCATGGCAAACATCAAATATGCGACGCGCTTTAATATACCCATGTCTTTCTCCTTATAGTGTATTAGAGGGAGGTGGACCTGCAATAATGACATCATCACTGATAGGGAGCGGTTGTGCCTTTTTTGATTCAAATGCTTTGCCTGCAATCGCTATACTCGCAGCGCCGCCGCTAAGTAAGACCGCACCAGATATCACAGCGGGTACGGCTACAACCGCAGTAGAAATTGTCGCGCTGGTTGCCAGACTATCTGTTGCTGCCAGTGCACTATATTTGATTGCATGACTGCTGTGTGCGCTGGCATTTGACGCGTTGTCAGATGCAAAACTGGGCAGTGTGATAAAGAGTGCAGCACTCAGTAAAGCAGCGTGTTTGAGATGTTGAATAATCATGTGAAAACTCCATATTTCGTTGTGTCACTTCTTAAACTAACAAACTGGACGGAGTTGTACATTATTTAATACCATGTATTAATATTAGATACTTTTAGTATCATATTTTAATACCATGAGTCAGATCCCACTGGTTTCCAATACAATTAAGACTCTACTTAAGCAAAAAAAGCTCACTTACATGGATGTCGCTGAACACCTTGAACAAAGTGAGGCAACAATAAAGCGAATGTTCTCTAATGACTTATTTTCGTTACAAAAACTTGAGAGTATGTGCGAACTGTTAGAGATAACTTTGTGTGACCTGTTTTCATTGACTCAGTCACAGCAATCACAGATCAGCCAATTAAGCGTCCAACAAGAGCAAGAGCTGATGGATAATCCAAAGCTTTTTTTAGTTGCGGTCTGTGTGAGAGACGGCTGGGGGTTTGAAGACATCGTTGCGAGGTATCAGATTGAAGCGCTTGAGTGTGTACGGCTCCTTGCACAGCTAGATAGATTGAAAATGATTCAGCTGTTACCCAATAATCGATATAAATTACTTATTGCACAAGACTTTAGCTGGATCCCAGGGGGGCCGTTGGAGTCATATATCGAGCAGCAGGTGTTAGGTAAGTTTTTACAGGGGGAATTTAATCAAGAAGATAGCTATCGTTTCTATTTAAGAGGTAGTTATAGCGATGCAACGATAGCGACGATAAAGCGTCGCTTGCAGCAACTAACCAAAGAAATTGCGCAGCTTAATGAGCAAGATATTAAATTACCTTTAAGTAAGCGTAAGGGGGTAGGCTTATTACTTGCGATGCGGCCTTGGCAGTTAGGGCAATTTAAAAGTATGCTAAGAGATGATGCTGACCCCAAAAAAGAAACGATTGAGCGAGATTGAGTTGATTAAAATGCAATTACCAAATACCTTGTAAAGGTACTGTTTAATGGTTTGGCTACATAAATTATTCGTGCGTGATTATTTATACTTAATTCGTATGCGTTTTTTGTACAGGAGTCCGTTGTTATTAGAGTGTTAAATTCATGATTGATTAATTTTTTCTAATTATTTAGTATTGTATTTCTTGGCTCTCAAAGCAGAACAAAAATTAATAATTATACCGCCTTAGCCGTGGTTTGATGGGTCTTACATGGAACAAAATAGCTCTTTTGCGCAGTCTGCAAGTTGTTTAAAGCAAGCAGTCCCTTTTATGGTTAAATACCAGATCCCATTATCGCCTATGAACTATGCGATTTGGTACTGTTATGTCTTGGGTAAAGAACCTGATCTCAACCGAAAACTCGACGAGATTTTGGTTGAACATGGTACCTGTCCACCTGACAGTGCTAAGTCACTCTTTGATGAGTTTCTCAGCGAGCAAGACTTAGCGCTTTTTCACGAAATGTCTGATCTGGTCAAAGGTACGCTCTCTAGTGTTGAGCAAGAGATAAATAATACGCTCAACTGCTCTGAAGAGTTTTCAGCTGTGCTATCTGAATGCCACGTAGGCTTGCATCAACTGAAGAAACAAGATTTAGGATCAGGCCCTGAGATATATAACGATGTACTCAATTATGTGTCGAAATTGACACAAGAGTCTATTGTTATGCAACATAACGCCCTGTGTTTTCAAAAGAAGTTAGAAGTTGCATACAGTGAGATTAAACAGCTTCAGGAAACGTTGACCGACGCACAAACCAAAGCAAGTACTGATAAGCTCACGGGTCTTCTCAATCGCGGCAAGTTTGATGACGATATTATTAAATTTTGTGACGAGCCAAGCACACTTCAAAAAGTGCTTATTTTCGTAGATATAGATCACTTTAAGCAGTTTAATGACGAGTTTGGCCACCAGCGTGGTGATGATGTTCTGCGTAAAGTTGCACAAAAGCTTCAGCTTCACAGTAATGCACAAGGTCAAGCGTATCGTTATGGTGGTGAAGAGTTTTGTATTTTGATCTCTTTTTCGAGCATCAGTGAAGCAGTCGGTTTTTCTAATCGCATCCGTGAAGACATTGCAAAACTGTCTATTAAAGACAAAGAAACTGGCGAAGTTTTAAAGCACATCAGTGCCAGTTTTGGCATTGCTCTATATGGTAAAACAATGACTTGGCACAGCTTAGTGGAGTGTGCTGATAAAGCCCTATATCTTGCTAAATCACATGGACGAAATCGTGTTGAAGTAGCTGGATAAGTTACTTCCTTTCCTCTTTATCTAATCAAGTGCTTCAAATCGACAGGCTGCGAGCCTGCGTCTATATAAGTTTACAAATCGACAATTTAATCCATTTTTAACTTAAATATCACGTTTGTTTCAATTTTAGCCCCTATTATTTGTGGCTTAAAGATCGACAAATAGTCCCTTTTTTGATCTTTAAAGTTAAATAATTGAAACAAATTTGCGTCATAAATTTGATTTTTGAGTTTTTACTTGCAATTATTTTGTAGCTAAACACGAAGTCGTTGGTGTGTTTACGTCATTAATATAATAAAAATGGAGTGTACGTCAGTGAAATTAATCAAGAAAATGTTGGTTAGTAGTTTTGTGTTAACGTTGATGGGTGTGAGTGCCAATGTCAGCGCTAAAGCATATAAAACCGTTTTAGTTCATGGATTTCAATCACAGCAACTATCTGAAATTGATCCAAGGAAAATAGATAGTGATGGTCAGGCTTATTGGGCTGATTATTGGGGAGCACTGGCGGATGAACGCATAGACTGGCCATCTTATGAGCGTATAGAAGGTAAAATCGCAAGCGATTATCTGTGGCCAAAATTGCGTACAATGTCTGAGCAAGGAGTATGTCAGCCAGGTTGTATTTTTTTGACACACTCTACGGGTGATTTGGTCACGCGTTATATCATTGATAATCAAGCAAACTGGTTAGAAAATGCAGGGCTTGAGCCGCTTAACATTGTTGCGACTTTTGATGTAGCAGGTGCTGGAGGTGGTAGTGAGCTGGCTGATTTGGCTGTGAATGCGGCAAATGGTTTGGCAAACCCGGTAGTAGAAGCGGCTGTGAGAGCATGGCTAGGTCGCTCAGTGGGTCAGACTCTTGGTGTATTGCACGACCTAAAAGTGAATAATGCGCGTCAATTGGCAAGCTTTCCGAGCGAGCGCACACCGAGATTAAGATTTGTAGCTGATGGTGATCTGTTCATCAACGCAACTAAACTATTTTTACCGGGTATCGATGATAGCGTGGTGGCAGCACACTCAGCATGTGGTGCAAACCAAGCAGGTGCGTTCGATAGTTGTAGTGTCAGTGTTGGCATGGATGGAAAACTAACAAGCCAAGATGGTGTAAGAAACTTTTGGCCATATCACTATCCCATGTTGATGAGTGATAATTATGATCACTTCTCAGTCATTGTTAACCAGTCAAAAGGTAAAGTAACAACCGCCAATGCGTCAGCTCAACTTGCGCCAAATAAGCGTGTTGCATTCTCTACTTATGAAGAAGAGAAGGGCTTTTGGATTTGGAAGAAAAAATATAGATACGTAAGACAATCGGACAATACCAGTATGTCAGCACTTTTATATGCTGCTATGCCTGAGTAACTACGATGAAAAAAGTGGTTATAATCATAATAAGTGCCTTAACGGCACTTATTATTTGGCGATTATTGTCGTCCAGTGAACCCCAACAACAACCTGTGGTAGCAACAGAAAAAGAGACTCCGCAGGTTATTGAACAAAAAGATGCTGAAGTTTCTAGTGAACCTCAATCAAAACCAGCACCACGTGCAGTGGATATGTCACCATTTCAGCTCACTAGCACGCAAAAAGCAGCTAAAGTCATTGCCAATAATTACCGTGAAACTTTACGTTATGCACCATATTCTCAGCCTTTAACTCGCAATGATACTGACCGGTTAGAGCCCAATCGGTTTGTGCCTGTGACTGTACCGACTTCAGATATGAGCGGCACCATTTCATTAGCGTTGAATAAGTACCGTTTCATTCATCCAGAGCCGATCCAACTCACTTTATCAGGCGAGCAGATTTCGCGAGCAAAAGTTGTGATTAGTTTGGTAGATGATAGCAAAGTGATACTCGAAAAACCTTTGCGTGTGGCAGATTCCAGCGCGTATATCGAAGTGTCAGGTAGAGAAGAGTTTTATGGCGACCTGCAATTAAAAGTTGAGGCGGATGTCGCAGGCGATCCTATTACCATTGTGGCACAAGCTAAGTATGAACAGCCCAGTGCAAAACTCACCGGCTTAAAGCATGCCGAGGTCAATGGCAGTGATTTACAAATCACTTTAGCTTTGGACGTTAAAGATGCTGGGGTATATCGGGTGAGAGCAAACCTATATGATGGTGCGCAGCCTTTGGCGCATTTAATCGCTAAGGCCAAGTTGTCTTTCGGCCAACAAGAAATAACACTAAAAGCCCACCAAACGGTGCTACCTACCTCGAGTTCAGATTTAAGACTGATGACCTTCATTGTTGAACGCATGTCTTCAATCCCAGGAGAACGAACTCGATTTGGAGAAAGTACGCTCTCTGAGCTCCCTCTCGTAGATATAGACCTTTCGGAGTTATCTAGGGACCCTTACTCGCCAAATGCGAAAGAGCGTGCAAGTTTAGAGTTTTTGCAAGGTATGGCTGAGCAACAAAGTGCCCGCTAGAGCTTATCAATACCAGCTAGTCAGTGTTAAATCTGCCAACAAGTTCATTGAGATTGTTGGCAAATATCACTAACTGTTTTGCACCATCATATAAGGTGTCGGCAGATTGACTAACGTGCTTGATTGATTGGTTCACGCCTTCAATTTGTGTGCGACTGTCACTTGCATAGGCACCTTGCTGCTCTGCTTGCTCGGAAATATTTGCGATAATGGGCTTTACCCGTGAAATCGAATCGGCAATTTCTTCAAATGCTTGATGAGCTTGTTCTGATTGTTCAATGGCTGATTTAGACTCCTCGACACTTAACGTCATGTGCTTAGATACTGAGCGAGTTTGGTCGGTGAGTTTTGTGAGTACTTTTTCGATGTCTTTAGTTGCATCATGTGAGCGCTGCGCGAGTGTCCGTACTTCGTCAGCCACAACAGCAAAGCCTCGACCTTGTTCACCTGCTCGGGCAGCTTCAATAGCCGCATTGAGTGCCAGCAAATTTGTTTGTTCCGCGATGGTTCTGATCACCTCAAGTATATTGGTAATATTATTACTTTGAGCTTCGAGTTCGCTCATGGCCTTTGCAGAACTATCCAGTGAGTCGTTTAGTGTGGCCACTTGTTGCACAGTACTTTGGATAAGCGCATTACCTTGTTGTGCATGTGAGTCGGTATTTGATATTTCGCTCAATGCTTGGGTGCAATTGTCGTTGACCGTCATCGCCATATTTTCCATGGCATGGGTGTGTTCTGCGGTTTGTTGTGATGTGCTTGCTTGGTGATGACATTGACCGCGAATTTCATCGATACTGCCATGAGATTGCTGAGCTTGCTCGTTCAAATTGCTGGCATTGCTTTTAATATCGATAACTAGTGCATTGATAGAGTTTAAAAATTGATTAAACCAAGAAGCCAGTTCACTGATCTCATCGTTACCAATGATCTGTAACCGTTTTGACAAGTTGCCTTCTCCCTGCGCGATTTCTTTTAAGCCCTCGGATACCATTTCGATGGGATAGACAATTTTATTGGCTAGTACAATGGCAATCACGATAAATAGCACTAGCATGATGACAGCAATAACACTGATGTTATACGACATGGCATAGGCGGAAGTTAAAATTTCTTCCTCATTCATTAAAGCAATAAAGGTCCAATTTAAGGTTTGCGAGTGATACAGTTTTGCCATTAATTTTGAGTTATTATCATTGATTTCGATGAGCGCATCTTTAGGACCACTTTTAATTGCTTGGTATTTTGCAGAAGTTAACTCTGCGATATTTTTAAAGTTGCTATCTGGGTTTTTGGGGTCGGCTAAAATGGTGCCATTGCCATCTAACAGCATCAAATAACCTGTTTCTCCCAATTGAATGCTGCTGACTATGTCGGTCAAGGTGGCGAGTGTGACGTCAAGAGATTGCACGCCGACTAACGTGCCATTACGTTTAATTGCCGTGGCAATGGACACCATAGCTTGGCCTGTGACGCCCTGATAAGGATCCGTGATGATGACGTCATCAGAGGATTTAGTGACTTCTTGATACCAAGGTCGTTTGCGTGGGTCGTAGCCGCCGAGTGGCTCTGCGGGATATTGTATAAAGCCACCTTGCGCTGTGCCTAAATAAACAAACAGTAACTCAGGGTGTGTCACGCCAAAACTCTTAAAAAGCTCAAAAATCGCGGCTTCGTTTCTGCCAGAAGATTCTGGCGTCATCATTTTTTCTGCGCCAAAATAGGTGGTTGTATCGTCACCGACGTTTGTTACTGATTGGCTCTGAGCTAAAAAACGCGCATTGTTTTTCATTTGTTCGAAAAACAACACAAAGGTATTTTCAACTTGCCGTATTTCACTGTCAGATGAAGCGGTAAATCGAGTTAGGGACTCTTGTTTGGTGCGCGTAATACTCATAATTGATATTGCTAGTATCGGTATAATCACAGTAAGTACAAAGCTTACGATGAGTTTTTGGCGCATTCTCATAACTCACTCCTACATCAATGCTTTGAATGAGTATAGTTGTTGAATTTAATCTTCGTTAGTTAGCTAAATTAATAAATTCAGGAGTTGATTATCTTATTTATGGAAATAATATCTCGGTGGTATGAGCGGCACTTGTATTGGGGGCTAAGTTGTTACATGCTCTCTTTTTAAAATTGAATACAGATAACTGTCACAATAGCCTGAATCGAGCTGCATATGCTCACGTAAGTGCCCCTCTTTTTGCATCCCCAGCTTTTCCATTAACTGCCAAGATGGTTTATTTTCAGTGGCACATATCGCCGTTATTTTATTTAAGTTAAAATGCTTAAAAAGGTGAGAGACAAAAGCATGAGTGGCCTCAAAAGCATATCCCTTCTTTTGCTGGTTTGGGCTGAGTCGATAGCCAATTTCACCGATGTGATGATCTACATGGGTAAATTTGAAGAGCATCTCACCAATAAATTCACCAGACACTCTATGTTCTATGGCCATTAGCATTTTTTGACCCTCAACTTTTCTCCAGGGCAGCTCGGCCTCTTCAATGCGTTTTTTTACATCGGCCAACGTGGCGGGCCGGCCTATAAATTTTGAGGTTTCTACGTCTTTACGGGAATGGTAAACCGCCTTTAAATCTCGCTTATTTAGTGGCCTGATTATGAGTCTTTGGGTCTCGAATTGCATTCTGTTTTCCTTGAATATGGTCATGGTTTTTATGGACATGAGACAGGTTCTTCACTGCGAATAGTATAATGATAGAAGTGAATAAAATTATGAGCGATATTGAATCTGGTCCACTGATCAAAAATTGATTTGCAAGCCAAGCGACGACAGAAAATATCAATAACTCCGTCGCACCAACGAGCGCATTAGCTGTACTGGAACGCGATTTGTGAAAATGGCCAACGTAATACATATAGCTTGGGAAGTATCCACCAAAAATAAACAATATCGCGCAGTAGGCCAATATCACGGCATATACAGAATCGTGAAGTAATAAGAAAGTCAGCGCACTCAATGGCAGGGCTGGCCAAAGATAAGCGACCACCTTGAGGTGGCTAACGTGTTTTTGCATCAACTTTGCGAGGGAAGAGCCAATCAGTAACCCCCCCATGCAAACAGTCATTGCTTGACCGATTTGCTCGGTGGTAAAACTAAATTGATTGCGTAACAAAAAAGGAAAATAGAGCTGAATCGTTAAATATAGGAATGTTGGAGCCCACTTTATGATTGCCATCGAAACAAAATAGCGACTTGTCAAAATATCTTGATACTGTTTAACGAGCGCTGAAGGGCGCAATGACATATTGGTCGATTGTTGCGATGGGAATACGACCAGCCCAAACATCATCACGAAGCCATAGTATGCAATCAGCGCATAAGACATGCCTTGCCATGAAAACATCTCAGCCAGCGTACCGGCAAACAATGGCGTAATGAGCGCCACCACACTTGCTGAAATCGCTAAGTTGCCCATCGAGCTATTGAGTTTATTGCCATTGAAAGTTGCGTAGAGAATCGCGCGGCTAACTAATACTGGCGATGCACTGCCTATGCCTTGTAGTATACGGCCGATTAAAAATACTTCAGCATCTGGGGCTAACGCACAGAGCAATGTACCGATGATCAAAATAATTTGCCCACCGATAAAAATAGGTCTGCTACCAAACTTATCACATAGCGGTCCAGCGACTAATTGTGCAGCGCCCAACGAAAGGAAAAAGCTAATAATAATCGCTTGGCTGGCCCCCTCTGTCAGGGATAAGTATTGAGTGATATCCGGTAAAACAGGCATAAATATCTGGCTGGCAAGCTGAGAGCAAGATAATAAAAAAGCGGCCAATGCGATATATCGATTCACAATAAGAGTTCTTCCGGGTAAGGCAATCATGTGCACTATATCCTGCTTTTAATGTCCTAAAAATAAGGTAATAATTAAAAGACTTTTTCTTAGTAGGAATTAATATGGATTGGCTGAGTGCTGTGCGAAGTTTTGTTGTGCTGTCTGACATGGGCAGTTTTACTAAAGCGGCAGATGTCATTGGGGTATCAGCGTCTGCGATGAGTAAGCGCATTGACTGGCTAGAAAAGCAGTTAGGTCAAACTTTATTCGTGCGTACAACTCGAAGAGTGAGCTTAAATGAAAATGGAGTACGCTTTTTATCATACGCAAGAAATTGGGTTGGTCAGTTTGATGACATGCTTGAACAAGCGCAAGGGAGTGAACTTGAGCCTCAGGGCACTTTAAAAATAGCGGCCACTCAAGCGATTGGTAGTAGTTTGTTGATGCCAATCATTGAGTCGTTTTTACACAAGTATAAAGATTTAACCATTCATTTAAATATATTGACGCCAGGCGCACCGCCAGATCTCGAACATGACCTTGTGATCACGAGTTACTATGAGGAGTTTGACTCAATGGCACACAAAGGCATTCGCCTCGCCGACTATCAAATGACGTTATTTGGCGCGCCGAGTTACCTGTCTCAATGTGCGCAAATTAACTCTATTGAAGATCTCGCCTCTCATAAAATGCTATTGAGTAATTATTATCAAAAGAAAGGGGGGATCATCTTAGAGGATGGCACCTTGTTTGACTTTAGCCATTATAATTTTGTTTCTGACCATTTGGATGCTTTGATGAAAGCCGCTATTCAAGGTATGGGATTGATTTTTATTTCACCTCAGTATGTTGCCCGAGAACTCAAGCAGGGAGTGTTAATTCCTGTATTACCGAATCTAAAGTCTGAAGTGAAGCAGCTTTGGGCTTATTATCCCAATACGCGCTTCACGCCATATAAAACCAAGCTTTTCATTGATGAGCTAAAACGCAGCCTAAGCGGGTTAAAAGCGATAGTTTAACCCTGCGCTTAGCTGGAATTGATTTAGTACGTCACCATCAAAATGCCAGATACAGTTGTCAGTCGTTTGAGGGTCATCATCGCATACAACAGATGACGAGTTTTTCACGATGGTGGCCATCCAACGTAATTCGGTGAATGCGTGGAACCCTGCGCCAATGTGATAATCTAACCCCGTGAATAAACCAGAAGCAAAAAAGTCATCGGCTTCTGCAAAGTTAGGTGTTATACGGTTAACACCTATTTGAGCACCTACATAACTGGAAATGTCATCATTGATAGGAATCTCAATAGCACTTTGAAAGAGTAGGTACTCCATGTCTACTTTCGCGATGTCATTACCTGCCAATTCGGTTTCATTAAAGCTATAGAAGAGTCCATACCGTGTGTTGTTTACCAATTTGTCGACAGACACACCGAAATGACTGTTGTCCTCTAAATCAATCTTATATTCTTTACTCGTTGTCAAATCGTGGTTAGTTGAGTATCCACCGAATGCAGACACAGAGTAGTCTTGCTCCTGAGCTTGTACAAATTGCGTTGAGCTTAATAAGCAAACCGTGGTCACGAGGCCAAATATTTTGTTCATACATAATCCTTTTATGCTTTGTTAGGGCTATTTTGGCATAGAAATTTATACAAATGGAAGGTGTTAAAGAATAAACTAAAAATTTGCTTTATTAGCAATACTCGTCAATTTCGTAGTTTATATAGGTTAGGTTTTGTTTTTTGTTGGGTAACAAGCTGAGAAAAAATACGCTTTTGCTGCGTTTTCTCTCAAAAATGAAAGAGCCTTAGCTGCAAATGTGTCGCGCAGGCTCTTATTTGTCTATAGAATTTCTTTCTGGTTGTTAAACTATGGCTTTACCAAGAAGGTTTATAAATATTTGTGCCTATAAATGACACTAGCTCTGTATGGTCTTGTTTCACAGTTAAAGATGCTAATTTGTCAGCTGCTGATTTAGAGATTGATTGCTGATTTGGAAGCGTAATCGCGGTTAAGTTATTACTAATTTCTTCGATATCTTTGTCTTTCAGAAGCGCTTGAAACCTATCATAATGCGTTTTATTGTTTGCGATAGAGAACATCAGTAATGCTAGGTTCTTTTGCTCTTGGGAGTTTAATATAAAGCTGTTGTCACCTGAAAAATTGTGAAGTTTGGTTTCATCCTCATATGCAATTCCGTGATCAGGTGTAAGGGCTGTTCTGACAGCTGCGTTACCTAGCGTTAAAGTGAGTTTAGCTTGAGCATCATAGCTGGCTGTTTGAGCGACAAGCTGATCTGCCATAGAGTTGCTTAGGTAAACGTTCGTAAGTTTAGTAATGGGCCCGTAAGCTTTTTCGATCAAATAGTGAATTGATGTACCTTTCTGAGCACTTACTTCAGAGTAAGGGACGTAGTATAAGTTTTTCAGCTTTTCTTTTTGTAACTGAGAATGTTCGGCTGTACTGTTGAGAAGCGGATACATAGTACTTGTTACGGATTGTAAGTCACCATCAAGTACCATAGTGTTGACGATTTGAAGTGCACATAGACTGTCTTTGTATTTATACAGTTGCTGACTCGTTAACTGTGAAATTGCACCTTTGTCACCCTGTTGGTAAGAGGGGGAGCTAAATGCTTCAAAAGAGGCTGTAGAAGATGCCAGTAATAAACTGGAAATCAATAAAGTTTTATTCATGTTAAGTTCCTTGTCCTAGTTGAGTTTTAGGTTTGTTGAAAATATAAAATCATTAAATTTCACTGTATTTGCATCGGAATGACATCCGCTGCAGCTTGAATTTAGCCCTTCGAATGGCTCTAAAATAGGGTTGGCTAAGTACTTTGGTTTTATAACCCCCATATCTGACCATTGACTATTTAAAATACGGTAGTTTCCCCATACTGAGTTGCTCAATAATTCGGCCGTTTTTGAGTTGTAAATTGCTAAGATATCTTTATCTTCGTTTGAAAGTAGGCCTAAAATGGTACTAGGTTCACAACTTGTCGTATTTGTATAGCAAGTTGGTTTATTAATTTTACAACTCGGTAGGTTGGTATTTAAATTCCCTTGTTTGTCATAACAGTTTTCTTTAATTGCTTTATAGCTTGCATTAAAAAGCGGGTAATTCGAGTTGAGTTTAATATCTGAATTCGAGTCTTGTGGTATAGTCGGAACTACATCAGAGTGAATATATGTAGCCCAGCTCCACATATTTAATGTATGGCTCGTATCTTCTGGCATAAAAGCAAGTGGTGTTGGGTTGTTTTTATTAACAATGTGTAAAGCTGACAAACCGACAATCTCTAGCTTACAATTCGTGACTGTTTGATGTTTTTTCTCAACGATAAAAGCCGCCGCTTGATGGTAGTTTTGAGTACTGGAATAGTCATCAATTAACCATGCTGCTTTAATAAAAATTGCGCCTCTTTTATTAGTGTAATCATCAGCGACAGGAAAAATTTTTGGCGATGTTTTTTCGTTGTTCTTTAAGTAGTCAAATGCAACTTTATTTAAATGGATAGAGTAGTAAACTGGATTATTATTGTTGTCTATTAAAATTTGCCCTTGTGGATTAAAAGTTGTTTCCAGTAATAAAGGGTTATTTATATTTGTTATGCTTTGGTTGTTTTTTTCAAATAGGGTTAGTTCTCTTTCTGATATAAAATCGAGGCACTTTTTAGGTATCGCTGTCTTAGAGCCTTGCCAAGAATCATCAGTTATCTTAGAGAACGAGTTCAAATTTGGCCATGATTGCCACACGGGAAAGGTGTCTCTTTTCAATAGATAATTTGAACTGTAATCAACAACACCAGCTTGATTGCTGAGTACATCCCAGTTTAAAGCATGAAATTGCCTGTAAGCATCGCGAATGACAGACTGGTTTGTCCTATTTCTACCAAGGGTTGCAGAAAAACAAGGGAGCATGTTATACCCTTGGTTAGCTAGTTGAGCATAGGTGTCACATTGTGATGGAAGCTGGTTTAGATAGTTATAATCAACATTCTGTGATGAACTTACCGCCGATGCAAAATATATAAGCATGCTATAAATCATTAATTCCTCACTATAGATAATTTTTATTTAATGTTTTTTAGCTTAGCTTTTAATCTTTATGCATTGAAAATGCAGTAGATATATTTTTTATGTATTTATGGTGTGTTAGTTTGCTTTTCATTGTTTGTTTATTTTCAATGGTAATGATGTGTTGCATTATGGTTGTGGTGTAAATTGCAATAATAGTTTTATTTTATCAATAAAAGGTATGAAATTATTAATTTTGATTTTTTTATTGATGGTTTTTTAATTTAATGGTGAGTTAAAAGTTAACATTTAATCTGGGGTTTTCTTTCTGTGTGAATGTTAGGGTTTTTGTTGTTTAAAAGTCAATATAAATTAAGTTGGTATGCTAATTTATATTTTATAGTGTAATTTTAAATTGTCTACATCGAAACGCTTAGTTACTGCATATGTCTGTAAGGGTGATAAGCACTTGTGGTTTGATGGATGTGAGCGTAAGATAAAATATAGGAGTAAAAACTGCTTTGGCGTTTACCTTCGCACATGATTGCTGATTAGCTTCAGGTATAAAAAGAATAAAGCCTATCGTGGTAGTGGCACCATAATTGGTTTAGAAAAATTGTACTATTAAATATTCACCGTTATATCCGGAGGTGTTTTGTAGGACTATTAAAAATAGCCCTACTGGATTTATTGACATGTTTGGCAATTTAACCACTGTATATCTTTGAAAATGAGAAAAACCAGTTGTAAAACGTCACAAACGTGCTGTAAAGGATTTAACGGACCATTAAAGTAAACATAAAGTCACCGATTTGTGCATTCACGTGGCATGAAACACAATTAGAATCTAGTGTGAATGGCTCCAACGCTGTGTTTCTCAATAATGCTTCCCCCTGTTTGGTGACAATAGGTCTTGGCACGCCTCTAGAGTCGACCCATTGTACGTCGCCTAAAATGTAGTTGCTTAGTATCTTAAGGTGTTTATACGAACTATTTTTAGCGTCAAATACTGGCTTACACGCCGTATTGTCTAGGTAATCACATTGCTTAACATAATTACCATTCTGGTCTAGCTCAACACATTTTTTACAAGACTCTAATGACACGTCTTCCATTTTTATTGCGCGATTTTGCTGCTTTAGTCTGGTTATCGCGGTGCCAGATGATAAAGGCTTATTTAATATGCATTTAGCTTGCGCTTTTAAGCTCAGGTCGAAGTTTCCATCACTACCAAAGCACGTTTTTTCTGCCGTGCTGAAGTTCACGTTTTTTGCATTAAAGAGCGACCAATAGTTACGTTTACTTGAGTCCAAGTCTGCTAAGTTATTTATTGTTGGTGCATTAAACTTGTGTTCATACGTTGCCCAAGACCAAGATGATGCGTTTAAAAATGAGCGCTTGTTAGGGGTTGTATATTGATAAAAGTGTTCGCTATACCTTAATGGAGCCATTTTGCTCGCGACGTGAAGGCCAATAAGTGCTAACTCTTCCACATTACACTTGTGTTCTGATTGTTCAGAAATAATTAAAGCAGGTGTAGTTATGTAATTATGAGGGTCTTTTTCATCTACCAATTTCCACGCTGACTTTAGTATGATGGCTCCGCGTTTTTGTAAAGAACCATTATCTGAGCCTGCTGGCAGCTTCAGAGGAGTATTTATTGATGACTGCGAAAAAGAGTGGTTCGCAGCTGAATTTAAATGAGTCTTATAATAAACGGGTTTGTTTTGACTATCATAGAGGGCTTCACCTTGAGGGTTTTTAGCAGGTGATACAATTAGCAGTGGCGCTTTGTCGTCTAGCTTATGAAATTGAGATGGTAGGTCAGCGCGAATGCATCGCTCATTGATAATCTTTTGAATTTGTTTCTTATTGGACGGCAGGTAAAAATTACCATTGTTTGCGTCATAGCTCGGCCAATTGAACCAAAAAGGTTGATAGTTTTTGCTAGAGTAATTAGGCGCGGTAACTATTTTACTTTCTTTAGTTGGCCAATTGATAGCATAAAATTGCTTTAGTGAATATGTTAGGAAACCTTGATCATTGCCTACTTGACCTCCGCCTATGGCAGCAGGAAAGCAAGGGCTAGGTTCCTTAGTGATCGTAGCATAACCTTTGCAATCAATAGTGGGCAACTGATGGTTTGGTAAGGTATTAGCTGCTGAGCAGCTAATACCTATTGTTAATAACAGTATGAAACTACCAAGTCGCAGCATAGAGATTATAACCTAGAAAGTTTTCTAGTTGGCTCTGAGAGCCTGTATGTAATTGTTGTGCTATCCAAGATGAAGAGTCTGGATCTAAAGAGTAACCATTCACTTTTATCGCCGATAGCAAAGAGGCTTTATTTGAGGTGCCTTCAGCTTCTTGCAACTCAGTACGCAACTTTTCGTTAAATGATAATTCCCACAGTGTAAATACGAGAGCTTTCCTTTGTTCGTTATCTAGATCAGGTCCATAATCAACAATTTCCATATTGTTTATCGCACTTGAAGTTGTTTTTGACGACAATGCTACAGAATAAGCCATCTTACCTAGGTGTTCACCTACGTAATGCTCAGCGTCTTTATCGCCACTGATTTTTACTAGAAATTTTCCGTAGTTTTCATCGAATCCTACCGTTTGATTATGTATTGAATACTGTGAGTAAGGCATGTAATAGTCAACAAGCAAGTGATTTGCCACGTCTTCATCAGTACTTAGCTTACTGTACAACTCATTTGTAGACTTTCTTAATTCTGGAATCGCTGACTGGTTGTAAAGCAACTGCATAAGGCCCAGCTTGTTACTTTCAGAGATGGTTGCTTCTTCGTGTGAAATAGCCATATGGCTGGCCAGCAGAGTAGAAAGGCAAAACGCTATGTGTTTGAATTTCATGTTTATATCCTCAACTTTATATTTTCCGTAGGATGGTGTTTCTATATATAACAGGTTGAAATTATTGGTTTTAGCTATTTTGCGATGGTATCAATTGGCTTAATGAATTAGTTAATAACTACTCACAACGGTTTTTTAAGTCTTCCATTGTATATGAGGCACTTTCTAATTGTGTTTCGTTATTAGGAATACTCAGGGGCTATAGCATCTGGTCAAGTTGCGACGAGGTTTGACTTAAGTTTACATAACTACAAGTCAAAACCTCCAATATCTACAAAGAGGGACTAATCCGTTTGGGTGTCAGGCTCACAATATTTATCTTTATTTTGCCATTTAGCTTCGCTAAAGATAAACATAAAGTCCCCGGTATATTTTGCGAATTTCGGTTTCCCAGTTTTTTGGTTGCATTCAATTGCAATCCCCGCGTTGGCATGACAGTTCATGCAAGAAGAACTCTTGTAGGTGAGCTTTTTGGTCGAAGTGTTGAAGGTGTTACCCTGCTGTAAAAACGTCTCTATGGTTTCATTTGTTAAAAACAGAGGGTGTGGCGAGCCTCCAGCAAAGTTGGTTAGCTTCGCACGAGAGGTTTGCTGGTAATTTTGGTTTTTATCCGTCAATGGTTCGCTGCTGTCTGTGGTAAATTGGGTGCCAATGAGCTTATAGTTTTGTAAGACAGAGTTTTCTTGTGCCAATTGGTGTTGTACAAACTGGTTAACGGCCTCTGTAATTGGATCTATTTTTTCCAAGCGGACAACTTGGGTTTTTGTTGCGCCACTTGTTGCAGTATTAATGGGGCAAGTCGGACAGTACCTATCATAAAACGACGGTGTTTGTCCCCATACGTTATCTTTATGTGAGAATGTAGAGTAAACCCAATTACCTGAGCTTGCAGTTTTTTGGTTGATATGAAAACCCACTACACCCACATTGAGTAGCTCAGTGGTTTCAACATTTCTCTTAGACCCAATAGGCATTTTTGCTACCGGTAATTGAGTGTGGATATAACGCGATTTGTCATCGTCGGATGTTAGGATTTTCCATGCGACTTTAATTTCAACAGCTAAACCAGGAGACTTCAATGGCGTATACTGTGTTAAATCTTGTTGTTTATTACAGTTTTTGAACTGACCTGTACCGCACCTCAAATAACCGATTGTATTGGTATTCAAACAGTCGATGTTGTTGTTGTGGCAAGCCCACTTTTTACCCTGTGCAAAATCGATTTGCCCATCAAGGTTGTAAAGGTTTTTGTTAACAATAAAGTGAAATAAATAGGGGCTGATAATTGATTGGTAATATATTGGGTTATTAGCCTGATCTATTAAAATTGCTTTTTCATTGTTGCCATTGCGAGGAGATACCTGCTCAACTTTTGACAATGGGACTAACATATCAAAATTTTTGGTAAAGTCCCAAGCCTGCGGTTTCTCTCCATTTTGTAAAAACACACTCTCGCTATCACGCCAATGCAACCACACTGGTGTCGGGCAATCTTCTTTTTGACAGGTTTTAAGGTTATTCTGCGTGACCTCGTAAGTTTCGGTTATTTCCCTGTTTAAAGCGATGAACTTTAGCCATGAAAAAAGATTATACCGATGTGTGAGATAGTCAATTTTTTGTGTTTTATGTGGGTCATTGTCTGCCAACGGCTTTAAATGTGTACAGACATTTTTATTGTAAGCGTCTAATGGGTAATTTAATAACTTGGTGATGTTTTTAGGGTAATGGTATTCATTGAATATATTACACTCTTCGCTTATTAGCCATGAGGGGTAATAAGCAGCGTCATCATATTCAATATATTTTGCATGCACTGAGGCTGTAAAGCAGGTTAATAATATAACCTGTAGGTACTTCATCATGATACAAACCTATTGATTTGAATTGGAGCGCAGTGCAAATAGGCTTTAAAGTTCACCGAACTGTCCTCAAAAAGAGAAAATTTAGTATAAAAGGCGCAATCTAAGTTTGTATGGTGAAGCCAAGAGGTTATCTCAGTTAAGTTCTGATACCCATCTGGAGTGTCACATACTTCAGCAACTTGCTGAATAAATTCACTCTTTAAATAATTTTGTTGAGCATTGGCAACCCAAGGGAGTTCTATTTCTATCTTTTTTGAAAGCACGGTATCAAAGGATAAACTTATTTGAATGTCTTCTGATAGTGATTTAGCTATATGTAAGATTGCGCTTAGCTTTGTGTAGTCGCCTTGCCAATTGAGCGTGTCAAGTAGTGAGTTAATTGCATTTACGTGCACCGATAGAACAAATTTAGTCTTAATTGCCTCTCTAGCATAGGTAAAACCTATATGGTTTAATCTACAACTTTTCAAAGCATCCAATACACTTTGTGCCTGAGTCACATGACTTTCGGCCATGTTATTAACGAGCTCTAAACTCACTTGGTGTAATAAGTCATCGTTATCATATTTGTAATGTTGTGTGCTGATATAAAATGTAGGGATACTTGGAAAATGGTCTGAATTCCAATCAAAGCTAAACCAAACTAAGTTCAAATTTTGGAATAAGGGGTTACTTTTGCGCTCAGATATAAAATTAAGAATTTTTCCTTGGCTAATACTGTTTGGTATGAGCTCTAAAAATGACTCTATTTCGCTCAAACTGTAATTTGTGCATTCATAGGCTAGTAATACATCACATGGGCGATAGTTTTCCATGGGACGGAATTCGTAGCATATTCCTTTGGTATTTTGTGGTGCTGTAGATAATAGCTCGTCGACAATTGCTGTAGAGCGTCTATTGGTTAAAGAGCTATGTGTACTGCTTAGGCGTTCGTGTAATTGAGATGAAGATAAGCGCATTGTGATTGGGGAGATATTTCCCCCTCCTATTACCAAACAGAACTTAAGTCTTGATCAATTTCAGGTCTTAACTCTGCAGAAAAGTCTTCCCAAAGTTTGTCTGTCAAGTTTGATTCTCTCGCTGCCGATAGGACAACTTGTTGTTGTGCAGGTGTTAGTTCAAACATTTTCATTACGTTATCTAAGTCTGCTTGCGCGAGTGCTTTAAACTCTTCGTTGTAAGTAACGTGGTAGGTAAATGAAAGTAAGCCAGTAGGCATTTTTGCGCGATCAGTACTCGCCATAATAGGCAAAGCCGTAGTGGCTACCAAAGATGCTGCTGATACCTTTAAGAATCTTCTTTTATCCATGTTGTTGCTCCTAGCAAATAGTGTACATTCTTTTTTATGATACCATGTACTAGTATTAAATATTTTATATTTATTAGGTGCTTACCTATCAAAAGCTAGCAAGATTGAACTGATTTAAGTGTCTGAGGGTAGAAAATTTTAATAGATAGTAATTTAGCGTTAAGTTTAGAGGAAAAATATACAGACTAATAATACAGTCCCTTAATGGACAGACCATTATTATTTTAAATGATGTGATAGTTGTCTTAATATGTATTGACTATTATGTAAAAATTAACTCAATTGATAAAAAGCGAACAAGCTTATGTAACTTTAAACAAGGGCTAAGTATAAGTTGGACAAACATAGAGCTTAATCTATATAGTGGAGTGCTAGAAACTCTAGTCAAGGGAGTGAGCCGTAGTTTTGGCGAACGCCTCCCAATCACCAGCAAGTAATAATGTTAAATTAAAGCGCACTCTTTAATAAATCAGCAAACGCTGCGACCTCTGCCTGTTTGTCTTTTTGAAAACAAAAATAGGCTTTTTGTTCAAGGTTGTTGTCCAGCATTATTTTATAATCACAAACAAATTTAGTATTTTTCTTGTCTTTGAGCAAATTCACAAATGTGGTATGTGAATTTTCGTCGTGAGGGAACTTGGCTGCAAGTTCAATGAATGCCGCGTACATTTGTCGATTACTTAATTGTGGGTACTCTTTGTTTGATAAGTATAACCCTAATCTTGGGCTCAATTCATCTCCTAAAAATGCAAGATCAACATATACACAGTGCTGTAAGATAGCCGGCTCTAGGTCTTCTAATCTACTTAATACACTTTCTAACTGGGCATAATCACCAGGCCAACCAAGAGAAAATAAGATCTGATTAAGTTGTGCGGTAGTCGTTTTTACATGCATTTTAAGGTGTGCTTTTTCAGATCTAACTAACTTTGATAGATGTCTTACTTTGGCTGTTGAGTTAATAAGTTCTAGATCACATAATGGTGGCGATTCATGGTTATTGAATAGCAGTTTATACAGAGCTAATAGAGCATCCAATGTGTCATTGTAAGGTGTTAAATGAATTCCAGGGCATTGTATTTGCATGTGTGCGTTATCGTATTCACGCCATATATGGGTCGGGCGGTACTCCTTTGGCAGTGTACTTAAGCTATCAAGAAGATCAGAGTCTAGATTCGACTCTGACCAGTTTTGGCTAAAATGGTGGCAGGTAGTCACGTCAATAACTTCAGAACCATCTAGTCTTGTTTCTAAATATACACTTGTTGGCTCCGGTCTACTGCTCTTAGTAGTTTTCAGCACGCTGGATATTGCAGAAGATGAGTACCCTAAGCTTTCTAAAACAAGAGTGATACTGTTCGAGATATTTGACACTTTACTTACCACCTAATTGTTACCAACGCATAGAAGCCGTTAATTCTGGGCCAATGAACTCAGAAGCAAACTCTTGCCAACCCTGTGCAACAGCTTCAGTCTGTCCGTTGCTCCAAGCTAGACCGATTTCACGTAGTTTAGCTTTAGCATCGTCTTCTAGCTCAAACTTAGCCATCAAAATTTCAGGCTTAGCTTTGAAATCTTCGGTTGCATTATCAATATTGTGAATAACCGCATAAGCGAAGTCGACATTATTGTTGCTCATTTTTTGTTTCCTTTGTTAGGTTTAATGGTTGAATGAAAGTGAAATCAGCGTTTAACAGCTTCCCACTTTTAGATTTATATTCCGCATATTTATGACATCCCATACAGCCTGTTGTTGGATAATGAATAGGGACGATATATTTGTTCATGTTTTTACATGAAGGCTTGGAAGGCAAAACAAATGGTTCCAACACCGCGTTTCTTGCGTCATCTGGAGTGCGCTCTAAATAAAACTTAGTAATTGATGGTGCGACTAAGCTGGTATATTGAGTCTCGACCAGCTTGTAATATTGTAATTTAGAGTCATATTTTCTAAGTAATTTTTGCACTCGTTCATTTAGAGATATGGTCGAAGGCTGCAGCGGCTCGATTCGTGTTAATTGGGCCGGTTTTGTTGAGTCGGCTGGCAGCATATTTTCACAGCAGTCAGCACATTTGGGATTGTAGAAACTAGGTGTTTCGGTACTACCTTGCTCTGGCTCGTAGAGATTATCTATATGTTCGAAAGTCGTCCAGCGCCACTGTACTTGTCGTTGCTCTTTAATTGCCACATGCATTCCCACCATGCCCAGTGTCACTTTTTGCGTTTTGTTCGCCATATTGACAGACACATTACTGATGGTGAAATATCTGTCTTCATCATCTTCATTTGTCAATATTTTCCAAGCGAGTTTGACGGTTAATACGGGATCAATGTTTTGCTTTTTTCCAACTACACCATCTACTTGTAAGCCAATATCAATAAACTCTGTGCATTGACCTAAAGGAAAGAACATAGGTACGCTGTATTGGTCGCCCTCTTGTAGATTTTGGTATAATAATCCATTTGCGCGGCTTTCATAAAATACGGGGTTACCTGCCTGATCTACCAAGACGCCTCCGCCCAGTATTTTTGACTCTTTTGAGAACAACTCAAGGTCCAGCTCATTAGAAAGACAATCACCTTCACATATCCATTTGCTATCAGTGATTGCTTGCTTTGTAAGCTGTAGCGTAGTTTTATCAATTAGTTGTTCATTATTGCTGTGATCATGTAGCCAAGCACCCCATTGCGGCACATAGTTTTTATCGTGTTTTAAAACACCAGCTAGGTTAGCCGTTGAAGCATTGATATTTCTATTTGCAGCAAGAAATAAGTCCCAAGCGGAAATTTCCATGATTTCGCGCTCAAATTGACGTAATTCGTTAATAATTTGAGTTTGTGTAGCTAGATCTGAGGCATCATTTAGCTTTTGATTATAAGTATTGATTAGGTCATATAGCTTTTGCCCATCGTTGTAAGAGCAAATAAATTGTCGGCTTACATCTTCTGGGAATACAGAAAGTGCGTTGGTATTTTCATAGTGAGTAAATCTACTTTGGCTGCTATGTTTTAAGCTGGATATTTCATTTTTCAACTCAGTAACGGTATTGTTTTGGACAAAAGCCACAACATTTAAAGACAAAAAGGCACACGCAACAAAGGCGCTTCTTATTAAGTTGTTCATGTAATCTCTACTTAAATATTTGACTATGTAGTTTCGTAAACTCTTCAAAGTAAAGCGTCTCGTCGAGCATTTTAAATTGAGCTTCAGCTTGATGTAGATTTCTTTGTGCAAGGTCTGAATGGCCACATGTGTGATGAATATCCGCCAATAAAGCTGATAACCAAGCTTGATGAGATTTGAGGCCAGCAGCATTTAAAAAACTAATGCCCTGATTAAATAACTCCACACTATCAAGGCATTGTTGAACTTTGGCAACCGCCCAACCTTTAAAGCATTTAGCGAATGCAATCCAAAGTTGATAACCATGTTGTTCAGAGATAGCTAATGCTCGCTCTGAATAGTTTAAAGCTTCATTGGGACAACCCCGCAAAACAGCTACTTGAGCTGCTCTTGTCAAGCTGTGAGCAAGAGAGTGAGGATGCTTACTCTCTATCGCTAATTCTAAAGACCTTTGAAGCCATTCATCGCACAGTGCTGTTTCTCCAGTTTGTAACGCGTTTAACGCACCATAGATTAAAATTGCTGTTTCTAAGTTATACGAAATGAGAGATTGATAGTAAGTTTTATACTCGATATCCAAACACTCTAAACTTTGCTTCAGTTTTATTAAGCCCTGTTTTGGATCTCCTTTGACTGTAGCCATTTGACCTTGCATAAACAAAGCTGGCGCTTGTAAATACGCTTTGTCAGGCTCTGAAAAGGCAATTTTTGTGAGGTTTTCTAAGGGGGCAGCGGCTAGCTGGTGTTGGCAGGTTACAATGCCAAAAACCACACTGACGAAATAAGATGCAACTTGCAGCTCAGTATTTGCTTCTTCTAAATTGAGTTTCGAAAGTTGATTGTAGTGATGAGCGACATCTGGATCAGAAAAGCCCTTCGTGGAAGACAGCGAGTTTGCTAATCCCAAGATAACTTGAGCGTGTAAATTAACATCGCTCAGCTCAGTGTGGTTCAAAATATTTTGAGCTTGTGAAAAGATATTCAGTGCCTCTAAATGAGCACCTCGTTGATTATGCTCTATACCACTTGCGGTCATCAGAGTTAGACCAGTTTCAAATTGGTTGGCGCCGATATAATACTTAGCTTTTATTACATTTGGTACTTTGTTAGCAATATCTGCGTACGCTTTTTCCTCTAGTACTGTCACCAATGATGTAAATAAATGAACTTTAGATTCTGGCTGTAGAGAGTCTAAAACAGCATTTTGTACCAGTGCATGTTTAAAGATGTAGCTGTCTGTTATTACCCTTCTCTGATGAATGATTAGCCCTTTTTGAAGCAATTCCTGCAAATCGCTTTGAAGTTGATCATCGCTAAGTGGTGAAACGGCTCTAAGTAAATCGTAATCAAACTCTCTACCTATGGTAGCTGCAAGTTGGGCAGACTCCTTAGCATGCAAGAGGTTGTCTAGCTTGTGTTGTAATGACTCTCTCAAGCTATTGGGTATTTGGTCTATCTTATCAGGGCTTACAAAGTTAATGGCTCCTTGAAAATCCTGAACGAGATTCTTCTCCTTCAGCATGGCAACGAGCTCTTCAATGAATAAAGGTATACCGTCAGTACGATTGACAAGCACATCACTGACTCGACTAGAAACTTTTTGACAGTCGAACAGTTGCTCTATGAAATCTGCTGTAGCTTGTGCTGTTAATTTATTGAGCTCAATTTCAAGTAAAGAGAGTGGAGCTAGTGTAACAGGTACTTTTTGTCGAGATGTATTGATCATGACACTGCCGTCTTTTAACTGACTGGCAAAAAAGTGAATAAACTCAAGCGTGGTAAGATCCGCCCAGTGAATATCTTCGAATATATATAACTTATTAACAAAAATACAATTTAACCTTGTCATCAACAAGGCTGATAAACCGTGAAATAGAAATTGTTTCTGGACATCAGGAGATAAAGAGGAAGGCTCTACGCCTTTTGGCAGTCCCAAATTTAACCAAACGAGGATGATTGGTAATATTGTCTCGGTTTCTGCAGAGCTCACTTGTGACTCTAAAAGCCTTGTAATAACTTGAGCAGCCTCCTCGTTTTCTAGCGCGTCTATATTCAGGAGGTACCTAACTAAATTTAAGATTGGATATAGAGCGTTATTCTGATGCTCTGGTAGACATTGAGCCACTAAGTGCTGATATTGACTGGCGTTGTCTCTGACCTCCTGTAACAGTCTTGACTTTCCGATACCAGCTTCACCATAAATATGTGCAATGCGGGTGCTATTTTCGCCGTTTATCACAGAAAGGGTTTTATCTAATTCAGTCTGCCTACCGATGAGTTTATGGTGACTTTTAGTGCCGCGCATGAAGCCAAATGCTTCAACACGTTTTTCGCCTTTGAGGTTATAGATGGATAACTGTTCAAATGACAATCCGATTTGAATATTGTCAAAGTAATCAAAGTCACTATAGGGCTCTAAAATTGCACGGGACTCAGCAGAGCACAGAATTTGACGCTCGCCAGCGAGTCTTGCCAGCTCCATGGCGGTATTGGCGATGTTGCCCTCAGGTACTGAGTTGGCATACGTGACAAAAATACCTGAGTGGATCCCAATATGGGCATTGAGTTGAATACTATGGGCTTCTTGCATTAAAGCATTGCGTTTAGAGAGTTCACTGATGACATCTAAAGCCGTGCGAGCGCTCAAACGCGTGTCATTGTCACTGGCAACGGGATAGCCAAAATAAAATAACATGGTATCGGCTAAGTTGCCGACGTGATAAGCGCCAAATCGGGTCGCAATATCAATACAGTGATTGCGTTGCGATTTAAAAAGCGTATCTATGATGTCAAAGTCTTTGGCACTTTCTGTGAGCCTCTTGGCACTTAAACGTAGTGCCAGTACGGTGATTTGTTTACGCTCAGTGAGGGTCGTATAATCTTGAACTGCAATGTTGTTTGGGTCGTCATTACGAAGGACAACTGTATTGTCATCAAACCCGTGTTGAGCTTGCACGTCAGCTAAAATACCTACGAGGTTTGAAACATTCATGGTATTTAATTCAGAAAATGCTTCTTTACCTGAAATGACTCGCTCGGCAGCATTTTTTTGCAATACTCGACGCAGCAGTCCTGAAAGCGGGTGACCGAGCAGGGCGCTGGGGATCGGGATATGCACATCACTGAGTTGCTTGTGATATATTGAGGCAATACTTGACCCTGTGACTGCGGGCATACCTGTTAAGCATTCCAGTAATACTAAGCCCCATACGTATAAGTCAGTTTTTTCTGACGCAGGCTCACCTCTCAATTGCTCCGGGGCACTATAAGACGGAGTACCGATCGTTTCTTGCGTCAGCGTTATGGTTGCGAAGTCTTGGTGGCGGCTTTCTTGCGTGAGAGTACCGATACCAAAATCAAGGATTTTTGCATGTGTTTTCGCCCCCGCTTGGCTAAGCATAATATTTGCGGGCTTAATATCTCGGTGAATAATGCCTTTTTTATGGGCGTGGATCAGTGCATCGAGCACCTGCAGCATAATGTCCGTGGCTTCCACTGCGTCCAGGGCACCTTCTTGCATAAGGTATTCACGCAATGACTGGCCTTCGATGTACTCAAAAACACCATATAACAGGTGCTCATTAACTTGCCCTTTGTCTAATAATCGAACGATATGCGGGTGCTCTAATTGCCCACTTAATGCGGTTTCTCGTTTGAATCGCTCAACATATCGTTTCTTTTTAGATTCTTCTAAATGTGGCTCTAGTGCTAGAAACTTGATAGCAACAGTTTGCTCTGTGTTTTTATTACGTGCTTTATATACTTTACCGAAACCACCCTCACCAATCTTATGAAGAAGCTCATATTGGGAAGAATTAAAGTTATTCTCTATATATGGATCAGAAAAATGAGTTAATGACATTATGCTTATTCTACGAGTTAATTATTGTTGCCAAGAAACATTTGATGCAATCGAATGTAGATAGTACATCGTTTTTTAGTGGTTGACGATTACAAGTTATAATTAATTTCACATATATAATACATACGATTTTTTACCTAGTAAGAAACGCTTGTTTTATTTTTATTATTCCAAATATAAGGATTAATTGCCCCGCGCTTTGTCTCGAATATAGGTTTATCAATGGTTTTACCTTATGACTGTTGTGTTTTCCTGCTTTTTGATTTTGGTATTCTAATGCTTAGACATGGTTAAATAGAAATAGTTATTCTTTAACTTAAACGTCTGTGCGAGCAGAATATTACATAATCAAGGCATTCAAAACTCAGTCTAACCATTAAGTGTTGGCTTATCCTTTCCTTTTAGTAGTTTTTTACTTGTTGATGTAATAAGGTGTAATATTTTATTGTTTCCTTTGCTGTAATAATGAATTCAATTGCTTACAGAAGGAATAGTTTATGAAGCGCCGGGGTTTCGTTAAATCAACATTAATAATGAGTGCACTGGGTGGTGCAGGGATCTCGTTGCCTATTTGGGCGAATCAACCCAAGCTTACAACTTCATATACACACAGATTAAATGACTCTGATCTTCTGTCTAGTAACATAAATTCTCCTGCACTTTTAATTGAAAACCCACAACAAACTATCGTTGAAATAAGCCTCAAATCGAGAGTGGCTAGACGTTATGGTAGCAAAGTATATATTTTGTTTGAGTCCACAAACCAAATCGCAATATATGATGATAAGGGGCAAGAAGTAGGCGCTGTTCCATTGAATATGCATGTTAAAGATTTTGCGATTGATGAAAAGCGTCAGCGTTTATTTGTCACAGGAGAAACGAGCTATTCTATTTATGCTTTAAACTTTAAAGGTGAGGTTCTAGGCTCTTTTGGCGAATTTGGTACTGAACTAGAACATCAGTTAAATGGAGTTAAATCGATTACTTGTGATGCATCCGGATATGTCCATGTTTTAAATTCTGACTCAAATAATATCAAATTATACGACAGCCAAGGCGTATATGTGAAAAGCTATGGGCCTAGAAATTTATATACAAAAACCCGTTTATCTATCATAGACGGTTATCACTCTATCACGGTTCTCGGTGGCAAGTTTGCTGATACGGTCTATAAATTTGATATTTCAGGGCGACCTTTAGGGTAGTTTTATGACTATCAGCTGTGCAGAACCAACAGTGGTGATAACAAGCGCAAAGCTCGATTTACCATGCCGAGACTCTGCGTTACTTGATGATGTTATTTCTGTAAATAATTCACACTGGTGTAGGCATGTAAATACAGCTTGCTTTGCTGGGAAGTGGGATGTGCTTGCGCTTTATGCTGATCAAGTGCATTTGGATGCTCATCCGATTTTACAGTGCTTTTCAATAGAAGAATGTGACGGACAATTTTCGCCTTTACCTATCATGGACAACCTACCTGCAATTCAAGAGTTTCTGAGTCAGTTCAAATGTCCTTTGAAGTCAGTGAGGCTAATGCGTTTGGGGGCGGGCAGTCAGATCTATCCGCATAAAGATCATCACTTGTCTTTGGAGTACGGTGAGGCACGGATCCATATTCCCATTACAGGCTCTGAGGAAATTGAGTTTGTTGTTGGTGGACAAAAAGTGCCTATGCGCAATGGGGAAGCCTGGTATGTCAATGCAGATTTAGAGCACAGCGTTTTGAACAGAGGCTTCAAAGCAAGGATAAATTTAGTGATTGACTGCACGGTAAATGATTGGTTGAAAAATATCATTGAATGTTCCGAGCAAAAATTTTAAAGCTGCATATACTCAATAAATGCACATAAGAGGATAAGGATTATGGTGCAATTTACCATACCAGAGGGACTTCATATTCGTCCCTCAACAGCAAGTGATAAGCCATTTATCGAAAAGCTGCACAGAGAAGTAAGACAGGATTTGCAGTGTATTGATGGTGAGCAAGACTTTATTGAGTCCATCGTTGAGATGCAGCTAAAAGCGCAAACTCAAGGGTATGGTGCTCAGTACCCCAATGCAATGTACTTCATTATTGAAAAACACGGTGAACCCATTGGTAAGGCCACGCTTGATTTTGGTCACAACGAAATTCGCTTGATTGATATCGGTTTTTTAATCGCTGCGCGAGGTCATGGTTTTGGGCGGGCCATTATTCAGTCTTTTCAACACTGCGCTGCACAATCAGCTGTGCCACTTACCTTATCTGTTTTGAGTCACAATGTGAGCGTTAAACGTTTGTATTTGGAGCTCGGGTTTCAAGCATCTGAGGTTCAGTCTCCCTATGAATTGATGATTTGGTATCCCCCTGCGATGAAGCGCATCGTCGGCGTTTAATTTGGTTTTGTCTTGAAGGCAATGCCTCTGTTAATCAATGCATAAAGAGTAGCAATAAATGGAAAAAGTCACACAAGAGCTGATGAACTCGTTGGTTGGTCAAGAGATCGATGTATTTTCGTTACAAGATGAACAACAAGTAGGTAAGTTAGCAATCAGTAAAGTTGAGCAAGGTCGAATCGACACTGAAGAGTTTTCTTCTTTTAGTATCTCATTGCTAGGCGATCCTAAAAACCAACTACCTCAAGATAATTACTTGTTTAAACACAACGCGTTTGGTGAATATCCAATGTTTATGAGTATTCACGATATTGATAAATATCAGATTGTTATTTCTCGCAAACGCAATTAAGAAGTGGGGAAACCCAAGTCAAAAGTAAGGAGTGGTTTTTATGGTTAATCCGTATTTAGGCATGATGCAGATGATTGCCTTTAACTTTCCACCTGTACACTGGGCTGCGTGTAATGGCGCATTGATTGCTGTCAACGACAACCCAGCGCTATTCTCATTGCTCGGCGATACATTCGGCGGTGATGCTCGTACCAATTTTGGGTTGCCAGACATGCGCGGGCGCGCACCTGTCTATCAAGGCAAGTATGGCATCGTCCAGCAAGGACAGAGAAGCGGTTTTGAAGACGTTACGCTGACTAATGCACAAACAGGTCACAATCACGATTTTCAAGTCGATTCGCTAGAAGGTGATAGCTTTTTGCCTTTTAGCAATTCAAATCCAACTGCTCGATATACGATATCGACAGCCAATACTCAGTTTCCAACTGGGGTTAAGCAGTTTTACGCGGACAATTCAGGTGGATTAGATACCTTATCCTCTCAAAGCATGGGCACTGTAGGGGGGAATGCGCCACACACGAATATGCAGCCGACAACGGTAATTGGTTTTATTATTGCACTTAATGGTGCATACCCGCCTAGAAACTAAGCAAAGGAGCATAATATGAGTGATGCATATTTGGGTGAAATTCGCATGTTTGCAGGCGTGTATTCACCGTACCACTGGTCATACTGTGCTGGCCAGTTACAAGCGATAACTGATAATCAATCTTTGTTTAGTCTATTGGGTACTAATTACGGTGGTGATGGCCGAAGCACCTATGGATTGCCTGACATGCGTGGGCGGATCCCCGTAGGCGACGGTCAAGGACCAGGCCTGACAAATCGTGTTTTAGGGCAGCGTTTTGGCGTTGAGCAAGTTGTATTGTCAACGGAACAATTACCAGTGCACAGCCATACAGTTCAAGTCACCACTGCGACGTCAGAGTTACAGGCACCAGCAGAGGGGCAGTCTTATATTGGCAGTGAATTACACTTTTTACCTGACTCTACCGCGGGGTTAGAGACGAACCCATTCACCAGTCGAGCCATAGGCACAACGGGTGGTGATGAACCGCACGAAAATAGAATGCCGATGTTGTATCTCGGTTTTATCATTTGCATGAACGGTCTATACCCATCTCGTAACTAAAGGAGTAATAAAATGGATCCATTTATTGGTCAGGTCGATATGTTGCCTTATACCTTCGCGCCAGTGGGTTATACGTTCTGTGATGGGCAGTTTATTGATATATCACAAAATCAGGCATTGTTTGCGGTTATAGGTACTACTTATGGTGGCAATGGTCAAACCAACATGCAAATGCCGGATCTACAAGGCAGAAGCCCAACCATGTTTGGCACTGGACCGGGTTTGTCTCCGGGAGATTTAGGAGACCGTGTTGGCTTACCTGATGTGGTTCTGATGGAGAGCCAGTTACCTTCGCATACTCACGAGTTATACGCAGGTAAAACGATTAAAGATGGTTTGGTTGATAGATCAAATGGCATCGGTTTACTCTCCGCAGCTAGGGGTACAACGGGTGGTGTTGCTCGTGTTTATTCATCTGATGATTTGGGGGGGGCAAACATTTACCTTAACCCACAAGCGGTATTAAGTAATGGGCAGAATCAAGCACATGAAAACAGGCAACCATATCTGGCAATACAATTTTGTATTTGTATTGATGGTATATTTCCTCCTAGGAGCTAAGTGAGCAGTTAGCAGTGAAAGTTTTAGGCTGTTTTTTAATTCTATTCGCATTTGGGGTTGTCGCTGGCACCCCCAATAAACCCTTTATTACTTTTAAAAATAATCTACAAGAAATTAAGTTATACCCATCAACTCAAACGGATATTTATAGCAGCAATCTTGAATTAGATTTTTATCTCAATTACAAACTAATTGCCCAAATTGATAAACGTAAAGCACATAACGTCGAGCCGATTGCTGCAAGCCAAATACTGGCAGAGAATGCACACAGCACAACAGTCCTAGTATCACCTGAAAAGACACATTTTTTATCTGTTTATGAACAGCTTAAGCAATTGAGCTCAGTGGTAAATGTACAGCCTGACTTTGCCATTGTTCACCAGTATGTACAGACGGAACACACATCTAAAAATATATTGAAAGCGCAAAAGGTTGCGCTGCTTCACAGCCCTCAATGTATTTCGTCTTATCGCCCAAAGCGCATAGCAATTATTGATCATGGTATGAGTTTATCTGAGCCTGCGCTTTCAACGTTTAATGTATTGCTGGAATATGATGCAGACCGTCAACAACTATTATCAAAAACAGAGGTCACACGAGGTCATGGCAGCATGGTTGCCAATGTCATCGCGAGCAACTTACAGTCTCACACAATTGAGCAGGGTGTCCCCGCAGCAGAGCTAGTGACTATTCAACAAGCAAGCACCTTAAATTCGGCCATGATTTTGGCATTCAGTGTGTCTCAAAAAATGCAGGTAGACGTCATTAATAGTAGTTGGACACTGCCTTTTGTTTCAGAACTACTGGCTAATGTTATCCGTGATGGCTTAACGGAGGGCGGTATCTCTTACATTATTGTATCGGCAGGCAACCATGCACAGGATGCTTGTGTGAGCAATAAGCTGTCGTTGATAAAAGGCGTAACAACAGTTGGTGCATTGTCTTTTGATGGAACAATTGCACCGTTTTCAAATTATGGTAGGTGTGTAGATGTGTATGCGCCTGGCGTATTTTCCAAAAAAGAACAAGGTTCAAATTTCACTATACATGGGACGTCTTCGGCTGCAGCTTGGGTCACCGGAGAAGTGTCGCACCTGTTGGGGTGTGGCCTGACAAACAATGAAATTAAACTCAATAACAATTATTAAGCTCGTTTGATTTTTAAACAGAGACTGCGCGCTGTTAACTAAGGAGTAAAGGCATGCAAGGGTATCGTGAACAGGGTTACGGAAGTACGGGTGATGAGGCTGATCTCGTCAACATTGACTTTGCGAGTGAATATAGTGAGAACTTTCCTAAGATTTTGCAAGCATTAGGGGTTTCACTGGTTGTTTCTAGCTATCAATCACATGCTGTGATGTTACTTAGAAGCCGAGGAACGGCACTGAATTGCAGTGTAAAAAAGTTTGTCAGGCCAATGGGCGTCTGTGTCAGTGAAGATAGACTTTTAGTCAGTACCGTGAATCGAATTGTGAACTTTAAAGCAAGTAGTTTGTCTCGAAAAAGTGTACTTAGCGGTGAAGTGGACAATATTGACACTTTGGCTAGTAAATTACGAGACGAGCAACGCGATACCGATGTATTTAAAGCGCTTAGAACTGAGCAGATCAGTGCAATAAAACAATGTGATGTCTTATTTACTGAGCGTTCTTCGTTAACGACGGGGACGCTCAATACGCACGATATCGCCTGGGGCGATGATGGATTATGGGTTGTTAACTCTAGCTTTTCATGCCTTGCGACCCTTTCTTCAGAATCCGGTTTTACACCTCGTTGGAAGCCGCATTTTATCAGCGAGTTAAAACCGCAAGACCGTTGTCATTTAAATGGTATGGCCATGTTAGATGGGCAACCTAAATATGTTACTACGTTTAATACTCAAGATTATCAAGATTCATGGCGAACCGAGCTAAATGGGACGTTAATGGATGTAGAAAAAAATGAAATACTCATCAGTGGGCTATCGATGCCGCATTCACCAAGATGCCATGATGGGAAAGTCTACTTATGTAACTCAGGTGAAGGTGAAATACTGTGTTACGACCCGAAAACTTGCGAAAAATCAGTTTTATGCACATTACCTGGCTTTACACGTGGACTGACATTTTATGGTGATTTGATGTTGGTTGCGACTAGTCATGTGCGTTCGTCTACCGTGGTTAATGATATACCTTTAACCAAAGCGCATACCCAAGGAGATACTGTCTGTGGCATTTGGATTATCAATAAGCACAACGGTGAGATCCTATCCAAATTGCAGTTTAAAGGCGATGTCAGCCAACTTTACGATCTTTGCATTATTCCCAACTCTACGTTCCCAGAAATGATCAGCGGTGATGACGCTATTTCTGCGCATTTATATGAGTTTACCAAGGAGGAATTGAAATGAAAAAGCTTGATATGACGACCTCGATATTAGGGGTGATGATCCCATCACTGGTTGCTGCAAATTCTTCTTCACATATTGCGGACAGTTACTTCTTGCCCAATCATGACGTGCCGTCGCTTAGCTCTATACAAGTTGCAGACAGTATTCATTTTAACAACCAGCAAAGCCATCAACAGAATGAGGTGTTTGGTATTGCTGAGGATTCAAAGGAGCAGTCCAGCAATCAAGATAATGCCACATCAGCCACGCTGGCTTTTTTGGCAGCGCAAGGCTTACTTGACAGCCAAGGGGTGGGAACGACCCAAGTTAATGGTGAAGTGAGTATTGCCAAAGAGCTTGCAGCGTCATGCCAAGTAACTTTTGGTTGTACTACCGCCTATGGTAGCCAAGCCAGTTGTGAAGCAGGCCCAGGACCCGGTGTTTGGTACCCTGATACTGATGATTGTACCGCGGCAGCCCCTGATCCGGACATCAACTTAAAAGGTAATGGTCAATCAATTACATCTGGCACGACGACATTAAGTGCGAGTAACCATACCGATTTTGGTTCTCACCAAACAGGTGGCAGCAATTTTACTCGTACGTTTACCATAGAAAATGTAATCGCAGCGTCTACGCTTAATTTGAGTGGCTCTCCATTGGTGAGCATTTCAGCTTCCAGTGACTTTTCAATATCCAGCCAACCTGGCGCTAGTTCTTTAAATGGCGTAACCAGCACGACATTTGTTGTTCAGCTAGACCCGACCACGGTTGGCTCACCAAATGCGACGGTGACCATAACCAGTAATGATCCCAATGAAGGCACTTATACTTTTAAAGTCGGTGCCACAGTCACTGCGGCCAATACCGCACCTGTGGTAGATTTAGATACGGCTGCCGGTGGTAATAACAGGTCGTCCTCTTTCAGTGAGGGCAGTGGTGGGGTTGCCATTACTAACAGTGCCAGCGTCACAGATGCTGAGTCAGATACCATTAAAACGATTACGGTGTCTCTGACGAATGATCAAGACGGGGCCTCGGAAGGGCTAAATGTCACAGGCGCGGCGCAAAATGCTTTAAATGGGGTATCGGGCAGCTCAGATATCACCCTGCAAGATACCATTTCGATTACTGGGGCGACGGCAACACTCGCCCAAGTGCAGACGTTTTTAGATGCCATAACCTATAACAATACGTCGTCTACGCCTAATACAACGGCAAGAACGGTAACGGTTGTCGTCAATGATGGTACTGATGACAGTGTGTCACGCACCTCAACGGTCAGTGTCGCGAATGTCACTTCAACCACCTCATCGGGGGCATCGTTTAATACCACAACGGGTGCTAATTTAAACCCCGCGATTTTATTTACCAGTGAAAATGAATCCCTAACCATAGCGCAAACATCACATGCTACAGGGTCTACAGCAGATGGTGGTGGTGGTACGGATACCTTGAATGTATCAGATGGTGTTGATATCAGTGGACTAACATCACTAACAAACTTTGAGACATTAGAGGCGGCAAACAACGGTAACTTGACCTTAAGCGAGACTCAGCATGAGTCATTCAGCACCATAAATGGTGTGGGTACGAATCAGTTTACTATCTCAAGCGCTAATGGTGATGCGGCTGTGACGGGGGATGCAGACATTGAAACCTATGTGTTAGGTGCTGCCATGACATTCACTTTGGGCGGTGCGTCGCAAAATGTCTCGGGTAGTAGCTCAAATGATGTCATTAATGTCGCAGCGCTTACACCAACAGGCACGCTTGATGCTAGTGGCGGGACAGGCGATACATTGCGTCTATCAAATGGCGCGAATATCGCGGGTGCAACTGTCTCAAATACAGAAATACTGGAATTAAACTCGGGGGCTTCGGTGACCATGACTGAAGCACAGCATGATAGCTTTAGCTCCATGACGGCAACCGGTACAGATACGATTACCATTTCAGCAGCCACAGATGGATTAACAGGCAATGCTGCAATAGAGTCATACGTTCTATCCGTCGGCAATACATTTACACTGGGCAGCGCTGGGCAAAACTTAACAGGGAGTGGTAACAACGATACTGTCAATGTGGGGGCTCTGACCGCGACAGGCACATTAGCGGGCGGTATTGGTACAGATACGCTTAGTGTCGGAAATGGCGGCAGCATAGCAGGCGCAACAGTTTCTGGCTTTGAAAATCTCACTTTATCAAGCGGCGCATCGGCGACGTTTAGTGCTGCACAACTGTCTCAGTTTTCAGGCACAGTCACGGCTGCTGGCACAGAAACAATTTCAGTGTCTGGTGATGGGAGTGTGTCGACGGTTGCTGGCATCGAAAACTATACCATTGGCGATGACAGTACAAATACTCGTACGATAACGGTCGCTGCTGCTGGTCACTCAGTAACCGCGACCAGTGCGACTGATGCAGTGACTTTTGACGTGGGGACATTAACATATACAGGTACGCTTACAGGGGAGAATACGTCCGCTGATACATTGAGCTTATCCAATGGCGCAGATATTAGCGGCGCGACCATTTCAAATATTACCAATCTTGCTCTAGCTACTGGTGCGTCAGTGACGATGACCGCGGCGCAAAATGAGAGCTTTAGTGGCTCAGTCACCGCTGGTGGTACAGAAACCATCGTGATCTCAGGTGATGGCGATATAACAACGCGCTCAGGCATAGAAAATTATACAATAGGCGATGACTCTAGTAATACGCGCACAATCAATGTGGGCGCAACGACAAGTGTTACGGCAACATCGGTGACTGATGTAATTACCTTTAATATTGCAGGGCAAAGCTTTTCGGGTACGTTAACAGGTCAAGCTACTGCTGCAGATGTTGTGTCTGCCAGTGATGGTGCAAATACAACTGGAGCAAGTTTTAGTAATGTGGGCACACTGTCATTGGTAAGTGGTGCAACAGTAACGATTGATGCTCAAAATGTCAGTGACTTTTCAACAGCAATAAATGGTGCTGCGGGTACTGAAACATTGAATTTGGTCAGTGGTGGCACGTTCGACTTCAGCTCGACCAGTGTCTCAAGTATTGAAAATATTTCGCTAGGTTCTAACAGTGTCACTTCAGTGACTATTTCAGATAACTTTTCTGCAAATGGCGGGACCGTCACCGTCAGTAACTCATCAGGTTCAGCCATTAATGCTGGGGTTACCATCAACGCATCTGCATTAGTAGGCGATAGCTTGGTGATTTCCGCAACCGATTTAACAGGTAATGACACTTTAACAGGGGGTGACAGCGCCGATACGATAAGACCTGGCTCGGGTACAGATTCAATAACGGGTAATGGTGGTAATGATAACTTTGTCGGTAGTGCCAGCGATTTGAATGGTGATACCATCGCGGACCTTGCTGTGGGGGATATGATCACGGTGACGGGGGTCACTGGATTAACCACAAGCAACGTCAGATTTAACGGTAATAGTACCTTACAAGTGGATACCGATGCGACAGACTTTGCGGCAGTAGAGATTGCGCTGACACTAACAAATTCACCAGGCGCAAGTTTAGATTTTACAGTCGCGGATAGCGGTGCGAATACAGTGATCACTTTTATTGCTGCCAACGATGTGCCTGTGTTTAGCTCACTGAATGGATTGTCTACGTTTACAGAAAATGGCTCGGCGGTTGCCATTGATAGTGATGCGACTGTAGCTGATACAGAATTGGATGCCTTAAATGGGGGAGCGGGTAATTACAATGGTGCGTCTTTAACCATCACGCGAAATGGCGGCGCCAATGCACAAGATGTGTTTGCAAACTTAAGTTTGCTTGGCACGTTAACACAGGGGAATACCTTTACTTACAATGGCACCAGTGTTGGTACTGTGACGACAAACTCGGCTGGTACGCTTGTTCTGACATTTAATACCAGTGCAACATCAGCTATTGTCGATGGAGTGATCCAATCTATTTCCTATGGCAATACATCTGACGATCCGCCTTCAAGTGTAACGCTTGACTACACATTTAACGATGGCACGGCGAATAGTACAGGCACAAACCAGGCGGTTGTGAATATTACAGCACAAAACGATGCGCCAACAGATATCGCATTATCTGCAACGAGTATCAATCAATCGGCAACGGGGACAAGTGTAAATGTGGGCACGCTGTCGACCACGGATCTCGATAGCGCCAATGTGCATGCATATAGCCTAGTAAATAGTGGCAGCAGTGCCAGCGGTACTTGTACAAGTAATGCCGGAAACAGCAGCTTCCAAATTAGCGGTTCGAGTTTACAAACTCAGTCGGCATTAAGTGCAGGAAATTATATTGTCTGTGTTCAGACAAATGATGGCACAACCACTTTCCAAGAATCATTTACTATTACCGTTGTAGATAATGTCGCGCCAAACGCCCCCTCTACGCCAGACCTTGATGCGGGTTCGGACACCGGTGGCTCAAATACCGATAATGTCACATCAGATACTACGCCAACATTCAGTGGTACAGCGGAGTCTGGCAGTACAGTTCGTTTGTATAGCGATCAGTCAGGTAGCACTGTGATTGGTAGTGGCACTGCAACCGGTGGTAATTGGCAGATAACCACTAGTACATTATCAGCAACGACCCATGCGATTACAGCGAAGGCAACAGATGCTAGCAATAATGAAAGTAGCGCCTCTAGCGGTTTGAGTGTGACCATAGATACAACCGCACCTAATGCACCGAGCACGCCAGACCTGTCTGCCAGTAGTGATTCAGGTACCTCCAACACAGACAATATTACAAATGACACAACGCCCACAATTACGGGCACAGGCACCACAGGTGACACCATCAACTTGTCATCCAATTTGGACGGTAATATCGGTAGTACTACTGTCTCTGGTGGTACTTGGAGCATCACATCGTCTACGTTACAAGCGGGCAGTCACACTATTTCAGCGCAGTCTGTTGATAATGCAGGTAATACGGCGAACTCAGCGAGTAATTTATCGCTCACCTTAGACACGCAAGCACCCAGTGGGCAAAGTGTAGCCTTTGGTGATACTTTATATTCCAATACCGAAAAAACAGCTGCCTCGTTTAGCTTTAGCAGTGCCGAAGTAGGGGTAACTTACAGCTATACTATTTCGAGTAGTAATGGTGGCACGTCAGCAACGGGCAATGGCACGGTAACCTCTGCAAGCCAAACCATTTCTAATATAGATTTAAGTGCACTGAATGACGGTACACTCACGCTGTCAGTGACACTGACAGATACCGCAGGAAACGCGGCCACAGCAGTGACTGCGACGAGTACTCTGGATACTAGCGCGCCAAGTGGTCACAGTGTGGCACTCAGTGATACCAGCTATAACAGCACAGAAACGGGCAGTGCGAGCTTTAGTTTTAGCAGCGCAGAAGTGGGTGCGAGTTACACCTATACATTAAATAGCAGCAATGGCGGCACAGAAGTGACAGGCAATGGCAATATCACCAGCGCCTCACAAACGGTGAACATTGCAGATATCAGCGGGTTAAATGATGGCACACTCACGCTGTCAGTGACTGTCTCTGATGCGGCGGGCAACGCAGCGACTGCTGTAACTGATACGGCAAGTCTTGATAAAACCAAGCCAACGGTAACCACTTTTAGTGCCTCAGACACCAACCTCAAAGCCGGTGAAACGGCGACGATTTCTATTGTGTTGAGTGAAGCCAGTACGACCTTCACTTCATCAGACATCACCGTATCAGGTGGGTCACTGAGTAACTTCAGTGCGACTTCAAGTACGCAATATAGTGTGCTCTTTACGCCAACGGCGGATTCGGAGGCCAATGCCACGTTAGACATCGCGGCAGATACCTTTAGCGATGCAGCAGGCAATAACAACACCGCAGCTACGCAGTTACCTATTACGGTGGATACCAAAGCCCCAACGGGTCACAGTGTGTCACTGGGCGATACCTTATATTCCAACACTGAAAAA
>NZ_AUYC01000050.1:0-380 GCF_001625685.1 Pseudoalteromonas luteoviolacea CPMOR-1 | reverse complement strand
AATGTATAGGTGTAACTCGCACCCACTTCTGCGCTGCTAAAACTAAAGCTCGCACTGCCCGTTTCTGTGCTGTTATAGCTGGTATCACTGAGTGCCACACTGTGACCACTTGGCGCGCTAGTATCCAGAGTACTCGTCGCCGTCACTGCTGTGGCCGCGTTACCGGCCGTATCTGTCAGTGTCACAGACAGCGTGAGTGTACCGTCATTCAGTGCACTTAAATCTATATTAGAAATGGTTTGGCTTGCAGAAGTCACCGTGCCATTGCCCGTTGCTGACGTGCCGCCATTGCTACTCGAAATAGTATAGCTGTAGGTTGCGCCTACTTCGGCACTGCTAAAGCTAAACGAGGCTGCAGTTTTTTCAGTGTTGGAATATAA
>NZ_AUYC01000049.1:0-231 GCF_001625685.1 Pseudoalteromonas luteoviolacea CPMOR-1 | reverse complement strand
TGCGAGTTACACCTATACATTAAATAGCAGCAATGGCGGCACAGAAGTGACAGGCAATGGCAATATCACCAGCGCCTCACAAACGGTGAACATTGCAGATATCAGCGGGTTAAATGATGGCACACTCACGCTGTCAGTGACTGTCTCTGATGCGGCGGGCAACGCAGCGACTGCTGTAACTGATACCGCAAGTCTTGATAAAACCAAGCCGACGGTAACCACTTTCAGTGC
>NZ_AUYC01000048.1:0-35116 GCF_001625685.1 Pseudoalteromonas luteoviolacea CPMOR-1 | reverse complement strand
TCCATCATGACCCACCATTATCTTTTCGATTCATTTATTCTTAAATATTCTTTGTGAATATCGTCTATTACTAGGATTATCTCCGTATTTTTCGTATAATTCGCGGCAATTATGCAATGTGGACTATGTGGTCGAGAGAATGAGTCTAGCAGAACAAATCATGCCTGAGGATTATATATTTCCTCCAAAGCCAGCACCGTTGAATGATGAAGAAAAAGAGCAGTATAAAGCTCGTATCAAGTCATTGTTAAAAGAGAAAAACGCGGTATTGGTTGCCCATTATTACACAGATCCTGTGATCCAAGCGCTTGCTGAGGAAACCGGTGGTTGTGTTGCAGATTCATTAGAAATGGCACGTTTTGGTGCTAAGCAAGAAGATGCAGATATTATTATTGTCGCCGGTGTTCGTTTCATGGGTGAAACGGCGAAAATATTAACGCCGGAGAAAACTGTTGTGATGCCAACATTGGCAGCAACTTGCTCATTGGATGTGGGTTGTCCAATAGACGAGTTTTCTAAGTTTTGTGATCAGCACCCAGAGAGAAAGGTTGTTGTATACGCAAACACATCTACCGCGGTAAAAGCGCGCGCGGATTGGATTGTAACGTCTTCATGTGCTCTTGAAATTGTTGAGCATTTGGATTCTGAAGGGGAAACCATTATTTGGGGCCCTGATAAGCACTTGGGTTCTTATATTCAGAAGAAAACGGGTGCTGATATGATCATGTGGAATGGTGCTTGTATCGTTCATGATGAATTCAAGACGCAAGCTTTGAAAGACATGAAAGCGCTTCACCCAGATGCGGCAGTACTTGTTCACCCTGAGTCGCCAGCTGAAATCGTTGACTTAGCAGATGCAGTGGGCTCGACTAGTCAGCTTATTAAAGCTGCGCAGGATATGGATAACCAGAAGTTTATCGTGGCGACCGATCGCGGTATCTTTTACAAGATGCAGCAGCTCTGCCCTGAGAAAGAGTTCTTCGAAGCGCCAACAGCCGGTGAAGGCGCAACGTGTCGTAGTTGTGCACATTGCCCATGGATGGCTATGAATGGTTTACAGGCCATTGAAGAAGCGCTTATCAACCCTGAAGGGAAAGAAGTATTCGTAGATATGGAGTTACGTGAAGGTGCATTGCGTTCACTTAATCGTATGCTCGATTTCTCTGCGAGTTTAAAGCGTTAATGACAAGTTTGTTTGTAATCTGTGCAGTTAACACAGATTACAAAAAAAATACTTGCTAAAAGGCGGGGGTTTTCATAGTATTACCCCCGCTTTCAGTGCGGAGAGGTGGCTGAGTGGCTGAAGGCGCACGACTGGAACTCGTGTATAGGTTAACCCCTATCGAGGGTTCGAATCCCTCCCTCTCCGCCATTTCTTGGCTTAAAAGCTGTATCTTAAAACTGACCTTCCCAGTTTTGAGGCGAACTAACAACTAATCTAATTTCTCCTCCCATCTGTTTTACATGCTAGTTATCTTCGTGTGCACTTTTTTCACAGCTTTACTTCATTATTTTAAGAGGTATATAGTCGAAAGATTAGCAATCCAGATACGGGTTAAATCTGAAGACTTTAAGTGATTGGCAAATTTATAAAGTGTGACTTGGGCTTCGAGGGTGTGTGTTTGTTCTTCGTAGATGGTACAGACAAACTGATGCCTTATCTCATATTGCTTCATGATTCATTGATTAATATAAACGGCACAGGCTCATTACATATTTTGTGAGGTGAATTGACTTTTCTTAAGCAAAAGCTGCTTACGAAGCTCTTTTATTGGCACCAGGTAGTATCACACAGGTACACATGATTAATTTTAGGATATTTATTGGATGAGTCGCAGCCAGTCAGTTGGAGGAAAATCTTCTCTTTTGTTGCCTTATGTGACAGCAAACCTGAATACATAGTGTCAAAGTTTTTAATGTTTGTATCTAAGAAGTACCAGTCTTTTTGTGAGCAGTTTTCATATTGCTTCATGGTTCTTAGCTTAACCCTGACACCTTCTGTTCCAATAGTGATTGCTTTGATCTCTGATACTTCAGTATAGCTTGCAGCTTGTGCATTATTATGAATTAGCACAAGGCTGAGTAAAGCAAAGACAGTTTTTTTCATATTTCCTTTCCTATTATTTCCGTTTTAGTCACTATACTAGAGTTGTCTCTTATTTGGGAAATTTAATTTCGCGCTTTTGCCATTGTGTAACTGTACGTTTTAGTTAAAAAACTGACCTTTTGTCTACAATGGTTACTATTAAATTCATTGTTAGGGTAGAATATTAGACGTTCTCATATAGTTTTGAGCCAGGGTAGGTAGAATAAATGCGCAGTGAAGAATGCTTTTCTGATACATACTTAGCGCCAGTAAAGCACATTGCATCGGGTGGGATGGGAGATGTGTTTCTTGCCAATGACACTCGCCTAAATAGACAGGTTGCGGTAAAAAGAATTAAGTTAAGTCAGCAATCAGACGACCTCAAAATCAGAGAGCGAGCGCTTGACGAAGCGCGCTTAATGGCCAAAGCTAATCACCCAAATGTTGTTCAACTATACGATATTATTGAGGTTGGCTCAGATTTATTGCTAGTGCTGGAATATGTACCTGGTCAAACATTAGCTAAGTATATGAAGCAAAAGCTACTCACTATTGCTGATAAGTTCTCGTTGTTGGAAAAGGCAGCACATGGCCTTTGCTATATTCATCAGCTAGGGCTTATTCACTGTGATATTAAAGCGAGCAATATCCTCATTTCCAATACCTCAGAGGTGAAACTGTCTGACTTTGGCATTGCAAACTCGATACAGAGCAACAAATCAGATCAGCCCTTAGGTGCGAGTTTTGGCAGTATAAGCACGATGTCACCAGAGCAACTTGAGGGAAAGCACGTTGAACAGTCAACGGATGTATTTTCTTTTGGTGTGCTTTGTTTTGAGTTGCTCTTTGGATGCCATCCTTTTGGTGTGACGAAAGGCACTGAACTGGCTAAGTGCATCAAACACGATGCTTTTATCGAACCCAGCAGCTTAACGCCTGATATCCCCGTTGAATTTATTCAATTACTCCGTAATATGTTGTCTAAATCGCCTGAGTCACGTCCATCAGCGAGAGAAGTGCGATCGGTGCTTGGCAGAACGTTGGCGTTACTCGAAGTAACCGGTGCGGACGATACGGCGTTATTGTCAGCTACACAAGAACTGAGACATGAGCCCAGAACGCTAATACGACCAAAATATGTTTATAGTGGTTTTGTGTTGAGTATGTTGTGCTTAATTTTTTATTTAGGGTGGTCTTTTTTAAAGCCAAAAAGCGAGCTTCATTATGCCTTGGTGCTTGAGCCACAAATCACGATTAACGACCATAGTGAAAGAGCAAGCGCTAATTTGTTGCACGCCACAGTTGATAGCGCAATCCGACAAGTCATTATAACAGCGGCTAATGCGGAGCTGATCAATCATAAAGAGTATAGTGATATTAAAGATGCCGCCAATTTGGCAAAAGCAACCGGTGCGACAGCGGTTTTTCTTCCTGAAGTTAAATGTGAATATACGCAGTGTAATGTTCGCCTCTCCTTACTCAGTGGAGATAGCCAATTAGTTTTGGGAGAACTGAATACGCAAACGAGTAAAGATAATTACTTTGTTATTCACTCAATCTATGAGCGGTTTGCAACTAAATTACTTGGCCAGCCTCTGCAGGATGAAAGGCAAAGCGTTATGTCGACAGAGACGGCCTTCTTTGAGGAATACCTGAGTGTTTATCATGACGTTAATATTAAAGGCGATCTGTCTCATTCAAATTTGTCTCGCGCATTGGCGTTGATTGAACAGGACCCTAATTATTTGCCGCTATATAACTTGGCCAGGGATTTGTTATTGGAGCGCTATCATATTGATAGAGAGCAACAGTTCATCGATAGATTAACCGTGTTACTCGATACTGCACCAGAGCGTTACAAATCCACTAAGCCTTATTTGGTCGATAAAATTGTGTTGGCAATTGAAAGTCAGCAGCAAGAACTCGCTGACGATTTGTTTCGTCGTTTGTCTATCTATGGTGAAACGGCATCGAGTTATCAGCTTAAAGGCTATTATTTTTACAAGCAGTATCAAATAGATAAAGCAATAGAGATGTATCTAAAGTCTGTGTTACTTAAACCAGATTTAAATAATAAATATAATTTGGCTGTGATGTATCTCAATAATGGACAAATTATAGAGTCAAAAGCATTGCTACATGAAGTTGTTCAGACATTCCCTGACTTTACGAGGGCGCATCGACTGATTGCAAATATTAATATGTTTGATGGGCACTGGCAGGCAGCCGCCACAGGTTACCTTGCTGTTTTAAAAAATAGTAAAAGCTCTGAAGATTATAATAACCTCTCTCTTGCCTATTTGTATTCTCAGGAAATTGAATTGGCATTGTCTGCTGCAAAGCAAGCGACTCTTCTAAGTCCTGAAAATCTTGCGATGAGGCTTAACTATGCCGATTTGTTATTACTGGGAGAGCATAAAAAACTGGCTATTGAACAATACAATCAGGTAGCTAATCGTGCGCGCGAAGATATGTCTGTCAATGAATTAATTGCTGCAGGACAGGCTATGGCGCATCTAGAGCGCTACAGCGATGCACTGCACTATTTATATAAAGTAATAAAATTAACCACAGACAAAATAGAATATGCTTATGGAGCAACTGTGATTTTTACACTTACAGGTGATCATCATTCCGCGCTGCTCCACTATAACGAGACAATTAAAGGCGGCTATTCACCTAATTGGTTTAACTTACCTTGGTTTAAGCCACTATGTAAGTATCCGCAATTTAAATCATCCCATAAGGCACTGTGCTTATCTGGGTGGAATTGGGCGACCAATGATAAGTATCGGGTCAATGATTAAGTTAGCTGTGTCTGCTGCTAAATTAGAATCAAGCTGAGTGCTTGATACTCTGTCAGCTAACACGATATCAAATTTTAGCTCTGTTTTGATATCGAATGGTAGGTCTTTCGGTACTATCACAGCGAGCTTAAGTACACTTTTGCTGTATCCATTTGTGCTGTTGTTGAGAATACTGGTACTGAAGCTTTCTACGTTATCTAGCTGTTTAATATTGGTTGCACTAATGATGTAATTCTTTGCTGTCTTATCATCTAATTTATACAAAAAGTTCACTGCAATCCCATATTGATACTGATCTTCACTTAGTTCTACTTCAAACGGGGTATTGGCGTAGTTGATTGCTTCATTTTGTGATGTCGAAGGGTCGAACGTGATCACTGCTTGTTCTGGACCTTTCTGTGGATTGAATTGCGCGCTGAAGTCAAAAATAGAACCCGTTCGCGGGGTTTTATCACTATTTTGTATCTCTAGGTTGAGCTCGTTTATCACATCGTTCATTTGTAATGTCCTTTCATATTTATTTAAGTCGAGCCATATGCAAGTATTCACTTGCCTTGCGGTCAACTATGAGAATAGAAGAATACTTTATTACATGCTATTACACGGCTTGGCTTGCCTTAGTGCTCATGCAAACCATGCATTCGAATTGCCCATCAGATTAGTGTGTATCAAGGCATCAAGGACAAAGCAGTACGGGAAATTTTTAGGGTGAGTCATTTAGAGTAATTTGCTTGGTGACATTGCTGTTCCTTACTTTCTGACCAATACTTATAAGTGACGATCTAGTACACCTTCACGCATGAAAATCATGAAGGTATATAACTGAACAGATAGAACAGGCAAGCGATGCAAGAAGAACTATTAAATTCGGTTATAAAAATAACGAAAACACGTGATATTGATTCATTGGAATATAGCTTGTTGTCGACAATACAGGAGTTTATAAATTGTCAGCGTATTTCAGTGTTCAAAACGATTCAAGGGCATGGGCCATGTACCGTGGAGCGTAGTCTTGCGCTCATGGTGCATGATGTCGGCGAGTATGAGTGGTTAGATAGAGTGATTTTAGACAACCCTCATGCAGAGCTGAGTTCTTGTTTGCAGTCAGCATGCAGTATCACCATGCAAGACGCTGCGGGGGCCGAGCGGCGTTGGTTACCCATCGTCATTCATGATAAGCCTGTTGGTGCAATAGAAGTGCAGTGTCAGGGGTTAGACAGCGCACAACAGGTGATGTTGAATGCATTCATCCGTATATACGAAAATTATCTCACAATATTGCGTGAGAATGAGCGAGATAAGCTAACAGGGCTTTTAAATCGTCAAACCTTTGATAAAAAGCTTAAGCAGCTTCTTGAAAAGCAAATGTTAGAACAAAACCGTGCCATTAGAGATGGGTCCGATTTGCGGACTCTGCATCAAGGCGCAACCTCCTGGCTGGCCATGTTGGATATTGATCACTTTAAAAGTGTTAACGACACCTATGGTCATGTCTGTGGCGATGAGGTTTTACTGATATTAGCGCAGCGTATGCAGGATTTTTTCCGTAGCACAGATTTGTTGTTTCGATTTGGTGGAGAAGAGTTTGTCATTGTATTTGAACCTGCAGACTATGCCTCAATAAAGCAAAAAATGAATGATTTTTTAGAGCTTGTACGACAGACTTCGTTTCCATTTATTAAAAAGTTAACTATCAGTGCTGGCCTTGCGCGGATCAGCCCTTATGATTTCCCGATCAATGTGTTAGAAAACGCGGACAAAGCATTGTATTTTGCAAAAGAACATGGACGTGATCAGGTAGGATTTTATGAAGACTTGATATCTCGCAAGCAAATAAAAGATCATATTGAAAGCAGCGATATTGATTTATTCTAACTAGACTCAGGTCACTTTGTCTATATAGTGACCTGAGTGTTACTGCACCGTACACTTTTTTCTGTTATACCCTGTGTATTTCTCTTAAACTGTTCATTCTAATTGACTTTCAGCTAATCTAATATGTTGCATATAATTCAATCTAATCGTATGGAAGCGTTGCAAACTCAGTTTAATACTGTGATGCAAACTGCGCCTTTGCGCGACCCATTTGTCAGTGAAACTGTGTTGGTTCAATCTCCTGGTATGTCACAGTGGTTAAAAAATGGATTGAGTGAGCATATCGGTGTAGCAGCACAAGTGGACTTTCCCCTGCCGTTGAGCTTTATTTGGCGTCTATATCAGCAGTTTTTACCTGATGTACCTGCAGAGTCTCCATACAATAAAAGCAATATGGCCTGGAAGTTATACAATTTACTGCCAACGAAGCTGGAACAACCATTGTATTTACCGTTGGCAAACTATTTAGCTGTTGATAAAACAGAGACTGCCGTTGATCAAGAGGCTCTAGATGGCTTAAAGCTATTTACGTTATGTGAAAAAATAGCCGATGTTTATGACCAATATTTAATGTATCGCCCCGATTGGTTGGCTTCTTGGGAGTCTGGTACTGATGAATTATTAGATGTCGATGTCACAATAGCACCTTGGCAGCCGGATTTGTGGCGGAGTTTAGTTGAGTATACCCATCAATTAGGCCAAAGCCCGTATAATCGAGCCAATATGCATCAACAGTTGCTCACAGCACTGTCGAATGCTGATAGTACTCAATTACCTGAGCGTATTTCAATTTTTGGTTTATCGGCAATGCCGACCAGTCAACTTGAGGTTTTTCAGGCTCTAGCCAGTAAAACTGAAGTGCTACTATTTTTCTTTAACCCCAGTGAGCATTATTGGGGGGATTTGGTGGATGAGAAAACACAGGCAAAAATCCACGCGAAATATGTCAAACGACCAGAAATTGATGCCAATTTAGATGAGGAGCAAGATTACTATAACGTAGGTAATCCATTGTTGTCGTCATGGGGCAAGCTGGGTAGAGATTATCTTGAACAGTTATTGCAGCTAGATGCGCGTTGGCTAGATGGGTTTGTGGAAGATTTTAACGACTCATTATTATCCCAGATCCAAAATGAGATCTATCAATTGGCCTTTAAGGGTGAGTCTTTGCAAGCGGACCCTAATTGGTTTGTCAGTGACGAAGGTAAACTAGATATACACCACAGCGATAACAGTATTTATTTACAAGACTGCCATACACCGCTTAGAGAAGTAGAGTGCCTACATGACCACTTGTTGAACTTATTCAATCAATATGAGGGCCTGACACCGAAAGACGTGATTATCATGATGCCAGATGTTGGCGCTTATAGTCCGTATATTGAAGCAGTATTTGGCAGTGCTCAGGGTGGCCGGTATATTCCATATGCTCTAGCTGATATGGCTATCGAACAAGAAAAGCCCGTATTGTCGTCATTTGTGACATTGGTCAATTTACCGTTTAGTCGTTTCGGTGTCTCAGATATTTTAGATTTGTTGGCGGTAGAGGCGATTTCGAGTCGGTTTGAACTTGAAGCTGCCGAATTTGAGCAGATCAAATATTGGTTAGAACAAGTGGTGATTAAATGGGGCTTAGATGGTGAAAATAAAGCGGAACATGGGTTGCCAGAAATACCGCTAAACACGTGGCTTCACGGCTTAAATAGATTGCTGTTAGGTGTGGCAACAGGTCAAGAAGAAACGGATTTTGACGGTGTTTATCCTGCTGATTTAGTAGAAGGCATGGCCATTAATATCTTAAGTAAGTTGGTGGCATTTATTGATGCATTGAATCGTGTTAAGCGGCAGCTAAATAAACCAAGAACCTTAGCACAACAGGCTGAGATGTTAAGAACGCTCTTGACGACTTTTTATCACCAAGAAACGGAGCAAAGCTGGGATTTAATGCAGCTAAATAAGGTGATCGAGGGAATCGAAAAACATTATGAAAGTGGCGATATGCGCTTGCCTGTAGAGCCTAGGGTACTGGCTTATTTAGTTAAACAAGGGATCCAAGAGAAAGGGGTGGGACAGCGCTTTTTATCTGGTGCAGTCAACTTTTGTACGTTGATGCCGATGCGTGCGGTGCCATTTAAAGTAGTTTGCTTACTTGGTATGAATGATGCAGATTATCCTCGTCAAGTTCAACCTATCGGTTTTGACCTAGTGCCAGCATCCTCTCGTCGAAAAGGTGACCGTTCACGTAAATTAGATGACAGATATCTCTTTTTAGAGGCTTTGCTGAGTGCGAGGCAGCATTTTTACGTCAGTTATATTGGTCGCTCATGTTTTAATAATGAAGTGCAGGTTCCTTCAGTACTAGTGAGTGAGTTATTTGAGTACATCGACCGCAGTTTTCAATTTATCGACAGCGATACGCCGGTCAGCAAACAGCTGAAACATCAAGCACCACTTCAGCCCTTTAATTCACTACATTATCAACCGGGTTCATTACAAAGTTTTAATCCAAACTGGCTGTTTGAATCTGTTGAAAAAGCGGTGGAAAAAGCATCACCCTTGACTATTGCATTGCCTAGTGAGTTAGAGCTAACTCAGTTTTTGCGAGCATGTACCGCACCACAAAGCTATTTTTATCAAAATTGCTTAGGCGTAAAAATTAATCCAGCGCGTGAGTATCAAGATGACACTGAACCATTTTCTTTAGATCCTCTTACACGTTATCAATACCTACAAGAAATTGTAGATGCTCAGATAAATAATGTATCGCTTAGCTCAGAGCAACTGCTACAGAGAGGCCATTTACCTCAAGCTTATGTGGGCGAGATACAATTAGAGTTACTCGCACAGCGTGTTATACCCATGGTGGGGGTGTTGAAGTCCAAACTGTCTGACCCGCAAGTGCCTAAAGAGGTAAACATAGAGATCCAAGGTATAAAAATAGTAGGTTGGCTCGACAAGATATTCGCAAACGAGCAGGTTTTTTACCGACCCGCGAGTATTAAAGCGAAAGATAAAATAAGATCTTTTATCTATCATCTGCTCGCTAATATCACGGTATCGACCATGAGTACGACTGTGATTGGGCTAGATGAGCAAGTCACTTTTGAGCCATTAGATAAATCGAGTGCAATGCAGTTATTAGAAATGTGGATTGATTTTTATCAACAACTGACAGCCGAGCCTGTGCCATTTTTCCCTGCTTCTAGCTATGCGTTTGCAAGTACTGATGATATTGGTAAAGCGCAATTAAAATTTGCGGGTGGTCAGTATATTGGTATAGGGGAATCTGAAGATCCCTATGTTGCGCTGAATTTCAGAGAATTAGAATCGTGTATGGAAGAATTCATGTCACTCAGTAAGTCTTTATTAGGGCCAATTATTGCGCTAGAAAAGGAGCTGTCACATGGAGATGCTTAATCCGGTAACTATGCCTCTTTATGGCCATAATTTAATAGAAGCCAGCGCAGGAACGGGAAAAACTTATACCATCACCGCGCTGTATTTAAGGTATTTGCTTGGCCTTGTAGACGCGCAGCATGCCACTTGCTTAAGCGTTGAACAAATACTGGTTGTGACGTTTACTGATGCAGCGACTCAGGAAATTAAAGACCGAGTGCGTGCGAGGATCATTGATGCCCGTGATACGCTTTTAGGTGCAGAGTGCAAAGATCCACTGATCCTAGCTTTGTTGGAGCAAGTCGAAGATAAAAAGGCCGCATTTAAACTGTTAGATGCGGCAGCAAAATCGATGGACGAAGCCGCTATTTTTACAATCCATGGATTTTGTCAGAGGATGCTAAAGCAGCATGCCTTTGAGTCAAATTTAAGTTTTAATTTAGAGTTTATTCTTGATGAAACAGAGCTGTTAAAAACCGCTGTGGAAGATCATTGGCGAAAGTTTCTATACACCCTGGATAAAGAGCAGACTGCGCTTGTTTTAGAGCATTTCTCGCATCCACAAAGTTTGATGAAAAAGTTACTACCGTTACTAAATAAAGCCGGTGCAACACTTTCACCCAGCGTCAATCTTGAAGATATTTTGGCAGCAAGAGCGCAATATCAACTGAAAGCGGCGGAGTTTAAACGCGCAATACGCGAAAGTGAATTTATCGCGTGTTTAACGGGTTCAGGTCTTGCCAAAAATAAAGCACCTGGGCGAGCAGCAAACATCAACGCATTAGGTGATTATATTGCCTCGGATGCGTGGTATTTCGAATTTGGCACGAGTAAGCATTCATTTAATTTGTGGGGGAGTGCGCAGTTAGGCGATACGAAAAATTATAAAAAAAATGCTGAGCTCATCTCTCATGACATGATCGCGCTATTTGATGAGATGGCGATCTTGCATCATCAAGTGAAAAACCTCTTACCGATAGCGTTATTGCAAGATGCATTGGTTCAGGTCAAACAGCTTTTGGTGCAACATAAACAAACACAAAGTACGATATCACCAGATGATTTATTGAGTAATTTATATAGCGCTTTGCAGGGTGAGTCGGGGCAAGTTTTAGCCACAAAAATTGCTCAGCAATTTCCTGTCGCACTGATCGATGAGTTTCAAGACACGGATCCTATTCAATACGGTATTTTTAGTACCATATATGAGGAGGCTGACGGTGCTGGGTTGACTATGATAGGTGATCCTAAGCAGGCGATTTATGGATTTCGTGGCGCGGATATATTTACCTATATAACTGCGAAGCAAGCTGTTGATGAGAGTCGACACTTTACTTTAGCTAAAAACTATCGTTCGGCAAAATCTGTGGTGGATAGCATTAATGCTATTTTTTCTCAGCACGAGCAAAGCTTTATATTCAATGATGATATTCCATTTTATGCTGTTGATGCCCAAGGTAAATCACAGGGACACTCTCTCCAAGGCTATTCCGATCATGTTTTAAATTTTTGTGTTTTTGATAGTGCAGGGGAGGTGACGAGCAAAGCACATGCGCATCAAGCGCTTGCGCAAACCTTTGCGGCAAAAGTTGCCACTTTGCTTTCTCGCTCTGAGCAAGGACAAGTGATGATAGGCGATAATTCCGCTAAAGCGGCTGATATCTGTGTGTTAGTGCGAGACAGGAATGAAGCTTCAGTGATGAAGCAGGCGTTACATGCATGTGGCGTAAGCGCCGTTTATTTGGCCAGAGATAGCGTATTTTCTCAGCCTGTTGCTGGTGCACTCAATCAGCTTTTGCACGTACTACACGGTGCATATGATGAAGCAGCTTTACGAGGTGTATTAGTAAGCCCTTTGTTTTCATTAAATTATGAACAGGTTTATGCACTTTCACAGAATGAGGCACAGTGGCAAAGCTATTTAGATTTTTTTGCTGAGCTAAAACGAATTTGGTATCAAAGTGGCGCGATGGCCATGTTAGAAAAGCTTATGGTACGAAACCAACTGGCAAATATCTGGCGCAGCAATGGTTATGAAGTAGAGCGTTGGTTGACTGATTACAGACACCTTGCAGAGTTGCTGCAACACAAACAAATTGAATTGGAAGGCACGCAACGTGTTTTAAGGTGGCTAAGTATTCAGTGCGCTGAAGCAGCTCTAGATGGTGCTCAATTGCGTTTGGAAAGTGACGCCAACTTGGTGAAAATTGTCACCATGCATGCATCGAAAGGCCTTGAGTATCCCATCGTATTTATGCCATTTGCACTTGGGTACCGTGACCCCAGCGAAGTTATCTACCATAAGGGTAATAAACTAGTTATTGACTTAGATGCTGATGACAATGCGATTCAAGCGGCATCTAAAGAGCGTCTCGCTGAAGATATTCGATTACTCTATGTTGCCTTGACACGTGCTGTACATTATTGCGAGTTGGGACTGTTTAATATTCCATTGGGCCGCAGTAAAAAGCTCGGCATTGGACAAACAGCACTTGGTTATGCTTTATTTGGCGACGCAGATTTTAAAGATGCGCAGCAATGGCATCAAGCGTTAGAGCAAATATGCCAACAGCACGCTGGTATGTCTATGGAAGTTTTTACAGAGCCCCAATCCGCCTATTTTGGTGAGAAAAAAACCTTATTACCTGAAAACCTTGCGATTAAAATACAGAATGCGGCAATAGAGACAAATTGGCGCACAACCAGCTTCAGCCAGTTGAGTTATCATGCTCATCATGATGATAGGCCTGCAGGCGCACTTGACGAACACCATGAACTCGATTTGCCTAGACTCGCACAAACACCGATTAAGACACCATACAGCTTTGTGAAAGGTGCTAAAGCGGGTAGCTGCCTACATGAAGTTTATGAGCAAATTGATTTTACGTCGCCACACAATCCAATAGCGTCTGAAAAATTACCGCTGAATGATGTTGTTGAGGCGTGTTTAGAGAAATATCAGATTGATACGCAGTGGCAAGAATGCGTAGCTCTATGGGTACAAGCTAGCCTTGATTGTCCGTTGACTCAAGAAGGTGAGCTTTCATTAAGCCGCTTGCCCCCTGCCGATTGCTTGGTGGAAATGGAGTTCCATTTGCCACTTTCAGCACTTAAAGCAAATCAATTAAATAAAGTTTTAACGGACATAACAGGTCAGCCGAGTTATTTACAATTTGATGATGTACAGGGCATGTTAAAAGGCTTTATTGATCTTATTTTTCGCTGGGAAGGCAAGTACTACGTGTTAGATTATAAGTCGAATTATCTGGGAGATGATCTGAGTGATTACAATGATGATAACTTAATGTCTGCTATGTCATCTCACCAATATCATTTGCAGTACTTGATTTACAGCGTTGCTTTGCATCGTTTACTTAAATATCGCATTGCGAATTATTCTATTGAGGCGCATATGGGCGGTGTTTATTACTTGTTTTTGAGAGCACTGCCACAAGGCGGTGGCGTTTTTTTCAAGTCTCTGACTGAAAAGGAACTACTAACCCTTGATGCACTTTTTGAGCCGGAGGCAAGGTAATGTCTCAAATATCACTCGATTTTACGCAACACAACTTTGATGACAGTGTATTTTTGGAGGTTTTGCTTGATCAGCGCAAGGTGAGAAATGTCGATATTGCCTTGGCAAAGCTGTTATGTGATGGACAATTTAATGATGTCTTTTACCTGATCCTATTGTTATTGAAAGCCGAGCAAAGCCAAAATAGTTGTTTGATATTAGCGCAAATAGACTGGTTTAATCCGTTTGAGCTAAATGTAGAGCAAATTGAACAACATATTGAATTAACACCGTTTAAAGACAAAGCAAAGGCACTGGAGTCACTGACTTCTCATCCCGCAGTAGGAGAAAGTAAGCCGATAGTGATTTTCAATGAGCAATTATATTTGGCGCGTTTAGCTGGCTATGAGGCATTTTTAGCTGAGCGCTTTACTGCGCTAGCTCATAGAGATATTGATCTTGACTTTACTCAGTTAACACAATTGCTTGATATGTACTTTCCAGCACATGCTGACGATGCGATAGATTGGCAAAAAGTAGCGTGTGCCATTGCCGCTTCGAGTGCATTTTGTGTCATTACGGGAGGTCCTGGAACGGGGAAAACAACCACTGTCACAAAGTTGTTGGCAGTATTGCAGTCACTGTATGCCAAAGCGCCACTTAACATTAAATTGGTGGCACCAACAGGAAAAGCAGCGGCAAGGCTCAGCGAGTCCATTATTGGTGCGAAAGGGCGCTTAAACTTGGCCCCTGAGTTAGCTGACTTAATACCTGAACACGCACAGACAATCCATCGTTTGTTGGGGGTGATCCCCAATAGCAATAAATATAAGCACCATGATAAGAACCCATTGCATTTAGATTTATTGATAGTAGATGAAGCTTCCATGGTTGATTTATCACTCATGCGTAAGTTAGTTGCGGCGCTTCCTGAAGGTGCTAGGTTGTATTTATTGGGCGATAAGGATCAATTGGCCTCTGTTGATACGGGTTGCATTCTTAACGATTTATGTGCTGATTTAAAGCTTGGTCACAACCCGACCTATTCACCTAGTAGAGCTGCTTTTCTTAACCAAGTGTGCTTTGGTGGCGAGCAGAGGTTATCTGGCAGCAACGGTAAATTCCAGTTGCAAGATGTGATGGCATTTTTGCAGCAGAGCCATCGTTTTAAGAGCGATAGTGGCATTGGCCAGTTGGCCGGAGCTGTAAACAATAACGACCACAATCACTTGGATTGGGTTATTCGGCAAGGTTTTTCTGAGTTAAGTCTATACGGCCTTTCAAACGAAACGTATTTGCAGATGATAGAGCGTGCGGCTAACGCTTATAGTCATTATCTTCAAGCCATTCATGCTGGTGGCAGCGCTGAACAAATTCACAAGTTGTTTGCTAATTATCAGTTATTGGCTGCTGTACGTGAGGGGCCGTATGGTGTAAATGAGTTGAATAAGCGGATCGAACATAAACTCGCTCAGCATAAGCTCATTAGGCCATATAGTCGTTATTATTCTGGCATGCCATTAATGATCACTCAGAATGACTATCAATTAAAACTGTTTAATGGTGATATAGGCATCATTTTGCCAGATAGCAGTGGACAGTTGTTTGCGACTTTCATGGATGAACAAGGAAATTTACGCTCAATTAACCCAGCCCGTTTGCCGAGTCATGATTTGGTTTATGTGATGACAATTCACAAATCTCAGGGCTCTGAATTTAACTATACGGCGATGGTTTTGCCTCCAATACAAAGAGCAAGACAGGGGATTAATCGGCAACTGGTATATACAGGGATCACACGAGCTAAAAATCATTTTGAGTTGATCTGTCAACCTCAGGTACTCAGATTAGCGATGAATAAAACGGTCGGTAGGAGCTCAGGGTTACGTTTTAGGTTGCTAAAAGATTAATTTTTTGTTTTTTATTTGTTTCTTTATGATTTTGGTCTATGGTTATGACTAAAGCAGCAAGAGATGATAAACCTGCTTTTTATTGCCCAGTGAATGTGCCGCCAAAGTCGTAGGCGGCCTTTTTTATTGCGGTGTACTTATGGGGGGATTCGCCAATAGATTCCCCTTACCTTGTTGACTTTTGTTCATTTATAGCGCTAGATAAAGTTAAAGTATTTACTCTTAATGAGCGTCATGATGAAAAGTTTAGAAAGTCATTTGATTCAATACGCCCTGTACCATCGGGATAATCGTAATATTCGTACACACCTGCTAGGTGTTCCTCTCATTGTATTGTCAGTGATTTTACTGACATTTATACCGCTTTTCGTGATAAGTGGCATCCAAGTTATGCTGTCTGATTTATTAATTACCGCGGCCTCTTTGTATTATGTTTACTTGTCTCCAAGGTTAGGTGTGATCATGCTATGTATGTTGGTCCTAGGCAATCTACTTGCTATGCAGCTTTATATGCAGTTTATTCACACAACTACCCCAGTGAGTATTTTCTATTTTAGCGGTCTTGGTGTGTTTCTATTCGGTTGGGTTGTTCAGTTCATTGGCCATTATTATGAGGGTAAAAAGCCAGCTTTTGTGGATGATTTAATAGGCCTCTTAATTGGTCCTTTATTTGTACTAGTGGAGATCTTGTTTAAATTTGGATTTATGAAGGGGTTGGAACAAAGCATTGTTGCACAAGCTGGGCCCTACCGAAATTAATCGACAGGCGCCCTGGGAGTGTAATTACAGGCTCATGCGGGTTTCAAGCTGAGTCCCTTTCAGAATGGTTACATCTTGGCAGTTTAATCGTAATTGGCCGTTATTTGTTTCTATGATATACCCAGCTTCGGGCGCTTTATCTGGGCATGCCTCGCTCAGCTGTTTGCGTGCGCGGTGAACCATGATATTCATATGATTCATTTGGACACCAAGTTGTTTTGCCAGATCTTCTCTGTAAACCCAACCTTGGGACTCAGGATCAAGTCCAGCTTGTTTATCTTCTATTCTCGTTCTTGCCAGTAGTAACAGCAAATAGTGATGGCTACGGCTACCTAAATTAAATTCATGCCCTTCGACATGTAAAGAAAGCTCTGTTTTTTCTTCGTCAAGGCTTACTGCAAAACTGAGCGCTAAGGGCTTTACAGCCGGCTGCTGCTCTAAATGTTTTGTCATTGTAGAGATCCCTGCACAAAAAAACAGCCACTGCTCACCAAACAGACTTGTGATCCCTCCGTCGATGAGTGCTTGACGATCTGACGTGTTCAAATCTTCTAAAAACCAGTAGTTGAGCAATGCATCATAATAGACAATGTGGCTAGGCTCTTCTTCGTTGGGGAGGAGCATTTGGTTTTCTATTTCAATTACATTTTTACGATTATTTTGTGAAACGAAATACTGGCAGTTTGCATTGAGGCTGCCGACAACAAATGAATTTTGACCAGGAGCTGCAAAATCAATTTTATCATTTTCAGATAACTGATAGGGTAAGTTTTTGTCTATTTTCCTGTCGTTTATCCAGATGCCATTGGTACTTACGTCACGAATGAGCCAATTGTCATTTGTGTATTCGATGATAGCGTGATGCCTCGATATACCTGGTTTATCTAAAAATGTATCAACATTAAATTTGTAACGTCCAAAAGTGTGGTAACTTTTTAGATAAATTTTTTCGAGCTTAAGCTCATCGATCAAGTAAGCCATAAGTTTTCCTAGATTTCCGTATAGTTGCTAGAGGCTAGCAGCACGTATTATTTGCAGAAATTTTACCTGATATGCGGGGCACCTAGCTAGAAAAATGTACTAAGAACCTTGATTAATGCAAGTAGAGCAAGAACGTATGCTGTACTTGTAGTAGTAAAGCGTGCTTTTTCGTCAAGTTACCCCAAAGTAGCATCAAAAAAGTGGGCTCACCTGAGTGAGCACCATTAAAGGGAAATCTGCAAGTGTGGCTGTTATGTATAGCCTTTATTTGTCTTTGTGTTAGTTCTTTAACCTATAAAAACTATTGTACTGAGAATAACTTATTTTATCTATTACAGCAGATTACAGCACTTTGCTATGGTGTCTTCGTACCTTTAATCAGCCTTGCGATCCCCCGAACAATGAACCATGCTTTTTAATATAAAGCCGGAATTAGAGTCCACAAGAGGTGGTATATGAGTGAGTTTAAATTGTTAAATACAACTAAGCTGGAAGGGATTTATCAGTTTTGTGAGCATTATGAAGGGAATCCATTATCTGTTTTTAGTTCAGCTGAACAAGTTGTTACAGACTTTACTCGGCGACAACCACAAATGATATTAAAGGATGTGGATATTGATCATGCGTTATTTATGATGGTAAATGGTCATGTTAGATGTAAGTTGGTCATTGATCATGACGATACATTTGTGGGGGTCGTCAATTCTAAGGATCTAACTGGCAGAAAAGTTTTGACGACAGCGCAGAAGCGTAATGTAGTTCGTTCCGATCTCACGGTTGAAGATGTGATGACAACGAAAAGCGAATTGCACGCGATGTATTATGACTGCGTCAAAGATGCGCGGATCGGTGATATTTTAGAGACGTTGAAAGAACTTGGCCATCAGCACGTGTTATTAATGGATGGCAATCAAGGGTTACGCGGTATGATTTCAGCTTCTGACATCGCGCGAGCGCTCCATATTCCAGTCAATATTTTGCAAAAGGCGCATTCATTTAAAGAGATTTTTGAAATTATCTACGAGCATGCAGAAGTAACGGCTTGACACCAGCCGTTACATACAAGCTTCAGTTTAGAGGGTATTGAGGTGTTTGATCACACCAATGATTGCTGCGACCTGTCCATCTGTACACTCTTGCTCAGAAGTGTTTTTACTATCAGGATATACTTCGGTGGTTGTGACAAAACGAGCTTTCGTGAAGCCCATACAAAGCCCTAGGGCAGTTGCATCGTAGTTGATCACACCAAATTGCTCAATATCGACGCCAATCAGTTGTGCGTTTTCATCGGCATCGGCAATATGTGTCACTTTTTGGACTTGCTCAATAATGCACTTTTGAAAAGTGGGTTCTGGTTTTTGCGTATGGCCAACCAAGTAAAACCCGTCTGGTATATTCCAATTGCGATTTATTTGTCCGTTCCGGGCGGCTAGCGCAGGGCGAAATTCACTGTTGTCTGTGTCCGTTGTTTCATGCAAATCAATATGTGCGATGATGTTCGCTGAGTCACGATTTACATATTGCATTGCATAATATGACTCTAGAGCCGGGCTATTACTATAAAAAGACCGGTTAGGATCAATAGCATTAGGGTTCCATCTATTGATGGTTTCGAAACCCCAGGGGCTAATACAAGGCAAAATTATAAAGTTAAACCTATCTGTGTAGCTAGACATATGGTGCTTTACAAATGCCAAAGCGCCCATGACACCACTGGTTTCGTAACCGTGCACGCCACCTGTAATCAGAATAGTGGGTTGCTCAGTATTGGTGTTTTTATTTTTTAGCGCGAACAGCGGATAATTATCATCTTGATAACTTAATGAACCGTATTCTTCTATATCACATAGGGCACTGAGTGTTTCAATCTCACTGATAACCAGAGCTTTATAACAGCGTTTTTTTGATTGAGAATTTAACCAAAGGTTTTTCTCTGCTTCTCCCCAAGGTTTTCCTGGTGTGCCTATTTGATATTGCTGCGACATGATTTAACTCTCATTGGATTTTTTTGCGATCCTAAGTTGATTGCTCACTAATGGCAAACTTTTAAGCTAGGTAACCAAGCTGAGCGAGCGATCTTTTTTGTGCCTTAGAGATTTTAAATGCCAGTAATGTGATTGTTTTTTCATAAGTATGAATTTGAATTACTTTGAGCCCAAGTACATTTCTCGTGGTGAGTTTTTGGATCTCTTCTGATGGAATAAATTGTCTTTTTGCAAACAGGTTTAAGTAGGAAAACCCTTGATTACAGATTGTCACCTTTTTTTGTCCTGAGACGGTCAGCATAAAATGCACAAGCGCTACAAAAAGTGCAGAAATGGCGATAATAAATTGTAAAGCAGCCAGTTGAGATAATTGCATTTCAAGAAATAATTTTGCGGCGCTCAGTAGTACTAATGAGACAAGTAAAACGATTATGTAAAATAAAATATTAACCTGAAGCCTTAGCTCTTTCATTTTTTAATTCCTATTATCTATCTGTGTTTTTTTTAAGTTTGGGAAAGATATTGGAACAAAATGGAGTAAATATGAATCTGAGCACGATTTGTTAAAAACACGATTTTTCTATGGGATTTTACGCCATTTATCAACCAAAACGTTTAGAAAGCCGCATTTCCTATAAGATTCTTCAATGAATTTTGTATTTCTGAGCTGTTTTATGCCCAATTCTAACGCATCGAAAATCGCTTGACTGTTTTGGTACTTTTTGCTTACTACAAAGTGGCGACTGTCCTGAAGAGCAACTTTAATACCTTGAATAGCTTTTACTTTATAGCCTTTTCCTGTGTACCTAAAGGGGGGTTGATTGTTGAATGGTATAAGCATAATGTCGACCCACTTATTGCTTACTAAGCGGGCCATAATTGTCCAGTCTGATTCATTATACAGTTGCTTAGGTTTTAATTGCATGATTGTAGACCAATCAACCGTCCATGCTTTGTTACTAATAACAGTAACTTGCGAGAAGTCTTGCTGTATCATCTGACCTAATGTTTCAGCTCGCTCTTCAGCAGTGTAAACACCTGCATAGTATTCACCTTTTCTAATGATAGGTGCTGAGATAAAGACACTATCGTTCAACGTCTGAGCTTGCGAAAGCCACAGTGTATCGACACTGATGATGGACATACCTGATTGAAGTAGGATCTCTTCTCGTTCTTCACGGTCAATCATAAAAAATTGTAATGAGGCGTTGGCCTTTCCTTCAATAAGTGCCCTTTGAATAATAATTAAGTCGACAACGTCCCTTTGACATAGGGGATGATCGAAGATATCAGGAGATATATCTTTTACGCTACGATTGTTGAGAATCGTTTGTGCATAACCATAAATATCTCTGTTCACTGGAACAGAAAGGGCGTCACTTGTCAGAGCGAAGCTGCAAGAGGTGAAGAGTAACCATGAGCATGTAACGAGTATCTTGGACATTTTTGACCATTTTAATTGCCCAACTCTAAGGCTAGTGCATGGATGACAACTTGTATATTTTTTAAGTGACAATATCGTTGTAGTTTTATATGTTCAATAAAGTGCCATATAAGGCATACCGTCAATTGAAGGAGTCAATAATGAAGTTTGAACAACTATTATCACATCTAGACAGCGGCGTGTGTGTTGAGCAGTTGCAAAAAGAGTCGCTACTTGATATTGCGCTTATGTCACAGTGTGTCTGTGGTGAAATTAAACCCAGCGAGTTAAGCCACATTTTACAATGGGCTAATTCATTGCAGTGGAGCGCCTCGATTTCGTTGAATGAGTATGTTGAAGAATCTATCACTAAGTGCTTGGTAGCGTTAAAAAGCAACAGGATGCAAAGTTTTATAGATCACCGGATGCAACAGATCGAAGATGCACCGCTCAAAGATACAGCCCAATTTTTGATAAATAAAATAAATACTGCAAGCAAGCAGAAAGCTGAAGCTAATATATAGTTATGTGTTTATATTAGCTTGCGAATATTTAACTGTAGCGCTGTTGTAAATGAGACTGAAATATATGTGGGTCAAGCGCACTACCTGTTGCTTGGATAAGCAATTCTTCAGTGGTCAAGGTGCTTGCTTTTTGCCAGATATGCATATTCAACCAATCATAAATAGGTGTGAAATCACCACTACTGATATGTGATGAAATATCAATAACTTTGGCCATTGCATGTTTGAACTGAGCGGCATACATTGCGCCTAGCGTATAGCTTGGGAAATAGCCAAAGCTGCCATCTGTCCAGTGAATATCTTGCATGCAGCCATCTTTGTAGTTGCTTTTTGTGGAAATGCCCAGTAGCTGAGACATTTTTAGGTCCCATAGCTCTGGAATGTCAGTTGCGTTTATCTTGCCGTTAATGATGTCTCTTTCAATATCGTACCGTAAGATGATATGTGCAGGGTAAGTGACTTCGTCTGCATCAACACGGATCAAGCTAGGCTGCACGCGTTGTAGCTGAGTTTGCAGGCTCTCGGTCGTATTCAGAGATGTATGCTCAGGAAAATAGTGCGCAGCACGTTGACTCAGTAGAGCAATAAATTCAGCGCTTCTCGCAATTTGCATTTCATAAAATAGCGATTGGGATTCATGAATACCCATGGAACGCGCTTTGCCAACAGGCAGTTTATTTATCGTCTTTGGTAGGTTTTGTTCGTAACAAGCATGCCCTGTTTCATGGATCACGCCCATCATGGCATTGATAAAATCTGCTTCATCATAACGTGTTGTTATACGGGTATCTTGGCTGGTCCCACCACAAAATGGATGCACGCTCGTATCTAAGCGGCCATGATCGAAATTAAACCCAAGTAATGTCATTAGCTCATGAGCAAGCTGCGCTTGTTTTGGTATTGAGTATCTAGCTTCTATTTGTTGGCTATTGCCTTGACTTGCTTCTTGAATGAGCTGTGGCAGCCAAGTGGTAATATCATCAAATAACTGGTCTACCTGAGTACTTCTCATTCCTGGTTCATAAATATCTAACATTGCATCGTAAGGTGTTAGTTCTGAAGCGGTTGCACGTATTTGTGCTTCTTCTTGGCTCAGTGCCACAACGGGAGCAAAGTTTTTGACAAAACCGTGCCAGTCATTTTCATTTCTTTGAGTACGCCATTGATGTTCACATTTTGCACCTGCCAGACTCTTTGCTTTCACCAGTTCAGAAGGCAGCACTGTTTTCATCTGCCATACTCTAAACATTTCATGTACGCTGGCTTGCTGTGATGGTATCAACTCTTCTTGCTTAACATTATCGAAAAGCTCTGCTAGATGGGGGGCGGTATGAAGTGCATGAAGATGCACTGCTAGTTCAGCCATCGCTTCTGCTCGGCTATCAGAGCCTCCAGAGGGCATCATGGTTGCCTGATCCCAGCCACAAATAGCATTGAGGTGTTCAAAGTTATTAATTGATTGATAATGCTCAACTAGTTTTTGATAACTTGTACTTGCCATTATTTAATTTCCTCCGCAACTTCTGCAATTTTTTGTCTCAACCAAACGTGGCTTGCATCTCTATGCAGTAACGGGCTCCAAATCATGTCCAGTTCAAATGGCGGGATAGGAAAAGGCGGCTCTAAAATGGCCAGTGAAGCATCGTCTCTGTATATATTCGCAGCTTTAGAGGGGAGTGTGGCAATTAAGTTTTGCTCTTTAGCTAGGTGAATAGCAACATGGTAATTTCGTGTAAAAGTGGCAATATTACGGTGCTTTCCGAAGTTCGCAAGCGCTTCATCTACCCAACCTAGTTTTTGCACATCTTCGGGGTTCATACCTACGCCGACACCAAACCCTGTTTTACTGACCCATATATGACGTGCGTTTAAGTATGCATCTAGCGTGAATTCCTCTTTGATAGGATTGTCGGATTTTACGAGGCAGCTAAAGCTGTCTTTCCATATTTGTTTGTAGTGGAAAGATTGTGGCAGGTTTTCAAAACGGTTGATTGCCATATCAACTTTACCATTCTCAACATCGTGAAAGGTAACATCACTGGGAGTGAGAATATCGAGCGTTGTATCCGGTGCTTCATTGTGTAATTTGGCCAGTAATTTAGGCGCGAGAGTACTGGCTGCATAATCACTGGCCATAATTCTAAATACGCGTTTACTTTGACTTGCTTCAAACTCCCTATTTGGCGCTAACGTTTCTTCTAATGTCATCAGAATTCCGCGTATCACAGGTTGCAGCTCTAATGCTCGCTCCGTCGGTACCATGCCCTCGCTGGTGCGAACCAAAATGGGGTCATTAAATAAATTACGCAGTCGCTTTAGGCCGTTACTCATTGCTGGCTGTGTAATACTTAGCTGGTTAGCTGCACGTGTTACATTACACTCTCGAAGAAGCGTATCTAAGTATACAAGCAAGTTAAGGTCGATTTTACTAATATTCACAATGTTCCTTTCTTGTTATTGTGATTTCCAAACCGCTGTTGTTGAGGGTATGGATAAACGTGTTTCGTGATATGTTGTCTTATATCCTGTTGAACATTTTGCCAGTATGTAGGTGTTAAAAGTTCAGGATGGAAACGTTTAAAAGCTGCCTTGAGTTTAGGGTTTGTCAGTACAAATGTACACATCTGCTCGGGAAATACATCGTTGGGCGCACAAGACAGAGTGCTCTGCCCAGAATACAAATCGTCAAGAGATGTGTGAGGTAACGCTTTAAAGCACATTTCAGTGAGATATTGTACTTCATCATAATCGTAAAAGATCACACGATTATGGCGGCTGACACCAAAGTTTTTCAGTAGCATATCACCTGGGAAAATATTGACGTGCAACATTTCTTTGATGGCATTTCCATAATCTTTTATAACATCCTCAAGTTGTTCATCTGTTGCATCTTGTAAGTAGAGGTTTAACGGTGTGATCCGCCTTTCAATATAAAGGTGTTTGATGGTAATGAACTGCTCATCTTCAATGATACTTTGCGCTATTTTTTCTTTAATCAATTGTAAAAGCTTAGGATCAATTCGGTTTTTTGGGATCACAACGTTAGAGTACTCAAGGGTGTCAGCCATGCGTCCCACTCGGTCATGGTTTTTGACCAATTGATATCTGGCTAAAACAGTTTCTCTGCCAAATGGTTTACTTGGAGAAAATTGATCTTTGATGACTTTAAATACATAAGGGAACGTGGGTAATGTAAATACTAACATCACCATACCTGGTGTCCCTGGTGCGATTAAAAAGCGCTCATTTTTGCTGCTTTGGTGCTGTAAGAATGCGCGATAAAATTCTGTTTTACCATGCTTGTGAAACCCTATAGAGTTATATAATTCGGCGGTTGTTTTGCTCGGCATAAGTTGATTTAAAAAGCCAACCAATGCAGATGGTGCATGAGTTTCAACTAAGAAATAGGCTCGAGCAAAGCCAAAGATTAAACTCATCTGCGATGCATTCGTGATCAAAGCGTCTATCTTGAGTTTATCTTTGCTGTGATGGAGCAGTGCGATAATAAAAGGCTGCACACCAGAGCAAGATACAACTCGTCCTACTAAATAGGCACTTTTATTGCGGTAAAACGGCGATTTAAGTATGTCAAAACGCATTTTAAAGTGCTGGTGGTGGGTGTCTGGTGCTTGTTTTAAAAATGCTTTTTGCAGAAGTCGGATATCTTGTTTAAGGTCGTAGAATTCATTAAAGAGTCCTGTATCGTAAATAATCTTTTCAATTGTTTTTTGCAGGCCTTCTACAACAGGGAAATAACTTCGATATTCAGCTTCTACTGGCAACTGCAATTTAGAAGGTTGTGAACTATTTACAAAGATATAGTCGTTCTTAAAATAACTATGATGGAAAAGGTGGCAAAAAACAGAGTTATAAAATGTCTCAGCAAGCTCTGCCTGCGGGTGAAATACAAGTAATTCAATATAAACCTGCTTAACTTGACACCACAAACGGTGATTGATTTGATTGGAAGGAAAATGAAGCTTTAAAATATTGACAGTGTCTTGTACGCGCTCGTCATAATGACTAATGCGTAGCTTGTTTATCCGTTCTATGGTTGCCCACTGCTGTGTCAAAAAAGCGCTAGGGACTTTTGCTGTCATCTTCTGAAATAGCGAGTAGTGTTTCTTAAACCCTGAAATAATGAAAAAAGCAATCTCTTGATGATCCATAAAGATTCCTATTGTCGCATTAAAAAACCTAGGTTTAGTTTATTTTTGATTTTTATATCTAAGCTTTTTGAATTTAATGCTTAATGTGTATTTTTTTGTGATAGTTATACTCTAGCTTGAACTGTACGGGATTAGCAAATGTTGTTAGCCAATGTCATGACAACTTCACGGTGTTTTGAAAAAAGTTGCTAAGAAGACTAAGCATGGCGGTGATGAGATGATAAATATATGGGTTTATTGAAGTCTTTTGAGCTTCTTTTCAATTTTAGCAATCTCTTTGTTGAGCACCTTAACTTTTTGTAAGTAATTTTTATTAATGGACTTGAGTTGTTTCTTAACGTCTTTTACAGTTGCTTGGCGTTTGTCATCATTCATTAAGCGCGTAACCCGCCTTTGTTGCTTTCTGGCTGCTTCATCTCGTTTTCTGCCAAGAATTGCTGCGTGCTGCTTTTTTGCGCGCAAAGCATGTTTAAGATTATGTATAATTTGTTTTCGCTCTAACTCATTGAGTGTTTTAAAGTGCTGCTCAGAGGGGATTTGTGCTTGCGGATCTGAGTGAGTCAATGTGTATTGTTGTGCGCTATTAGAGCAGGGTTGTTGACTAAAAATCGTGCTCTTATCGGTTACGCATTTATAGTATGATACGGTGGTTTCGGCATCACACATACCAACAAATAGTAATAACATTAAATATAAAGCAAATCTCATAGCTGACGTTTCCCTGTAGTTGCGCACTACATAACTATAGACGAAAATAAACAATATAAAGGGATAAAAAAGAACAGTATAAAGAAAAAAGCACCTATTTAAGGGCTAGGTGCTTTTACGGTAAACTTTTTGAGAGATTTTATACTTTGTACAAGGAAAGGAATATCCATTTTTTGCTCAATTGGAAACCCTTCTTTGGCAGATATTTGCTTATGCCTACCATCATGATTGACTAGGATGATACGGTCTTTTTTGTAAGTGATTAAGACCCCTTGTGAGTAATTCACGCCTTGGTTTAACTCGCTTGCGCCTACGACGTTACCTATCATTGTTTGGGAGGCGAGCGCGCCACACTCAAAATGTTTGTCTAGCAAGGTCACCATAATATCTGTTCCCTGCATAAGTCCGTTATGCTCTGAAAAATATGGTAAGTTTGTGTGTAATGCAGTTTGTGACACAATGTCACTGCCTATTGTAGGCTCAATCACAATAAATGAAGTATCGCTCGTTAACTCTGGAAGCCTAGAGGTAAAATGAAATCTAACTTTGCTATTGTCAGATTGGCGTTTGAGATAATCAAATGCATCTTCACCTGCGACGGACAATACATTATTTATGTTCCAGACTGGAGGTAAATCTTGTTCAGTAATGGTGTTTCGATAATAAGCTGGTAAGCCATAAACTAAATTAAAAGCATGATCTTTTTCGTCAGTAGGCACTAATACTTGCGGGTGGCTGTACACCGTTTTGTTTTGAAGTGCTTGGGTGTTGTTCAATGCGGTATCAAGTACATAAATATCTACAGCTGGCGCATTAAATTCACAAGAAGGAACATTTTTTGGCGGTTGGAAATGAGAAGTCGCATTTTCTAAACGCACGGTCCTTGCTTGCTCATATTCATTTAAATCGAGTAACTCATGTCTAGCAAGTAAGGTTTTAGCTGTTGTAGGGTAAGATAATGGTAATACGTTATCTTGCTTTGTTACGTCAAAATAATTGTTGGCATCTGCCCACACATGCATTAGGTGGCTCGTTGCAAAACACGTCACTAAAAAGGCGGTTGCATATTTCGGAAATCGATACGACTTTAGTTTTTCTAAATGATGCCACGCGTGATTGCCAACAACTAACTCGAAACCAAAAATAGCTGAAAATCCAAGAAGTATCAGTACACTAGTAAAAACTGACATGCCATTAAGCATACCGAGTAATAGGGTAATTATTTCTGGTAATGTTTGAAAACTTAAATGGTAACCATGTTGATAATACACAAACGCATCTAGGCAAAGAATTGAAATGCCAAATGTTGCAATGAGCGCAGCCATGCCACGAATATGCCGTGGGTATGGGAAGATCAAACTCAGTGGAAACACGGTTAACACAAACGCACAAAACGTGATAAAACTAGTATGGCTTATCCAGGTAACAAGCATGTACACCCAGCCAAGCACACTACTCGGTGCTGCATCTGCCGCTAAGTAAGCTAGTGCAATAATCAGCACTAGCCCTATATTAGCAAAGGTAAACCAGTGTCCCCAACTTAGCAGTTGACTTGCTTTAGAAGAAAAAGGACTGTGTGGTGTTAAATTCATTCCGTTACTTTACCGATTGAGTAAGCGCCTTCGCAAAATTATCTGTGACTTCTTGTCTTTTACTCTCTGGCACATGTTCTTTTAAGATGTGCGTGATAGAATTTCCTAAACACATTAAACTTAAATCGACAGGTGCTTTGTGCTCTTGAAGTACATTGATTAAACTATCAACAATTTGTTCTACTTGTTCATTGGAATATTTAGACTGAATTGGCATCGGTTGGTTCAAATTAATATAGTTACAATTCTTCATATTCTAACACCAGAGGCGTTAAAAACAAAGATGAGCATTGAGGTGAAAAAGCTTGTTGTACATTATGTAGACAAGCAAGACGAAGAAACGCAAATCCATTTACGTGAAGATGAAATGATCATTAATGATCGGGTCAATGTTTTTATTGAGCAATTGCACCATGCGTATAATGGCAAACCGGGAAAAGGGTTTTGTGCGTTTGATGGTGATAAAAACAGTACAGTTGCATCAGCAATGCAAAGTTACCGTAATAATGAGCTTGGTTTTTGGCACTTAACACAGCAGGCCACTGAAGTGTTAAAAGAAGAGCTCAATAAATATGCGTTTCATGAAACTGGTTATTTAATTTTTTGCCATTATCAATATGTCGGCTGTGATTATATGTTAATCGCCCAAATTAGCATTAAAGAACACTATTCCATTACATCGGAGTTAGATTTAGCCAGTTCAAGACACTTGGATATTTCTAGGATGCAGTTAGCCGCACGTATTGATTTAACCGCATGGGATACTCAGGCTGAGGAAAATCGTTATATCTCTTTTATCAAAGGGCGAGCAGGTCGAAAAGTTGCCGACTTTTTCTTAGACTTTTTGGGATGTGCTGAAGGCGTTGATCCCAAGCAGCAGTCTCAGACTATGCTGCATGCGGTAGAGGACTACTTGGCTGAGCAACAGTATGAAAAAGCTGAAAAAGATGTGATCAGAAAAGAAGTGTTTGATTATTGCAATGACTGTATTAACAGTGGTGAAGATGCTGACATAGAAGGCTTATCTGACACATTATCAAAGTCGTCAGACGTCCAATTTGAAGACTTTTATAAAGAGCAGGGCTACGAGCTTGAAGAGTCATTTCCACTTGATAAGAAGACAGTGACTGCGATGGTCAAGTTTTCAGGTATGGGAGGGGGTGTAAGTGTTGGGTTTGAGCGAAAGCACTTAGGCGAGCGAGTGATTTATGATCCAGTTAGCGACACTTTAACAATCAAAGGTGTTCCACCTAATTTAAAAGATCAGCTAGAGAAGTACTCTCAAGAAAATTAATAAGGCCAGAATGAAATGACTCTATTGAGTTTGGCGTTATTTCTAAGTGGTCAAAAAGGCCTGATTTAGATATTGCATCTGACTCAGGCCTTTCATTATAAAAGCACTCAAGTGCTAACTAAGATTTTCCTGTCACAACAAACTGTGCTAATTGCTGACCTAATTTATCGGCAAGTTTGCTCATTGCATTGCTTTTTGCTGTGTCTTTAAAGCTTGAAGCCGCTTTCACCTTCGCATTGAAATGGGCTTTTTCTTCACCTTGCTCTTTAACTACAAGATAGCTTTCAGCAAGGCTGTAGTAAGTACCTGACTTTTCCATGTCTTGCCAATCCACACGGAAACTCAAGTCGAAATCAGCGTTGTGATGTGTGACCTTGATACCTTGGGTAGTGAGCGCTTTCGCAAGCATATCCCTGACTTTTAGGTGTTTTTTACTGTCTGCATTAATACTAAAGCTAATATCATTTAGTAGTGCATCTGCCAATTCCAGTTTGGTACGAACTGTGTTTGGCATACTGACATGCGCAGCTTGAAGCATTTGCAAATAGTTGTTGTACTTGTCTCGCTTTACACCCAGCTCTTTTAATGCGACCGCACTTTTCATTGCCAAACTCTTACTTTGAGTTGGAGATAACTGAAAGTGGCTGATTTCGTCATCGATGGCGTTAATTGATAACTCAGTTTGCATAACAGCTTCAGTACGATTAAATGCGGCTAATGCGTAAAGAGTCCTGTTGTCAGCACTGATATATTCATCTTCTATCTTTACCCCTTGCAATTGGATATTGGGCACTTGTGATTGAATATATTCGTCAATATGAAACGTCATTGATTTATTATCCGCTTGTTGACTAATTGTCGTATTAGCAGAGATTGTGACATTTAGCTGTTTTGCTAAAGCTAAGCGTGCGGACTCTTGCGCCGCGAGTTTAGCTTGCTGTAAGTCGCCCGTATTTTGAGCGCTCCCAACACCATACACCATATAACTAGAAGCGGGGGTGACAGAAACCCATTGTGGCGTAGCACTTTGTTTTACTTGACTTGCTGAGTTACTCTGGCAGCCTGTTAGTAAAGCGGCGGCTATGATTGTCGCTAAAAGCGGTTTAGAAGCCAAAACGTGAACGCTCCTGCAATTTTTGTATTTTCTTCTGTCCATTCCATACCTCACGGTTTGTAGTCATGTCTATTAAACGCAAGTCAACTTGATAAAAAGTGGCACGGTCACCACCTTGCTCATCAACGAAAGAGTTGATAGTGCCCGACAGTGCGTAATCAGCGCCGTATTCTTGCCCCATTTCATTTTGAGTTTCTAGACTAGAGTTTAACTCTTGATCTTTTCTTTCTTCACGTATTTCGCGACGTACATCTTGGTTGGCTACGAAATCCGCTTGGCCGCTACGTAAAATTGAACGTTTTAAATCATTCAAAAAAGTATCTACAGCGATATGTTGATGTGATTTGTTACGTACCGATTGGATGATAATAGCAGGTTTAGACCCTTCTCTTTGTAAGTGATCGTTCACCCATGGAAAGCTTAACATGTCGTTGATCATGGCTTCCGCAACGAGTTGAGAGTCCTTTGCATTCCACTTGTCAGATAATGCAACCTCTTGATTTGCATCAACTCTTTGCACTTTAGTTGATGAGCAGCCAGAAAGAGCAAGCGTACAAGCTACAAATAGTGGAGTAAGTTTTAGTAAGGTCTTATTACATTTCATAACAATTTTCCATTAAAAAAAGTTGAATCTGTGGTTTGGGCACGTACTTGATTTAAGAAAGTACGTGTATGCCAAAGCGTAATATCATCGACTATTTGTATCGTCTCAGTTTGTTCGATCACTTGTCCGGATGATAAATGTGTTTTAAGAGTAATTACATGTTTTCCCTTGGTGATTGGGAGTTGAACATAGTTTATTTGTGCAGGTAAAGATTGCCATTGCCTTAAATCAGCAGAGGCTGTCACGGCATTGACAACCGAAGTTGCTAGTTTTGCAAAACCAGAAAAAGAGGTGTCTAATCCAGTTGCAGAAATCGCTTTTTGTGCCGTCATCGCTTTGACAATTTCTCTCGCCAATGCAATTTGAATTTCAGAATTAGCGCTATTTAGTGCATCTTGTAGCGTGAGTAAGCTGACCGAATATATCTTGTTTAAAGTAGCGATTTTTTGGTCCCCTATCCACACTTCGGAATGATTTATTTGTTTTTGCACTGGTTCAAGGTAGGTGACTGAAATACGACTACCGTATTCAAGGGCACTGACAAGGCCTAGATCAACGGCATCTTCCCAAAGAGGGCCCAAAGGAATGCGTTTAGTAAGGGCACCCATGGCAACATCGCCAATATCGCCCGAAGCATAGTTTTGGATCAGGTCAAAGAGACTGGTATCGGCATAGAGCATTTGGAACCAGCGCATTTGGGCCTGCTGCTCTTGTCGTGTGCCCCAGAGGATTGGTGTCATAACCAGTGCTTTTGCTTCTTCGTCGATATTCAACAGGAGGTTAAATTGCTTTCTTTGAGGGCCAATACCAATGTTTTGCAAAATATTGAGAATGGGCTGGGAGGACTTTGCACTGTCGGTCTTTAGCGCTTTTTTTAATTTCGCAACTTCATTAACGTAACCGCCTGCGGTTTGCATGACGCGCAGTAAGTCATTTTTTACTTGAGTGATGATGGAGTCATTAATGTTGTATTGTTTAGCAAATCCATTTTCAAAGGCTTGTAATGCTCTTTGATATTGAATTCTTGCAGCGTCTAATTCTCCACTTCGCTCAAAAAGAATGCCGCTGACATAGTGGGCAAATGCATCATCTTTGTATTCTATATCTTTTAGTAAATCATTAGGGGCAAATAACGGTCTAGTCAAATTATTTATTTGTCGAGTTAAGTTATCCAGGCCAGATGGTTCTTGCTCGTTATCGTAACCACCAGACTTGTCTTTAATACCAATTAAGTAAGTATCTAACTGACGCATTTCTACCAGTGCAGAGTCAAGTAGAGCTTGACGTTGCGTGCCAGCCTGATTGGCCAAGGCATTGTAATTGAGCGCTTTATAAAAGTTTATCAGAGGGCGATGGTATATTTTACCTGCGTAAGTGGTATAAGAGGGGCCACTGAGTAAGGCAAGTGCACTTTCAGAAATACTAATTGTATATTGTTCTTCTATGATTTGTTGCGCTTGGTCTAAAAGCTGATTGCTGAGTTGATAGTTACCTTGCAGGTGATTTAGCATGCCCAGCTCTAAATAATGCAGCAGTTTACTTTTACCAGTGGCGGAGTAGTCCGAGCGAATCGTTTGCTTAGCTGTTTCGAACTGCCCTTGCTGCGCTAATAAAATGGCACTTTTATTTGCAGGTGTACTTTGACATCCATTTAACAAAAATGCATAAACTATTGTTAAGAAAGCAAAGTGCGATTTGTATACTATGTTATTTAGCACGTTGACATCCATGACTTGTAAAAAACATGACAGTGACTATACCAATTAATTCAGTTATATTGTCAGCAAGTTTAAGATTTTTTTAGTCTTTTTAAAGAACAAAGTTGTAAAAAATCGTTCTTACAATTTATTACTGTAATTAGCCGGGCCTTTTGTTAAATTTAAATCATCGCTTTAGGCAATCAATCTTACGAAGGAAAATACCATGAAACTTAAATCGCTACTTACAACTGTGCTTGTTACAGGGATCTTGGCAGGTTGTAGCTCTACACAAGATAAGTCTGCTTCTCAATCAAAAGTAAATATTCCAGATTGGGTTTTAAATCCAACAATTGAGAACGGGATCGCTGCTGCAGATTGTGTTAAATTCTCTGGTAATATCTCAATTGACCAAAAAAGCTCAGTGGCTAATGCTCGTTTAGCATTGGCACAGCAAATTGAGACGCGTATTGAAGGCTTGGACAAAACATTTGCAAATCGTACGGATGCCAATGATGACACGACGGTTGGTTCTACGTTCAGCTCGGTATCAAAGCAGCTGACTAAGCAAACACTTAACGGCTCACGTGTAAATAGAGCTGATGTAGTTGAGATCGGCGGTAAAGACTATTATTGTTCGCTTGTTGTATTATCTCCTCAGCTAACTCAATCACTCTTTAAAGATGTGATCAAAGAGAGCAAAAAAGAAATCAACCCGCAAGATGAAAAGTTTTTGTATCAAGAATTCAAAGCGTATAAAGCTGAAAAAGATTTAGAAAAAGAAATTGCTAGATTGACGAATTAATAAAGCGCGCCCTCAGGCGCGTTTTTTGCTTGTAAGGATTTTAAAGTGAAGAAGGTACTAGCATTAACAATCGCTTCTCAATTTATGGTAAGTACTGCGTATGCCAGTACTGCAACACTTTTTGATGAGTTGTCACAAGAGATGCAAGGGTATGATAGCAAGAAGCAATCTAGCCCTGATCCCAGTTCAGAACAAACTGAATTTGAAAAATTCAAAGCCCAGCACTTAGGTGAATATGAGCAGTTTGTTGAACAGCATTTGGCTGAGTACGACGCGTTTAGAGATGAATTAATTAAAGAGTGGGGCGAAGCGAAGATCGCATCACAAAGTGAGTATGTCACATACTCGGATGATAACCGAGCTCGACTTGAAGTTGATTTTGAACGCAATGAAGTTGTCTTGAGTATTCGTCACGAAGATGAAGGCGCGCCATCTAAGTCAGAGATACACAAAGAGTTTGAACGTTTTAGGCAGGCTGAAAGCGCCTTAATACAAAGCTTTTTTAATGGTGATCAAGCATCTCTGGATAAAGCGACCATCCAAGACTATGAAATAGATAGAAATTTAAAAGTTAATGCCATCATCGATGCAAAGATGAAGATAAAACAACAAACTGTAGAACAAAAGCAGTTGTTAGAGAAAAAAGCGGACGAACTGTTGGTGTCGCCTGAGACGAGTGAAGCGGAAGTAGTGAGTAAACTCACCAAAGATAAGGCTAAACTTGACCAACTGGAAGTAAAGCGAATACAAAATCTGGCGCAATCGGTAAGACAAATTGCGGGACAAAATGATGAAAAAGTCACAAAAGTGACGATTAAGCTACCGCAGGGGAGTTTAGCTAAAAAGCGTGCTTCAAATTACACAGAGCATATTGCCAAACATAGTGAACGATTTGAGATTGAGCCAAGTTTAGTATTGGCGGTAATGCATACAGAGAGCCATTTTAATCCCCTTGCAAAGTCTCATATACCTGCATACGGCTTGATGCAGGTCGTGCCTACTAGCGCGGGTGTCGACGTGAATCGTTTCTTATTTAAAATTGATGCGCCTATGAGTGCGCCATATTTATATGTGGTAAACAATAATATAGAAGCGGGGACGGCCTATTTGCATTTGCTCAATGACAGATATCTAAGTCAGATAAAGGACCCTTTAAGCAGAAAATACTGCATGATTGCCGCTTATAATACAGGTGCTGGTAATGTGGCGAGAGTATTCAATACCAATGATTCTCGAAATATTCGCGCTGCGGCTAAGATTATTAACTCAATGCCACCAGAGCGTGTTTTAGAGGCATTGCAAGCAGGATTGCCTTACGATGAGACCAAACACTACCTCAAAAAAGTATTAACTGCTGAAAAACTTTATATTTAAGCGAGTAAGAGTAGCAAGTTTACTTGCTACTTTGGTTTGCATGCTGCCATCCTGACCTGACCTGACCTGACCTGACCTGACCTGACCTGACCTGACCTGACCTGACCTGACCTGACCTGACCTGACTTAAACCAACGTAATTCTCTAATGATTCGCTGAAAAATGCGTAAAAAAAACCAGTCAAGAATGACTGGTTTTTTATTTTCGAACATATCTCTGGCGGTTATTCGACCGCTTGCGGTGATGCCATTTGAGCACTTGCTCGGGCAGTAGGTGATTTAGAGCCTACCCCTAAGCCACTAGGCTTAATAACTGCTCTAAGTTCGTTAGGCATCGCCTGAGGCTCTGAGATGTCTGCTAGCGTGTCTACAGAGCTTGCTTTTGTCATAGGTGATGCTGATGTGCAGTTGTAACGTGTACGACTGCATGTTACAGGTGCAGGCTCTGCTAAAGGTGCAGGCTCTGCTACAGGTGCAGGCTCTGCTACAGGTGCAGGCTC
>NZ_AUYC01000047.1:0-56722 GCF_001625685.1 Pseudoalteromonas luteoviolacea CPMOR-1 | reverse complement strand
TGCGAAGCTTCGCTTCGGTCTCATTTCGTCCATGTGAAAGTAGGACATTGCCAGCAAAGGTTGCCCCGGGCAATTAAAGGTCGATTAACAGCATTCATCCATGAATCTAATCGACATTAGTACATCCATGTACGTCAAACCCGTTGCAGAAATGCAGCGGGTTTTTTCGTGCTAAATCGTCTCGAATATTGTAGAGGTCATGCACATTGATAAAGAGACGAATTAGCGCAAGGTGAAGGGGCCAGCCTTCACTGCTTTAACTCTTTACTCCTTTTGAATACAGTCCCTTAGCAACGGTTAAAATAGCTCACTTCACCTTGCACAAAAAGGGCGTACTCACTGCGTTCATTGTCTTTGGCAATTTGCACTATAGACCCTGAAACGATATACGGACTCCACCACATTACACTGTATGTGAGATGTGGTGGAGTCCATATATCGCTTCAGGATCCATTTCTTTTTGCCTAATATATGGTTTCCGGAGCAAGTCCGGAATGACATAGAGAGAACATGATAGAGATTGATGGCAGTGTATTGACTTTGTTTAGTTAAAACGGCTTATTTCACCTTGCGCGAAAAGAATGGCAATGCTCCGCGCTGTGTCATAAACCTTTCGCACGTTAATCACCTTGCGCAAAAAGAGCGTACTCATTGCGTTCGTTGTCGCTAGCCTTTTGCATGATAAGCGCAAGGTGAAGGGAGCAACCTTCACTGCCGACAAAACAAACTCAAGATTTCCTCGGCAGCAGCTAAAACGGCTTGTTTCACCTTGCGCAGATTGAACGTACTCGCTTCGCTCGCTATCGTTACATTTTGCACGTTAATCACCTTGCGCAAAAAGAGCGTACTCACTGCGTTCGCTGTCGCTAGCCTTTTGCACGATAAGCGCAAGGTGAAGGGAGCAACCTTCACCGCCGACAAAACAAACTCAAGATTTCCTCGGCAGCAGCTAAAACGGCTTGTTTCACCTTGCGCAAATTGAACGTACTCGCTTCGCTCGTTATCGTTACATTTTGCACGTTAATCACCTAGCACAAATTGAACGTTAGTTTCAAAGTGAGCAGTATTATCGGAAGTAAGTGGTCGTGATCGGAAGGTCAATGTGGAAGCGTTTTGTGGGAAAAGAGGAAGTATATTGACTTCCTCCTTGAAAAATTAAAGCTCGAAGGGGGCAACTCCTACCGCTTTCATGGTATATCCCGTTTGGGCAAGCTCACTTTTATGACTTTCTACTTTGATCGTGCCTGTTACGGTTATAGCATCATACAAGCTGTCAATTGGTACACCATTTTTGATCTTTACGTGTACGATTTGGTTTGGCGGTGGCGGTGGAACATGGATACATGCGCCAAAGTAAGGTACGAGTAAAAACTCAGTGATAACTTCGCTATTTCCTTCTAGCGGCACAACAAAGCCCGGCAAGCTGACACTTTTACCATCTAGTGCTTTGACAACGGGGGCGTCTAAATCGGGTTGTACCCAATTTTTATCATCGCCATCATGATTAGCAGCTTCTTGATTGCTGATCTGTTCATGACCCTCAGGAATTAAATCGTCCCAAAAAATCTCTTTTGGTGGCGCCGCAATAACGGATAAAGACATAAGCACCGTAGCTATGATTATAAACCAAGGTGCTAATCGAGTTGAAAACATAAAAACCTCTTAAACTTTGATACTCATGCCATCATTGAGTGAGTAAAAATACGCACGTATAGCAGGAATCGCGCCGATAACTGTACCTGACATCATAATAACCCCTAGCAAGAGCAGTTCATAGCTATTGAGCATGGATAATGTGATAGAAATACCAAACTGAGCTTGCAATAGACCTTTGCCTATAAAAATGAGTGTGTAAAACAGAGCAAGGCCTACCACACATCCGAGTGCAGTAATTAGAACGGCTTCACTGGTCATTAAAGCAAATATGTGGTGTGGCCGTGCCCCGACTGATCTCAGAATTGCAAGTTCCCTGCGTCGCTGGTTAAGTGAGGACAATAATGTTGTTAACATACCAAGTAAGCTTATCAACACAACAACCCCTGAAAATAGCATTAAGATTTTCTCGACAATATCAAGCATGCCCCACAGCTCTCGTAGAGTCACACCCGGCATAATGGCTGAAAGCGCCTCAGGTTCATAAGTATTGATATTGCGACGGACTTGCAAAGTGTACAAAGGCGAATCAAAACCCATTAAAAATGCGGTTATTTGTTTTGGTTTACCGACTAAGTCTCCTGGTTGACTATTTAGAGCTTCATTATTATGACTATGATGGTCGTGGTCGTGGTCGTGGTCGTGGTCGTGGTCGTGGTCGTGGTCGTGGTCGTGGTTTTTTCGTCCGATGAATTGTGTACCAGTGTGCTTTGGACCATGCATCTGCTCAATTGCTTTAAGCGGGACATGTAATGTTTTATCGACAGGGGTACCTGTCGGCTCTAGGATACCAACAATCACTAATGGGTTATCATCATGGTGATGAAAACTGGTGTTGCCCATGCCATGTGAGACCACAATTTCTTGACCTAGGTGATAGTGGAGTTGTTTTGCCACTTCACTGCCTATGACGACTTCCTGTGCATTGTGATAAGGCCGGCCATGCTTGAAGCTGAGGGAGTGTTTACTACCATAGCGATAATGTTCGAAATAGTTTTCGTCACTACCCAGTACAGAAAAGCCTTTATGACTATCGCCCAAACTTATTGGGATAGTCCATGCAACGCCTTTTTGTGCTTTGATATATTCATAGCTTTGCCAAGATAAGCCGTTATTTGCATGGCCGATTCTGAAAACACTGGATAGCAGCAGCTGAATATCTCCGGTGCGTGCCCCAACAATTAAATCTGTGCCAGAGATTGTACTACTAAAACTTTGCTTCGCTTCTTGCCTGACTCGCTCTATTGACAGCAGTAGCATGACACTAATTGCAATGGTAAATAATGTCAGTAGTACGCTGGCTTTTCGATTGATGATACTTTTAAAGGCGAGATTAATTAATGTCATAGGCTCGCTCCATTTATGTCTTTTAAACTGATTTTTCTATCAAATAAAGATGCAAGACCAGCATCATGACTCACAAATAAGATGGTCGCTTGATATTGTTCGGCCTGTTCAAAAAGTTGTTTAATGAAGATATCTCTATTATCTGCATCTAAAGCAGAAGTGGGTTCATCTGCAATGATGAGTTCAGGTTGGCCGATGAAGGCGCGTGCTGCCGCAACTCGCTGTTGTTGACCTATACTTAGCTCATTCACAGAGCGATGTTGAGTGTCTTCATCAATACCTAATTCATTGAGCAGTTTTAATGCCTGTGCCTCAGCGGTGATATTGATAGCTTTTAAATTAGCTTGTCTTCGCTTTGAAAAATTACACCCCAGCAACACATTCTCAATAGGACTTAAGTAAGGGAGTAAATTAAAGTTTTGAAAAATAGTACCAATATGGTCAGCTCTAAACTTATCTCTTTTGGCATCATTCAGTGCAGTCAGGTTTTCATTCAAAATTTCAATTGTGCCATGATGCGCAGTATGAATGCCTGCCAGTAGGCCGAGCAGGGTTGATTTTCCACTGCCACTGGGGCCGTGCAAAAATAGCTTTTCGCCTTTTTTTATATGTAGGTTATTGATTTTTAGCGTCGGGGTAGATTGGCCCGGCCAGCTAAACGTGAGATCTGATATTTGGATCATGTAACCATCTCTGAGTACCGAGTTTCAATCATATTATCTTAGAATGTACTTAGACTAAACTAAGTTTCGCTAGGTTGGTCGTGTAATGCGTTAAACAATTGTGATTTTTGTTGTGCTCGACTATCATACCACCCTCTAACCCCCTCTGTATTATGCGTCCTTTAGCAAGATGCAGCCGTTCTCTATGGAGATACAATGAGTAGCTACAAAGTTCTAGACGTCAATGACGATCTACCAATTCGCACTAAAGGTGCGGTACATAGTGGTAAAGTACGTTCGGTTTATTGGTTAACCGACCAAGACAGCGCCAGATTAATCGAAGAAAAAGGCTATGATGTTCCAAAAGGAACAGAGCTTGCGATCATGGTTATTTCTGATCGAATTTCTGCGTTTGACTGTATCTGGCAAGGTGAAAACGGTTTAAATGGTGTGCCAGGCAAAGGTATTGCGTTGAATAGTGTTGCAGCCCATTGGTTCAAGTTGTTTGATGAAGCAGGCCTTGCCGGAAATCACATTGTTGATATCCCTCACCCATACGTGTGGATCGTTCGTAAAGCAAGTACCGTTCGAGTTGAGGCAATCGCGAGACAATATATAACAGGTAGCATGTGGCGTGATTACAGCAAAGGTATTCGAGATTTCTGTGGTATTCAGCTACCAGAAGGCTTGCAGGCTCATCAGAAATTGGAAGAAGTGCTGATAACGCCTTCAACTAAAGGTATCATCTCTGGTGTGGAAGATGTGCCAGAAGTAGATGACGTAAACATTACGCGTAAAAACATCACAGATAACCTTGATGCATTTAACTTTAAATCCACTGACGATGTCACACGTTATGAGCAGTTATTAAGTGATGGCTTTAATCTTATTTCTAAAGAATTGAATAAGCTGGATCAGATTTTTGTCGATACTAAGTTTGAGTTTGGTTATGTTGAAGATTCAGATGGTGAAACTCGATTGATTTATATTGATGAAGTTGGTACGCCTGACTCTTCTCGTATTTGGGATGGACCAGCCTATCGAGATGGTAAGATTGTTGAAAACTCGAAAGAAGGTTTCCGCCAATTACTCATAAACAATGTGCCTGACAGTGACGTATTACTGAATAAAGATCGCATGCCTGAAAGAGAGTCTTTAGCGCAATCCTACAAGTTACCGCAAGACGTTATGATGTCTGTGTCTAACACTTATGTTGGCATTGCGAGTAAAATTGTGGGTAACGAGCTTGTTATCCCTCAAGATCCTCGTGCAGAAGTCATCTCTATTCTTGATGAGCAATATGGTCTTGTAGACTAATTAGCCTCCCAAAGGTGCCTAACAATCAGCTGCTTAAGTTATTGTTAGGCATTCGTCGTGCAATTCCTTGCTTTTCCTTTCTAAGTCACTTTTACTTAAGAATACAAAGTAATCTTAAGTGGCTCATTCCTATTTTTTCTGCGCACTTGGTACATACGATTTTGTGGCGTTCAGCTATATTTTAAGAACAAAAATCGTTTTATTAACGGTAAACGCATACAGAACGGTAGCAAGTGATGAAACAATTGAAAGATATTATCAAGTACAACGGTCTGTAAATTGGATTAGCCATAACAGTGTATCAATGAGAGCTTTAGATAATTCAACTATTTGGGGCGGGTTTATTTTGTCTGAATTATCTACTCATAGGTATGGTAAAGGAACATTATGGGCACAAGTTTTAAAAACCGAATTATTGTACTGTGTGTCGGTCTCGTACTGATCACCGCAGTAGCCAGTCTTGCGGGCTTTTGGTGGTCGACGAGTGAGTTTAAAGAGCGTCAAGTTCAGCAAGATATTCAAAAGGCGCAAAGCGTTTATCAACAGTATTTGGTGGCGCGTGAGCGACTATTGGTTACAGCTGCTTCAGTGTTAACTCAAGACTTTGGTTTCAAGCAAGCTGTTGCAACGAGAGATGCATCTACAATCAGCAGTGTTTTATTTAATCATAGTCAAAGGATCAATGCTGAACTGATGCTGCTATTGGATATGCGAGGTAAGTTGATTTCCACTAACCAAAATCAACTTGAGCTACCTCAGGATATGAGGCCTTTGGTTAAAGAGTTATTGGCTCATCAGGAGCGTTCGGCTTTTGTGGTTTTGGATAAAAAACTATATCAAGCCATTATTCTACCAGTCAAAGCGCCAAGAACCATCGCATTTACGATTGTGGGTTTTGTCGTTGATGAGCCAATTGCGCAGCAATTGAAAGGCCTAACAGGGATGGAGATGAGCTTTATCAGTCAGGGTGAGCGCATGAAAGCCAGTTCTATTCAATTGCCTGAAGATCGTGATTTATTTGCCTACCTTCATGAGCAGAAAATTAGTCGCTGGTTAGGTGAATACCCTTTGTATGTGAACGCGGAAGTAGCGCTCCCATCATTAACGAAAGTGCCTGTTAGTTTGGTGCTCAGTGCCGATCTACGAGCTGAATATGAGGAGTTTGATCAACTTGTACTTACCATTGTTTTTCTCTCATGTATTACCATGCTATTCGGTTTTGTCACCAGTGGCTTTTTAGCACGAAATTTAGCAACGCCTCTGCAGCAGCTGACGGTTATGGCAAGGCGATTTGCAAAAGGCGATTATAATGCGCAAGTCCATGAAACCCGTCCAACCAAAGAAATTTGCCAACTGGTTGATGCCTTTCATGAGATGGGAGATGACATTCAAGCTCGTGAGAAGAAAATTCGCTATCAAGCAAGTCACGACGTACTGACTGGTTTTTACAATCGTACTTCAGCGTTACCTATCTTGGATGCCTTGTTTTCGACCGAGCAAGTTTACTATTTGTTGGTGTTAGATATTAAAGGACTTAGGCACATCAATGACAAGTTAGGACCTCGCATAGGTGATAGCTGTATACAAGCGGTTGCAGCGCGTATTGAGCAGGTCACAGCCGATTTTGAAGGGCTGAATGTCAGACTGGGTGGAGATGAGTTCTTAACCGTCCTCTTAGCGAAACCAGACTCGACTATGGCGCAATGCGTAGATAACTTCTTAAATAAATTGACCCCCAGTTATACCGTTCATAATTTTGATATCAATTTGCGTTTTAGTGTGGGTGTGATCCACATCCCTGAACAAGCAGATAATGCTGACGACAGTATACGACGGGCTTTGATCGCGGCTGATAATGCTTCTCACGGTGTAGAAGATGTCTATTTTTATCAAACTGGAGAAGATGAAGCTTATCTGGAACGGCTTGAAATCGTTGATGAACTAAAGCAAGCATTGGTTGCAGATGACGGTCAACTTTTTATGACATATCAACCGAAACTAAATATGCGTACGGGCGCGGTAGATAAGGTTGAATCCTTGATCCGTTGGAAGCGGACCAATGGGGATTGGGTGTCTCCAGAGTTATTTATCGATCTAGCTGAGCAATCAGGTTTAATCGTTGATTTGACTCAATGGGTGTTGAAAACGGTTATATCGCAAATATCGGTTTGGACAGCACAAGGTTTAACGATGAAAGCGGCCATTAATGTATCCGCTCAAGATATTGCTGATATCGATTTCATACCTCATTTGCAGGCCATGTTAAGTACTTACTCTGTACCAGCAAACCTGATCACGATTGAGCTGACTGAGCGGGATATGATAGAAAATGAGGAAAAAGGGATAGCCGCGTTAATTGCACTTAAAGAAATCGGCGTGCATATTTCGCTGGATGATTATGGTGTTGGGCAAACCTCTTTGGGACGACTTAAAATGCTACCAATTGATGAATTGAAACTCGATAAGGTATTTATCTTAAAGTTGGCAGGGTCACATCAAGATCAATGTATTGTCCGCTCAACGATCAGCTTGGGTCACCAACTCGGGTTTTCTGTGGTCGCCGAAGGCGTAGAGGATGCAGAGTCATTGAAACTATTGGAAGAGATGAAATGCGATTATGCACAAGGTTATTATTTGAGTCGGCCTTTAAAAGCAGATGATTTCACACAATGGTTAGGCCAATATCACAAAGCAGTGTAAGGTGCTAAAGCCTTATTTGATAAGTTTAAAGAGCGCTTGATTGATGGCTTCTGGCGAAATATCTCTTATCATTTGTGACTCAAATAATGACATTGACTGGTGATGAAGTGCGATCAGGTTGTGTTGTTTTGGCGCGACGATAGACCAAGGAGATGTGCCTTGACCAATGATGGCAACACAGGGGGTGTTACAAGCTGCTGCAATATGCATTGGCCCAGAATCAATGGAGATCATCGCATCCATATCACCAATTGTGTCGATTAATATGTCCAGTGTCATGCGACCTGCTAAATTCGTCACTGAGTTACTTTGCTGATCGATTTCTTGTGTGAGCAATTCCATCTCATCTCGCTCAGCGTCATCACCTAATAAGTAAAGGTGTATATCTTGATGTGCACTTAATCGCTTGAGTAACGCGAGTGATAAATCATGAGGGTAACACCGGTGTCCTTTTATTGTCCCACCAAGATAAAGTGCTATTTTTAGCTTACCTTTAAGCGGCTGCTGTAATGCTTTGGGCGTAAGGGCGGGTTTACTAAAGGTTTTAAAGGGCTTGCCATGGGGCTCGTTGACCAGCTGGCAATAACGATAAATATAATGTTCACATGGGTTGAGTTTTAATGCATGACTTAATAATGGGCTTCGAGCATTCTGTGCGTAGCCGATGACTGTCTTGATACTGGCAAGTTTTAGCAGCAATGCGTCACGTAAAGAGCCTCTAAACAATACTGCAACTGAGATATTGTGCTTCTTGAGTAGACCTGCCATTTTTAGAATGGTGTGCGGCTCATCATGACAATGACGTTTGTCTGCTATGAACTCTACGCCATATTGCTCAGCACGAGAAAATAAGCTGGCCATAAATGGCCTACCTAAAACGTATATATGTTTTTTAGGGTACAGGGTTTTTAGTAGTTCCAAGGCTGGCAGGGTATTAATGGCATCCCCGATAAATTTTGGTAAAACGGCTAAAATAGCGCCGTTTACTTGACCTGAAACAATGACTTTACTACCCATACATTATATTTGCGATATACATTAAAGCGCCCTAGTATAGCGTTTGCTGTATTGGAATTTAACCGGAAGTAATTAAATAAGTGTTCGAAAATGGCAAAAAACTTAAAAAGCAGTCAGTGGGTTTATGAAAATCTTCAAGAATTGATCATTCTTGATGCGGGGATAATAAAGCCCGGTGAGCAGGGAACTTACCAACCTAAAGCAATTATTCCTAGTGCGCTGCGCTTTGACATCAGCCATACCTTTAGCGACCATGAAAGTGCTTTCCCTAACATGATGTGTTCATCAAATGTGTTCCAAGCAGAAGTACGTCAACTCGGTATTAATCATAGCGATACGATCGTGGTTTATGATGACAAGGGTTTATTTAGCGCAGCAAGAGCTTGGTGGATGTTTAGGTCAATGGGATTTGATCAAGTCTTTGTCTTAGATGGCGGGCTAAAGTATTGGCAAATATGTGGCTTTGAGACTGTGAACGAGTATGCGTGTGCTCAGGCATTAGGTGATTTTACAGCAGACCCTCAACCGCACTATTTTATAGACAAACGTACGGTTTTGTCTGGCATCGATTGCCCTGATACCTTGCTGTTTGATGCCAGAGGAGCGACACGCTTTGCAGGGAAAGGGGCTGAACCGCGTTCGGGGATGCGTCAGGGTCATATCCCAAATAGTGTGAATTTACCTTACAGCAGCTTGCTGACGGAGCAAGGGTTATTGCGACCTATCGAGGAGATTGGAAAGCAACTGAAGACATTAGGTGCTATGTCATATGATGTCACCTTACAGTTTAGCTGTGGTTCCGGGATCACCGCATGTATTTTAGCTTTAGTTGCAACTGAATGTGGTTACAAAAAGCTGCAGGTATATGATGGCTCCTGGAGTGAGTGGGGTGTGTTAGAAGATGTTCCAATCACTACCAGCTGCTAACTACGATTATCGGTATTAATACTGGCGAAGAAAAACACTTTCTTGTAATGGAGTACCTTGAAACAGTTTGGGCATGTAGAGCGTTTGCATATTTTTATTACTCAATGCAGCATGCAAAGGTAGTGTGGCCACGCCAGATAAAGCGATACTGTTGATATTCGGCACTTTAATGAGCCTGACGATATCTCTCTTGCCTAGTTGAGCAATAGAGGGAATAAAAGGTCTGAGTGTGCATATCAGCTTATCCAGACATGTTTCACTGAGGTCACTACCTATAATGATGGTTTGCGTATTGAGCACAGATTCCAGAGTGTGAATAGCTATTCTAAGTGGCTCCATGGCTTGGGCTACCCAGGCTGCACATCGTACATGTTTTGATGGATCCAGCGCATTGAGGGGAATAGCAGCTTCAGGACTATTTGCAACAAAAGTAGCTAGGGAGTCAATAGAGGAGAATTCATTGAGCGTGCCAAGCTCTCCCGTTTTTTCATTGTGTTCCGGCGTAACAAAGATATCGCCTATGGCGCCTGTTAAGCCATTTTGACCAAGCATGATTTGCCTGTCGTATACAATCGCAGCCTCCACTTTGTTACCAATATGAATATAGACGAAATTATGAAGGGTTTGTGCTTCTCCGAATAACATTTGATATGCAGCACATGCTGATGCGGTACTTTCTAAAGCGATAGGAAAATGAAGTAGCTCACTTAGCTGAGCTTGCAGTGTCTGGTTTAGTTGATGTTGAGATATTGCATCTCCTTGACTGGTATTAACTGACAGGCCGCCAGCCAAAACCGTTTGTATGCTGATATTATTTGTCGCAATAAACTGTTCTAACACATGCCCAATATCTGTCGCTCTCAGTGGGGAAGTGAGTTGTTTAGTGATAGTACTATGGCATTCACCATTCAGGTAATACAGTCCCAACTCTAATCGTTCTGAGGTAATACGGATAGCGCAAGTAAACGCAGCGTGTTTATTTAGACACAGCATTTTAGAAGGTTTTCCAGCCCCTTCAGAACGCTTTATGCCCATCTCTTCAACGAGGTTAATCGCGATCAGCTCTTCGACCATGTTTGTAATTGTTTGTTTGGTCAGTAACGTATTTCGTGCAATATCAGCGCGCGAAATGGGGCCAAGTGTCACAATCTGCGTCAAAACTAAACGTAAGTTAACGGCTTTATTTTGTTTAGCGTTTGACCCTTTCACTGTGATCCCTTTTTAATTTATGCATATAGATACCATGTTTAAGAGTGCCTATCTTATTACACATAGCATTATTTTCGAATAGTTTAAAAGGTGTATGCCGAGGTCTCATCGTCGTAGGGTAAGTAATATCATTTGACAAACATCAGAGTGCTGATCAAATGTACGTATTCAGGTTTTCATTAAAGGAACTATGCTGTGAAGCGCCGCTACCCAATTTCGAATGACTGGGGCCAGTATTTTCATTGGCAGTTAATAGCCATTTGGATGTGCTCTTTTGCTATGAGTTTCGTGGCGTTGGCGAAAGACAGTGCCGAATATCTCTTATCTCAACAGCAAGAAGCACAAGTAAAAAAGGCAAAACTCACCGCGGTTATGGCATGGCATGGCTCTAGCCCTTGGATAAATGCGGTCACCTCGGGCGCCAAAAAAGAGTTCCAGCGTTTGGGTATAGAGTTACTGGCAGTAACCGAGGCACATTATGATCCCGCGAAGCAGATAAGTGATTTAGAGACTTTATCAGTATTACAGCCTGATATCGTGCTATCCCTGAGCATTGATGGCTTAAGTTCAAAGCCAAGCTATTTACGTCTAAGTAAAGCAGGAGCGCAGTTGGTGCTGCTGAGTAACCCAATTATTGGTTTTAGTCATGGTGAAGATTATGCTGGCTTAGTGGGCGTCAACATTAAGGGAATGGGGCAAGCCGCTGCAAAATTAGTTGCCCAAGCCGTCGCCGCCCGAGGGGAAGTCGGGATGATTTTTCATGATGCAGATTACTATATTACTAATCAACGTGATGATGCTTTTGTGCAGGCGCTTAAACAATATAGTGAAATACAGCTAAGCGTAAAAAAAGGTTTTGTCAAAAAAAGTCAAACAGCGCAGCTGACAGCGGCCATGATTATTCAAAATCCAAGTATTAAAGCGATTTATGTATCTTGGGACGCGGCTGCAGAAGGGGTGATTGAGGCACTAAGAATTGCCAATCGAAAAGATATTAAAGTAATCACCCATGACCTTGGTACAAATAATCTGATTGATATGGCATTACATGGCAATATGTATGGCACGGTATCAGACCGCCCTTTTGAAATAGGGACCCATATGGCCAGAATTGGCGCGGGCGCTGTGATTGGAGACACTACGCCACAATATACTCAAGTCAGTTATAATTTAGTGACTCGCCAAAATATCGAAGCTTCATGGCATCTCGCATTTCAAACACCGCTTCCGGCTATTTTGCAAACCGCGCTCCGACAGCCGATATCCGTCAACCCTATATCCGATAGAGGTGATGATGATCAGTAAGCTCAATAGGCATTCGTTAGTGTATTATGCGTGCGCATTTTCCCTATGCATTTTTGCGATTACATTATCGGATACGGCCTTTTTTACTGTCACAAATTTTTTGAATATTTTTGTGCAAACAGCACCTATAGTCGTGATGGCGATTGGGCTGAGTTTTGCTTTGTCTGCCGGGCGCATTGACCTATCGATAGGTGCCACGGTCGCTCTATGCGGTTTGGTGACAGCATGGTTATTGCCACAATATGGCGCCATCATCGCAGTTATTGTAGCGATATTATTAGGGGCTGCTATTGGCGCATTTAATGGCTATTTATGTGAGCATTTGGCGGTGCATTCTCTCATTGTCACCTTAGGTGTACTTGGGCTACTGACGGGGATCGCAAGACAGCTTTCTGGGCTGCAATCCCTCCCTATTGTAAATATTCAATTTATCGAGTTGTTTGGTCATGGTGCCTTATTGGGGGTGCCTAATCTTATATTGTGGTTAGGAGGCAGTGCACTGGTTGCACAAATTGTGCTGGCTAAATTACGTTTTGGAAGCCATTTAGTCGCGGTAGGCACAGATCAATCTGCTGCATATCGTATGGGCCTTAAGGTATCGAGAATACGGATTATGGCAATGACTTTATGTGGGGCGTTTTGTGCCTTCGCTGGGGTGCTGTATGGCGCTAGAATGCAAAGTGCTCGATACTCAATTGGTGAGTCTGACTTAATGGTGGTGATAGCTGCGGTAGCCATAGGAGGAGGTAACCTGCTGGGAGGGCGTGTGAATATTTTCGGTGTTGTACTCGGTGTATGGTTAATCGGTGCCATTAATAATGCTCTGATCCTCAGCGGCTTTTCAAGTAATGAGCAAATGATGGTCAAAGGAGCAATTTTAATTATGGCCGTTGCTATGACGGCACAGGTGAAAAAGTGATGAAACGATCTGCTTTGGACCAAATCGCGTTAAATGTCAGTGGACTATGTAAAAGGTATGATGGTTTTGATGTGCTCAGAGGGGTTAATTTTACGATTAATCGAGGGGAGGTCGTTGCATTGTTGGGAGATAATGGAGCTGGCAAGTCTACACTCGTGCAAATACTCGCTGGGCTAACGCAACCAGATAGTGGACAGATAAACATCGGGAAAAAGCCGCAGAGGTTAAGCTCACCCAGCGCTTCTCAAAAAGCGGGCATGGCTGTTGTGCATCAAGATTTAGCTTTGGTGCAAGAGCTCAGTGTTGTCGAAAATTTATTTTTGAACCGTGAAATAGTACATCGAAATCGATTTTTACGTGCTCTGGGATGGGTGGATAAAAAAGCGATGTCAAGAAAAGCACAAAAGCTATTACTGCGACTGGGGATGGCGGTGGCTGATATTCACTCGCCAGTCAGCTCGTTATCTGGGGGGCAAAAGCAGGCTATCGCCATCATTAGAGCTGTGTATGCTGGAGCTGATATTATTATCATGGATGAACCTACAGCCGCATTGGGGGCAGAGCAATGTACACGTTTAGTGTCATTGATCCGGCTATTGAGCTCGCAAGGGATTGCCATTGTGTTAATTAGTCATAACTTACGTCAGGTAGATGTATTGTGCGATCGTGCAGTTATATTATTCGAGGGGCAAACCATTGCAGATGTTGCGATAGATGAGGTCAATAAAGCACAACTGCTGGCGTATATGAGCGGCGCTCAAAGTGATATTGCTAAAGCGAGTTAGGTCAAATTAGAGGAGGTATAGTGAATTATTTAGAAGCCGTTGCAAGCTTTGCCGAGTTTGGTACACATCGAGATGAGGCAATTTCAATCATGTTAAATGCTGAGCAACAGGTCGGTATCTATAGTTTATCGGCAATGACTTTTAAGCTGGTGCTGCAACGAGTCATAGATGACGAGATAGGCATGTCAGAATTGGAGCTATGGGCTAGTGTATTGTTACAGCGTAAAGAGTACCTTGTAGGAGAGTTAGAGGGGAGTCTTTACGCATTGTCTGACCCAGATGTCATGGGGGGAGTAGATAAGGTCAAACTAACCCGCTTATTAGCGCTGCTAGATTGACCTCTAGCTTTAACTTACTTGTGGTAATTCAAGCAAGTTTCGACTTCATTTTTTGAACCTAGGATCACCGCCACTCGCTGGTGGATTGCATTCGGCTCAATGTCTAGAATGCGCTGCTCACCAGTGTGTGCTAAGCCACCAGCTTGCTCGACAAGCATGGCCATAGGGTTTGCTTCGTAAAGTAATCTTAGTTTGTAAGGCTTTTCTGGATTCTTAGTATCAGCTGGGTAGGTAAATAGACCACCGCGACAAAGCACACGATGTACGTCGCCAACCATGGCTGCAATCCAGCGCATGTTGAAGTTCTTACCTCTAGGGCCGTCAGTACCTGCCAATACGTCTGCAATGTAGTCTTTCATCGCCGGTTGCCAATGACGCTGATTGGATGCATTAATGGCAAATTCTTGTGTATCTTCAGGGATTTTGGCGAAGTCTTCAGTTAATAAGAAGCTGCCATGGGTTTTGTCTAGCGTAAAGATACGCGTGCCTTTACCTGTGGTCAAAGCGAGTGTTGTTGAAGGGCCATAAAGTACATAGCCTGCTGCAACTTGGTTTTTACCGGGTTGCATAAAAATAGCTGGATCGGCTGCATCTGAGCCTTCAGGGGCTTCCATAATTGAGAATATGGTACCGACTAAAGAGTTGATATCCGTATTTGAAGAGCCATCTAGTGGATCAAATGACACGATATACTTTGCGTTTGGATCGCCTGCGACAGTGTAATCTTCTTCTTCAGAAGCAATTGCTTTGACGTAACCAGATTCTAACAAGATATCTTTGATTAACTGATTCGATAAGACGTCTAATTTTTTCTGGGTCTCACCTTGGATGTTTTCATCTAAGGTTGAACCTAACACACCTGATAGTGCACCCTGTCCTACTCGGAATGAAATCTCTTTACAGGCTGCCAAAAGTGTACGGATCAGAGACACTAATTCTCTAGAGCATCCATCTTCAAATAACACCGGCGGTAATCTACGCATATTTAAAATCCTGATAACGTTTGTCGGGTCGCAGTGGTTTTAATGTGAGAGAGGCACTGCGAACTGCGCTGAATTTCGTCTTGAATCACTGTTTTTTGTATACAATTTTATATACTAGCCAAAAAACAATCACAAAACATGAAAATAACAAAGACAAAATTATGATTAAGAAACGTTTTACCCCTTATCTCGTTTCGGCTTTGTTGCTGCCTATGATAACGCATGCGCAGGCAGCAATTAAGTCTATTGACGAATTTACTGATAAGTTTAACCATTTCCCTGGGTTTTACTCATTTTATGCAGATCAAAGCAGCGGTAAAATTTACCTAGATGTAGATAAATTTGCACAGCCTTTTTTACTACAGCACAGTTTGCCTTATGGTGTTGGGTCAAATGATATTGGGTTGGATAGAGGTCAACTAGGCGGCACGCACTTGGTACAGTTTGAACGCTTTGGTAACAAAGTGATGTTGCGCGCTAACAATACGTATTATAGAGCCAGTGCAGATAACCATGCCGAGAAGCAAAGTGTGAAAGAGGCATTTGCATCAAGTATTTTGCATGGTTTTAAGGTAGTGGCAGAAGACAGCGATAGCGTTTTAATAGATTATACGCCTTACCTCTTGTCTGATGTACATGGTGTGTCGCGTCGGTTAAAAGCCACTGAGCAAGGGAGTTACAGTTTAGATGCGAGTCGCAGTGCGGTTTACCCTGAGCGCTCAAAAGCTTTTGTACAAAATACCGAACTAGAAGCCGTATTGACGTTTAAGGGCGCAAATCCAGGAAAGTACGTGCGTCAAGCTGTGGCGGATCCATACGCAATTACGGTGCACCAGCGTCATTCACTGATTGCGTTACCCGATGATAATTATCAACCGCGTAAGTTTCATCCCCAGTCCGGCTTTTGGAGTATAGAGCATAAAGATTACTCGGCCCCTTTGGGCAGTTCGATGTATGTCCGTTATATTCCACGTCATCGTTTAGAGAAAAAAGACCCGACTGCGCAAGTATCTGAACCGGTAAAACCCATTGTATATTATTTAGATCCCGGTGTGCCGGAGCCTGTAAAAACCGCATTGCTTGATGGCGCTCGTTGGTGGGATGATGCATTTGAAGCCGCAGGCTATAAGGGGGCATTTGAAGTGAAAATGCTACCCGAGCATGCAGATCCGATGGATGTGCGCTATAACGTGATCCAATGGGTCCACAGAGCGACTCGAGGTTGGTCTTATGGCGCTTCCATCATTAACCCGTTAACCGGTGAAATCATCAAAGGGCATGTCACATTAGGGTCGTTGAGGGTGCGTCAAGATATCCTTATTGCAGAGGCGCTAGCAGCACCTTTTGCACAGGGTGATGAGGTAACACAAAAGCTACATGAGATGGCGTTGGATCGTATTCGCCAGCTCAGTGCGCATGAAATCGGCCATACGTTGGGTATTGCCCATAATTTTGCCGCCTCTGCGGATGGACGAGCATCGGTGATGGATTATCCACACCCGCTTGTGCAATTTACCAATGATGGGCAGCTGGATGTGAGCAAAGGCTACGCGTCAGGTATGGGCGCATGGGATATTCAAGCAGTAAAATATGGTTATGGCGATTATCGTGCTACTGATGAAGCACAAGCATTAGCGCAAGTGATTAATCAGACCAATGAAATGGGTCTAGATTATATCTCTGATGCAGATGCAAGACCGCAAGGCGGCGCTCACCCTACCGCCCATTTATGGGATAACGGCGAAGACCCAATCACTGAGCTGCGCCGTGTCACGGGGATCCGTAAGCAAGCACTCGGTCAATTCGGGCTGAACAACATCAAGGCTGGGGTTGCTTTATCGCAGTTAGAAGAAAAACTGGTACCTCTATATTTATTCCATCGGTATCAAGTGGAGTCTGTTGTAAAATTGGTCGGCGGTGTGGATTATGATTATGAGGTGCGTGGTGAAGGCAAAGCAAAAGGTGCTCAGGTTGTTGCGAAAGCGCAGCAAATTGATGCACTACAGTCGTTACTGGATACCTTGTCTCCTGAGTTTTTGACTATTCCTGAATCAATACTGGCAGTGATCCCACCTAAAGCTTATGGTGAGTCGAGAAATCGCGAAAGTGTGCATGGTCGAACTGGCTTGACGTTAGATGCCATGGCATTACCTGAAATGGCGACGCAGCACACCTTAAAGTTACTCCTTAATGCAGAGCGATTAAACCGTGTTGCACAACAGTATGCCCGTAATAACAGTTACCTGGGTAGTGATGAAGTGTTGGCGCAGGTGCATACGCATGTATTTGAGGCGAATCCAAAATCAACCATGGCTAAGAAGTTAAATCAGCGTGTGCAGTATTTGACAGCATATAGAATGGCTGATTTGAGCTTGAATGATAAAGTTGCGCCAGAAGTGCAAGCACAGCTACGCTATTATTTGCGACAAGTTGCACAAGACTCAACTGAGCAGTCGCTCTTTTCGAGTCCAAGTAAAGCCGATGCATTTGGGATTTATTTAGGCGAGCACATACAGTACTTTTTAAAAGAAGGGAAATGGCCTGCAAACTATGCGCCGCTTGCTATGCCACCGGGGTCACCTATTTAATGCTAAATTAAATAGTAAAAAAGCCCCATAGTGGGGCTTTTTTAATTGATGAATGATGCTTTTTAAAGGTTACGCGATTTGTTTTTCAGCTAACTTTAATTCCATGGTCGCTTTGAGTAGGCGATACAAATTGATAGAAGCATCAATTTCTTCTTTACGGTTGGTTAAACTTTCAATGTTTAGCCCCAGTGGAATGTCCAAATGTGCACAGCTGCGTAAAATGAGATCTAAATTTTCACGACAAATTTTAATTGATTCATTGAGTGTGTTGTCCGCATCCAGCATGCGCCATCTCGTTGCTTCTGGTACAGAAATACCTAACCACTCCATAAACTCTAATGTTTTTTGCCCACCACAGGGGGTGAAAGTCAAAATAATACGTTTTGGCTCGATGCCTTGCTGACGACAAGTACGCGCATAACTGGTTAATAAGTCAATACTTGCTTGTGCATCATAAACCGCTTGGGAGATAAAGTACTCACAGCCTTTGATGGTTTTATCGATGAGTCTCTCGTGTTCATTTCGCTTGTTGGCATGACGCTCTGCAATCGTGACACCGCCTAAGAAAAAGTCCTGCGTATGTGTTTGCAACGTTTGGTAAGCCTCAGGCAAACCTAACTTTATATCGCCTTTTGACGATGGGCTACCTACTAATACAAGGTTGTTTAAACCGAAGTCTTGTTTGGTTTTATGTAGCCATTGCGTGAATTCCTCTCGGTCACGCTGTGCAACGCTTTTATAGGTGATGACGTCAAGTTTAGATAAGTCACGAACTAATTGACTGTACTCACAAGGATCGACAGTTTGCTTAAACGGAAAAGGTCTCGGCACCTGAGTACGGCTACTTTCATCTTGAATGTCGTAAATGATGACGCCATCATATTCGATTTCGTGTAATCGATTCAAAAGTTTAGTGGCAATGGTCTGGAGTTGCTCACTGTCTGTGCCCAGCTTTGGTGGGGTTGTACCAATTAAATATACCCCTTGGTTAGGGTCTACTATTTTCTCTTGTAGCGTTAAAGCCATGTCCTCATTCCCGCGCATTCATCGTTATGGGGGTAAATATAGCAGCCATTTAGACGTCTAGATAGATTTTTTTATTGAATTTACTTCATTAAATATGATTTTTTTTCATAAGGACTGAAATTTAAGCAAATTATCGTGCAAATTTTTAACGCTCAGCACGGGAAGTTTTTTTGCGCGATTTGTCGATATATACAAGATTTTTACTGGCTTTAAGGCATAATCAGGAAATAAACCTGTGCTGAGCACAGGCATACAGAGACAAAAAACGATAAATATTAGGGATGCATATGAAATTTAAGCTTCTGGCAACCAGCCTTGCTGTCACTTTGGCACTCACAGGGTGTGCGGCAAATAATATGAATAACACCCATGGCCAGCCAAACAGCGCTGTGGCTGCAGTAGACACAGTGAATAACAAGGTCTTTTCACATGATTACGTACTCGAAGAGCTTGATAACGGCTTACGTGTTATGGTGGTTAAAACAGATTACCCTGATGTGGTGTCTTTACAGATCCCCGTTTCAGTGGGGTCGCGCAATGAGGTAGAAGACGGCAAAACGGGGTTTGCACATTTCTTTGAACACATGATGTTCAAAGGTTCAAAAAAATATCCAGAAGCCATTTATAAAGACATTATTAAAAACTCAGGGGTGGATAACCGCGCATATACAACCAACGACTACACCAATTATTATCTCAGCTTTTCAAAAGAACACTTAGATAAGGTGCTAGAAATTCAGTCTGATATTTTTCAAAACCTCCACTTTAGTGAAGAGCAATTCCGTACAGAAGCGCTCACGGTAAAAGGCGAATACCTTAAAAATAATGCCAGCCCGATCCGTAAGTTGCTGGGTGCTGTGCGTAACAACGCTTTTGATACACATACCTATAAACACACAACTATGGGCTTTTTTGAAGATATAGAAGCGATGCCAGACCAAATGGCCTATGCAGATTTATTCTTTGAACGCTTTTATAAGCCTGAGTATGCGACCATCGTGATCGTCGGTGATGTAGAGCCAAAAGCCACCGTTGATATGGTTAAAAAGCATTGGGGTGAGTGGCAACGTGGTGAGTATCAAGCAGAGATCCCAGTTGAGCCAAAACAGCAAGCAGCAAGGTATCAGCATGTAGTTAATGAAGGTCAACCGGGTCACTGGATGTTAGTGTCGTACAAAGGACCTGCTTGGGAGCCGACGGAAAAAGACCGCGCTGCTGTAGATTTAATTTCCGAGCTTTATTTCTCAGAGAATTCAAAACTATACCAAGAGTTGGTCGTTGATAAACAAATTGCGACACAGCTTTTCACATATAATGCCGAAACCAAAGATCCGGGTCTGCTACATGTCTTTGTTAAAGTCGAAGACGAAAAAGACCTTGTTACTGTGCGTGATGCCATTAACCGTACTTATGCAACGGCACGCGCTGAGCTGGTAGATGAAGGCAAACTGGCGGCACTTAAGTCTAATAAACGTTATAGCTTTGCTAATGATTTAGACTCATCGAAGGCCATCGCATCGATGCTGGCAAGCTATGTGCATTTTGAGCGTGACCCTGAAGCCATCAATCAAATGTATGCGACGGCTGACACTGTCACCCCTGAAGATATTCGTCGCATCGCTAACAAGTACTTTGTTGACTCTGGGCGCAATACTGTGACTATGTCAGCAAAAGCGAAAATTACAGGCTTTGAAAAAGAAGTGGATCTGGATGGACTCACTGCTGAGTTGAGTCAGCCAACAACACAGCACTTTACCGTTTTAGATAAAACGTCTAATTCACCGCTAGTTGATGTGAATTGGTTATTCTACACGGGCGCGGCCGCTGATCCTAAAGGGAAAAAAGGGGTTGCTGCTTTAACCGCTGCAATGCTTGCTAAAGGGGGCAGCGCAACCAAGTCGTATAAAGAAATCCAAAAAGCCATGTACCCACTCGCTGGTAGCTTTTCTCACCAAGTGGACAAAGAGATGATTGCACTACGCGGCCGCGTGCACAAAGACAACGTACAGCAATGGTATGCATTAGTCGGTGAGCAGCTGTTAAACCCAGGCTTTAGAGAAGATGATTTTAATCGTTTGAAAAAAGAGCTGATAGATAACATTAATTCAGACTTAAAAGCATCAAATGACGAAGAGCTCGGTAAAGAGGTGCTTTATCATAAGCTGTATCAAGGGCATGCATATGAAAGTTTAAACCTAGGTGATTTGTCAGATTTAGAAGCGTTGACATTGCAAGATGTGAAGGATTTCTATTATAGCCAGTTCACCCAGGCGAAATTAAATCTAGGTTTAACAGGTGCATTAAATGATGATTTGAAGGCGCAATTGATACAAGACTTAACACGATTACCAAAGGGTGAAGAAAAGCGTTTGAATGTTGCTGATGCGCCTGCACTAGAAGGCATTCATGCGACAATTGTTGAGAAAAGCGCTAAATCAACAGCGGTCTCATTTGGATTCCCGATTGATACGGTGCGCAGCAGCAAAGATTGGACCGCGTTGTGGTTAGTGCGTTCATATTTTGGTGAGCACCGTAATTCAGGGGCTTTCCTATTTGACCGGATTCGTCAAACTCGTGGTATGAACTATGGTGATTATGCCTATATTGAGTACTTCCCGCGTGGTATGTACCAAACTATGCCTGATGCGAATTTAGGTCGCTCTGAGCAGATTTTCCAAGTTTGGTTACGTCCACTGCGTTCAAATAATGACGCGCATTTCGCCACTCGTGTTGCGGTGTATGAGCTTGATAAGATGATTAAGCAAGGGATGAGTGAAAAAGACTTTGAAGCGACGCGTAACTTCTTAAATAACTATGTGCCGCAGCTGGTGGCGAGTCAGGATAGACAGCTTGGTTATGCATTGGATAGCCAGTTCTATAACACCGATGAGTTTGTTAGCCTAGTGCGTTCACAGCTCGCGAGTTTGAGCTTAGACGACGTCAACCGCGTGATCCGTGAAAATCTACAAACTGACAATATGCACTATGTGTTTGTGACAGGTGACGGCGAAGACATGAAGCAGCGTCTTGCAAGCGAGCAAGTCTCACCGCTTAAATACAATGTGAGCAAGCCTCAGGCGTTACTTGATGAAGATAAGATCGTTGAAAGTTATCAGTTATCAGTACCTGCGAAAAATATAGAAGTGATACAAGCTCAGGATTTATTTAAATAAATCTTTAAACTGTATGTCAGTGCAAACGCCCCGCATTAGCGGGGCGTTTTTATTTATAGTCATTAAGTTGCGCGTGCGTTAAAAAAACACCATTATAGGAACCTTAGGTTATAATTAATAACTAGAAATTCGAGGCTTACTAGTGCTATCAAAGGGTGATGCACGCTAAGATAAGAAACGACAGTTAATGACAGATATGTGGAAATTATGAGACACGAAATTTGGCAACAATTGAGAGAAGAAGCACAAGAACTTGTGCAAAGAGAGCCTTTGCTCGCCAGTCACGTATATTCAAGTGTGCTCAATCACGATTGTTTAGGTGCAGCATTGAGCTTCATAGTTGCTAATAAGCTCTCAGATGCCGTTGTTTCTGCATTTACGATACGAGAATTGTTTGACCAAGCCTTTGTCGATTGTGACCGGATGTTGACGCATGTGGCTCATGATATAAAAGCTGTTAAAGATCGAGACCCCGCTGCCGATAGTTATCTTAACGTGATATTAAACTTGAAGGGTTTCCATGCATTACAAGCACACCGTCTCGCATACTGCCTGTGGCGACAACAGCGCAAAGAGCTCGCCCGTTTTATTCAAAGCCGCACCTCTGAAGTTTTTGGCGTTGACATCCATCCTGCTTGTAAAGTCGGCCATGGTATTATGCTTGACCATGCGACTGGTATAGTTATCGGTGAAACAGCCGTTATCGAAGATAATGTTTCAATTTTACAGTCAGTCACACTCGGCGGTACAGGTAACGAACAGGGCGACCGACATCCAAAGATCCGTGCAGGTGTTTTGATTGGCGCTGGTGTTAAAGTGCTTGGTAATATCGAGGTTGGTGAAGGCGCACGCATAGGAGCAGGCTCGGTGGTATTGAAAGCCGTTGCACCGCACACCACAGTGGTGGGTGTACCAGCCAAAGTAGTCGGCAAACCAAATTGCCCATGTCCTGCTGAGAGCATGGATCAAAACTTCCTAGATGATGCCATCAGTCGTATCAACGACTCCCATACTAGCGCTATGCTATAAGTTGTTTGATAGCAGATGCGTGATAAGGCGTCTTTGCTTTATGCATTTTCCACAGGGGTCTTATTGACTTGTGGACTATACGAACTGCGCAGTTTGCATTTGGTATTACCACAAGCGGACGATATCGCTACTATGCCAGCAAACGTCAAACAGCAAGACAATATCGAGTTATCTCAGACGGGGGGAGTGATTGAACAGGGTATTCTGCAAGGCGCGCATGTATCTGCTCAAGACTCGGCACCTGACGAAACTCTACTCGCACTCAATCAGCGTTTAAAAGAAGACAACGCAAAGTTACAAGCGCAGTTATCTGCGCTGCAATCTGATCCTAGTGGCAGTACACCAACCTTTAACGTTGCCAGCCGTTTAGCGGCAATATTTGCTCAGCAGAGACGAGATGAGGTCTGGGCATCTGAAGTGGAATTATTTGCCGAAGACTTTTTATATGAAGTTCAATTACACGATGACATCACGCTGCTTGCCTCTCAGTGCAAGCAGCACGTTTGCCAATTAAATTTTACCTCTGAATCACACGCCGGCGCTGCAAATTGGCAGCAGTTACACACCGAGTTACTGCGTATGCCTTGGATGAAGCAATTTAAAACGGTAACGGCAGTTCAAAACAAGGGAACACTACAAATGCACCTTAGTTTAAAAACCAGTGATGAACTCAGAAGCGAGTACTAACTGATTACTTAAGCTTAGCGATGTCCTTAATCTGGGTATGTATTTGTCCATCGGCTAATTGGGTAACCAGTGTGTCGCCTACCTTTACATCAGCGATTGAAGTCACGACATGGTTATTTTTTTGCGTGATGCTGTAGCCCCGAGATAAGACGGCTAACGGGCTCACACTATCAAGTCTCGCAGCTAATAGGGCCAACTGATTTTGCTGGCTGGCACTGTGCTGAGCCATCGTGTTGTAGAGTGTCGATGTAAGCCTGTCCAGTTTTGCTTTGGCGTTGCTTAGGCGTTTTTCAGGGTGAAACTTGAGTAAGGCATGTTCTAGCACGTTTACCTTGTGGTGTTGTTTCTGCTGTTGGTATTGTAATGCTCGAAGCAAACGTTGCTGTAATTCATCGACGCGCTGTTCTTGTTGCATTAATTGATTTCGAGGATGCTGTAAGCTTAAACGTTGCTGTAAGCGTGCAACATGTTGCTGCTCGTCATACAGTGTACGTTTTAAAGCAATGGCCAGTCGCTGCTTTCTATCTTTGACATAACTGATGAGTTCACTGCTATCTGGACTGACTAGCTCAGCGGCTGCTGAGGGAGTAGGGGCGCGCAAATCAGCAACATAGTCGCTGATTGTGGTATCAATCTCGTGGCCGACAGCGCTGATAACAGGGAGTGTACAGGCGAAAATTGCGCGTGCGACCACTTCTTCGTTAAAACACCATAGATCTTCCAAAGAGCCTCCACCACGTCCAACGATGAGTACATCGACTTCATTACGTTTATCTGCCAATGCAATTTTTTCTGCGATCTGTGCTGCAGCCTCTTTTCCTTGCACCAGAGATGGGTAGATGGTGATTTCTAATTGTGGTGCACGGCGTTTTAACACAGACAGAATATCTTTAATGGCTGCCCCTGTTGCTGAGGTAACGACACCAATACGATTAATTTGTTGTGGCAGCGGTTTTTTATGAAAGCTGTTAAATAGTCCTTCAGCAGCCAGTTGCATTTGCAATGCTTCAAATTGCTGCTTAAGTAAACCTTCACCTGCGGGGGCCATCTGCTCGACAATGAGTTGATAATCTCCGCGCGGTTCATAGACAGATACGCGTGCTTTAACTTGTACTTGCGCACCATTTTCGGGGCGGTATTTACAATATCGATTGTTGCCTCGCCACATTGCCGCTTTAATTTGGGCTTTTTCGTCTTTTAAAGAAAAGTACCAATGCCCAGAAGCTGGGGCGACAAAGTTTGAAATTTCGCCAGTTAATTCAAGAGAAGCAAAACCTTGTTCTAGTAAGCTGCGAATTTCGCGATTTAAGCGCGAAACTGTATAAACTTTGTTGTTCTGTGGCAATGACATACCTAACTCCATAAAAAATTCACAGACACTTTAGCACATTTTTTGCTAAATTTTGTTTACTCGCATAAGGAACGCTGATAAAATGCGCACGCAATTCCTTATACTCAGAATTCACTTGAGAGAAGCCGCACACATGCTAAGAATTGCAAAAGAAGCCCTTACTTTTGACGACGTACTACTAGTACCCGCTCATTCAACTGTTCTACCGCACACAGCGAGTCTTAAAACTCGTCTGACACGCGATATCGAGCTTAACCTGCCACTTGTTTCTGCGTCAATGGACACAGTGACTGAAGCACGCTTAGCGATTGCCCTAGCGCAAGAAGGCGGCATTGGCTTTATTCACAAAAACATGACCATCGAAGAGCAAGCGGACAATGTTCGTAAAGTAAAAACTTACGAAGCTGGTATCGTTACTTTCCCTGTGACTGTCACAGCAGACAAAACCATTGCTGAAACGATCGCCCTTGCAGATGAAAAAGGGTTTTCAGGTTTCCCGGTAGTGGGTACCGATAACCAACTTGAAGGTATCGTGACAAGTCGTGATATGCGTTTTGAAACTCAGTTAGACAAGCCTGTTTCGTCAGTGATGACGAAAAAAGCAGATTTAGTGACTGTGAAAGAAGGCGCAGGTCGTGAAGAGATCCTCGGTCTAATGCACGAGCACCGCATTGAGAAAATCTTAGTGGTTGACGATGCGTTTGCACTTAAAGGCATGATCACCGTTAAAGATTATCAAAAAGCACAAGAAAAGCCGAACGCATGTAAAGACGCGCAAGGTCGTTTACGTGTAGGTGCTGCTGTGGGTGTTGGCGCCGGTACTGATGAGCGTATCGCTGCATTGGTTGAGGCTGGTGTGGACATCCTATTGATTGACACATCTCATGGTCACTCTCAAGGTGTAATTGACCGCGTTAAAGCAACGCGTGCAGCTTACCCTGAGCTACAAATTGTTGCGGGTAACGTTGCAACAGGCGCAGGTGCCCTTGCCCTTGCTGATGCTGGTGCAGATGCTGTTAAAGTAGGTATTGGCCCTGGCTCAATTTGTACAACACGTATTGTTACAGGGTGTGGTGTACCACAAATCACAGCGATTTCAGATGCTGTTGAAGCGCTAAAAGATCGTGATATTCCAGTGATTGCCGATGGTGGTATTCGCTATTCTGGTGACATTGTTAAAGCGCTTGTTGCTGGTGCAGCGTGCGTCATGGTTGGTTCAATGCTTGCTGGTACTGAAGAGTCACCGGGTGAAGTTGAACTGTATCAAGGCCGTTACTACAAGTCTTACCGTGGTATGGGCTCTCTAGGTGCGATGAACCAAAAAGAAGGTTCTTCAGATCGTTACTTCCAGAAGAGCAACCAAGCAGACAAGCTTGTGCCAGAAGGCATTGAAGGCCGCGTTGCATACAAGGGCCCAATTGCTGCGATCATTCACCAGCAAATTGGTGGTATCCGCAGTGCAATGGGTCTAACTGGCTGTGCTACGATCGCTGAGTTGAACATCAAACCTGAGTTTGTACGTGTCACTTCAGCAGGTATGGGTGAGTCTCACGTACACGATGTACAGATCACCAAAGAAGCGCCTAACTATCGCTTAGGTTAAGCCGGCCAACGTGCGTTGAGCCCGCAAAATTGTCAGGGCTAGCAAGCAGCTAGCCCTTTTTAATTCTGGTAAAGCAGGTTAGCTGTGCTTTACTAATTTTATCGTTTCCTAACTAACGAGATTATCAATGAGCAAAGACATCCATGATTCCCGTATTTTGATCTTAGACTTCGGTTCTCAATACACGCAGTTAATTGCACGTCGTGTACGTGAGATTGGCGTTTACTGTGAACTTTGGGCGTGGGATGTAACGGAAGAGCAGATCCGTGAATTCAACCCTCAGGGTATCATCCTGTCTGGTGGTCCAGAGTCAACCACAGAAGAAAATAGCCCAAGAGCCCCTGAATATGTGTTTGAAGCAGGTGTACCTGTCCTTGGTGTATGTTACGGCATGCAAACAATGGCGATGCAGCTAGGTGGTAAAGTACATAGCTCTGATAAGAAAGAATTTGGTTACGCAAAAGTTGAAAAAGTCGGTAACTGTGCACTTTTCGAAGCGATTGAAGACCACATTGAAGATGGCATTGGTCAACTTGACGTATGGATGAGCCACGGCGATAAAGTGGTTGAAATCCCAGACACATTTGTAACAAGTGCGAAAACGGATACGTGTCCACACGCGGCAATGTCTTGGGAAGAAAAGCGCTTCTACGGTGTACAATTCCACCCGGAGGTGACACACACGCAGCAAGGTACTCGTTTGTTAGAGCGTTTTGCCATTGATATCTGTGGCTGTGAGAAGCTTTGGACACCTTCGCAGATCATTGAAGATGCGGTTGAGCGCATCAAAGAAAAAGTCGGCGATGACGAAGTTATCCTTGGTCTTTCAGGTGGTGTTGATTCGTCTGTTGTGGCTATGCTTATCCACCGTGCGATTGGTAAGAAATTAACGTGTGTATTTGTTGATAACGGTTTACTTCGTTTAAATGAAGGTCAGCAAGTAATGGAAATGTTTGGTGATAAATTCGGCCTGAACATCATCAAAGTGGATGCTGAAGAGCAGTTCCTAAATGACCTAGCGGGTCTTTCTGATCCTGAAGATAAGCGTAAAGCAATTGGTCATACGTTCATTGACGTATTCGATGCTGAATCTAAAAAGCTAAAAAATGCTAAATGGTTAGCGCAAGGTACAATTTACCCAGACGTCATCGAGTCAGCAGCATCTAAAACAGGCAAGGCGCATGTGATCAAGTCTCACCATAACGTAGGTGGTCTGCCTGACGATATGGAAATGGGTCTAGTAGAACCACTTCGTGAGCTGTTTAAAGATGAAGTACGTAAAATTGGCCTTGAGTTAGGTTTACCGTACGACATGCTTTACCGTCACCCATTCCCAGGTCCAGGTCTAGGTGTACGTGTACTTGGTGAAATCAAGAAAGAATACTGTGATTTACTTCGTCGTGCAGATGCTATCTTCATTGAAGAGCTTCATAAAGCAGACATTTACCACAAAGTATCTCAAGCATTCACAGTATTCCTGCCGGTTAAATCGGTAGGCGTAATGGGTGATGCGCGTAAGTACGACTGGGTTGTGTCATTACGCTGTGTAGAAACAATTGATTTCATGACGGCACGTTGGTCACATTTACCATATGACTTCTTAGGTCTGGTATCAAACCGTATCATTAATGAAATTGATGGAATTTCTCGCGTTGTTTACGATATCTCAGGCAAACCACCTGCGACAATCGAGTGGGAATAATGATAATTAGTTTGTGCTAATTGAATGAAAAAAAGGCGAATATCATAAATATTCGCCTTTTTGTTTATAAAAAAAGCAAACAAACAAAAAAATGCATATTTCCTCTTTACCTTTTCTAAAAGCTCTTTATAATGCGTCGACATTGCAGGGGCGTAGTTCCAATTGGTAGAACAGCGGTCTCCAAAACCGATGGTTGCGGGTTCGAGTCCTGCCGCCCCTGCCACTTCTTACTTTTCCCACGTAATTGAATATTTTACTACTACCATTTAGACTCAGTAAAAAAGTATTTTTATCATGCATCCTATACATGCTCAATTACTTGGTTTAACACCACTTAAGCTTAAAGCACAATACAATACACATGCTGATCCAGAAAGCGTGCAAAGTACCTCTGTACCTTTGGTTTTACCAACACGTCTCGCTGAAGATATCGCTTTGGCTATTAATTTAGATAATTTAGCTGTCGTGTTGGGGGAGTCTATTTCATTGCAAGGGAATACGCTGACCTTACCTGGCACAGTACTAGACAAAGAACAAAAGCAACAACTATGGCGGGCGATATATCATGCTGTATCTGCGTAGTGAGGCATTAGCGCAATTTCCGGTTGAACAGGTTATGGAGATTGAGAACGCGTGTCACAGCCACCCATGGAGCGAAAAAACACTCACTTCATGCATTGGCGGTCGTTATTTTAATGTATGTCGTGATAGCGAAGCAGGATTGATCGGGTATTTTATTGCTGAACGAGCTGGACCAGATTACACCCTAATGAATATTTGTGTGCACCCAGATCATCAAGGTAAAGGCATTGCGACTGAACTGATGCATGCATTGATAAAACAGTGTGTGGATGAACAGGCTGAAAACCTGTTTTTGGAAGTCAGGGCATCTAACCAGTCTGCGATCGCGCTTTATAATAAGGTTGGCTTGAATGTGATGGGTAGGAGAAAAAATTACTACCCGACCGAAACTGGCAAAGAGGATGCCATTCTCATGGGCATACAGTTTACAAATTAAGAAAGTAACAGATGCAACTACCTTGCAGCCTGAAGCTGTACATCTTCATTATCTAATGTGTATTGGATCGCTTGGGTAAGTTGCAAGGTGGTATATTGCCACTGAGCTTTGTTGTTTCCTTGTAAGCTCGTTTCCAACTCACCCGCAGCACTGTGAATATTGCTGAAGCCAAAGCAGCCAGCACTGCCTTTTAAACTATGCGCTAGAGCACGTAAAGACTCCCACTCCTGATTCTCGTACAGTGATTCGACGAGATCGAGTTGCTCCGGTAGCTTTTCTAAATAATTCTGGCTGATTTGTAAGAATTTTTCGCTTTTCAGGAGGTTATTCCACTTCGAGGCATTGTCACTGGCCAGCTCTAAAAACTCAAGTAGTACTGTGCCGAGTTTTTCTCTATCGATGGGTTTGCCGAGCGTGGCGTTGCATCCCGCAGCCAAATAGGTATCAATGTCATTTTTCATGATATTGGCAGTCAGTGCGACAATCGGCCCATCATAGGCGGCGTGTCTGAGCATTTCTGTGGCCTCTAAGCCGCCCATTACAGGCATTTGCATATCCATTAAGATTAAGTCGTAATCATTGATAAGTGACATCTCTACCGCTTCTGCACCATTATTTGCAATATCGGGCTTGAGGCCCCAAGAACTTAACAATAATGAAATCAGTTCTTGGTTATCTTTATTATCTTCAGCGAGCAGTATCGTGGCTTCTAACTGTGTTTCTGTCAGTTTCTGAGCACTGCTTGTTTGATTGTGAATATAGGAGTCACAATCTATCCACTCGATGTCTTGGCTGCGATGATTGGCTGATATTGTGATGGTAAAGGTACTGCCATTACCTTGTTCACTGCTCACTTGTACATCGCCACCGAGCAGCTGTGCCAAATTTTTGGATATACATAAACCAAGCCCGGTGCCGCCAAATCGTCGTGTTGTGGTGGTATCAGCTTGTTCAAACGGTTTGAACACTCTTTCCATTTCACTTTTTGACATGCCAATGCCCGTATCTTTAATCACAAAGATAAATTGGTCTTGCTGCGCGTTAAAATCAATGCCAATGGAAATAAACCCTTGTTCAGTAAACTTGACGGCGTTACTGGCAATATTAAGTAGAATTTGCTTGAGACGTGTTTCATCACTATTGAGCGTTTTGGGCAATGGAAATGCGTAATCCAGCGTTAACTCAAGCTGCTTTTCTTCGGCAAGTGGCTGAATAATCGATTCAATGTCTTTTAATAGTGGTAAAAACTCAATCGCATTTTGTTCTACTGCGAGTTTTTCGGCTTCAATTTTTGAGAGGTCGAGAATGTTATTGATCAGTTCTAATAAGTGTTTCGAATTGCGTAAAATCGTGTCTAAGTGTAAGTCCGCATTTTTCGCTCCTGGGTTGTGTAATAGTTGTTCAGTAAAACCCATAATGGCAGTTAGTGGTGTACGGATCTCATGGCTCATATTAGCTAAAAATCGACTTTTAAGCTGGTTTGCTTGCTCTGCTTCAGTGATCGCGACTTCAAGCTGACTATTCATTTCTTCTAGTGCACGAGTTCGGCTTTCGACCTTTTCTTCTAGATGGAGTTTGTAGTCTTCTAATTCACCTTGGAAGTCTCGGATCTGTTTTACCATATGGTTGAAATCATCAAACAAGGTGCCTACTTCGTCGTCGTCATGGGCAGGCAAAGAGACTGATAAGTCTCCATCACCGACTCGGTGACTTGCCTCTCCAAGTAGCTCAATGGGTGTAAGTAGTAGATTGCGTACCACGATAAAGATAAGGACGGGTAAGGTAACTACGGAAAGAATAACGATTAAAGCCGTGATTAAGCTGATGGCTTTACCAGATTGATAAAGAATACTTTTGGGTATGGTCGAAATATAGTAATAACCACCACTTAGCTGTGCGCTGTAAGTCATGCGTTTCAGCCCATCAACAGAGGGCAAAATGATGGAATCTAATTTACCTCTATCTGCCAAGGAGCTGACCTGAGCCATTTCTTCAGCGCTAAGGTAACTGGATGAAAACTGCCCATCAGAGGAGAATAGAACTTCTCCCTGTGCGGACACCAATAAGTTTAGTGTGTTGTCATAAGGCGCTTCAAGTATGCTACTACTAATAATCGATGGCGCAACACGAACTATGATATAGCCCTGTCTTTGTGGTCTTTTTAGGTGAAAGTTAACGCTATAAATCTGTTGCACAAAGTAAAGTTGTGTACCACCTTCTTTGGCCGGTAGCATGTACTGTTGCTGGCGCAAATTGCTTTTTAGTACTTGGTCAAAAAATGGGTAGTCATCTGGCGCAAAACTTAAATTACTCGAATAGAAGGCATGGCTTTTACCCTCTGCATCGACCAGGTTAATACTGAGTATATCTGGATAGGCTTCACTGTAACTTGCAAACACATCCATCAGTGCACCCAAACGTTTTGTTTTAAGTTTATGTTCATCAGATGATGTAAGAAGTGCACCTAAGTGTTTTTTTTGCAGTGATTCTTTATCGAGAGGTGAGAGTAAGTAGTCACTAAGCACAGGAGATGTGGAAAGCAGTTTTGTGGTTGATTGATATATTTCCATGTAGTTGAACATTTTTTGTTGCTGTTGTTCAACAAAGCGCCCCACAATGAGCTTTGCTTGCTTTTGCGTGGAGCTGGTTACATTGGTGAGTGTAAAGCCGCCTAAAAACAGCAAAGGCAAAATCACCAGCGGTGTTATATACCAAAGTAACCTGATACTGAGCTTACTGGTTTTCATCTTTCCCGATATCCATATGTGCTTTAAACGTCCGTCAAATTATCCATTCATTGTGCAATATTGGATCATATGATGGCTTGCCTAATTTCTCAAGTTTTTGCGCTGTGTCAGCAGATGTTTGAGTTTAAAAAGGAAGGGGAGATTACCTATTTTGATATATCGTAAAGAGGGCAAAGTATCGCTACTTTGCCCAATATCTAGTTTACTTCGCGTGATACAACGCTATTTCGGAAAGCTGTAGCAGGTTATTACCGTTGGCATCCGTGGCTGTGTGTGTCAGATCGATACGGTAGTGTGAGTACGCCGTCGTGTTATCTACTCGAAAAGTACGCGTTTGATTACGTTCGGTAAATTGCTCTGACTGGCGAGTGTCAATGGCATACCATTGCACACCATCATTAGAGCCCTGTAGCGACCAATTTGTTGGATCTCGTTCGGGCGCATCGTTACCACTGGTTATGCTATAGGCACTTAACGTATGAGGTTGTTTGGCGATAAATTGTAACCAACCAGTGTCTGTCAATGCGACGTATTTATTGTCGAAATTACCATCAAATGCGCTTTGATAGCCCTCTCCCCATTGGCTAAAGCCCTCATGCTCAGCACTGGCTTGCCCGCCGAGCAATACAAAATTCTCAAGTGTAACGGGAAGCGCAACCGTGGCTTTATCAGCCAACAAGTCTATCTCAGCAAGTTGAAATAAAGACTCGCCATTACTTTGCTGGCCACTATTGAAAAAATTAAAGCGAAAATGCTGATAGTGCTGTGTTGGCGCAAGGGTAAATTCGCGCGTTTCAAGTCTTTGGTTAAATACTTGGTTGGACTGTGCATCCACCTCTTGCCAAGCGATCCCATCTTGGGAACCGAATAGTGTCCAACTACTCGGATCTCGGCTCGGCTGGTTATCACCTACGGTTAAGCGATAAGCCACTAACTGACCAGTTCCATGTGTAGAAAAAGTGATTTCTGATTGATCGTTTATCGTTAGGTATTTTGTGTAACGGTCTCCATCGATTGCTTTTGTTACATCGTAGATGGGATCCGCAGGCTGTGCTGAGGCGGTAATATCTGTGCCTAACTCAACCAAACTAATTTGGTCAGCTGGAATCGCTGGCGCTTCCGATGCGGCCCCTAAAGTTGCTTGATACTTTTGCCATAGTGTATTGATATCTTGATTTAAGATACGTTTGAGCGCTTCTTCCAATGTCCACTCCCAACCTTCACGCTGGCTAGTGAGTACCATTTGGTTGATTTTATATGTAAAGTCATCGTCATAGTTATCTTGGATCCAAGATAGGAAAAACCCTGTATTGGTGTAACCACCTAACCAGTTTTTGGATGGGGAAGGGCTTCTTGTCGCATGAAAGCCTGCGCGGATCCTTACAAGATCGGCTATTCCCTCAACAATCGCGTGTGTTTCATTGCCATCCGCCATATGTCCCGTTGGAAAATGTTGATAGCCATGCACAAGTTCATGCCAGAAGACACCCAATAATTCATAAATCACTTCTTCGTCAGTTGCATTTGCCAAAGATTCGGTGATGTATTTTGTGCTAAATGCGATTTCCATGTTGCGGCCAGAGCCAGCGCGATAAGCAAGGGTGTCCATCCACTTTAGGCTAAATGTCACTGAGTCAAATTCAGGAGATTCGCCATAATGCTTATAAAGGTACTGATTTACTTTTAACGTCACATCATTGATGGTTTTTTCTAAATCAGGGAATAGGCGGTGAATGCGTTTATAGCCTGCGCTTTCGGTATCTTCATGAGCAAATTTAATTTCAGGATAGGCGAACCCATGCCATGGGTTGGCAGGATCGACAACCTTCACTGTTTGATTTACGACTTCGCTTCGGCCATGCCAGTTGTAAGAAACAAGCTCGATATTTTTGACACCCGGGGTGTTAAAAGTAACCACTGGGTTTTGTGCCAAACTAGTTGCCGGCGTTCCTTGTTCGAATTGCCATTCAAAGCTATTTGGTTGATTGAGGCTAGCATCTTTTAGCTCTAATACTTCTCCAACAAAAACGGTACTGGTCTCACTGTTAATGCCAGCAATCGGAAGTTGTGTGTTGGTAAATAAGTCTATCTCGGCGATTTGAAGTAAATCATACCCCCAGTCATCGGTGCCTTTATGAGTGAGATCGAAGCGATAGTGTTGATAAGGTTTTGCATTGTCGACGACGTAAGTCTTTTGTTCAAAGCGCTTGTCAAAAGCTTGGTCATTTTGCGTATCAATGATTTGCCAGTTTTCACCATCATTAGAACCTTGTAATGTCCAAGTATGTGGATCTCTGCCTGGGGCATCATTGGCAGAGGTCAATTGGTATTTAGCCAGACTTTGTGGCTGTTCTAACGATACTTGTATCCAACTCTGAGGTTTAAGAGTGACATATTTTGTGCGGGGGTCGCCATCAAATGCATTACTGAGTGCTTCACCTGCGGGAGACTCTGCTTTTTGCTCACTCAGTGTAATATTGTTGCCTATCAGGCTCATTTGTGAAATTGGATCGTTCTTTTTGTCGTGCGCAATTTTGGCCCACACTTGGCTAACATCAGGATCTTCATTCAATGTCCACCATTTTGCTTTATACAACTCTCCTTTAAACGCAACGATTTGCCCTTTTGTATAAACCTGTGCATGTAGCCAAGGGTTTGGTGTGCTGAGTTCACTGTTGATGAATTGTACAAACTGCCAAGCACCAGATTTATTGATGGCTGGTGTATCACCTTCTGTCCACCAGTTTGCTTGATAAATTGCCCCTTGGTGTGTTACTCGGTGACCCTTTTTATAGCTAGTTTTGTCCTGCCATTCGTTCAGTACCGTTGTCTGTATATTTTGGTGTGTATGTCCTGAATGTGCGTGTACTGATGTTGATTGGATAGCCAGTGCTAAAGCACACAGTGCAAACCGTTTCATAATTAACTCCCATTATCTTGATTGTTTTTATTTGGAACGTTCCATTTATTATTGTCACAAAATAACATCAATTCAAAGTATTAATTACAGCTGATATTACATAAATCAGAGAAAAGGATTGGGTATGTGTGGCGGAAGCAATAAAAAAGCCGGGATACCCGGCTTATTTTCACAAACAAGATTAGCTGTCTGCACGACTCATAAATTTAACTTCTGTGGTGTTGATTTTAATTTTATCACCGGTTGAGATATGTTCAGGGACTTGGACGATTAGACCGGTTGTCAGCGTTGCTGGTTTTGTGCGCGCACTGGCAGAGGCCCCTTTAATAGACGGTGCGGTCTCTTCAATAACAAGCTCAACACTTGAAGGTAAATCGACAGATACAGGGCTACCCTCTACAACGACAACAGATAGGCCTTTAGTATCTTCGTTGATAAATAAAACTTGTTCAGAAATGGCTTCTTTGTTTAGGTGGTAAGGTGTGTAGTCCTCTTCATCCATAAAGACGTATTCTTCACCATCAATATAGGAAAACATTGCCGGGCGACGCGTTAGGTCGGCTAGTTTAAGCATTTCTTCCGCTTTAAATGTTTCGTCTACTTTACCATTATTGACGACATCGTACATACGCATACGGTAAAGACTACCCCCAGCACGACCTTGAGGTACTGAACGTTCAATATCACGTACGATCATAACGCGACCATTGTATTCAATCGCAGCATGTTTTTTTATTTCACTGGCCTTTGGCATAGTAATTCCTAAATTGATTTTGTTTTGCAGCAAACTAGCATGAAGCCGCAGTGAGTCCAAGAGAGATATGCATTTTATTGTCTGATTTTACAATGCTAGGATAAGAGGGTAAAAAGTCATAGCTGGCTTACGCAATGCAATCATCAATGGGGAGTCGTGATGGAACGGTGTTTACACATGAAATGTCAATGTGGAAAAGTGCGTGGGAATGTCTCTATAGGTAGCAAATTGTTTCACAATCGAGTGGTGTGTTATTGCGATGATTGTCAGGCGTTTGTTAAGCACTTAAAACAGCCTCACATTTTGAATGCTTATGGCGGCTCTGATGTTTTCCAAGTCAGCGCTTCGCAACTAACGATCACCCAAGGACACAGTGAAATCGGGTGCTTAACTGTCACTCGAGGCGGTGTGCATCGCTGGTTTGCCAAATGTTGCAATACGCCTTTGGGGAATACATTAAATGCGCGTTGGCCATTGGTTGGCCTATTACATCACTGTATTGAAGAAGATTTAGACAAGATGGTAGGCCGGCCTGTTGGCAGTGTATTTTGTAAGTTTGCAACAGGAGAGATCCCGAAGGAAATTAAGGGATCTTGGTCGCATAAACAGGTTGCGGCCCATCTAATACTGAAAATCGCATTATGGCGAGTGCTGCGAAAGGGTCGACCATCGCCATTTTATCTGCAAGGCAAGCCCATTGTTAAGCCTTATTGCCTTGCAGATAAAGGCAGCTAAAGCGCGTACAGTGCAGCCATTTCTAGGTAATTTAAACCAAATTGCTTTTTAAACCAACTGTTTACAAATTCATTGTCTGGCGCTATTTTGCCACAGCGTAAAATATATTCACCATATTGAGCACCGATTAAACCATTGCAATGTGTGTCAGTCCAAATACGCTCTAATTGTGTTTTAAAATTTTGCTGTAAGATATCGAGTTGCTTATCCAGTTTAGTATCAACATCTAAAAATGTGGCTTTGATTGGTTTGATATTAAGTTGTGGAAAGTCTGCTTGATGACTTTGTGTGTAGTGCGTCAGGCTGTCATCAACACGGAATTCTATTTGTTGTTGCGCGACTGTCCCGGCATATTTTGCATCAATGCTAAATTGTTCAGTGAACTCAGTCACCGGATAGCTGTACGCTTTTTTCACTTCTACATCGAGTGTATTTGAAGGGTCAACTTTGCTTTGCTTTTCTTCAACTAATGTAAAATGTGTTTGTCTATTTACCAGTTTTGCATCTCGAATGTGCTCTAAGCTGGCGTCAAAATTGAGTTCAAACGTTTGTTTGCCTACTGGGCTATACCAAAGGCTCTCTCTAAAGGTTTGTTTTAATTGGGTAGAGAAAGTATGCAGTGAATTAGCCTGTCGGCTAGTGCGGTGTAAATTTACTTTAAACCTGGGGGTAAGCGTGATGCTTGAGTAGCGACTTGGATCGTGAGAGAGCGGCTCGAAATTCTGTGGCAGATCCCAAGCCATACAGTATTTCTCTGTAAATTGGCGTAAGAAAAATCGCACGTTGTTTGCATTGGTCGACAGGCGTGTGCACTTGGCGTGTGCTTTATTATGTAAAGCGGCTTTGTAAGTCGAAAATTGGTTATGTAATTGTGCGTTGCTTATTAGAAACGCATAACGGTGTTCAAAAAAACGAAACTGATCGGGAAAACGCGATTGGCCTAACTGCTCTGCACGGGCTTTCAACCAGTGTGTTGCATAGTCGATTTCTTCATTTTGAGTGTTTGCAATCGGGCCAAATGGCTCTATTTGCCATTTGATTTGATTTCGTAACAGCGTTTCTAATTTGATGGCGGCGCCGGTTGGGTTGCCCCCTAAACGCAGCATTCGTACGTCAATTAATCCTTTATCTAAAATTTTATTTCGTGCCTGCATCAAACCTTTTTGTGCTTCAATGTCATGAGGATCTTCGCTAAGTGCTTGCTCATAATATTCAGCTGATTGGCTAAACATACCAGCTTCGAATAAGTTGTTCCCTTTTTCAACTAAACTTTTGCAGCCACTGAGTGCTAATGTCAGCACAGATAAAACAAATATGTTTCTCACTTTATTGTCTTCCTTTTTTCTCAATGAGATAGCACAGGTGTTGCTTTTCATGCGACTTAGCAACCGAGTCTAATTTTGCGCTTTGTGTGATTACATTTATTGGGGGAATGTTAATCATTTACGCTATAGTAAATGTTAATCCGTACCCATGTCTATGACTTAAGATTAAAGTTAGTTTACATGGTGGGGGAATTATGCACAAATTTGAGGTGTAGGCATAAAGGCCCAATAGGGCCTTTGGAAAGAGCAGATATTAATTTGTATTAATCAGTTTTGAAACCGTGGCTATCACTTGCTCACTGTGTGTATTGATAAAGAAATGTCCCCCATTGAATGCATGCTTGGTGATGGGTAAAGCAGATAAATTTTGCCAAGCATCGACCATTTCAGGCGTGACGTCGATATCATCGTGGCCGTATAACACATTGATTTGGGTGGGCAATGGGTATTGCTCTGCTTGGTAGCAATCCGCGATTTCAAAATCGGCCCTTAGTAAGGGTAAAAATAGCTCCATGAGTTCTGCATTATCAAGTACTTCTTTTGGTGTGCCATTTAGAGCTCGCAGTTCCGCGATAAATTCGGCTTCAGGCAAATGATAAATCGGTGTCTTATGACCTTTGAGATGTGGTGATCGACTCCCTGAGGCAATTAATTGAAGTGGTAATGTATAATGATGCTTGTGTAATGTGAGTGTTAATTCATAGGCGACTCGACTTCCCAAGCTATGACCAAAAAACACATAAGGTTTTTGTGTAATGAAATCACTGTGCTGCATGAGCTCTTCAATTATTTGGCTCATTTTGTTGTAAGGCGTTTCCATTAATCGTGCACTGCGCCCAGGTAGTTGAATTAATACCACTTCGATATGAGCGGGAAGCTTGCTTAGCCATGACATGAAAATAGTGGGCGATCCACCAGCATATGGAAAGCAAAATAGGCGCATGGTGGCGTGAGGGTTAGGCCTTGGAATTAAAAATAGTTTTGGTGTCATGGTTGTTTTTTATTATTGGTTGATAGCACTTATCCTAACAATTTAAGCAAAATTGTATAGTGGCTTTTTGTCTGGAGTGGACAGAGCCAATGCAACAAAACATGGCAGCATGGCATGTAAGGGGAGTAAAACTCGCGTTATTGGATGGGTAACCGTGAACGTCACACTTGAATGTAAAGAATGTGGCAGTTTATCGGCAAATTATACGCCGATAAGTTGTTAAAATAGTCAGGATCAGAGACAATATGCGGATATGTGTTCACAGCCGAGTGTTATCAGTTAATAGTCACACTCAGATAAGCCAAAAGTAGAGTTTTCAATGTCAAACAACAGTATCCAGCAAGAAGTATCGCTTCGCCGTACTTTTGCCATTATTTCTCACCCGGATGCGGGTAAAACCACCATTACAGAGAAAGTACTTTTATTCGGAAAGGCGTTACAAAAAGCCGGTACGGTAAAAGGTCGTGGTTCAAATCAGCACGCAAAATCTGACTGGATGGAAATGGAAAAAGAGCGTGGTATCTCGGTAACAACCTCAGTGATGCAGTTCCCGTATAATGATGCATTGGTAAACCTACTAGATACCCCAGGACACGAAGACTTCTCTGAAGATACTTATCGTACACTGACAGCCGTTGACTCATGTCTAATGGTGATAGATGCGGCAAAAGGTGTTGAGGATAGAACACGTAAATTAATGGAAGTTACTCGCTTACGTGACACGCCAATCGTGACTTTCATGAATAAGCTTGACCGTGACATCCGTGATCCAATGGAAGTCATGGACGAAGTCGAAACAGAACTGAATATTATGTGTGCACCTATCACTTGGCCAATCGGTTGTGGTAAAGAGTTTAAAGGTGTGTACCACATTCATCGTGACGAAACGATTTTATATGCAACGGGTCAAGGTCACACCATCCAAGAAAAGCGCATCATTAAGGGCTTAGATAATCCAGATCTAGATGCTGAAATCGGTGATGAGTTAGCCGAGCAGCTTCGTGAAGAGCTAGAGCTGGTGATCGGTGCATCCAATGAGTTTGATCATGAGTTATTCTTATCGGGTGAGCTAACACCTGTTTACTTTGGTACGGCATTAGGTAACTTTGGTGTTGACCATATGCTTGACGGTTTAACAGAGTGGGCGCCAACGCCAATGCCACGTCAAACTGAAGAGCGTGAAGTCAAAGCTGAAGAAGAAAAGTTCTCAGGCTTCGTATTCAAAATTCAAGCGAATATGGACCCTAAACACCGTGACCGCATTGCGTTTATGCGTATTGTATCGGGTAAATATACGCAAGGTATGAAGATGGACCACGTACGTATTGGCAAAAAAGTCAGTATCTCCGACGCGGTAACCTTTATGGCGGGTGACCGTGAGCGTGCTCAAGAGGCATATGCTGGCGACATCATTGGCTTACATAATCACGGTACAATCCAAATCGGTGATACCTTCACGCAAGGTGAGAAGCTGAAATTCAGTGGTATTCCAAATTTCGCGCCAGAACTATTCCGTAGCATTCGTTTAAAAGATCCGCTTAAACAAAAGCAGTTGTTAAAAGGCTTAGTACAGCTGTCAGAAGAAGGTGCGGTACAGGTATTTAGACCACTACAAAATAACAGCTTAATCGTAGGTGCGGTGGGGGTGCTTCAGTTTGATGTGGTTGTAGCGCGCCTAAAAGCTGAATATAACGTAGATGCAATTTACGAAAGCGTAGCGGTACAAACAGCCCGTTGGGTGACGTGTGACGACGATAAGAAGATGGCTGAGTTTAAACGCAAGTGCGAAGCAAACTTGGCCCTTGATGGTGGTGATAACTTAACTTACATTGCACCTAGCCGTGTAAATTTAAACTTATCAATGGAACGCTATCCTGATGTTCAGTTCCACCATACACGTGAACACTAATAAACGCTTAAATTTAATCGAATTTAACCTTGCTGGTTTGATGGCTGGCAAGGATCACAGGATAAATAATGAATATCAAAACTCTATTAATTGAAAAAGCCAATGCGGCGATGCAAGCTGCGGGCATTCCAGAAGGCACAAACCCAGCGGTTACACAATCTACTCGCCCGCAATTTGGTGATTATCAAATCAATGGCGCAATGGGCGCTGCAAAAGCATTAAAAACGAATCCGCGTGAAGTTGCACAAAAGATCATAGACAACTTAGATATTGCCGATCTTGCTGCAAAAACTGAAATTGCAGGCCCAGGGTTTATCAATATTCACCTTAAGCCTGAGTTTTTATCATCAAGCTTAGAAGCGGCAAATCAAGACGCTAAATTAGGTGTCGCAGAGCACACGACACCACATAAAGTCATTGTTGATTACTCATCACCAAACCTTGCAAAAGAAATGCACGTGGGTCATCTACGTTCGACCATCATTGGTGATGCTGTTGTGCGTGCCCTTGAGTTTCGTGGTGATAACGTGATCCGTCAAAACCATATGGGTGACTGGGGAACGCAGTTTGGTATGTTGATCGCGCACCTTGAAGATTTACTTGAGCAAGGTATTGATCTTGAATCGGTGGCACTGGCTGATTTAGAGAGCTTTTATCGTGATGCGAAAAAGCGTTTTGATGATGAAGACGGTTTTGCTGATAAAGCCCGTGACTATGTTGTGAAATTACAAGGGGGAGATGCGCACTGTGAAAAATTGTGGCAGTTATTCATCGATACCTCAGTAAAACACTCTGAAGAAGTTTACCAAAAGCTAAACGTAACCCTTAGTCGTGAAGACATCAAAGGAGAGAGTGCATATAACGACCGTCTTAGTGGTGTGACCGAACTACTTAAAGAAAAAGGCATTGCAGTAGAAGATCAAGGTGCACAAGTGGTTTTCCTTGATGAATTGGCAAATAAAGATGGTGAGCCATCGGTGTTCATCGTACAAAAGTCAGGTGGCGGCTTCTTATATTCTACCACAGACTTAGCGGCGTGTGATTATCGCTCAAACGAGCTAGATGTTGACCGTATTTTGATTTTTGTTGATGCGCGTCAAGGTCTGCACTTTAATCAAGTAGAGATCACTGCGCGTAAAGCCGGTTTGTTGCAAGACAAAACCAGCTATGAACCAAGCTTATTCGGTACCATGATGGGAGATGATGGTAAACCATTTAAAACCCGTACTGGTGGTACGATTAAACTTGCAGACTTGTTGGACGAAGCGGTTGGCCGAGCGTCTGATAAATTGGCTGAGCGAGCGTCTGAACTGTCAGAAGAAGCTCGTGCGGAGATCGCACATAAAGTGGGTATTGGCGCGGTTAAATATGCTGATTTATCAAAGCACCGTACCAGTGACTACATCTTTAACTGGGATACAATGCTGAGTTTTGAGGGAGCAACAGCCCCTTACCTTCAGTATGCATACACGCGTGTTAAGAGTATCTTCCGTAAAGCGAATGTAGATAGTCAGACTCTCGCTGGTAATATCGTAATAACAGAGCCACAAGAAAAAGCACTCGCACTGAAGCTGTTACAATTAGAAGAAGTGCTTGATCTGATGATCAATGAAGCGACACCACACGTATTATGTGGTTACTTATATGAACTAGCGAGTTTATATATGTCTTTCTATGAGGCATGTCCTATCCTGAAAGACGATGTAACCGAGCAAGCGCGTGAAAGTCGTTTGGTTCTATGTAACCTAGTGGCTAAAACACTGCACACTGGCTTAGATTTATTGGGCATTGAAGTGATGGAACAAATGTAAGTTCGAGTACTTTTAATGCTAAAAAGCCGCCATTTAAGGCGGCTTTTTATTTACATATCACTCCTTTTGGTGACAGAGTGAAGTTGTTTAAAAATGCTAAGGAATCGCCAAGATGAAATTAGATGACATCCGCAGAGAATATGTACAAGGTGGACTGCGCCGAGAGACATTACAAGATAACCCCATTGAGCAGTTTGAAATTTGGTTGAAACAAGCCGTTGAGGCAAAATTCAGTGCTGATCCAACCGCGATGGTGGTCGCCACGGTTGATAAAGAAGGTCAGCCTTCTCAACGAATTGTATTGCTAAAAAATCTAGATCAAAATGGGTTTGTATTTTTTACCAACACGGGTTCTAAAAAAGCACAGGACTTGTCTGCAAATAACAAAATTTCATTACACTTCCCGTGGCATGCGATTGAGCGTCAGGTGATTGTATATGGTGAAGCAAAACCACTGAGTACAGCGGCGGTTGCTAAATACTTTTTGTCTCGTCCAAAAGAAAGCCAATTGGCGGCATGGGCATCTCAGCAATCTCGCCCCGTGTCATCTAGACAGGCATTAATGCAAACTTTTGAAGGCATGAAAAGTAAGTTTGCCAAGGGAGACATTCCTCTACCTGACTTTTGGGGGGGGTATTGTGTCGAACCGCATAAGATTGAGTTTTGGCAAGGGGGAGAGCATCGCCTACATGACCGTTTTATGTACGTAAAACAAGCTGATGATAGCTGGTCAATTGAGCGTTTAAATCCGTAAATGCGCTTTATAGACAGTCATTGTCACTTAGATTTTGACGAGCTTACAGGTAACTTAACAGAGCTTATGTCAGATGCGACAGCGTCTGGCATAACACAGTTTGTGGTGCCAGGTATATCATTGGCGCAAAGCAAGCGTTTGTTGGCGTTTGGAAAAAAGCACCCTAGTTGTCATATCGCATTTGGCTTACACCCTTATTTTCTCACCGAGCAAAGCCGTGAAGAGATGGCACAGCTGGCTGATTTAGCTGAGCAACATAGAGGAAAGTTGGTCGCCATCGGTGAATGTGGCATAGATAGTCAGTGCGGTGATTTAGCGTTACAACAAGCACTATTCAAATCACATATTACATTGGCGAATCGCTTAGGTTTGCCGATGATCGTTCATCACCGTCAAAGCCACCATTTAATTGCTCAGGCTTTTAAGCAAATATCACCTCAATTCGGTGGCGTGATCCATGCGTTTTCAGGCTCATTGCAACAAGCTGAGTACTATGTCAAGTTAGGCTTCAAGTTGGGGTTAGGTGGCACCATTACTTATCCGCGGGCTAAAAAGACTCGAGAAGTTGTGAGTCGCTTGCCGCTATCAAGTTTTGTCTTAGAAACGGATGCACCATCGATGCCGGTTCTGGGCTGCCAAGGCCAGATCAATGTGCCTGTTCGTTTGATTGATATTTTCGCTCAGGTATGCCAGCTGAGAAGTGAGCCTGAAACAGAAGTTGCCCAAACATTGTACGCGACGACATGCCGTGTTTTTAATTTAACTTCATTGGGTTGATAGTTAGCATACTAGCTGATATCGACTTACTCCCGGTTGTTTATATTCTGTTTTTGTTCGTCTTGGATAATGTGTTTCTTGACATCGCGTCGTGTTAGCGCTCGGCCAATTTGCCAAGTAAAAACGCCAACAATAATGAGCATCAACAACACAATCCGCCCTAGCTGATGAAAGTGTTTGTGACTTTCACTCATCGCTGCGTCTGTCAAGTACTCGATACTAACAAAGCCGATAGTACGTTCATTATCTTCAATTTTACTCACAATGGCATCTTTACTTGGGTTTATCCCTGCAAGGCCATCCGGTAGTCCACTAAATTCAGGAGCTTGTGTTATGCCATCATTACCAATTATAAATTGCCCTTTTTGATTGTAGATTGCGACTGATAGTACGTATTCATCACTGGCTAAATGATTACTTAACATTCGGAGTCTAGGTGTATCCATACGGGTCAGTGGTTCTACTACATTGAGCGCAAACTGTTTTATCAGACTTTGTCCTGTGTGATTGGCGTTAGTATGCAGTAACTGATGGGAACGGAAACTGGTATTGGTCGCAATCCACAATAGTGCAAGTAAACAGCCCGCAGCAATAATTAGCCTCAGCAATCGTTTACTTTTTGATGACTTTAAAAAAGTGTTTGCTTGTGTATTTTTCATAGTTACAGCTTGTTGGCTGACATTATTTTCATTAGATGTTAAAAAGAGCGTATACCGATATGAGGAGTGCTCAATGCCAATGCAAAATAAGATAGATGTCGACCAACTTGATGTCCGCCCTGTTGAAAATCAACTTACCTTATCAAAGTGGTATGAATTTGAAAATGCCCAAGCAGAGAAAGGGGAGATGTTCGTAGGGAAGGCCGCACATTATATTGTTTTATTTGGTGCGCATGTCACAGGCGAGACACTTAAGATATTTTTAGACGCGTTGACGTCACTTCATATCGCAACGCATGCAGTTTGTGCCTATCGAGCTCATCCTGATTTACCCATTGGCGTGGCTATCAAAGTAGGGCTACCTGCTGGTGAGTTACCCAAATCAGATATTCGTCAGGCGGCAAAAAAGCTAGACTGCCAAGGTGCCATACTCCCAAACTTGCCTCAACTAGACATGCCCGGGTTATTGGTAATGGATATGGACTCTACAGCAATCGAAATTGAGTGTATTGATGAAATTGCCCGTTTAGCTGATGTGTATGATGACGTGTCTTCAGTCACCGCTGAAGCAATGGCTGGCAAATTAGCTTTCAGTGAGAGTTTGCATAAACGGGTAGCCAAATTACAAGGGATAGAATTGGATTTGATCTCACCGCTTAAAGATGATTTACCATTAATGATGGGGATTGAGCCGCTATGTGAGTTGTTAAAGGCGCACAATTGGCGTTTGGCGATTGCATCAGGTGGGTTCACTTGGTTTGCTGAAGCATTACAGGATAAGTTGCTATTGGATCATGTGTATGCCAATACATTAGAAATCGACGGTCAACAGCTTACAGGTCGAGTGATTGGGGACATTGTAGATGCTGAGAAAAAAGCGGAAGTACTAAATACCTTACGTGAGCGTTACAAGGTAAGCTCAGGGCAAACACTTGCTATCGGTGATGGTGCCAATGATCTGGTGATGATGGCGGCAGCTGACTTAGGCGTGGCCATTCATGGAAAACCAAAGGTAGTAGAGCAAGCGGATGCTGCCATCTGTAAGGGGTCTTTATTACAGCTCCTGTATTTTCTGACAGTACCGTCAACTAACTTTCTTCGTGCATAATCAGGCTGGAAATGTGTACCTAAAAAGGTACTAAGATGATGGCTAAAAAATAATAACAAGCGAAGAAGAGGGAATAATTTATGTAAAGTCGTTAATTTTAAGAGAAGTTGTCCACCTTGACGTTGATTAGGGCAACTTCCTCTCCTTGCTATTCATAGTTTAACCCTCCGGCCTATTTTGTTATCTCCCCTTTTTCGTAATTGTCATTTTATTTTAATTCCGCTGTTATCTTTTTATTCTGGTCTGACCATTTTTATTTTTCTTTGCAATCATTTTTAATTGTATAAAGTTTAATCTGAATGGATGTCAAAAAAAGGATATTAAAAGCGATGAAAAGGTGTAATTTTGACAGCCGAGCTTGATTTTGATAACTTATTGTCCAAATTTGGTATGACCAATTTACCTATCTGGTCACAATATACTAAATGATTAAGTAAATATTGCTAAGTTTTAAAGACTTACGATGTAACGTAGGGACTTCTTACTTAGCTGGTGGATATAACCCAAACTGGCGTGTTATCAATGTCTTTGAAGATTAAAGCTGCGAAACTCTCGGATGTGATTTTAGAGCAATTGGAAAACATGATTTTAGAAGGATCATTGCTTCCTGGTGAAAAGCTTCCTCCCGAACGAGAGCTTGCTAAGCAGTTTGAAGTATCCCGCCCGTCGTTAAGAGAGGCGATTCAAAAACTCGAAGCCAAAGGGTTAGTGACGCGTCGCCAAGGTGGCGGTACGTACGTTAAAAACCAGCTAGAAGAAGGATTAACTGATCCACTGTTTGATTTGATCAGTAAACACCCTGAGTCTCAGTTTGACTTACTTGAATTCCGTCATGCTCTAGAAGGCATCGCAGCATATTATGCTGCGCTTCGAGGTACAGACAATGACATGGATAAAGTTAAGCAAAGCTATGACAATATCGCTGAGGTGGGGGACGATTTAGCCCTAAAAGCCAAAGCAATCAATGCGTTTCATTTCACTGTAGCAGAAGCGTCACATAATGTGGTGTTACTACATCTTGTGAGAGGAATGCAAACGTTACTTGAGCAAAATGTATTGCAGAATTTAACCGTATTGGTGCAAAAGTCAGGTGTGAGCGATCAGCTTGCACAGCACCGAGCGGTTTTGATGGATGCCGTGATCCAGGGGGATCCGGAAAAGGCAAGGCTTGCGAGTAACGCACACCTTGCTTTCATTGAAGAAGCATTACTTGAAGCGGGTAGAGAACGCTCTCGCATTGAGCGGAGTCTACGTCGCACTAAGCAGCAATAAGTTAGGTAAATTCGGTCTTTTAAGCAAAATCGAGCAATTATGCTTGATTGCGTCATTGACGCATTGAATAAATTTGCATTTAAAACATAAGGAACACTCCATATGTCTGAAGTCAATAAGTTTGACGTTGACGCGTTAGAAACCCAAGAGTGGTTACAAGCGCTTGAGTCAGTTGTGAAAGAAGAAGGCGTAGAACGTGCGCAATTCTTACTTGAGCAAGTGCTAGAGCAAGCCCGCCTAGATGGCGTGGACATGCCTACAGGTATTACTACAAACTATGTAAATACCATTCCGGCAGGCCAAGAACCAGCATACCCTGGTGATACCACGATTGAACGCCGTATCCGCTCTATCGTACGTTGGAATGCGATCATGATCGTACTTCGTGCGTCTAAAAAAGACCTAGAGTTAGGCGGCCACATGGCGTCTTACCAGTCTTCAGCAGCATTTTATGAAATGTGTTTCAACCACTTCTTCCGTGCGCCAAACGAGAAGGATGGTGGTGATTTAGTCTATTACCAAGGTCATATTTCACCGGGTATCTACGCACGTGCATTCCTTGAGGGTCGTTTAACTGAAGAGCAGTTAGATAACTTCCGTCAAGAAGTAGACGGCAAAGGTATTTCTTCATACCCTCACCCTAAATTGATGCCTGAGTTCTGGCAATTCCCAACAGTATCTATGGGTCTTGGTCCAATCGCATCAATCTATCAAGCACGTTTCCTTAAGTACCTAGAAGGTCGTGGTCTTAAAGAGACTAACGAGCAGCGCGTATACGCGTTCCTAGGTGATGGTGAGATGGATGAGCCAGAATCACGAGGTGCAATCTCATTTGCAGCACGTGAGAAGCTAGATAACCTATGTTATCTGATCAACTGTAACCTACAGCGTCTTGACGGCCCAGTAATGGGTAACGGTAAGATCATTCAAGAACTTGAAGGCCTATTTAAAGGGGCTGGTTGGAATGTCATCAAAGTTGTTTGGGGTTCTGGTTGGGATACGCTACTAGCAAAAGACACAACGGGTAAGCTATTACAGCTGATGAACGAAACAATCGATGGTGACTACCAGACATACAAAGCGAAAGATGGCGCGTATGTACGTGAGCACTTCTTTGGTCGTTACCCAGAGACAGCAGCACTGGTTGCTGATATGACAGATGATGAAATCTTCGCACTTAAGCGTGGTGGTCATGATACCTCTAAACTTTACGCAGCTTATAAAGCGGCGCAAGATGAGAAAGGTCGTCCAACAGTTATCCTAGCTAAAACGGTAAAAGGTTACGGCATGGGTGAAGCTGCGGAAGGTAAAAACATTGCGCACCAAGTTAAGAAAATGGACATGTCTAGCGTTGAGCACTTGCGTTCACGTTTAGGTCTAGAAGATCTGGTTTCTGACGAAGAAATTGCAAACTTACCATACCTAACGCTTAAAGAAGGCTCTGCAGAGTACGAATACCTGCACGCACGCCGTAAAGCGCTACACGGTTACACGCCACAGCGTCTACCTAACTTCACACAAGCACTTGAGTTACCAAAATTGGAGCAGTTCAAGCCGCTACTTGAAGAGCAAAAGCGTGATATCTCAACCACAATGGGTTACGTACGTGCACTCAACATCTTGTTAAAAGACAAGGGTGTTGGCAAAAACATCGTACCAATCATTGCGGATGAAGCGCGTACTTTCGGTATGGAAGGTCTATTCCGTCAAATCGGTATTTATAACCCACACGGTCAGAACTACACACCTCAAGACCGCGACATCGTTTCTTACTACAAAGAAGCAACGTCAGGTCAGGTACTTCAAGAAGGTATCAACGAGCTAGGTGCAATGTCGTCATGGGTTGCTGCTGCAACATCATACAGCACAAATGACCTGCCGATGATCCCATTCTACATTTACTACTCTATGTTCGGTTTCCAACGTGTTGGCGACATGGCGTGGATGGCGGGTGACCAACAAGCACGTGGTTTCCTATTAGGTGCTACAGCAGGTCGTACAACGCTAAACGGTGAAGGTCTACAGCACGAAGATGGTCACTCGCACATTCAAGCGGGTACGATTCCTAACTGTATTTCTTACGACCCAACGTTCGTATTTGAAGTGGCGGTTATCTTGCAAGATGGTATTCGTCGTATGTACGGTCCAGAGCAAGAAAACGTGTTCTACTACCTAACGCTGATGAACGAAAACTATCACCAGCCAGCAATGCCTGAAGGCGCTGAAGAAGGCATCCGTAAAGGTATCTACAAGCTTGAGTCAAACGCAGGTGAGAAAGCACACGTACAACTTATGGGTTCAGGCACAATCTTGAACGAAGTACGTAAAGCGGGTGCAATCCTAAGCGAAGAGTACGGCATTGGTTCAGATGTATTCTCTGTGACGTCATTCAACGAGCTAGCACGTGACGGTCAAGACGCAGAGCGTTTCAACATGCTTAACCCTGAAGCGGATGCAAAAGTACCTTACATTGCAACTGTACTTGGTGAGTCTCCAGCGATTGCAGCGACTGACTACATGAAGAACTATGCAGATCAAGTACGCGCATTCATGCCAAGCAGCTCTTATAAGGTGCTAGGTACTGACGGTTACGGTCGTTCAGACAGCCGTGAAAACCTACGTCGTCACTTCGAAGTGAACGCAGGTTATGTGGTTGTTGCTGCACTTAACGAACTTGCTCAACAGGGCAAGGTTGAAAAATCAGTTGTTGCTGACGCTATCAAGAAATTTGATATCGACACAACAAAAGCTAACCCACTTTACGCATAAGAGGCAAAAACATGTCAATTGAAATTCATGTTCCAGATATTGGTGCCGATGAGGTTGAAGTAACCGAGCTCCTAGTAAGCGTAGGTGACACGGTTGAAGTGGATCAGTCATTGATCACAGTTGAAGGCGATAAGGCTTCAATGGAAGTACCAGCAGCCGCTGCGGGTACTGTTAAAGAAATCAAAGTTGTTGAAGGTGATAAAGTTTCAACAGGGTCTTTGATTATGATTTTTGACGCAGCCGGTGCAGAAGCACCTGCTGCGGCACAAGCGCCTGCGGCTCCTGCTGCAGCGCCAGCACCTGCGGCGCCTGTTGCGGCAGAGCTTAAAGAAGTACACGTACCAGATATCGGTGGCGACGAAGTTGAAGTCACAGAGATCATGGTTGCTGTGGGCGACGCAGTTGAAGCTGACCAGTCAATCTTAAACGTAGAAGGCGATAAGGCTTCTATGGAAGTACCTGCACCATTTGCAGGTACTGTGAAAGAGATTAAAGTAGAAGTTGGCGGTAAAGTGTCAACAGGCTCTTTGGTATTCGTATTTGAAGTTGCAGGCAGTGCGCCAGCAGCGGCACCTGTTGAAGCAGCACCTGCGCCAGCGGCGGCACCAGCTGCGGTAGCAGAAGCGAAAGAAGTACACGTACCAGATATCGGCGGTGACGAAGTTGAAGTGACTGAAATCATGGTATCAGTCGGTGATTCAATCGAAGAAGAGCAGTCTCTAATCACTGTAGAAGGCGATAAGGCTTCTATGGAAGTACCGGCACCATTTGCAGGTACTGTGAAAGAGATCAAAGTAAATGCTGGCGATAAAGTATCGACAGGCTCTTTAATCTTCGTATTTGAAACAGCGGGCAGTGCACCAGCGGCAGCAGCACCTGTGGCTGCGCCGGCACCAACCGCAGCGCCAGCAGCGGCTCCTGCGGCAAAACCTGCTCCGGCAGCAGCCCCTGCATCTGCACAAAAAGATGAATTTGTTGCGAACGATCAGTACGCACACGCATCACCAGTTGTACGTCGTCTAGCACGTGAGTTTGGTGTAAACCTTGCGCGCGTTAAAGCAACCGGTCGTAAGAACCGTGTTGTTAAAGAAGACGTTCAAAACTATGTGAAAGAGCTGGTGAAGCAAGTTGAATCCGGCCAGCTATCTAAAGGTGGCAACACCGGTGGTGGCGAGCTGGGTCTAATTCCTTGGCCGAAAGTAGACTTCAGCAAGTTTGGTGAAGTTGAAGAGAAGAAGCTATCTCGTATTCAAAAGATCTCTGGCGCAAACCTACACCGTAACTGGGTACAAATTCCTCATGTTACACAGTTTGACGAAGCAGATATCACGACACTAGAAGCGTTCCGTAAAGAGCAAAATGTGCTCGCTGAGAAGAAGAAAATGGGTGTGAAAATCACGCCATTGGTCTTCGTGATGAAAGCGGCCGCAAAAGCACTTGAAGAGTTCCCAACGTTTAACTCTTCACTATCAGAAGACGGTGAGAGCCTAATTCTGAAGAAATACGTGAACATCGGTGTCGCGGTTGATACGCCAAATGGCTTGGTTGTTCCTGTATTCAAAGATGTGAACAAAAAAGGCATCATCGAGCTTTCTCGTGAACTGATGGAAGTGTCTAAGAAAGCACGTGACGGTAAGCTGACTGCTGCTGACATGCAAGGCGGTTGTTTCACAATCTCGAGCCTTGGTGGTATCGGTGGTACGTCATTCACGCCAATCGTGAATGCGCCAGAAGTGGCCATCTTAGGTGTATCTAAGTCTGAGATGAAGCCGAAATGGAATGGTAAAGAGTTTGAGCCGCGCTTAATGGTGCCGCTAAGCTGTTCATACGACCACCGTGTAATTGACGGGGCGCTTGCAGCACGCTTTACTGTGACACTTGCAAACTACCTGAGCGATATTCGTCAGCTAGTGATGTAAGGTGAATCAAAACCGCCCAACCTAAGTTGTGCGGTTTTGTTGTATTTTTAGTGTCCTGTCTGATAATTGGACGGGACATTAGTGAGTGCGAATGATACACTTTCGCGCACAAAAACTCTCTCTGTTGGATTTGCCCTAATTTGGCGACCGGCAGGCAAATTGGGTGCGGATACTCAGTTGAGTAGAGTCCCGTTCGAATAATAGTTAAGGTAATAACATGAGCAACGAAATCAAAACTCAAGTTGTTGTACTAGGCGGTGGTCCTGGTGGTTACTCTGCAGCATTCCGTGCAGCAGACCTAGGTTTAGATGTTACATTGATTGAATCTCGCGATACCCTAGGTGGTGTTTGCTTGAACGTAGGTTGTATTCCTTCAAAAGCACTTCTTCACGTCGCTAAGGTTATCGACGATGCAGCTGAAATGGCTTCTCACGGTGTAACTTTCGGTGCTCCACAAATCGATTTAGACAAAATCCGTACTTGGAAAGAGTCTGTCATCGGTCAACTTACTGGCGGCCTAGCTGGTATGTCTAAAATGCGTAAAGTTAACGTAGTTAACGGTTACGGTAAATTCACAGGTTCTAACACCATCGCAGTTGAAGGCGCTGACGGCACTAAGACAGTGACGTTTGATAACGCAATCATCGCAGCTGGTTCACAGCCTGTAAGCCTTCCGTTCATCCCACAAGATGAGCGTATCATTGATTCAACTGGTGCACTTGAGCTTAAAGACGTACCTGGCAAACTACTTGTACTAGGTGGTGGTATCATCGGTCTTGAGATGGGTACTGTTTACCGCGCACTAGGTTCAGACATCGACGTTGTTGAATTTGCTGATCAGCTAGTACCTGCTGCCGACAAAGACATCATCAAGGTTTACCAGAAGTACGTTAAGAACAAGTTCAACGTAATGCTTTCTACGAAAGTAGTTGCGGTTGAAGCGAAAGAAGACGGTATCTACGTTTCATTCGAAGGTAAGCAAGCACCTGAAGGCCAAGTACGTTACGACAAAGTATTGGTTGCTGTTGGTCGTACACCAAATGGTAAGCTACTTGACGCTGACAAAGCGGGCGTTGCTGTTGACGAGCGTGGCTTCATCAACACTGACAAGCAAATGAAAACGAACGTTGACCATATCTTCGCGATTGGTGACATCGTTGGTCAGCCTATGCTTGCGCACAAAGCGGTACATGAAGCACACGTTGCTGCAGAAGTTATCTCTGGTAAGAAGCACTACTTCGATCCTAAGTGTATCCCTTCAATCGCTTACACAGATCCAGAAATTGCATGGGTTGGTGTAACTGAGAAAGAAGCGAAAGAGCAAGGTCTTAAGATTGAAACTGCGGTATTCCCGTGGGCAGCATCTGGCCGTGCAATTGCTTCAGCACGTACTGAAGGTCAAACTAAGCTTATCTTTGATAAAGAGTCAGGCCGTGTTATCGGTGGTGCAATGGTTGGTATCAACGCAGGTGAAATGCTTGGTGAGATCGGCCTAGCGGTAGAGATGGGTGCAGACGCAGAAGACGTGGCACTGACTATCCACGCTCACCCAACACTGAACGAGTCAATCGGTCTAGCTGCTGAAATCTTCGAAGGGTCAATCACTGACCTTCCAAACAAAAAAGCAGTTAAAAAGAAGTAATTAATACTTCTTACTGAATTAAAAAACCCGGCGATTGCCGGGTTTTTTGTTTTCTCTCAAAAGTAGTGGTTTTTATATTTAGCCTACAATTAGTCATCTTAAGTTTGTCGTATTTACTCTAGACTAGATACGCGTAGAAATTGCTCACGCAATCAACACGATCGGGCCCCAATCACCATACGTAAAGCCACTCGGTTTAACAGCCAGACACTCGCCTGAAAAAATGATACGAAATAGAACACATATATGCGCTTGAATTATAAGGTGTGGGCGAACGTATGTTTTTATGTGATGGAAGTGAGCGTAAGTAGGTTTAATTTGAATACAAGTACTTTGTGAATTGAATGTAATTACCTTGTGTATTAGAATTGGAGACAAAGGAATATATTTGCTCGGCCAGTACGGTTTATTTGAACCAAGGTTTGTTCGAGCATGTTGTTTAAAGCCACTAGGAGATTTGGCTGTCATGACTTTTGTAAATTCTAGAAAATGCCTTTCATTTAAGCACACTCTCATTGCTACTGCTCTTATCACCTTCTTGTCCGCGTGTGGCGGTGGCAGTAGTTCATCAAGTAGCACGTCTACGGGTGATAAAAATAAAATGCCCAATGTTACAATAAACTCTGTTGCTGACGTAGAGTCCGGAGCAGAAGTACGCCTTTTAGGTTCTGCCAGTGATACAGATGGAAGCATTACCAGCTATCAATGGTTGCAAAAGTCAGGGGTTGGCGTGACGATTAGAGATAAAGACCAAGCGAACGCTTCTTTTACAGCGCCGGTTTTGGATACTGATGTCACCTTAGAATTTGAGCTTATTGTTACAGATGATAAAGGTGGCAAAGCGACAGAAACGATTTACATAAAAATAAAACGAGCTGTTCAGGTGATTGAAAATAAGCTACCTAATGCAGCTATTTCTGCACCAGATTCCATAAGTTCAGGTGCCGAAGTTCGCTTGGTTAGCTCAAGTACAGACTCTGATGGGCATATTGTGAGTTATCAATGGTCACAAAAGTCAGGCTATGGCGTTACGATTCGAGATAAAGATCAAGCAAATGCGTCATTCAGTGCCCCAGTACTTGCAGAGGATACCACTTTAGAGTTTGAGCTGGTTGTTACCGACGATAAAGGAGGTAAAGCGAGAGCTTCATTTAGCCTTGCAGTGAAAGCTGCTATTAGTCCAAAAGCGAGAGAGTACTTGACTTATAAGCGTTGCAATGTAGACATGGCAAGCGCTGTACATGCTGATTTTCAAGGCTCAGAGGATTTAACATCAAAGGCTTCACTCATTAATTGGTTATGTAGTGCTCAAGGTGATATTGGCACACAGTTACAGCAAGACATCGTAAATACTTTGTCTGCTGATGGTGGTATTAGTACTGTGGAGGCATGGAAAGAAGCACATTGCTCAGTTGAGAATAAGTCATATCGAGTCAGTCGTGCCGCGCACTCGCTGATCCAAGTGGCGAGTGATAATGCGGTATCAAACTGGGTTCAATGTATGCAACAGACGAGCGAACATTCTGTAGTTTGCTACGCGAAAGAACAAAATGACTCACTATTAATGCATATGAATATCAAGCCTGAACAGGGGCAGTTTGTCGTGAGTTCTATCTTCGGAAATAACTTAACGAATACTGATGTACTACCAACCGCCTTCAGCGCCGGTGAAACAAAGCTGCGTTATCAGCGTGATAGTGCACAATCCAGCGCCTATTTTGAGGTGAGTGGCGTTGATAACCAAGGTGTAGAGCATAGCTGTGCATACAGCATGGCTTCACTCGATCAAGTGGAAGCAGATGAGTGTGAACAGGTTAGGCAGCAAGCCCTTGAGCAAGCGCGAATCACGGAAATCCAGTATATTCACTATAGAAACTTTGATGTTGTGCCAGTATTTAGTCAAGGCAGTGGTGGCAGCGCGACACCAAGCTCGATCTCTTGTGCACTATATAAGCAAGAATAGTTATTAATTTGGATAAGAGCTGCTTTGCAGTCGCATTCTGGGCAAAAACTACCAGGCTATCTGGGTATTTAGTACAGAGAAATTAAGGATAATGTCTAATTTAAACTGCCACGTACGCCGTGTTCTTCGGCGGTTTGTTATTGTTGAATAGCCTCGTTGTCGAGCTAAATAATAATATTTACACGTTGTATTAATATCTGAGCTAAGGCAGGAGGTTTTTTAATTTTCTTGTTTATATTAGCTTGGTTTTCATTGTTTTCTTTGGCCTAAAAATACAAGGAGGTGGTTGTTAAATTGTTTATGAAACAAGGCTTTATAAATCTAAAATAATGGGTGGATTTTAGGTTTGTAATTCATTTATTAGAATCGTTTTTTATGACAGTGGGTGTGGAAGTTAATCATTAATTTAGTGTGTTAATAACTAACGGGGCAATTAAATTTTTTTTGCTGGTTTTATTGCCGGAAGCGATTTTTTTGGTTAAATATTCACTTATTTTTTTATTATTTTTTAATGAATAAAGACGGCTATTCTTTATGTTTTCGTTTAGTCATTCTGGTCTGATTTATTTCTAACTAAGTTAATCAAGTATCTGGCTAAAAAAGTTTGTTTTGGTCACATGAAAATCAGATCTAGATACCCGATCTGAATTCAGGTTTTAAGTGCGATATATATAAAAGATTTTAAATTTCAATAACTTGTTTTTTGTGCTGTTGTGAAAAATGAGTAGATGGCAAATAAATGATAATTTTTTTATCACCTTTTATGCTTCATAGACGCAAGGACTAAATGAATGCTTAATAGGACTATTACCTCAGTACTCTCGTATAGAAACAGACTCAAGGACTGTAAAGGATAACGATATAAATCAAATATAAAGTGCTATCATGAAAAGAAGCAAAAGTGTTTCGATTTTAAGTTGCCGATAGCCATGGTTCATAATCTACGTTATACGGCTGATTTTTTCGAATGATGCACTTGATGCTGCAATTGTAAATTACACAATAAAAGCAACATACTTTCACCTTTTTTAAGGCCATTTTTTATTTGATTTTTTGGCGTTTTATAAAATTAAAATAATTTGTTTTTTTACATCGCTTTTGTGTTGTTATAATGGGTACGTTGTTGAACATGATATTAAATGGAAGAAATTATGATCCCGTTCAAGAAAAACTTATTTTTATATACGTTGATTGGAATGACATTAGTGGGGTGTGGTAGCTCTGACGATAATAAAGAAATGATGCAAAACAGTGATAATCAGGCTGTTGTATCAGAAGTATCGACTGACGCATCCACTGACGCATCCACTGACACATCGACTGACACA
>NZ_AUYC01000046.1:0-183107 GCF_001625685.1 Pseudoalteromonas luteoviolacea CPMOR-1 | reverse complement strand
TGTCGTTGCGGGCTTGCCCCGAAATCCATCTTAAGGTTGATATGCGTGTATGCCATCAATACGTAGATCCTGAAGCGAGTTCAGGGTGACGGGGTTAGGTTTGGTGCTGTTGGTTGAAACAAGTTGCACTTTCTCGCCCTCGTCATTGCGGGCTTGGCCCGCAATCCATTTTTTTGAGATAGTTATGGGCCCAGAAGCGAGTGTAGGGTGACGGGGTTAGGTTTGGTGTTGCTGGTTGAAATAAGTTGCACTTTTTCACCTTTGTCGTTGCGGGCTTGCTCCGCAATTCATGTTTGAGATAGTTATGGGCCTAGAAGCGAGTGTAGGGTGACGGGCTTGGTGCTGTTGGTTTAAACAAGCTGCACTTCCTCACCCTCGTCATTGCGGGCTTGCCCCGCAATCCATCTTGAGGTTATATGCGTGTATGCCATCAATACGTGGACCCTGAAGCGAGTTCAGGGTGACGGGGTTAGGTTTGGTGCTGTAGGTTGAAATAGTTGGGTTTGGTATTGTTGGTTTGAACAAGTTGCACTTTCTCACCTTTGTCGTTGCGGGCTTGCCCCGCAATCCATTTTGCGATCGTTATGCTAGTATGCGGTCAATACGTGGGCCCTAAAGAGAGTTCAGGGTGACAGGTTGGGTTTGGTACTGTTGGTTTAAACAAGCTGCACTTTCTCACTTTCGTCATTGCGGGCTTGCTCCGCAATCCATTTATGGTCGCAGCATATAAATAAAAGCCTTTATGTTAAACAAGGCTTTTATTTGAAGCGGTTGTATTTCGTTAAGAGAATTGGTTCAGGGCTCTTTCTAAATACTTTCCTGACTGAACGTCAGCTTTAACACGTGCTACATTGCGTTTCATTTGTTCAATCTGATCTGGATTAAGTTCCGCTAATTTGTGCTTTATATCGCGAAGAGAGCTGATGCTAAAACCAATACGTTCTCGTTCCACAAAGCTCGCCATTGCCGCCTTATCCCAAATAATAATTGGCATATCACAGAGCAAATATAACGAAAGCTTATGCGGGTTGTTGTACATTAAGTACTTGCCAGTTACGCCATCACATGAGTCCAAGGTATTGCCATACCAAACTAAGCCAAAATCACCATCAATATGGTCAATAACCTCATTTGATGGAAAGCAGCCTTTATAATCTAATACTGTGTCTTCGACATTTTTGACTTTATTTTTGTCGTAGCCCACACCATACAGATCAAATTTAAAGTTGCCACGGTCAAGGCTATCTAACTCATAAATAAATGGACCCATATTACCTGCAAACACGACGCGGATTTTATCATAGTCAGTGTCCGTTCGTTTTGCGTTGGGATTATCTGTGTGTAAATAGTCAAAAGCCTCAATATTGGTAATTTGGGCTTGAAAATTTTGTTCGGTAAACCATGCGGCCATTTTGTCATTGTGGACAATTAATTGATCAGACTGTTTTAAAAGCGCGACTTCCTTATCTGAATGACCATATTTACCTTTTAAGCTTTTCAGGTCATGCACAAGGGTTAACACTTTGCTATTTTTCAGTTTTGCGCCCCATAAACAATAACCATAAAACTTATTGAATGGATATTGTAGGCATACGGTACTGCCTGGCTTTAATTTTAAAATAGCCCATGTAACGCCCAGTGCGCTTATTAACGTGCCAAGAATAGAATTTGAGATCCATGTTTGCTTGAAGCCAATATTTTTCCAGCCATTATTTTCTAAAATGGTTTCACAGTCCATTTTAGCTTTGCCAGCTGCATCAAACTTAGAGCGATAGTTTCTAGCTATATATACTTTATTACTCATAACCTAAACAAGCTCCTGAGTTGTTAATGCAAGTGCAGCTTCAATGGTGTCATCCATGTCGTAGTATTTATAATTGGCAAGACGTCCACCAAAAATAAATTTATCAGCATAAGGTGCGGTTTTAGCCAACTCTTGATACTTGGTTAATAGAGCATTATTTGTTTCATCATTAATTGGGTAGTAAGGCTCGTTGTCCTTACTGAACTCATGGGGGTATTCTTTAGTGATGACAGTTTTATCACTTGTACCAAATTCAAAATGTTTATGTTCTAAAATTCGAGTATAAGGTACTTCACGCTCAGTATAGTTAATCACTGCATTACCTTGGTAACTGTCTTGATCTAGCACTTCGGTTTCAAAGTGTAAGCTGCGATATTCTAAAGCACCGAACTGACAATCAAAAAACTCATCAATCTTTCCTGTATACAATATTTTATCTGCTAGTTGATTATAGTCATCAGCTTTGTCAAAGTAGTTTATGCCTGTTCTCACTTCGACACCTTCTAACAGCGCGTCAGTTAATGCATTATAGCCACCGACGGGGATACCCTGATAAGTATCATTAAAGTAATTATTATCGAAAGTAAACCTGAAGGGGAGGCGTTTGATAATAAACGCAGGTATTTGAGTGGCTGGACGGCCCCATTGCTTTTCAGTGTATCCTTTGATTAGTTTTTCATACAGATCTCGCCCACCTAAAAATAGAGCTTGTTCTTCTAAGTTTTGTGGCTCTAAGTCAGCATAAGGAGCGCGCTCTGCTTCGATTTTATCTTTTGCTTGTTGTGGTGTAGTTACGCCCCATAATTGATAAAAGGTATTCATATTAAAAGGCAAGTTATAGAGCTTGTCTTGATAGCGGGCAACCGGGGAGTTGACATAATGATTAAATGTAACAAAACGATTTACATAATCCCATACCTGCTGATTGCTGGTGTGAAATATATGTGCACCATACTTGTGGACGTTAATACCTTCTATATTCTCACAATAGATATTCCCACCAGTGTGGTCGCGTTTATCAATAACTAAGACTTTTTTTCCTTGATCTGTGGCCTCTCGGGCAAACACTGCACCAAATAAACCTGCACCAACTATAAGGTAGTCGTATTGCGTGTTTTTCATTCGAATTAGCCTCACTTAATAAATATTTAATAACTAACCTAAAATAATATCATATGAGTAAGGTTTTAATTTAAATAAAATTGAATTTGGCTAATAATTAATTTTTTCATAAGTTGGGGGTATATGTCAGTGCGGTATTTTAATTAATGCGAATTTAATGGGTTTGCTGTAGGGGTAGGAAACTAAATTATATATTTTTAATAAAGGCAGGTTTTTTAAACTTGTTCTAACTATTAATGCTGATAAGGGTTTAATTATTAGGGCGAAGTAAATTCGCCCCATAAAACTATCTTTCAATGAATTTATTAATAATTCGACGCGTATTTGATTTATTTAATGCTTTATATTTTAGCTGTTGTATTTTCCTTCTCCAAAAAGCGGTTTTAAAAGACAGGCCTTTACTCATATTTCCAATTGTAGAGTCAAAGTCCAGATCTTGTTTAAGCGGACAAGGAGATAAGGTCAAAATTTCTATGTTTTTTTCCCACCAATGTTGGTAATCAGTATCGACAGGGCGACCAAACGGAATACTCGACTGTAGGATTTTTTTTGCTCCATCTAGAGTGATAGCTTGCGCACAGGTGCCTGCAGATACTTTCTTTTGAATTTTTAAATTAAAAGTAGCATTGAGCTTAAACTCATAAGCGGTTGGTCGAGTGCGATCACCGTACTCAGCTAACTTTATCATATCCCATTCAAAATCAATTTCTGATAGAGCGGAGATGGCCTCATTAAGGTTGCCTACAACCTCAAAGTCATCTTCTAATATGATTGCCCAAGGAATTTCATTGTCTACAATGTGTTGCAGTACTTTTAGGTGGCTCATGTAACAGCCGATCTCTCCCGGACTCAGTGGTTTATGGTAATCACTGCTGTTTTTTTCTTCAGAATAAAACCTGTCACGTGTTGTTTGATCTACTTGGCTTCCCAATACTGCACTTATACGCTCAAATTTTATATCGAAAGGTGCGAGTCTTTGCGTTACCGCATCCAGTCTATCTGTGCTCTTATCTAAGTTTATTAAAAATATTGGTGGTTGAGTCATATTATTTTACTATTTCCAAGCTGACCGCCCAAGGCTTTTGTTTATCAAGGGTGGTACCAAAATTGACTGCAACTTTAGTTTCTGAAAGCTCACTCGTAAAAGTAGAGCGGCTGCTTTCTTTACCAAAGTGCTGTTTTTCTTCCCAGTCAGGGCTTAGACAGGTTTTAAGTTGTTCATTTACTTGCTCAAACCTGACTAACGCTTCAGTTTTACCTGAGAAAGATTTATTACATTCATAGGCTGTGTTGCCACTTGTGTACAAATTAATCTGGCAGCTGTTTTCAATTAGATGCGCTTTGGGTCGCCAGCTTTTCATTAACTTGCCGTTTATTTCGCTGCCTTTCAGAATAGAAAAGCCATCACCTGCACCCGTGATCAATGCATTGACTTTTTCACAGTCAGTCATGTTTTCAACTTTTTTTTGAACGTCGTTAGGTAATGAGTTACATCCAACTAATGTGATAAAACCAAATGAGTATATGAGGTGGCGAAAAACCATGGCAGCTTCCTTATCGAATTTTCCCTAAGCATACCATGGTCATTTGTGATGAGGTAGGTTATTGGTGTCTTTTGGCTAATGTCTCGACAACTTGTGATAAGTCGAGTTCACTTCGTTGTAAAAGTACTAATAAGTGGTAAATTAAATCCGCAGATTCGTTAAGTAATTCGGCTTTATCTTGTTTCATCGCAGCCAGTGCCACTTCAATACCTTCCTCACCGACTTTTTGGCAGCTTCGACTTAAGTCTTTGGCAAACAGTGATGCAGTATAACTGGACTCGGGATCGGCGTTTTTACGCTCCTTAATTACTTTTTGCAGTGTGCCTAAAAAGGCGAGTTCGGGTTGAGCGCCATCAAAGCAACTTTCGGTGCCAAGGTGGCAAGTCGGGCCTGCAGGCGTTGCCAAAATTAATATGCTGTCTTTGTCGCAGTCAGTGTGTGCTTCTATAAGCTTGAGTACATTGTTTGAAGACTCACCTTTGGTCCACAGTCTTGACTTAGATCTTGAATAAAAGGTGACTAGCTTTTTTTCAAACGTCACTTGCAGTGCTTCTAAGTTCATAAACCCTTGCATCAAAATGACGCCAGTTTCGTAATCTTGTACTATTGCTGGGATCAACTCTGATTTACCAAAGTCGACAGAGCTTATGTTGTCTGGGGTTAATTTCATAATCTTGTCGCTACCTTATTCTTTTTCAAATACTGTTTTAGTTTTGGTATTTCAATCACTTGCTTGTGGAAGACACTGGCTGCCAGTGCACCATCAACATTTGCTTTGTTAAATACATCCACAAAATCTTGTTCTTTGCCTGCGCCACCAGATGCGATTAGCGGGATGTCACACAGTGATCTCATTTTACTGAGTTGTGATAAATCATAGCCTTTGCGAACGCCATCTTGATTCATGCAGTTTAGTACGATTTCACCAGCACCTAAATCTTGCACTCGCTGGATCCATTCCTGTGTTTTATAGCGTGTTTGGCTGGCAGCGTTCGGGTCGCCGGTTAGCTGATATACTAAATACTCCCCACTTTTATCATCATAAAAACTGTCTACTCCCACAACCACACATTGCTTACCAAATTCGTCGTGTAATTCTTTGATAAGTTCTGGCCTAGCTATTGCTGGGCTGTTAATAGAAATTTTATCCGCGCCTTGTTCTAACACTTTTGCGGCATCCGCAACGGATTTAATGCCACCTGCAACACAAAAAGGAATATCGATATTTTTCGCGATGTCTCTGACCCAGTTTAAATCAAGCAAGCGTTTTTCTACGCTGGCACTGATCTCATAAAAAACCAGTTCGTCCGCACCTTGCTCGCTATATAGCTTGGCGAGTTCAATAATGTCGCCAACCACTTCGTGTTGTTTAAACTTGATTCCTTTGACGACTTGGCCATTTTTTACGTCAAGACAAGGAATTATGCGTTTCGATAACATGCAATTGCCTCCTCAACAGTAAATGCACCATCTAATAAAGATTTGCCTAAAATAATGCCTGCAACGCCAATTTCAATAAGCTGTTTGATGTCGTCTAACGAGCTTACACCGCCTGAAGCTTGTACTTTTGCGGCTGGACTGTATTGTACAATTTGCTGATACAGTTCAAATGAAGGGCCTGTCATGGTGCCATCTTTACTGATGTCCGTACATAGGAAGTCATACACGCCTAGCGCAAGATAAAAGTCGATTAACTCAAATAATGAAACGCTTGAGTCACTTTGCCAGCCGTGCGTGGCAACTGACCAGCCATTTGCGGTTTTATTTACATCTAATGCAATGACAAAACGTTCCGCGCCAAACTCTTGGATCCACTGAGCTAATTGTTCTTTTTGGTCAACGGCTAATGATCCAATAACTACTTGGTTTGCACCTGCTTTAAGCCACTGTTTTATATCTTCATAAGCGCGGATCCCACCACCTACTTGATATGGTGTATCCAGTTTGCTCGTCGCTGCTTGAATTTGTTGCCACTGCTTTTTGCTTGGATCACGCGCGCCTTCTAAATCAACAAGGTGTAACTTTATTGCTCCTGCATCTTGGTATTCATGCAGGCGAGTTTGCAAGTCAAACGGGTAAAATTGCGCTGTATTGTATTTGCCCTGGAAGAGGCGAACAATTTGGCTATCTAAAACATCTATTGCTGGAATTATCATGTTCGTTCCTTATTAAACTTGCCATTGCATAAAGTTAGTTAAAAGCTGTGCGCCCACTTTGGCGCTTTTTTCAGGGTGAAATTGCATGCCTGCGTAGTTATCTTTGGCGATGATGGCAGAGAATGCTTGCCCGTACTCGCAACTCGCGAGCGTTGTGTCATTGAGCTCATGGGCAAAGCTGTGCACAAAATACACCTGATCATCCTTACTGATCCCTTGTGTTAAAGGGTGCGCCTTGGTGACATTGATGTTGTTCCAACCCATGTGTGGACTCGTTAATTCACCGGTTTGCAGTGCTTTAATGTTGCCGTCGATGACTCCAAGCCCAGTAACATTACCTTCTTCATTGTTATCACAGAGCATTTGCATACCTAAACAAATGCCCATGAGTGGTCTTTGGTAAGCGTTAATGGCTTCTTTCCACCCTTGCTCATTCAATCGTTTGATGGCTACATTAGCGTGCCCAACTCCCGGAAGGACAGCGCGGTCAAATTTAGCTAACTGATTAGGATCAGATAACACTTCAGGTGTCACGCCTAAACGTTCGAATGCAAAGCGAACCGAGTTGATATTGGCACATCCGGTATTAATTATGGCTATCATAAACACCCCTTTGAGCTAGCCGTAAGTTGAGACGCATCTTTAGCAATGGCCATTCTTAATGCGCGAGAAAATGCTTTGAATAACCCTTCAACTTGGTGGTGGCAGTTGCCGTCAGAGACACTGAGTATTAGGCTTACTTGGGCGTTATCGGATAGCGACTTAAAAAAGTGCTCGACCATTTGCACATCTAAGTCACCGACATTGTCGCGAGTAAAGTCGGCATTGAGTACAAATGATGCTCGGCCTGATAAATCTAATTGGCACTCTGCTTTACATTCATCCATCGGCAAGGCAAAACCGTATCGTGCGATTTGAGATTTAGTGCCGAGTGCTTCTCGTAATACTTGCCCCAGCGCGATACCGACATCTTCGACTAAGTGGTGCTCATCTATGTGTAAATCGCCCTGTGCTTTTATTTCAAGACCAATATTGGCGTGGGTACGGATCTGATCAAGCATGTGATCGAAAAAACCAAGGCCAGTATTGATGTCGCCATTGGCAGTTTGGTCTAGGTTTGCAGCAACCGAGATCTGCGTCTCTTTAGTATTTCTGATCACACTGGCTTGACGGTTTTGCGTGGTCAGCTCGGTGACAATTTTGTTCCAATCACCGTCGTACAAAATGCCTTGAATACATAGGTTTTGCGCAAGTTGGATGTCTGTTTGACGATCCCCAATCACATAAGAGCGAGCTAGATCCACTTTTCCTGAGCGCATCAGAGAAGTGAGTAAACCCGTTTTGGGTTTGCGACAATCACAGTTGTCTTCGTCAAAGTGCGGGCAAATCAGCACTTCGTCAAACTTAATGCCTTGTGATGAGAAGATTTCCATCATTTTGTTGTGCGGTGCGGCAAAGTCTTCTTCTGGGAAACTGTCTGTGCCCAACCCATCTTGGTTAGATACCATGACAAGGCGGTATCCTGCGCTTTGCAAAGCCAGCATGGCTGGGATCACATTAGGTAGAAGCGCTAATTTTTCTAGGCTATCTACCTGCTTGTCTGTGACAGGTTCTTCGATTAATGTGCCATCACGGTCGATGAATAGATATGGCGTACTCATTTTACTTCCTTACTCGCTTTGCTCTAGCCAAAGTTTGACTTGTTTTAATTCTTGCTCGCTACCGATTGATATTCTTAGCCAGTTGTCTTCTTCAAATAGTGTAAACGGGCGCATAATAGTGCCGGCTTTCATTGCTTGTTCGATTAGTGCTTTGTCGCTCAACTGCAGCGTGACAAAGTTGCCTTCACCGTAAAGAACCTGAGTGACTTTAGGCGAGTTACGTAACCATGTTGTGAGTTTGGCTTTATTACTATTTAAAATGCTAACTTGTCTGCGCATTTGCGTGATTGCATCTACCGACAGCGCTTGTTCTGCTATTTTTGCTACTGCGGTTGATACTGGGTAGGGCGCGATGACTTTGCGTACAGGGTTTAATACCGCATCATTGGCCAACAAGAAGCCTGTTCTAAGTCCTGCGAGGGCAAACGCTTTAGAAAGCGTTCTCAGCACTACGACATTATCGAAATCTTGTAGCAAAGATACTGCGCTTTGCTCTGGGGCAAACTCAATATACGCTTCGTCCACGACGACCAGTGCTGAGTTCTCAAGTGCTTTGGCGAGCGCAGCAATTTTGTCAATCGGTGTCAGGCTGCCAGTAGGGTTATTTGGATTACAAATAAATACCAGCTTAGCATCGCCGATAAGTGCGCTCAGTTCACTCACTTGCGCTTCTTTCAATTGTGCTTGTGAAAGGGCGTTAATGGCAATGTTTTGTGTATCAGCTGAGACTTTGTACATACCGTAAGTCGGTGTGAAAATGGCGATACTGTCTTTGGCTGGTTCACAAAATGTGCGCATCAATAGTTCGATGCCTTCATCGGCGCCTCTTGTCATCAACACCTGCGTTGGCGACAATTGTGCATACTTACTATATGCATTAATTACGGATTCTGGTTGAGGCTCCGGATAGCGGTTTAAATCATCAATAGAGATCTCAATGCTTTTACTAAATGGGCTTTCATTGGCATTTAGCCACGTATTTCCTGTGAGCTTTTCGCTTTTTGCTGAGCTATATGCTTTCAAGCTCTCGATATTTTTTGGTAATAATGAAGTTGCCATTATTGTTTTCCACCATTTAATCTAATTGCAACGGCATTCGCGTGCGCATCAAGTCCTTCGGCTTCTGCTAATGGCAAGATAGCCTTACTTAAATCAGACAAGCCTTGCTTAGTGATGGACTGAACGGTATAGGTTCTAAAAAAGTCCATTAAATTTAAACTGGAATAAGTTTTAGAGTAACCATACGTTGGTAGTACGTGATTGGTTCCCGATGCATAGTCGCCAGCAGACTCTGGTGTGTAATCGCCGACAAAAACAGAGCCTGCGTTTTTCACCAAATCAACGCGAGACTGTGCATCTCTTAATTGCAGTATTAAGTGCTCAGGACCATATTCAGCTGACAATTCAAAAGCCTTATCGATTGATTCAACTAAAACCAATGCACTGTTGTTCATGGCTTGTTTTGCGATTTCAGCTCGAGATAACTCAGCCAGCTGCCTTTTGATTTCAGCTTCTACTTCAGTGATAAAGGATTCACTATCACTTAGCAGTAGTACTTGAGAGTCAGCGCCATGTTCAGCTTGTGATAGTAAATCAGCTGCAGCAAAAGCGGGGTTAGCGTTTTCATCTGCGATGACCAGTACTTCTGATGGACCTGCAGGCATGTCGATAGCAAAACCAGGGACAGACTGGGATAACAGTTGCTTTGCCATGGTGACATACGCATTACCAGGGCCAAATACCTTATCGACTTTTGGTACACTCTCAGTACCTAGTGCCATCGCCGCCACTACACCTGCGCCACCGCTTTCAATGATAGTACTGATGCCGCATTTTTTTGCTGCATATAAAATAGCAGGGTGGATCGGCTCTTCACCTTTCACTGGGGTGGCGAGCACCACTGTTTTTGCGCCGCTTAGTTGCGCGCATACACCTTGCATTAATACGGAAGAGGGCAAAGGTGCGCTGCCGCCCGGTACGTAAATTCCGACAGCATCGATGGCTTGATACTTTAGTTCACATACAACGCCAGGCTGTGTTTCAAGTTGTTTAGGTTCTGGTAACTGCAACTCGTGAAATGCACGTACGTTGTTGTATGCTTGATCAATGGCACTTTTAAGTTCATTACTGAGTTGAAACTCACTCTGTGTGATTTCATCTTCAGGCACTCGTAATCTGTTAGATTGGCGGTTATCAAATTGCTTAGCCATTTCCAACAGTGCTTGATCGCCTTTTTGACGAACGCTGTTAATGATGTTTTCGACTGCAGCTTGCACCCCCGCACCTGCACTAACGGCAGGGCGAGTGAGTATTGCTTGCTGTGCTTGTTGGTCAAGTTGATCCCAAACTAGCATAACTTACTCCATCATTTTTTCGATTGGCATGACAAGGATAGAGTTCGCACCTAACGCTTTTAACTCTTCCATGGTTTCCCAGAACAATGTTTCGCTGCTTACCATGTGTAGGGCAACATAATCTTCACTGCCTGCAAGTGATAACAGCGTTGGTTGGCCAGTGCCAGGTAGCAGTTCGCACACTTCTTCTAGTTTTGCTTTTGGTGCGTGCAGCATGATGTACTTGCTTTCTTTGGCTTGGCGAACGCCTTTTAAACGGGGTAGTAATTTGTTGATCAATGACAGTTTACTGTCATCATTTAGGTTGGCATTTTGGATTAAGCATGCGTTTGACTCTAAGATGGTATCACCCTGCATTAAACCGTTTGCTTCCAACGTTGCGCCTGTTGAAACTAAGTCGCAAATTGCATCAGCAAGACCGGCGCGCGGCGCAACTTCTACTGAACCTGTTAACATAACCACGCTGGCGTCGATGTTTTCTTTGGCAAGATATTGCTTAAGAATTTCAGGGTAGGTGGTGGCAATGCGTTTGCCGTTAAACCAATCTTTCGACTGCTCGCCTAACTCTTGTGGCCAAGCAAGCGCCAGCCTGCAATAACCGAAGTCAAGCTTTGACAGTTTTTTAACCGCGCTGGATTGGCCTGCGCGTTCTCGCTCGGCTTGTGTTTCGACCAGTACGTTTTCACCAACAATACCTAAATCACATACGCCGTCCATCACTAAGCCCGGAATATCGTCATCTCGAACACGAAGTACATCGATGGGCATATTTGTTGAGTGCGCGATTAGACGTTGTTCACGTAAGTTCAACTTAACGCCTAGTTGTTTTAACAAGGATTGGCAGTCTTTTGACAATCTGCCTGATTTTTGGATTGCGATACGTAAGCGATTAGATGTATTCATAATTTATTTCCTAATATTCAAAAACGAAAAACCCCGAGGGAACCTCAGGGCGAAATAAATTTAAATACGTTGAATGATTCGCCGGAGGTTCCTTTTAGGAATAACCCACCAGCGAAATACCTGACAGGCTATCCCGATGTATGATGGTGATGATGTACTGCTGTCAGATTTAAAAACATGTTCTTACCTAATTGTAAAATTTTCTGTAATTCGATTAACTTTTTATAGATAATCATGAAATTGCCAAAGCATGCAAGTACTTTTTGAAAATAAATAAAGAATACAATATAGCTGCCGATAATAAGTATGTAGGTCAGTGGTTTATTTCTTGGGAGGATAAGCTTATGGATGTTTTTAAACCTTACATGGCGCCTATCGTTCGATTAAAAGTTGCGCACAATGGGCCGTTTAAAATTGTTGGTGTGCTCGATAACAAAGCGGAAAAGATCAAAGGTAAATCTCAAACTAATAGTGTAGACAGTGAATTAAAACATCAGCGGGAGCTGCCTCCAGATGAGGACGATGAAAATAGTCACAGCTCAGATGATGAAAAACATCTGGATACTTGGGCTTAGTTTAGCCATGAAGGCTGGGTAAAACGTATTTAATTTAATAGAAAAATAACGGCAGAGTTTGTTGGGCACCTTGCTCTCGCTTTGATTTAAAATTAGAATTGCCTGAGTTATTAAGTCAGGTAATATTTTTCTTTGTCCATAGAACAGTACTTCTCAGCGACCGGCCCACTTGCTAATCATTTTAGTGGATACCAACCAAGACAACCTCAAATTGAAATGGCTGTTGCGATTGACGATATAGTCAAAAACGGTGGCCAATGCGTGGTAGAGGCTGGTACCGGTACTGGTAAAACATTCGCGTACCTTGTTCCTGCACTAATAAATACCAAAAAAATTGTCATTTCAACTGGATCTAAGGCCCTTCAAGAGCAGCTCTATCACAGAGATTTACCTAATCTCTTAAAGGCGCTGGGCAAAGGGCGAAAAACAGCACTGCTCAAAGGTCGAGCTAACTATTTGTGTACTTATCGCCTAAATCAGCATGTTGCTCATGTCCCAACAGACGACCCAGACGTCATGCATCAACTTGCAATGGTTGCCAAGTTTGCAACAGAAACGCAAAGTGGTGATCTTGCAGATTGCGTTGGTATAGAGGAAGATGCCAAAGTCTTACCTTATGTCAGTTCCACCGCAGATAACTGTTTAGGGAAAGAGTGCCCAGACTTTGCTGAGTGTTATATACGTAAAGCGCGCCTAAAAGCCATGGAAGCCGATTTGGTGGTGATAAACCATCATTTATTCTTTGCTGATATGGCGGTTAAGGATTCTGGCTTTGCTGAATTAATGCCAACCGCAGATACCTATGTTTTTGATGAAGCGCATCAGGTTAATGAGATTGCGAGCGATTACTTTGGTGAGTCAATCAGTACTAAGCAACTCAATGATTTAGTGAATGACATTCGTGTTATTTATCTGAGTGATATGCCAGATATGCTGCAATTGGGTAAAACGCTCAATAAGTTAACCACTAGTATTGCCGATCTAAGACTGGTGTTTGGCGGTGATGGTGCGCGCGGAGATTGGCGAGAAGCGCTGCAAGACAAAGTGATCTGCGAGGCGCTGCATCGGGTAATTGGTAATTTAGACTTTTTGTATAAAGTACTCAAACTGTGCCTTGATCGTAGTGACAAAATCGAACATCCCTTTGAACGCGTATTGGCCTTCAAAGGGCAAATGGAACGAGCGTTTGATGTTACTCAAACGGGTTATAGTTACTGGTTTGAAACCACGCGTCGATTTGTAACCATTCACATCACACCACTGGATGTATCAAACCGTTTTCAGGAATTAGTTAAAAAAACAGAGGCTGGTTTTGTCTTTACCTCAGCGACGCTGTCGGTTGATAACAAACTTGACCACTTTAATGCAAGTCTTGGTTTAAAACCGGATTTTCACAAAATCGTAGACAGTCCTTTTGATTATCAAAAGCAAGCATTATTGTGTTTACCTCGGTATTTACCTGAGACCAAAGATGAACTTATGCCGCACTCCTTGGTTAAAATAGCAAAGTCGGTTATTAACGCAGCCGAGGGTCGCACATTTTTACTTTTTACCAGTTATCGAGTGATGCATCTGGTTTATGAGGGGATCAGCACGGCGACTGAGTACCCCGTTTTTATGCAAGGGCAGTCGTCAAAGCGCATTATACTTGAGCAATTTATTCGCCATGGTAACGCTGTTTTGCTTGGCACTGCATCGTTTTGGGAAGGGGTAGATGTTAGGGGGGACGCTTTAAGCTGTGTTGTTATCGACAAACTGCCTTTCACATCGCCAGACGATCCACTATTACAAGCTAAAATGAAAGACGCAGAGCTCAGTGGCAAAGAGCCTTTTGAGGATATTCAATTACCACAGGCTGTCATTGCACTAAAGCAAGGAGTAGGGCGCTTGATCCGAGATAGATCTGATAAAGGCGTGCTTATTATTTGCGATAATCGCTTAGTTACGAGAAAATACGGCGAAACGTTTATTAAAAGTCTTCCACCGATGACGCGTACGCGAGATTTGGAGAAGGCATTGAATTTTTTAGAGAACATCGATAAACATGAAACATAATTTGCTAGCAATAGATGCTTCTACAGAAGCCTTGAGTCTTGCCCTTCACTTTAAAGGTAAAACGTTTACTCATTTTGAAGTGTGTCCACAGCAACACAGTCAGAAAATTCTACCGCTTGTAGATGCGTTATTATCTGAAGCAAATTGCACACTTAAAGATTTAGATGGTATTGCATATGGTCGCGGACCAGGCAGTTTTACTGGCGTTCGAATTGGCGTGGCTGTCGCTCAAGGTCTAGCGTATTCGGCAGGTTTGAAATTACATGGTGTATCAACTTTGCAAGCCATGGCGCAAGAAGCATTACAAACACAGGGCTGTGACGAAGTTATCAGTGCCATAGATGCACGTATGGGTGAAATTTACCTTGGTCATTTTGGTAAAGATGAGCAGGGTAATGCCATTGCAAAACAAGAAGAGATTGTCGTTAAGCCTGATGCTCTGCATGATAGCTTCAATGGTGTGAACGGTGTAGGTACTGGTTGGCAAACTTATGCAGATGATGCACAACGTCTGAATGTATCTGTGATAGATTCAATATCTTTACCCAATGCGCTATATATGTTGGCAATTGGCGATATTGCTTTTAGCAATGGTGATACGGTTATGGCCCAAGATGCTCAGCCGCATTATGTCAGGGATACGGTAACTTGGAAGAAGTTGCCAGGTCGTGAATAAGGCACTATCCTTAAATTAGGCACAAATATTGGGCGCGATACATGCGGATTAATCAAGTAGTTCAAAATCAGGACACTTATCAGTTTAACTCCAAGGTGGTTAAAGCTCAGGAGAATGCGCGCCCGAATGACAACGTCAGCCCAGTCAGTGACATTAAGTTCAGTCCTCAAGGTGTCAAGTTGGCGGAGCAGTTTCAGCAAGACAAACGCTCGGTCATCTATGATCAACCTTCCTTCAATTCCAGCAAAGCAGTTCAGTCATATTCGGCCGTGCAAAATGAAACTAGACGCTCAGAAATACAAGCGCTCATAGGTGTTGATTTATACGCTTGATCAGGTTGAATTATTTTCAGTAAAAAATTGCAATAACCGATTGTAATCTAAATTTATTGGGGTAATGTAAAAAGAAAAACAGAGTTGTGACAAGAACGTTGCTTAATAAATTTAACCAATATGCATTTAAAATTTCCTCTAACACAGTGATACTTTCGCTGCGAGAGGGCTATATTGCGTTAATTCCATTTTTCATCGTGGCGTCGTTAATCACACTCATCAATCAGTGGCTCAATATATCCATGAAAGGGGTTGAGCATCAATTTTTAGAAGACTTTAACGTTTTGGTTTGGGGGATATTTCCAGTACTGACTTTAATGTCTTTTAGTTATTACCTGTCAAAAAATCTGAAAGTGCACTCTATTGCCAGCCCCATATTAGTATTTACTTGTTTTACGGCAACGACAGGGTACATCACCATATCTGATGGTGATTTGGCCATTAATCATCGTATGGGCGCTTTATACTCTTTGCTTATGCCCGTTGTGTGTTGCTATTTTCTGTCTTATTTAGAACGCTTAAGAGTGTTCCGTTTGGTCGGCGTAAGCTCGATTAGTTTGTTTTTACGCAAACATTTAAATTTAATTTTACCTTACCTGATTGTTACTAGTGTTGTGCTGCTTCTATTTCCTTACATCGATATGGCGGCTGACGCCACCGTAGAACTTTTGAGGTCTCTTAATCCTCATTGGAACGTATTTGAAAAGCTATCAATGCAGCTGATCATTTCTCATTTGCTTTGGTTTATAGGTGTTCATGGTGATAACACTTATCAATTGCTCGTATCAAGTGAGCTAACTGGCTATTATGTTTTGCCTGATTTAATTAGTTATAACTTTTTTACTGGGTTCGTGATTTTAGGCGGAACAGGGTGTTTGTGGGGGTTGATTGTAGCTGCGATGTTCTTGAAAAAAGGTCAACATGAAAAACGTATTGCAGCTATCTCTTCTCCTTTGGCATTGTTTAACATCAGTGAGGTGATGATTTACGCACTTCCTATCGTATTTAACCCTTATATTCTTTTACCGTTTTTACTTTGTCCACTAGTTAACGCATCTATTGCTTATTTTGCGTTTTATAGTGGTTTTGTATCGGTCGAGTATGCCGACGAAATTCCCTGGTTTACCCCAATCTTTATAAACGGTTGGTTACTTACAGAGAGTATGAAAGGCATAGTACTACAGGTGGGCTTGGTACTGATTAATGCGCTGATTTATTTCCCTTTTTTAAAGGCAAATAGAGACAATAACTTATCGGGCAAAGCACTGGATGTACTGATGAAGCGCTACACTGCTGGGCGTTTAATTGAAGAGGGAGCTGAAGGCTCATTTAGTGAAACGCAAAGAAAAGAGCAAATCAGTGCGCATAGCTTAAAAGAAGTAACAGAGGCCCTGAATCAAGGTGCATTGACGTTATTCTATCAACCTAAAATTAATCCATATAATAAGCATGTTGTTGGTTTTGAAGCGCTACTAAGGCTGACAAACAAAGATGGCACTGTCTCTGGCCCGTGGTTTTTAGAAACACTCGATCAGCATAACTTGTTGCACATCATCGATAACTACGTTATCGACCAATTAGAGATAGACTTAGAACAGTTCGCCAAGCACGGCCTAAAACCGAAAATTAGCTTTAACATCTCACCACAAAACCTGCTCACCGGTGGGTATCGACGAATTATAAAGGCATTTGCTAAGTTTCCAGGGCAGGTTGAAGTTGAGTTACTAGAGTCCAGTTATATTGAAGACTTTAATAAAACAGTCACCATTGTAGATGCACTCAAAAAGAATAAAATTGCTTGCGCAATGGATGACTTTGGGACGGGTTATTCTTGCCTGTCCGTGTTATCCAAGTTAAATATTGAAACCATCAAGTTAGACCGTAGTTTGTTGCCAGAACAATTGAATAGTAAATCGATTTCGTTATATACCAATTTATCTGAGATGATCTCAAAATTAGGTTTTAAGCTGGTGGCTGAAGGCGTTGAAACTACCGATGAAGAAAAGGTCGTAAAACAGTCTCATATTGAGTGCGTGCAAGGCTTTTTATACTTTAAAGCTATGCCAGTGGAAGAGGCTATTTATTTGTATATGACCAAAGGTGATTCCGTCGGCACTGACAATACAACAAAAGATAAAGGCGAGCCAGTTGAGGAGTAACTTATAACGCTCATTTATGCTTTAAACTATAGTTAAGTTACTGTTATAGATAATAGTGAAGCAGTGTGTACACAAGTCAATAACATGATCAATATGTTAAATACGCAAAGAGTAAAGTCGCAACAATCAACAAGTGCATATGATGGCGATGTAAAGTGGAAGCCAATTAAATCCATTTGGTTCCTAACTCATTTGGCTCTGGCTTTATTTATTGCGCCTTTTGTTATCTCTTTTTCTTCGTTATTTATATTCTTTGTTCTTACAGTAATTACATTATGCTTTGGCCATTCTCTTGGTATGCACCGGTTGCTTATTCACCGTGCATACGAGTGCCCTAAATGGATGGAGTATTTATTTGTATATTTAGGCGTGTTAGTTGGCATGGCGGGTCCCATAGGTATGATGATCCAACACGACCTAAGAGATTGGGCCCAAAGACAAAATAAATGCCATGACTATTTATTGCATGGGTCAAATCTTGTCAAAGATGGTTGGTGGCAACTTAATTGCGATCTTGTCCTAAATAACCCTCCTAAATTAGAAATCGAAGATTTTGTTTCTCAAGATAAATTTTATCAATTCATTGAGAAAACTTGGATGTTTCAGCAATTAACTTTAGCTATCCCTTTATACATGATAGGTGGTTTTTCATGGCTAATATGGGGTGTTTCCGTACGAGTAGTCATCTCTGTTGGAGGGCATTGGTTAATCGGGTATTTTGCGCATAACCAAGGAGAGAAAACATGGGTAGTTGAAGGAGCGGCTGTACAAGGGCACAACATCAGAATCGCAGGGTTCTTGTCTATGGGAGAAGCTTGGCATAACAATCACCATGCTTACCCGGGATCTGCTATGTTAGGGCTTTATAAAGATGAGCCTGATCCTGGCTGGTGGGTGTTAAACGCGTTACATAACCTTGGCATCGTTAAAAATATTAAGTTGCCCAAACAACTTCCAGTTCGCAATGAATTGGTTAATGTATCGCAAAATATGGACAGCCGGATTGAACGGACTCCAGAAGATTGCAAAGTTGCACCGTTTTTCCGAAAAGACACTTAAGCAACTTGGTCGCTAGGTGAACGAATAGGGCCACAGAATACTGCTTTCCTCGAAGCACAGAATGTACATCAAATACACTGTCAAATCGCTGTGTGGTTTGAAGACTCGTCTGATATTAAATTTCAATGGATGTGCTAACTGGTATCATGATATGAATGTTTTTGATGTTCTGTGCTAGAGCTTTTATTCCATTTTACATGTTCAATTTACTAGTCTTGAAACTTTGTAATATTACATAAAGTTAATTGTTATATAACTTAATTTTAACGACAATGGGTGGACCTTGTACTGTAGTCCTTTTGGACGAGGTATTGAAACTCGCGAAAGGGTATGAGGCTAGACGACCCCTAAAATTGATTACATATATTGTGGTCAAGTTTAACTAGCGATAAAAAAATATAGAACATTCTAAAGGAGAGTTTCATGATTAAATTAGCTTCAATATCACTAGCAATTGCTTCATTGATGTCACTGAGTGCACAGGCTGCCTCTATCACGACGGTTGAAGTAGAGGCTGCACAAAAAGGCTGGGGTGAAGGGATCGTAAAAATAGGGCAAGCGGAAGACCCAAAAAAAGCAGCGATTAAGCATTTGGAGCAATTTTATGCGTTTAATGATGGTCAGGTATTGTTTAAGCCGACTTTGGCATCAGTTGATCAATTTAGAGGTACTCAAAAAGAAGCTTTATCCTATTTTGTAGGCCAAGATTTAGCTGAAGATAAAGGGTTTGCTTTAGCTCCTTACGTTAAGGTTCGCTGGGAAAATGAAGGGATCATCACAGATGGTAACTCAGCTATGTCGATGGGTAATTACTACTTTACGAAGAAAAACGGTGAAGAAATCAAAGTAGAGTATTCATTTGGTTACATCAAAGACAAAGAAGGTAATGTCAAAATTAACCTCCACCACTCTTCATTACCATTTAAGCTGTAACTGCCCTTAAATGACGTTGTCCAATACCTGCGCTACGCAGGTATTGTGTTAAGCCTGTTGCCACACGCCCTTCACACTTATACTGATTGCCTTGTTATCATCTTCATTTCATAAAATGGTTATATTTGAGTCAGTACACAGATGACCTCGAGGAATGCAATAAGTTACTAAACTTCGCGTGATTATCTGTCATAAATTGAAAGAGTTTATAGTTTTTACCTTCTAATTTTAGCCGGGCGTTTGGCATAAAGTAACGTTAAAAATCACACTGAAAGAAAGTTTTATGCGACTAATTATATTTGCTTTGTTTTATTTTTCGTTTCTATTGCAAGCGTCGGAAGGAGTGGCAAATCAGCCTGTATCTAAAGTAGTCACTACTGAGCACCATGAATGGGGGTATCTCAACCCGTTAAGAGGAAAGTTGAGCCCTGGAGCGGTTAACTTATGGGGAGATAGAACAAAAAATAGCGCCACGGGTATGCTAGTACGCTTCAAGAAAGGGTTTGAATCGCCGCCACATATACACAATATCACCTATCGAGGAGTGGTGATTGATGGCCTCTTGCACAATGATGACCCAAGTGCTGAAAAAATGTGGATGCCTAGAGGGTCGTTTTGGACACAACCTGCAGGGGAATCCCATATAACAGCTGCAAACGGCAGTACTAATCTGATTTATCTTGAAATTGATTCAGGTCCATACTTGGTAAAACCAATGGAGCAAGCATTTGATAATGGCGAAAGACCGCTGAACCTGCATAAAAACAATATGGTATGGCTTGACCAAAAAACGTTGAAGTATCTGAACGCACCAAATGTGAAAGCAATACAGTTGTGGGGTGATGACAACGCAGTGATAGGTCAAATGATAAAGCTGCCTGGGCAATTTAGCGGTGTGATTGCGAGCAAATCAAGTGAATTTCGAGCCGTACTTATTTCTGGTAAAGTGAGCTATCGTTCTAGTGAGCAAAGCGGTATTAAATTAGATCCAGGTAGTTATTTTGAATCCACAGCTGAATTTGACCATCTCGTCAAGAACCTGGGTAATGAAGACGTCATTTTGTATATTCGCACGGACGAGCAATTTGAGATCAGATAACTTGATGTGCGTCATGTTATTGTCATCCTAGTATCAGGTACTTGTCGCTATGGGGTCAGCCTATTGTCAGGTAATAAGGGGCTGATTTTAATCAACAGTATGAATTACATGGCAACTTTAGGTATCTGGACTTTGTATAGTGGGCTTTGCTTTGTTAAAGCTGAATATCTTTTATGATTATGTGTCACAAAAGAAATTACTCAATGGCACTGACAACAAATAATGTGAGTGTGCTGATAATCTGGTATTTTTATGCAAACAGGGCAAATATTGCTTTATCGGAGTTGTGGTTTTGATTTGCCAAATACTGAGTCTAACTCAGATCTGACAAATCAATTTCTTATCTACTTAGTTATTATTTGTTTTTTACTTCAAACAATAAGATTTGGCTTAGCTGTTTGCCATGAATATTGAAGTTATTATCAGACACCATGAGCAGGCTTGGGTTTCCATTAGAAAGCTGAGGACCAAATGTCATGCCTTCTAAATTATCGATATGTTTTGAGCCCAATTGATTTTTGATTGACTCCATATTTAATACCAAGGTTTTTTTTGCGGCTTGATAATGGCCTGTTTTTAAAGATGCTAGCTGCGATGTGTCGGTTGCATCTTTGGTATCGATGAGGAAAATACTGACGCTATTTCCGCCATCTGGAATGCCTGCTGTGTAAGAGCGTTCCATAGTCAGGAATTGATGCTCATCGATTTGTAAAATTTCGACAAGCCCTGTTGTGCGAAATGCATCAGCTTTTGCTTCAAGTCGATTAACCATAGGCTCTAAGTAGTAAGCAAACTGCTTTTGCATTTGCTTTGAAGCAAAATCAAAATAAGAAATACGGAGCATACTGCCATGTTTGATCGTTGCTTTTTTACCATCTTGTTTAAGCGGACCTTCCATAGATACCCATATCCCTTTTCCAGAAGGTGCAATTGTTAGCCCTTCAAATACGGCATTATGTCTAGGACCAGATGACTTATTGATATCAAACATGCTTGGTAGTTCAAACTGAGTCAATCCAGCGTCGGTTTGCACAAACACAGCTGGTGCTTTGTTGTATTTTATACTGCCCTCACTACTCCACGCGATACCGCCATTATTGGGTAGTGCTCTCAGGCTTTCAGGATCTGCAACAACGGATGGGTTATTTTTATCAATGAGTTTGACAGACTTTTCAACCTTTACACTTTTAAACTTGTTGTCACTGATTTGAATACTTGCAGTAAAGTACCTTGGTTTGTCAGCATCATCCGCTATCATCAAATACTTACCATTGGCATATTCAATACTAGATAAGCCACCCACAGTGTCGCCATCGACCTTTAAGTCCGCAGGTACAATGAACTCATCTAAGTAAGAAAGCTCAATCGTGTTTGAGTAAGTAAAAAAGGGGGCTAACAAGGCCAAGAATAAATAATTGCGCATAATGTTTTATCAACAAATGAAATAGAACCGAGGAATATACGCGGGTAACGTTAAGTTTGCATCACAAAACGAATAAAAAATTAGTTAATTTAAACTTTTTATGGTGAGTTAGGTGTATTTTCGTGGATTGTGTGCAAAGCGTTGATGGTTTGCAAATGCACCCATTACATGCTGCTGAGTAAACACGGGTTAATTCTGGACATCAGGTTTTATTAAAAATGTTTTGTGGAAAGATTTCAGCCCTTTGGCGGAAAATGAAATGGCGCGACTATCTAAGTCTCTTTGAGCCCATTGCTTTTCGAATATGAAATCCAATATCCACTTTCCTAAACTGCCAGCTAAGTGGTTTCTTCTTTCACTCCAATCTAGGCAGGATTTACATATAGGTCGATTCGCTTTTTCAAGGGCTTTTACATCAACGCCTAAGCTAGTAAAGTGCTTTTTACCCTTTTCAGTGAGTACAGACTGCTCCCCCATATCTTGAAGCATGCCCTCAGATACTAATGCGTCATAAAGCTTAACGCCTAACTCACCAGCTAAGTGGTCGTAACATACTCTTGCAAATTGCAGCCTTGGATCACTTGGGCCTGTGGCTGTTTGTGGTTTGGATAGGGAGGTGATAACCAATAGCTGCTCAAGCATCACAGCAATGTGTTGCCCTTTTAATTGAAAATACTTATGGCGCCCTTGCTTTCGAACTTGCAATAGCTCGCCGTCGACTAATTTACCCAAGTGACTACTGGCTGTTTGCGCAGTGATCTCTGCTTCAATTGATAGTTCGGTTGCAGTCAAAGCTTTTCCACCCATTAGGGCCATTAACATTTTTGAGCGAGCAGGATCTGCAATTAACCCAGCGACAAGAGAGATATTTGGTTCCATAACTTCTTAATAGTTCGATGTGCATCGAAGCATAACATTTTCAAAGCGTTAGACTGCCTTAAAACAATAAAGGAAGCAAATCTAATGTATATGACCTGTTTTATAGAATACGAAATCGACCCAAGTAAATTAGCGCAGTTTAATCAATACTCGAAAAATTGGAGTGAGATTATTCCTAGGTTAGGGGGCGAGTTGATTGGCTACTTTATGCCTTATGAAGGGGACAATAAGCGAGCTTATGGTCTAATTGCATTTGCCAGTCTTGCTGAATACGAGGCATACCGCCAGAGATTAAGGGCTGATGAACAAGCTCAAGCAAACTTTGAATTTGCGCTGCGAGAAAGTTTTATTTTACACGAAAGGCGCTACTTTCTCAGTGGGGTTGAGAGCACTTTAAAGCAAATTGGAGCCATGTAAGATGATTGCAGTTATATTTGAAGTCAATCTCAAACCAGAAGGAAAAGAGGCCTATTTTGATATTGCGGCTGAGCTTAAAAACTTGCTTGTTAAGCAAGCAGGTTTTATTTCAATTGAGCGCTTTGTCAATGTTTCTGACTCGGACCGCTATTTATCTTTATCATTTTGGGATAATAAAGAGGCGGTTTTAGGCTGGCGAGACCAATTTGAACACAAATGTGCTCAAGATATAGGCAAATCTGAGCTGTTTTTGGATTTTAGATTACGTGTTGCTAATGTCATCAGAGATTATGATATGAATAATATGAAGGCTTCAAATGCGGTCTAAAATGCAGAACACGGCGTGCAATTTGGCACTGATTAAGTATTTAACGGAGTATTTTTATACCGGCTCAGAATTATTGAATCGCAGTAATGTGTCAGAGTCTGAGTTCACTCAGCTACAAACGCGTTCTATCATGCCAAAAGCGTCTTACAAACTTGATATGTCACTGACGTGTCATTCTTATTTTGGCAGCCATGATAGCCAACAGCTTGTATATTTTTATCCCAAAGCATACACAGACTGGCTAAAAAAGTGCGTTAGATATGATACACAGCAAGAAGCATTAACTGAATTTTCTCGGTTGTTCTATCAAGCAAAAGACACATTATCAGAAGATATATTTTGGTTGGATGACAATAAAATCATGACAGCATTTGATGAATTTATTGCGCAGCAGTGGCCGCACTTTTTAGCAGGCACCTATGGTGTGTGTACGAAAAGGGGATTACCGTTTGATATTTTAAGTAAAGAGCTGGCGGTGACAACCATCCGTTTTTTACTGGATAAAACATCTTTATCTGTAACAGAACAAGCACATTTGTCGCGAGCAGTAAGTTGTTTAAAAAAGGTGGGGAGCCAATTTGCGCCGCACGAGCGTGCTTTGTCTCAACAGCATCAATTGTTAGCGCGGTTAGAAAGTTTATCTCGTTAGGTTCATGAATAAAACATAGAGCCACACAAAGTGGCTCTATGTTTTTCGTTAAAAAGACTGAGTTAAGACTTTATCTAATTAAATGCCATTTGGTTTGTCTACCTGCCAAATACCAAACTTGTTTACCATCAAACACTGCGTCTTGTTCTAGTTTGACTTGGATCCATTGGTTATCCCATTCTGGCAATTGCACTTTAATGTTGCCTTCAATTGCGTAAACTGTATTTGGATATAGTTTCCAGTCACCTTGAATTGGTGTCGGGCCTTGGTTATCCCACATGCCTATTGTTGGGCCCGGAGCGTGGCCTACAAAACCGAGAGGGTGCGTGTAAGTACTACTGATAATATTCGCAGCTTGGCTATCTTTGATGGTCTCGGCCAAAATTTGATTGCCTGTTAGCCCCATTTTAAAGTTATCTGTGAGAATATCTTGCCAGCGATTGCCTACCGACATCGCATTTTTCAGTCCATTTGGTACATCTGTTTCATTGAGTTTTAAAACGTAGCCCATCTCTTGCGTGTCAGTACATTGGTTTAAGTAGCATATGCCAACATCAGTATGAATAATGTCTCCGGGTAAAATCACGCGATTGTATTTGCCCATAAACACTTCATCTTTGGAAGGGTTATCACCACGGCGCTGAATATTCACATAAGGTTGGAACCAAGGTCGTAACTGCAACTCCTCAAAACGCTCACGAAGATACCACTCAACATCTGTTGTTGTGGTGACACCTGGGGTGATCACTTTATTTGAGAATGCTTCTGCTATGACGCGTCTTGCAATGGTAACAGCCTGTGGGTAGACGTTAAGCTCTTTTTCACTTCGTGTTTCTAGCCACCTAATTACTAGGTTTTCTGCACTGACCAAGCGTTTTTCATATTTTCTAGGTAAGTACTTTTTCAGTTGATTATGCAGGCCAACACTCAAACCATCAGCGAGTGCCCAATCTTCGCTGATGTTTATACCAATACGTTTTGGGTCTTTCTCTGCAATCACTTCTGCTAAACGCTGCCATTGCTCTTCTTTACTGCCGCCTTGCCAGACTGTAGGGTATAGATCCCCAATTGGATAGCGGCTAACACTGAATCGTTCAACGCTGCCATCTGGCTTTTTAAAGAACACCAGTAATGTTGTGCGCCTTGCAGCAAAAGTAGGTTGTGGCACGAGTGTATAAAACAGTTTATCCTCTCCATACTCACGATTAATGACGAGCCACATGTCTAAATCGGCTTCATCCATGAGCTTTGGTAGTAGATTGTCTAGCCTGTCTGTGACCATTTTATTAATAGGCTCTACGCGTTCTTTAAAGCTTAATACATCTGGTAGTGCTTTAATTTCGCGCCCTTGAGAAAAATCTTGTGCTGCTAGAGATGTGCTCAGGCTTAATAGGGCCCCACATAATCCAAAAATCTTGTACATAATGATCCCACTGTTTATTTACTTGTTATAGAACTTAAAGGTCTGCATTGAGCTAGCTTTTCTAAAAGCTCGAGTATTTATTGTTAGTAAGGGCTTAAAATAGTATGGCAATGCGTATTTAACAGCAACCGAAATGCTATGAATGACACATAAGTACATCTGGCATAGTCAAGGGTGAAATACCGGAGCGAATAACATACGTGAGTTTGATTGTAATACGTGGTCATTGTTCGAAAAATTAAAATAGGTTGGCTTATGTGTAGTTTTGTATTTTCTAATCATTGAGAAGGGGGTTTTGATATACCAATAGCATAGTAATAAAATATTGATTTAATTTTTTATGTTTTATTTTTGCTGATAGCTTTTTATTGATTTCGAATACAGTAAAGTTGAGCCGACTCAATCAGTGAGTCGGCCCAATATTTATTTAACGTAGTACAGTAAAGTGTTTTGTTCCGCACCACTGTATACGCCGCTGTTATATGGCCAGAGGTCAAACTTAACATTATGCTGATATAACGAAGCGCCATTGCGCGTGTAACCATCACCGCGGCTTGTTGGCTTTGTGCTTAAGCTGATAAATGAGTAATCAAGACCTGATAGGCTACATCCAGTTCCTTCGTGTTGCCATAGTACAGCTGTATCGTAGGGGACTTTGGGCTGGCTTAAATCGGTATTTTGTTGCAAAGAAACACAGTTAGCGTTGGTTAATTTGGCTTTACTGATCTGTGAAACCTGACTGTATTCATCTACAAACATCATACCTGAAGTCATTTGCTTTTGAATCGCTTGCCATTGTGCTGCTGGTAACACGCCATTGGTTGTTTCTGTTACCGGAGAAGTCACAACCAGTTCATTTAGTCCATCCGCATGGTTTGCTACGAGTGTCCAGCCTCCCCCATTAAGTGTCATTTCACAATGAGCATAGAATGCAGGCTCACCGCCATTACCATCAGGGTCTATTTGATAAATCCCTGTAGTTGCATTTGGTGTTTGCTGTTTTATTGAAGCACATGTGGTGCCTTCGATCGGTGTTGGGTCTTCAGGTTCTATGACAGTATCATGTGTTACAAAGCCGCCGTAGTATTCTAACTCACCAATTACGCGGTAGGAGCTGCCATGCGTAGAGTGAATTTTTAGTCTGACGTACTTCCCGATAGCAGGCTCTATTAAAGTTACAAGCTGGTTGAGACCCGTTGGGATTGTAAGAGTCTCGTGGTCGCTAAAGTGTACATTATCTTGCGAAACTTGCAGGGTAACTTCTTTTGGACCCATAGTTTTAGCGGTTTCATAAAGCATAACTCTAAAAGAAGTGATGTACGCATTACGCTCAAATGCGACTTGTAGCCAGTGTTCTTGATTAACTGTAGAGAGCCATACCCCACGCCTGATACGCTTTTGAGAGTCAATGTTTACTTTTACACCGTTGTTAAAGCCATCAAATGCGCCTGCAGGACTGTCTTTTGAATAAGAGTTACTTGCGGTGTAAGAGGCTTCAGTTAGCCCATTGCTGCCAAGCAACGCAATGTTACCATATTGCCCAGTGGCTTCTCCTGGATCTATAGCAAATTGACTTCCAGTATCTAGACGAAGGGCCATTGTATCTTTGCCATAGTGTGTAATGTCCTGAGCAAATAGCTTATTCTTAACGGTTAGGATATTTATAATCTCAAGTAAATGGTCGGTTTCGGTGTCACGTGACTGCTCCTCTTGTACGAGCAGCTTTCCATTGACGGTTTGAAATCCTTCTTGGTTAATGGCTTGGTGCGTCAACTCATAAGCTTCATTATTGTGCGTGATCCCTGCATTGGTAGGGCTATAAACGGCAAGGTAGCCAATCGACTCTTCAGCATGATTATTTCCCGCCTCTTGCTCATTGAGTGCAACACCGAAGGTTAGCGCTGATGTGCTTGAAACACGCAATGAATAGGCATCTGCGTCATTTTGTGTTTGACCACTGAGTAAAATATGCGGCGTATGGGCAAAGCTTTCGTTAAAAAATTGATGCGTGGAACCGCTTGTCATGGTGAACTCACCAACTTCCCAAAAACTGCCATCTTGAAGCTGGTGACGCCCTTTTTCCGCAACCAAAAAGGCCACACGTTCTTCACCATGCAGGCCATCTAAATACGGCCACTCTTTAAATTGAACATCGAAACTTGAATCGGTCACATTTGAAATTGATACAACACCCGCTTGTGGATCGTTAAGAGTGGGGATAGAAGCAAATACAACCGGATCATTAAATCCATTGATAGGTACAGTGATTTTTTGGTCCGATATTTTGATATCTTCGATGAGAGTAAAGGGTTGAGCGTAAGCAGCAGTGGCAAAAGCCAAAGAACAAATACCAAGAAGTTTAAACATAGCCGTCCTTATTAATTATCTTGAGAGGTTGTTTATTTTTTCTGTGCGAATAGTATCGAATAAATACGTTTTTATAAATAGAGATTGATAACTTAATGCATTGTTTTATATAAATAATTTCATATAGTGTAAATAGTGCTCTCTTACGTTAGTAAATGGGTCAATGAAATCAAATAGTGAGCCCATGAATTATGATGACATATGGGCTCATAAAGTACTTAAGATATATTGAGTTATTCAATTAAATAGGTGGATTTTTGGCCTTCTATTGACTTAAAGCTACCGGTTTTTCCTATCATATCCTGATTGTATTCACAGTTTATGATGGAAAAATTACTCGATGCGATGCCATCTTTAAACCTGCCCTCATGACGGATAACCAATGTACTTTCTTCGTTACTTTCGTGTTTAAATATTTCTAAACCATTAAACGCAGCGTTGCCTTCTTTATCATAGTAAAGCAGGTAGTGCACAGTGCTGGTGCCGACAAGGTCGCCTTTATATGTCTGTTGTACAATGGCATGAGTTATTTTTGTTTCGTTATCCAGTAAATCGACATCTGACTCTTGCCAATCGATTACTTGAAATATACCTGCAAGTTTCATTGCTAGTTTCCCTCATAGTTATTTTTTTGCAGGTTAGCATCTAAATGTGCATCTGGTATTGTATAAACGCGACACTTAAATTATTAGGACAGTTTTGCAAGAAAATCATAAAGAGATTACTGGTGTGCTGCATCAGAAGGCCAGTGAGAAGCACTATAAGTTGCGTCGATATGAGCCAGAGATTGAACTGAGCTGCTTGATTGAGCAATTTTGGTTTGTAGATTGGCAAATTTCAGATCACAAATCGCATACTCAAAAGAATTTACCCGATCCGAATTTTCATTTGGTGATAGAAGCGCAGCAAGTACAATTGATAGGCCCTGTCAGTAAAGTGTTTTCCTATAGAATGTCCGAACAAGGGCGTGTGATTGGGGTAAAGTTTACAGTTGCTTCACTTATGCATTTGTTAGAAAAGCCGCCTAGTTATTATGTTGATAAAGCGTTACCGGTGAGCAATATTTTTGGAGCAGAGGCGGAGCACTTACTCTTACCTTTATACACTTGTCAGAGTGATGAAGTGCTTGTTGACTTACTGAGTTCATTCTTAAAAAGCTACAATGTGCCAATGAGCTTGCATCAGCGTCAAGCTTTAAAGTTGTGTAGCCTGATAAAAAACGATCCGAGTATCTATACCGTCGAGGCGCTTGCCGCTAAAAGCAATTGGTCAAAAAGAACTATTCAGAGAATTTTTAACAAATATGTGGGGTTGACACCTAAATGGCTTATTCGAAAGTTCCGTTTACATCAAGTCCTCAGGCAACTCGAGCATGGTAACTTGGATATGTTGGATATTGTTAATTTGCTTGAATATACAGATCAAGCACATCTAATACGTGATTTTAAAGAGGTGATAGGGATTACACCCGGTCAGTATCTCAAATAAACTCTTTTTTAGAAACCCGTGCATACGCAAAAGAACACGTTTAATTGCCAGAGCATTGATGATAAACATATAATAACCAATCTTTGTGGTGTTAGATTTGCTTTTAGACATGGAAATTTAAGCTGTATATACTTAATCCTTAAATCAAGGGCATATTAAAGTTTTGAGTATTGTATAATTAAAGTTTATGGAGTTATGCAAAAATTGATGACGAGAAAGCAAAGAGATTTTAAAATTAAGTGTTTAAGTGCTTTAAAAAAAGGAGTAATTACTGCATTTATTTTGTTTATTGTCACTGCGTTTGTGTATCAAGCTCAAGTTAACGCAGATTTTGTGATTGAGTCACAAACTTATGACTGTAGTTTAGGGTACTGTGAGGTAACAATTGTCGCTGCAGCAAGTATTGATAAGCGTATACCAATAAATGTTAGAGTGATAGGCGTGCAAACTAAGTGGATTGGTGATGCTCAAGTCAATAAGCAGCTATTTACAGAAATGTTTTCTGAAGAATTATCAGGTAAATCCAGTCAAACAATCCGGCTTCGTTTTAAAATTCCATCATTGAACCAACCAGATTACTTACTTATCTCCTTGAAGCAGCCCCCAAGCTGAGGTGGCGTTACTCAATCTTTATTAGATAAAACTCTTAGTATATATATCCTAGAAAATAATAAGCATATCGATTTCTCTTTGCTCATTTTTTTACCCTAATCCAGTCCGATGGGCATTCAAAGCATAAGAGTGTGTTTCGTCTCTATTAAATGTTAAGAGCAAATTATATTTAGTAACATGTGGAAAAATGCAATTCTGGAACTAGTTAATGATAAGAAAATTAAAATCTGCCAGCTCATCGAGCTTGTTATTGCTTTCAATGACATTAGGTGTATGGCATTCAAATGCGATAGCCCAAAGCGAGCAAAAAACAGGCCTGATACCAGAGGACTATTTTGACTTTGTCTATATGCATAACCCGCAAATCTCTCCCAACAATGATGTGATTTTATTTGTTAAACAGACAGTCAATGATGATGCAAGCGGAAGAAACAACCAAATCTATAAAATTGATAAGCAAGGTGGGGTTTCTGAGTTTACGCAGGGTAAACGAGATAGGTCGCCTAAATGGTCTGCTGATGGCAGTCAAGTTGCGTTTATTCGTTCGGTAGATGGGCAATCTCAAGTCTTTGTGATGCCAGCAAATGGGGGGGAAGCAAAAGCGGTCACATCATTAGAGCAAAGCTTGTCTGATTTTGAGTGGTTTCCATCGGGAGACAAGCTACTTTTATCTCTCAATGTGGCTAACAATGACTCTGATAATAATCAAAACTTGAAGGATTCTAAAAAACGCGCAGAACCGGATACGGTTATCGTCAAACATGCTAAATACTTATCGAATGGAAGTGGATATTTAAGTGATAAGCGCACTCATTTGTTTGAATTTGATCTTAAAACAAAAGTTTTGACACAGCTTACGTCTGGTGCAGATTGGAATGCAAACAGCCCGGTTATTTCAAACAATGGCTCGTCTATTTATTTTCATGCCAATAAAACTGGTCAAGAGTATGAAGGTAATGACAACAGTGATATTTATCACTTAGAAATGAGTTCAAAACGGGTAACAGCTGTCACTCAGCACCCTCATGCTCAATTTAGTGCGAGCCTGGGGACCGACAATAAAGCACTTGCTTACCTGCATATGGAAGACTCATATGAGCAAGTAGACTTAATGTTGCTGACACATGACGCAAAGAAGCCAGTTAATTTAACCAAAAACTTTGATAGGAATGCTAAACCAGCAATTTGGTCAGCAGACAATAAGCATCTTTATTTTGCGACAAACGATCACGGTGCTAATCGTTTGTTTGCAGTGTCTGTTGATAGTGGTGAAGTAACAAGGTTATTGGACAAGAATCAAAAAATTGGCAATCTTGCTGTATCAAGTGATGGTCAGTTTCTTGTATTTACAGCTGAAAGTAGCACAGAGCTTCCAGAACTCTATCGTCTAGATCTTCGAAGTAAACAAGTAAGTAAATTAACGTCGTTCAATGATAAATTAAGTAATGAGAAAGCGTTATCACCGGCTGAAGAAGTATGGTTTGTGAATGAAAAAGGTATGAAAGTACAGGGTTTTGTTCATAAGCCACTGAACTTTGATAAACGCAAATCATACCCCGTCATTCTAAATATTAAAGGCGGTCCTGGCGGTATGTGGGGGCACCAGTGGTTTTTCGAAAACCAAATGTATGCTGCTCAGGGCTATGCAGTAGTGTATGTAAACTATCGTGGAAGTAGTGGTTATGGTATTGCTCACAGTCAAGCTGTACGCAAAGATTACGGTGGTGCTGATTATCGAGACAATATGCAGTTTCTTGACAATGTATTGGCTAAAAATCCTTGGATGAATAAAGATAAGTTATATGTCACAGGAGGCAGCCATGGTGGCTTTTTAACTAATTGGATAACCACTAAAACAGATAGATTTAAAGCGGCTGTGACTCAACGAAGTGTGAGCTCATGGATATCAGAAGCGGGTACTCAGGAATATACGCCGAATCAAATGACCATAGAGTTCGGTGGTCACTTATGGAATAACTTTGATGCTTATTGGGATAGGTCTCCTTTGAAGTATGCGGATAACGTCAAGACACCCACGCTTATCATTCATAGTGATGCGGATATGATTACGCCAATAGGGCAGGCACAAGAATGGTTTTATGCGCTTAAAGTCAATGAAGTACCTGTTGAAATGGTAATATTTAAAGGGGAGACGCATTCATTATCTCGTTCAGGTAAACCAACTAACCTGGTCGCACGCATCGAGCACATTTTACAGTGGTTTGAACGTTATTCCGATTAATAGGGATCAAGTTTATTGAGTATGAAACAAGGGCGGTATAATCGCCCTTTTTTAATAGTGCCATTTATCTATTTTTACTAATAATGTCCTTTTTTGCTCCTAGCCACCTTAGCAGGTTTGTTAAGCGCACTGCTAATTTTCATCTTTTCTGGTATGATAATCTTCGAATTTTAATTCAGTGGAGTAGGTGTTTTTTTCACTTGCGACTGTTTTCTGTGCGGTTTTTTAAACGTTTATATGTATGAAATTCAACTAAATAGCTTTGTACGGCGTATTGAGCAAGCCCATTCTTTAAAAGCCATCATCAAGTCTTCAGGCGCACATTTAAGCCGAATAGGGCGTTCAAGAAATTGGCGTATCCGAGGTAGTCGGTCTCAATTCGAGTTTATAATTGAGCACGCACAGCAGCACGAAGAGTCTAGCTGGCGGTGGGTAATTGAGAACTTGATTAACACATTTCCAAAGCCTGATTTAGCTGAGTTAGTAAACATGGTACGCAATAACCCAGCCATCACACATCAGCAGCTAATAGCTGAAACCGAGTGTACCTTGGTTGAAGCAAGAAAAGCGTTTGATATTGCTTGGGAAGATTAAGAGTTAATGTTCAATTTCACAAGTTTATATTTTATTTTGAATAATTCGCGGCGATGCGATTCAAATGCCACTTTTAGCTTGCATCGATGTGAAAATGGAAGGTAGAAGTTCTATCTAAATCTTATACTTTATCAAAGGCTTCTATTAAGCCGAGTTAGGAGTGGTTTAGTGGAAGTCAAAGAGTAGACAAAGGACCCACACTTCATTCGCACTGATACACTTACACTCTAATTCTTTACTAAAGCTTATCAGATTGCTTCACTTATAGTCGTAGTATAGCTAAAGCATCTGATGCTTTAGCTATACTACTGTTTATCTGCATTCACTATAATTATAATATTTTATACATTGATTAAAATCGGCTTATTATTCACTTTAATTGGTCATTTAATATGTTAATTTTTCTGCTTGTTTCGCTTTTATTTATCACTTTACAAGATTTATTATTTAATGAATTATTTAATTTTTAACTTTTAAGTTTTTGTATTTTATAGGTAAAATTAACTTCTCTAATTATGTGGTTTCCGCTGAGTCAAATTATGTGTTCGCATACATTTTTGATTTATTAATCTTATAATATATACTAAATGTGTTTTTAAAAGTTGACCAATTACATGGAGTTGTCAATTGATTATGATGGAACAAATTAACGTAATAAAAAGGTTTTTCCTAACAATAGTGATGTTAGGTTTGGTTGCTTGTGGCGGTTCGGACAATCACAATGATTCCAGTGGGGATGAAGGCAGAGATGCGCCGACCACAAACTTACCACCTACTGTCAGTATTGAAGCGGCATCTGAGGTTTATTCACAACAACCTATTACCTTAAATGGGATAGCAATTGACACAGATGGCAGTATTGAAAGCTACCATTGGAGTGTTGATAATAGCCTACCGCTCACACTCAGTGGTGAAGAGACTCCTAACCTAACTATAGTGAGCGAGCCTCTTGATGCTGATATTACTTTCAATGTTAGCTTAAAAGTAACAGATAACTTAGGCAAAGAAGCCATCGCAACTAAACAGCTTATAATCAAAGCGGATCCTTTCCGTATTGCGATTGCAGGTGTTAGTCATGCTAATGAGCAATCTACTTTTACGCTCTCCGTTACCGGTATCAGCAATATTGACGAAATCACATCTATTGCTTGGAGTACTGACTCTTCACTGGCTCTCGAGTTAGTAGGGACGAATAATACATCTTTAGTAGTGAAAACACCTGATATAGACAGAGATGAAACGCTTCATTTTACTGCTAAGGTTGATTACAAAGGTCAAATATATTCTGTAACTCATGCAGTGATTGTCAAAGCGTTACAGGCTCAAGTGCCTAGTATCGCAATTAATGGTGTTACGACGGCGCAAGAACAAACAACATTTACATTGTCAGTTGCTGATTATAATAATTTACACAATGTTTCTGGAGTCAAATGGGCACATGATTCTGACGTTGGCTTGGTGCTCAATGGCGTGACTGACAGTGAACTCAATGTATCAGTACCAGATATAATCAATGGCGACAGCGTTACTTTCACTGTGAACATAGAATTTAATGACGGCACCATAGTGAGCGCCGATCATGAAATAACGTTGCTAGCAAAAGCGAACTTGTCTCCTATTGTATCTATTCTGGGTAATGAGCAGGCCGTAGAGGGGACAACGATAGTACTTCGGGCCGATGCTAAAGACTTGGATGGACAAATTGCTTCTTACACATGGTCACATAATGCTGACTTTGAGGTTGTTTTAGCTGGAGAAACATCAGCGCAATTGGTCGTTGATATTGGTAATGTTGCTGCTGTTCAAACTGTAAACTTCGCTGTATCGGTTATAGATAATCAAGGCGCAGCTTCCCGAGCCAGTATAGATATAACCGTCTTACCAATACCCAATATATTACCAACCGCAGAAATTGTAGGCCCTGCAAAGTTTTTGGAGCAATCTTCAGTGACCTTAACTGCCCAAGCTTCTGATGTTGATGGCACAATTGAGGCTTTTATATGGTCATACGATTCAGATGTAGTATTGGTTACTTCTGGTGCCGATGAATCATACACGCTTGAATCGCTCGACATTACACAAAACCACCAAGTGACAGTTTTCTTAACGGTTAAAGATAATGATGGTGGTAGTTACACTACGCAGCGGGTTATTGAGCTGGAAGCGCTGGAGAACACAATACCTAATGTTCAAGTGCAAGCTCCCCGCAAAGCAATCGAAAAACTACAATTTTCATTGAAAGGTCTTGCTACGGATGACGACGGAGAAATTATCACCCATTTATGGACGCATAACTCACCAATTGAATTAACAATCGAAGGGCAGAATACGGATAGTATTTCTGTATTGAGTCCTGATCTGGCAGAACCTTTAGACGTAGTGTTTACTTATACCGTGACTGATAATCAAGGTGCACAAGCAAATGCTTCCGCAATGGTTACAATTGAGAATATTGAACAAGAGTTACTGATTGCTGGTAAAGTTACAGATGGACCCATAGCGAATGCAAATGTGTCTATGCAGATTGGCGAGAATTGGTATCGTACTACGGCTGACGAAAATGGAGATTATATTTTGTCTGTTGGCTTAATCGATATGATGGAAACTCAGCTAGTAAAGCTCTATGCAAATGGTGTTGGTTCGCAAAGCTCAGTTTCTCTAGTATCTCAGTTGGGCTCGATAGGTTCTTTAGTTAATGCCGCTGGTGACGATAAATTGCTAACCTCCGATGAGCTGTTCGATATTAACATTACGAACATGACGACTGCTGAATATGCAGTGCTCGCACAGGTGAGTCCGACTTATACAAATGATCAAGAGCTATTAGAGGCTAGAAGTCAGATCTCATTTCAAAGCCAGCTGATGCTCTCGACGTTATTAAAAGCAGTGATAGATTATGGTTTCGAGTTGCCCGATGGGTTTAGTTCTACTCTAGACCTTGCGCTTACCCCTGATGTGGTTGAAGAACAGGTAGCCCTTTTACAACAAAACCAGCCAGAATTATTTGAGCAGATCACCCAAGAGGTCCTTAATGACAGTGATGTAGTTCATAATGATGATTTTGTTGATGATGGAGAATATATCGTATTTGATAGCCACAATCTTGATGAATTAGGCTTTAGGTTAGTATTTGCACCTGGAAGAAAGGTTGGCGCGATTGTTAATGACTTATCTAGGAGCTCATTTGATTACACCAAAGAAGGAAATAAAATCAGAATTGAGCTGGAAAAAGGCTTTTACGTGAAAAGTAACAAGCTCAAATACGAATCTGGTTTTTTTGTTTCTGGTCTCACTATGACGACCCATGAATATAATGGATGGTCATATAACGCACTAATAGAATTTGATTTGATCACGGGCTTGGAGGAAATGCCATCAGGTAAGTACACCACGGCTGTGCAAATGCAATCAGGTAAAAACTTAATTGAGCTAACAGAAGAGGATATTTTAGGTACGTGGTCTTTTACGTTTAATACTGGTTTACCTTATGTGACGAAGTACAAATTTACGCCAGGCTTTAGTCTGGTACCGCTTAAGGGGGATGAGGCAATTGGCAATAGCTATTGGAGTTATTATCAAGGGCATATTGGTTTACATAGTGATCAATACGTGTTGCGAATTCTAAATAAGTTCAACTTTGGATATAGAGTAGCAGTATATTCAAAGCGCGGTGTTTATTATAAAGATGGCTTTATGATCAAGCATCAAGATATTGACTTCAGTGATATTAATTACCAGACGAAGTGGGAAAGGGAACACAGTAAATACCACAACTATGAGCTTAAAGTAGATGAAAATAGCTTTGATTTTAGCTGGTTTGCTGGTGCACGAGTCATAAACGAGGAAGGTACTCTAAGACGATTCGATTATATACTTAATGGTGAGTCAGTCCATTATTGTAATACAGAGTTAACTGGTTGCAGAATTAATAAACGCTATGATATTGAATTAGTATCACAAATTGATGATGTTATCGCTGTTTCAATTACTACAGGAAGTGAAAACTTTTTTGGAAAGACTGACAACCACATTCATTTTTATAAGTTGAAAAATGAGTCTTTGACCATTGATAGATTTGATGAATCTTTTTTTGAGCAAAACCAACTGACAGAGATTTTCAATATTCAATCTGCGTTATACTCGGATAATGATGGTACTGTTACTAAGTTACATAGTGAACTTTCATGTCCACCAAGGCAGGACCCTGACTATAACTGCTCCAATACACTTTCCTTTTTGGGAGAGAAATATCAAGCATCGATTGAGAATGATGTCATTAAATTAACCCATGATGTTACAGGGGGGATAACTTATTTAGGTATTTCTGGCAACTCAAATAATGGTCTTGTGCTTTGTCATTTTGAGGAAAATAGTTCTTGTGATGAAGGAACAAAATTAGATTTCAAATTTGAAAAGCCTCGACTTGATATTAATATCAAGACGTTGGGGGATGGTAAAGTCACCACGTCAACAGATACCTTCTATTATGGCGAAAGCTTTAATGTTCATATTGAAGAGTTAGCCGAAGGCTCATTTAATGGCATATCAGGGTGTGATGGATGGCTGAGTGATCATGTTACAGATGAAATACTTTATGTTGTTACCAAGCCGACGGAAAGCTGCGACATCACAGTGAACTTTACACCAGATGCTCCGCCGTTTTTTGAACACAAAGTATTCTCTTTAATTGAAATTTCGTCTAACGAACTGATGAACAGTTGGCAGTTTGAATTTGAGACTGATCACGATGGGATATTTTATGGCTTAGATGCCAATACAACATTCTCAAAACATAGCTTGTCTCCGACAGAGTATGAATTTCAGTTAGCTAGCCGAGTAAAAGTTCGTGTCCACGGAGATGTAATTTATACAGATAGGTTGAAACTTGACTCGGATCCTAATGAAAAGACACTTTGCTTTTACGGTGCGAACACACAAAACAATGTGTCAACGGAAGCTGAGTTTTGTACGTCCTTTGAATTTGCTTCTGACATAGAAGTATTACCCGTAACAGCACAAGAGCTAGTTGGTAATTGGTATTTAAATCAAGATGTATCCGATAGAGGTTACAAATTATCATTGTCGATAGATGGCTCGGGTTCACTTTTAACGTATTTAGACAATGATTATCTGTCTACTGTGCAGATTGAATGGTGGATAAACGAAGATAATGAGTTAGTTCTAAGAGATGATGCTCAGAAACTTGCATATTGGCAACTAATTAAGTCGGGGCACGGTGTATTTACTTTTGTATCTGATATGACAGATCTTGGTGATGATGCAGTTATACCATGGGTTAAACAAGGAGTATGGTCCTTCATAAATATCGAGGATAAAACCTTCAGTCTGGCTGAATTAACCGGGGCATGGCATAGTGAAACTCGTCCCAACGATAACAACTTCTTACTCTATGCATATACTGCACAGATCAGCAATGTACGAAATGGTCAAACAAATGGTGCTGCATATGCCGAGCTCAATGGCAGTCGATTGCGTATTTCGGCTACTTATAATAAAGAGCTAAATGATTACGACCACAGATGCACGATTAATGATTCTGATTGTGAAACTGTGCTGATTGCAAGTTATGACATCATTGCATTTGATGGCACAAGGGCATTTTTACGTAAATACGGTGTCGATGAAGAAGCGGATAGATTATTCGTTTATAAACTTGAAACAGGACCGCTTTCTGAAGGGCTTAAGACTCATTATCTAAATAATACTAAATATTACCAAAACAGTAATGGAAACATTATTACTTGGCGTTTTTCAGTTACAGAATCAGGTCAATACTTTGTCCAGATAGATACAAATGAACCTCGATTGATATCGTCAGTCGGCTCGACTTTTCAATTTACTTATGGCGATGAAATATTTGAATATCGACTAGTTGAAGCAGACTATCAGGGAATTAGATTGTGTCGCTTATCGTCAGGTAGTTGTGCACAAAGTGATTACGTACGTCTTATGTACCATTTACCTGCTACAAAAGTGAAAGTGAGCGTAGAGGAACCCTATAGATTGAGTGTCACACACAATGCTGAATCTGGTTTTATTGAGTATGGGGATAAATTGTCTATTACTATACATAGACGGGAGACCGATACATATTATGCAAGTTCATTTTCTGGTTGTGGAATAGTTAAACCTAGTCAGGTGTTGTGGGATAAAGTAATATTTGAGTCAGGCCCGATAACGAAAGCGTGTACATTTACAATTTCGGCTAGCCCTAAGCCTGCATCTAATGCCGACCGATTGGGGATCACTGACCCGGCTTTAAAAACTTGTATTGATAAAGGCGGTCGCAGTGAATACATCGAGTATGAAACTATTTTTGGCTGTATTTTTGAAAATGTTGAAACAAGCTTAGATGGAATTCAAAAGTTGGTGTCAATGGAGCAGTTTTTCCTAACGTCGTACGATTATTATGAGCTTAAGATAAATCAGGCTGCCGCTGATAATCTTGCAGCGTTAGAAAATCTCAATTATCTTCAAATAGAGCTAAAAGGGACAAGTGCTGATGATGAACCCATTGATATTGACCTATCAAGACTGAATCGTTTAGAAAACTTAACCTTGAATGAGTTGCCACCAGGCTCTGTTAAATTACCTAAAACAGAAACCCTTAAAAAGGTAGACTTAAAATCCTCAAATATTACTGAAATAGACTTATCTGGGTTAACCGGTCTTAAGAAACTTGTAATCTGGAATTCAGATATTACTAGCTTAGACTTAACTGACAATAAGTCCTTGGAGTATATTGAAGCAAGTTCTTCTGAAGTGAGCTCAATCACTGGTGTTACGCCTGAGCATCGTATAAAAACGGTGTTTCTAAACAATACACCGCTTAAGTTGTTTTCGTTAGCTAATTTCACCCACCTTGAGAAAATTTACTTGGGTGATACCCAGCTTCAGCAGTTAGATATTACAGGTGCTAATGCATTGAAAGAGTTAGATATTAAAAACTCGCCTCTAACCTCATTACGTGTAGATGAGCCATCAGCGGTTTCTGTGCTGAATATCAGTGGAACACAGCTATTAGAATTGAACACTGAATTTTTGCCAGCTTTGCAATACCTAAATGCTGAAAACAACATGTTTTTGAGCTTGGATCTTTCATTTCAAAGTGAATTCAGATCCTTAAAGGCCAATACTGGCAGTATTCGAAGTATTATTTTGCCTGACTCTGAACCTAATGCTTATTCCGGTTTAAAGATTGAGCTGGAAGACAATGCCCTTGAACGGTTAACAATTCCAACAGGGCTGACTAAATCTACTTTTAATTTAGACGGTAATAAGCTGTCTACTTTACAGGTTTTAGACAGCCCAGAAAGTTTGAGTGTTGCGAATAATCAATTAAGACTAGTCTCTATTAATAGCAGTAACAGAGATGCTGAGATAAATTTAATAAACAATCAAATTGAAGAAATTGCTTTGTCTGGTACGTTTAACAGTATCGATTTATCCAACAACTCGTTGACATACTTTGAAATTAACAATTCGACTGATATCGGTTATCTTAACTTAGCAAACAATTCTATTGATAATTTCGAAAAGCTAGGGCAGATATCGATGAGTCTTGATTTATCAAATAATGCGTTAGAAGCCTTAGAATTTCCAGACTTCAATTATGTGTATTTTTCATTGAAGGTTAATGATAACCCGTTAAAGGAGCTGTCTTTGTTAGGTGGTGGGTATTATGATATTGATGTGTCAAATACTGGGTTAGAAACTCTGGATCTCTCTAAAGTTTCAGGGTTAAAAAAATTGAATATTTCAAATACACAAATTGCTGATTTCGATATTCCAAATACGCTAACAGAGTTTTTTGCTGACAGTGTACCCATGACAAGCTTTTATTTAACCGAAGGTCTGAGTCTATCCAGAATGTATTTCCGTAATAATACGCTCAATGACATAACTGGATTAGATAATGGTGGTTATTTAGGCTACATTCACGTCAAGAACACACAAGTAGATGAATTATTGAGGTTGAAACTTGGTGTAAGATATTATCCTAGATTAATAGATAATTAATTCATTAGAACCCATATAGGTTCTTAGCCTTAATATTAAATTATAAATGAGCTTTAATACTTTTATTGAAGCTCATTTATTGTGTTAAGGGCATGCAAAAACCTTTCTTTTACTACCAGCTTAAGCGAGACGCAAAATCTTGGAGAATGTATTAAAGGAAGAAAACTTTGGTTGTCAGATAGACCGTTCTGTGTAGATTACAGAGCCTTAACCGAACAGAGGAAAGTTATCAATTTAAGTGAATTTCAATACGCAGTATCAGAAAAAGGTGTTTGGAAAATCCACTATTAAAACTGTGGAAACAACAGTTTCTTGTGCTCTTACTGTCTACGGTTAGTGTAAGAAAACACTGTTAAAAACTAAAGAGCACACAAAAATATATTAATACTTACTAGCGAAAGCGCATTCCTTAGCTTTCTTTAGATTGCTTCTCTTTCAGTTTTCTGTCCTGATCGAAATGCCACTTAACGGCAAAAAAGCCTGCTATACCCAATGCAATCACTTTAACCCCCATAAAAATATAAGGAAAAAAGTCAGACCAATGTTCCATCACTATACTCCACGTTATCTATTAATAAGAAGAGCGATGTTCCAAATTATTTGATATAAAAAACAATGTGTTACTTACTATATGCATCTACTTACACCGAAAGTAACAGATAATTTTTCACCGTATTTAAGGCTTTGATAATTTCAAGACCATTTAGCTTAACTATTGAAAGCAAACATAGTCCTAATCACCGCTCACTCGCGAATACAATATATTGATCTAAGATAAGTTTGTCAAACTAAATTAGAAAGTGCAGAACATTTAGAAAATATTGAAACTTTGATTATTTACTCGTCTCACCTTGTCGAATAGTCAACTTTGCTGGGCTTTTCGTGTTCGTGAAAGTGTGGATTTAGTGTTAAAAAAAGGATTTTTTATCTCTTGGTGAATAAAAAATTAGCATTAGTAACCTGTATGCGATTGTCCGTTGTATATAGTGCTATCCAAACTGATAATTTTTCTTTGCGACGGCTCTGACATCTGATAGCGTAAGTGCCTATGTATCAATGTGCATTTGTTAGGTATTTCATGCAGCCAAAAAGCACTACTCATGATTGTAAAATTGCTCAATTAGGCCACCCTATTTTGAAGACACGAGCACAAGAGGTCGAAAGTATCCTCTCTCCAGATTGCCAAACATTAATTAAAGAAATGATGGCGACAGTGGAACAAGCTGGTGGTGTGGGTATTGCTGCACCACAGATATATCAAAGCTTACGAATTTTCATCATGTGTTCAAAGCCCAATGCTCGATATCCAAATGCACCTCTAATGGCACCGACTGCAATTATTAACCCAGAAATTACTGGTTTCAGTGCAGAATTAGAAAAAGACTGGGAGGGATGTTTGAGTGTGCCAAGTATGCGAGGATTCGTGCCCAGGCATAGAGAAATTACGGTTAGGTACACTGATCAGCTTGGTACATTGAAAACAGCAGTATATGAAGGTTTTATCGCACGGATTTTCCAGCATGAGCTGGATCATCTGAATGGTTTGACGTTTGTCGACAGGCTAGATTCTAATCAAGATTTGGTAAGTGAAAGTTATTGGTATCAGCACTATGCAACAAAGCTGTAACTGAAAAGCAGAGCACAACAAGAACGCATTAGCCATTTTGTAATTTTTGTTAGTGCTCTACAAAGAGATCTTATCGATTATTGGGGCTGGTAATTTACAACATATCCCATCATTCTGGTAAATCCATAAGAGCCAGCCAATGCCTCATCAGACACTCTAGGCAGTTTACAATTGATGTACGCTGTGACATCTGAACCAAAGCTATGATACGTAGATTGATAGGACTGTAAATTGGCATCATATTCATCTGAAGGCCTCATTGTCAGCCGAGATGTGAGTTCGAAAACCCCACCGGTTGTGGACAGTTTTACACTAGGGTTTGCCATTCCTCTAATTTCAAGGGTACAAGATGCATCTGAAAACTGATGTTTACTTGCAAGATTAAAATACGCATGCACTGAATCAAGAGTTCGACTCTGATCTAAGTTGATTGGACAATATACGTGTATGTCTCTATTGGTGGTGTTTTCAATGCTAGAATTTGAGAAGTGTCGATATTTAAGCGTTTCTTGACCTGCGTTTACATATCTTTGACTACATTCTGTTGCGTTGTATGAAATAGACTGTGCTGAAGCACTCACACTAAATCCGCCACTTAATCCAATGAGTAGAGCGATTGAAGTTTTCATAATTTCCCTTTTATATACTTATTGATTTATTTAAAAGCATAATAACACTAAGCTATTTCCTTTAGCTTGCCAAATACTATTGTAGCATTTATTACACTTTATAAGGCTTAATCATAATTAACCTGTATCAGGCTTCCTGTATCAAATGCGAGCTAGTACCTCAGTTTGTTATATTGAATATACGCTTTCACTGTCTTTATCAGTTACGCTGATTTATTTTTTTAAGGTGCTAAGGCTTAATCGTCTTTGGATGGTAAATTAAAATTTATTCCTAGAGAGAAAATTAATCTGACACATAAGCAAATAGATGAACTAGGTTAATTGTAATCATGATTAGCTGTTTAACAACATCAGCATTATCTCAAGCTTCGGGCATATCTGCCACGTATTTGCCGAGAAAGGTCTGTGACACAATGTGGTTATAGTACTGTAATGACGTAGGTGAACTCGGGAAAAATTTACAGGCGTATTTCAACACCCTTAATCATTTGAGGGCATTGAGTAGTGAAAGCGCATTTATAATGCGCTTTTTTGAATTACTTAGGTGTGTTATTTGGCACTGGTGGCCGCTAACTCAGCCGGTTTTACAGAAGAAATGTTTGTCACTCTTAACTTCTCAGCGTCAATACCGACGTAAGTATCAGTGTCATTACCAGGTACACACAATAGCGTGGTTTGTGGGCCTGTATCTAGGGTTGGTTGAGGGTATGTAACGCGCTTGATGGTATTGGTCGTTTTAGGTAATAAAGCTAAGCTCATACATCCAGCTAACATTGGGAACTTCTTACCATTTTGCATATCCCAGCGCTCCATTGTAGCGATATGGTTGCCCAGGTTGTTTGAGTTTTGAGTGGTTTGCAAGCTCCCGTACCCGTACATCATTGCTTCAAAAGATGTGCGGCCATAAATCTGTACAGAGCCATCATAAGGCTTGTTATCTACCATGTAGAAATGTACGTTGCTGGATGGAATTAAAACATTAGCAGGAGAGTAGAGGTTTACGTTCATCCAACCTGCGATCATTTGGCTCATCTTTCCAGCAAAAAGGCCATTCCACTTGTATCTTACTAGATGATTTCCGTTGTTGACTCCCTCTAATACACAGCTATTTTCGCTGTAGTTAATACGGCATTTTTTTGTGGTGCCGTATTCATAGGCCATTTCAATATCGAAAGAATAGGCTTTTTGGCCTGGTGCTGATGTTGGATTAGAGGGTTCACCAGCATCGTTTGTCGCTGCAAGTTGAAAGGTAACTGTTTGTGCTTGGGCTGTCATCACACTGCCTAGAAGCGCTGCAGCAATTGATAATTTACGTAAATTCATCGTATTTCCTTGTTAGTTTTACAGTAATTTATGAGTGTTAATCGTCCTTGCAAGTGCAAGTGAATTATTTAGGTTGAATTGCACTTACAAACGACTACAAGATACATAGTAGACGCTCTAATAATTCTAAAATAAAGAAAAGTTACAAGTGTTACAAATATGTTTTCTTTTAACTTCAATCAGTGTTTAATGATATTCATTAAGCTCAAAGATCTTAGTAAAGCAGTGCTATGCTAGGTTAATTATTGGTATCGAGAACACTTAATTTATGGGAAGTGAATCACTATTTTAAGAATGCGATCTGTTACTCTGAATTATGTCTACATCAAATTTTCATTTATAAACAACTGTTTATATTTGGCTTTGTTTTTTGTTTGTGATTTATTAACGTTCAGTAAAGTTTTTTTAATTATTTTTGATGGTAAATTATTATTCTAAATGGAATTTATTATGTCATCATGGGTGTGAAAATATAAGGATGAAAAATATGAATAAAATAACGGCTATATTATTGGCGAGTATAACCTGTGGTGCGTCTGCAAGTGCGCAGTGGGAGTTATTTTCAGATACAAACTTAAATGGGGTGCTTGAGTCCTCTAACGCGCATGTCCAAAAGTTAGAAATGACGATTTTGGCCAACAAATTCAGTGCGACAGATCTGGTAGCAGCTGAGTCTACGCTTATTCAAGGTGAGTTCGAACACCCAAATACATTTGAATTGGGATCTGGCACTGTTCAACGTGTCCAATTTACTATCTCTAAAGATGGTAGACGTTTTTATTATCTTGGACAGGGTAGCTCGCAAGAAGGTTACCAAGGTACTTGGTATGGCCCAAATAACGACTCGGGCGACTTTACATTGGGACCAAAAGTAAACGTTGTTAAGGCTCCGGTAAGTTGTGCACAAATTCTCAGTGAAAATCCAGAGGCTGCCTCAGGCGTTTATTCAATTGATCCTGATGGTGAAGGGGTACATGATAGCTTTGACGCCTATTGTGACATGGATACCGATGAAGGCGGGTGGACGTTAATAGGTACGTACGCGAGAACTGAGCCAGGTGGGAAAGAGCGTATTAGTGAATACAATCCTTTGCCTGGTGTAACGGCAATAGACCCAGCGACGGGATTATATCAAGGTTCACTCAGTGCATTTAGAGATATCAGAGAGCAAGTTGCATGTGATTTTGCTGGTTGTAAAAGTACTGCGTATCAATCTTCTTTAAACGAAGCTGAGCTAGATATGATCCGTTATACATGGGGCTATAAAGATCAACAAGAAAAGCAAGCAACAACGCCGTTACCTGATTGTCGTACAAGATATGTAGCAAATGGCACGACGTACACAAACTGTTTGATTAATCCTGATCGCAATAACATGAATGTGATTGGCTGGCAGCGTGATGTGCATACGAGCCACCACGCATGTTGGTTAGGACATGGTTTATATTTGCCTACCGCTCAAGGTAGCGCACGTTGTAGCTATAATGCGCATGCAAATGGTACCCGATGGGGACTGCTATGGGTTAGATAATACAGCTCATATTCTCAATGCGCAGTATCAGAATAAAATATACTACTGCGCATTTTAACTAACGCTAAGCAATTGCCTTATCCTGATTATTATCACTTTGTTGCTCTTTATACAGAAAAAAGCTGAGTGAGAGGAGCGTCAATATAGAGCCAACAATGCCCGTAAAATAGCTCAATTCCCGTAAAAAAATATTCCAGTCAATTGTATGGTGATTTACGCTCTGATAAACCATAACGCCCACCGTGCCTAAATAACCAAATGAGTCTGCCAGATAGGTTAAAAAACCAACATTGGCAGGGCGATTAAATGTTGCTATAAGCCGCTCGAATAATGAGGTGGTGAAAGGCACATAGGCTAAATATAAGCCGATGCCATTAAAGATCATCCAAATGATTGGGTCGATCTTATTGTGCTCGTAGGCCAGCGAGCTTATCAGTGTGATAACAAAACCTAGGCATATCAATATATGGTTAATTATCATTGCGGTATGATTATTTTTTACTAGCTTCAGAAGCGCAATGATGACTAAAACAACCAGTGCGATTGGCAGCTCTGTGAGCGTGAACAAAGCTGGTGCGCCACTTAGTCCTGTTGCTTGCCAAACATCAGCAGCAAAGCTATCACGCAAATCACGTAAAATCGTTAGCAGTATATAGCCAAAAATGAGCATGGTGATACCTAAACCTAATAATTTGAGTAGTTCTTTACGACTAGTCTTATTCATTGGCACGCGTTTGCAGCGCTGATCAATATCATCCTGATTAGGCGGCGGCAGTTGATCTAGCATCCAAACTGAAACACATAAAAAAGGTAAAAATAAAGAGGCTGTAACAAACGGCATCCAAATTTCACTCACGTGGTAATCTATCAACAAAATACTGGCTACTGTTTTTACTATGCCTGAAGCAAGTATAAAGCTAGTGCAAAGGCCTGCGGCGAGTATTTCGGTTACTCGGCGACCTTCTAGGTAACTGAATACGATTCCCCAGACCATACCCAATGGCAGGCCATTAAATAGCATAAATGCTGCACTCCACGGCGCTGGACAAACAGCAAACCCAAAAAGGGCAAACCAAGCAAACAGAACCAAAGCGAGAGTGGCTTTGGCACGGCCATGACTTTGAAGTTCCGAGATAACTTTAATTCCGATGAATTTTGAGAGTGCATAACCTAAAATTTGTGCCGTTAAATAGAGCGTTTTTAAAGATAGACCTAACCAAGCTGTGTCCTGATATAGACCGACCGCTATCGGCTTTCGAAACCCGTACATAAATGCATAAGTGCTGCATGCTGCAACAATGGCGTATAAGCAGAAAAAGAAAGTATTGGCATTCAGTTGATTTTGGATCTGTTTGCCCAATTTGTAATACATTTGACACTCATATTGGAACGCTTAACTTTGGTACGGACCAAAGTTAAGCTTATCTGAATTTATGTAAAGTTTAATTGGGCGATATTTCAAATTTTTTACAACGCTATTATTGCTAAAAGTGTAACTTGGCTTTGTTCTCGATCATCAAAGCGTCATGACGCCAATATTCTCGGTCAAACTCGAAGGCGGTGCCATCCAAATCTCTTACGATTCGAGTTACTTTGAGCCCTAAAGCACCGTCATAGGTATTTAAGTACTGCGCAATGGGGTTAAACAAACAGCATGACTCTACGGAAATATCGTACAATACATTGTGATGGTGATACGTGTTCTTCAGCAGCACACTAATGGATAAAGATAAATCATGTTTATCAATATTAGGTAAGTGCTTATTACTAAAATTGAGTTCCTCTACCACAACTGCGCGACCATCTACTGAGCGTACACGCAATATGCTTGTCAAGCTTGTTCGTCCATCTAATGCGAGTGCGCTGGCTATTTCTTTACATGGTTTTTGCTTCTTTTGTTCTACTAACTTTGTGCTTGGTTGAAAGCCCTGAGCTGTTGTGTATTGTAAAAAAGAAGTATGCTGCATAGGGTCATACTTTAGTTTACGAGGGCAAACATACCATCCACTTCGGTTCTTTCTGTAGATTAATCCCATATTTTCAAGTTGGCCGAGTGCTTGCCTTAATGTAGAACGAGCAACATCATATTTTGCACATAACTCTCGCTCTGACGGCAAACTGCCAGTCAATTTTTGTTCAACAATTTGTTGGCTAATAGCCTGTCTTACTTGGGCGTAGGCAAAACTGGTGTCGCTCATAGATGACTTATTCTTTGCTGTGTGTTGATGACTTAATTGTTATCACATTACAACATACTTAACAAAATAGAAACTCATCTTAATAAATTTTGGTCCATACCAATTGTTTTTAAACTTACATATTTCTGTAAAGTCCCTGTAATGATACAGAACTAAGATTTGCCCCGTTCGTAATTTTGGTATGTACCAATCACTTTCGGGAATTATAATGAAAACTTTATACTCTACAGGCTCTACAAAAATATCCATGCTGGCAATGGCGGTTGCAGCCGCTTTATCGGCACCGACTTTTGCAGAAGATGACCAAGCAAAAGCGGACCAGCAAATCGAAGAGATTATGGTTGTTGGTAAAAGTGTTTCTTACGCGAATAACGCAACTTCTGAAGAAATGTTTAAGCAACAGTCATCCATGACCAGTGCGATGGCGATGATCGACAATTTACCTGGTGTGCTTATCAACGAGGGTGATACATTTGGTTCTGACGATTGGTCAACAACAGTGTCAATTCGGGGTTTCCAATTAAGCCTAGATGAGCAACAAGTTGGTATTACTATTGATGGTATCTCAAACGGTAATTCAAACTATGGTGGAGGTGCTAAGGCAAACCGTTATATCGATACTGAAAACCTAATGGCGGTTGAAGTGTCTCAAGGTACGGCAGATATCGGTTCTCGTTCTAACGAAGCACTTGGTGGTACGTTAAACTTTACGACAATAGACCCAAGTACAGAGCAGGGGATTGTTGCAAGTGTGTCATTGGCAAACTTCGATGCTCAAAAATACTATATGCGCATTGAAACTGGCGAAGTCATGGATGATACCTTTGGTTGGTTGAGTTATTCAAATTCAAGCAATAGCGACTGGATCACTGGCACAGCAGAAAATACACGTGACCACTTTGCTGCTAAGTTTGTAAAAGGTATGGACAGTGACTTGGAGATCACTGCGTATCTTTCTTATGACGACGTCCATGAAGATAACTATCAGCGTGTTTCTTTGGAAAGCTTCAAACAAAATCCAGAATCAGATGGTTTAACTGGTGAGTGGACAGGTGTTCCTTATATTGATCAGGTGTATCGTCGTGGTTGGTCAACACTGCGTGAAAACTTATTTGGTTACATCGAAGTGGATACTATGTTTGGCGAAGTAGAAGTCACCGCAAATGCGTATTTTCATAAAAACCAAGGTCGTGGTGACTGGGTACCACCTTATATTGTAGATGTGAATCATGATGGCGCTAATGGCCATTCTGAGCTCGTGTCTGGTACAACGTATCAAGGCGGAAGCTCTCTAGGTAAGATTTATTTTGTTGATGCAGATGGTAAATCACTTCAACCATTGAATGGCTGTGAAAGCTCAATTACTTTCCCTTATGGTGGTGCTGACGCTGAATATGATCCAAATTGTTATGAAGCGAGCGCACGCCCAGTGGGTTCATACCGTAACAGCCACTATGAAAAAGAGCGTTTTGGCATCAATGCAGATCTTACTTGGGAGACCAAGATTGGCGACTACAACAACATCTTGCGTGGGGGGATCTGGTATGAAGATTACGAGCGCTCAGAGTACCGTGATTGGCACAAAATCATAGACTCAAAAAGCAGCTTTGACTTTGACCACAACCCATATTGGATACAGTACGATCGTACATACCCAGTAGAAACAACCATGTTATACCTTGAAGACTCAATTGAGATGGATACGGTAACATTACGTGCAGGCGTGAAAAAGTACTTAGTTGATTTAGATAGCCACGACAAATTCACAAATACCAATAAGTCAGTTAATTCTGATTCAGATACATTGCTATCTGCGGGTGCTGTTTGGTATACGCCAGTTGAAGGCTTAGAAGTATTTGCCGGTTACGCTGAAAACTTTGCGGCAATTAAAGACCAAGTACTAGAAGCTGATGCATCAGCCCTTGGTAACATCGAACCAGAAACGGCTGAAAACATGGACTTTGGTATCCGCTATGATAATAGCGATTTCGATGCCAGCATCACCCTGTATAGCATTGACTTTCAGAACCGTTTGACATTTGTCGCACCTGAATCTGCATCTGGTAACGATTATCTGGTTGGTACCAGCGGCCAGTACATCAATACAGGTGGTATCGAATCATCAGGTGTTGAAGCGTCACTAACATATTATCCAACGCAATCTCTGTCTGTGTATATGTCATATACCAGTAATGACTCAGAGTACACAGATGGCACTGTAGATATCAAAGCCGGTAACACTGTATTTGGTTCTGTAGAAGACATGGCGGTATTGTCACTTGATTGGCAATCAGATATTTATTCAGCAGGTCTATCTACTAAGTGGATTGGTGAGCGTTGGATGGATGCAGATAATACTCAACGTATTGATGCTTATGCGGTAAGCGATTTGTATGTTGCTGTAGATTTAGAAGAAGTTGGCGCGCTAAAAGGTGCCTCAATCCGCTTAACAGTGAACAACCTATTTGATGAAAGTTATATTGGTAGTGTTGCAGGCGGTTGGGGCGGTTGGATTGGTGCACCACGCACTGCCGCTATTAATTTCCAAACACGTTTTTAACCTTATTGGTGACGGATGATAAAACACATTCGTCATCTCTTTTGCCCATTACTGCGGTAAGAAAGGACATTGATAGTTGTTGATAGGTGCTGGAGTTGTGTTTACCGCGTAAGCATGGATATTACTGCACAACCTGTTCTAAAACACTATGCCGCACAAGAGCTAAGTACTTTCCTTCCCCCTGGCTACTTAGCTCTTTTTAAGCAATGAAAAACACATTTTAGAAATCAACTTAATACAAGTAACTACCTACTCAGCGTGGGAGCTTTTTTGCTTAAAGCTAAATCTGACTTGCGTCTGTACGATTTATTCTAATGACGTGTATCACTGCTAGGTAGTGCTAATTTGAGGTCATTAACTCATGAATTTCAAACGCTCACTATTATTTACTCTATTTGTCTTGGGTTGTTTAGCGGCCAATGCTCAAGCGACGGGATCCATTGATAAAATTTTATTTGGTTCTTGCAGTCACCAAGATAAAGATATTCCGATTTTTGATGCCATTAACACAGAGCAATCGGACCTGTTCGTGTTCCTTGGCGATAATGTATATGGCGACACTGAAAATATGACTGAATTAGCCGCCAAGTATCAAAAGCTGGGAAATAAAGAGGGGTTTAGAACACTGCGCTCAACTACACCGACCATCGCTATTTGGGACGATCATGATTACGGAGAGAATGACGCAGGCAAAGAGTACCCATTCAAAGAGCAGTCTCGTCAGATCATGCTGGATTTTTGGCAAGAGCCGGAAAATAGTCCAAGGTGGACTCGACCGTCCGGCATTTATACTGCTTATATGTTTGGCGAGCAGCATCAAAGTGTGCAAGTGATCCTGCCTGATTTACGTTGGAATAGACCTGAACTTAATTCAATTGGTCATTTAAGCTACTGGGTTGGCAGTTTTTTTAACAATAAAGGACCTTATAGACCTGTTGATCACAAGGTCTCCATGTTAGGTGAAGCACAGTGGAAGTGGCTTGAGAAAGAACTTTTAAAGCCAGCAAAGGTTAAGATAATCGCTTCAAGCTTACAGCTCATTCCAGATTTCACAGGGTGGGAAAGCTGGGCAAATTTTCCAGCTGATCGGCAACGATTATTCGACTTTATTAAAAAGCATAAAATTGGCGGTGTCATAATGATCAGTGGTGACACGCATTGGGGAGAGTTATCTAGATACGATACTGAGCATGGTTATCCGCTTTGGGAGATCACGAGCTCAGGTTTGACACAAAAGTGGAAAGACGTGAGTCCTAATCGCCACCGAGTTGGCGCGTACACAGCGCAAGTTAATTATGGATTTATAGAAATTAATTGGCAGCAAGCTGACCCACATATTCAATTTGGGCTAAAAGATATTCAAGGCGATATCACGCACCTGCAAAGCATGCCGCTTTCTTCGCTGCAATTTAAATAGCTGGTGAATGGGAACCTAAAAGATGTCAGGATTTAAAAAATTATTAACGTTGTTTGTTGTTTTGCCTTTGAGCCTTTGTGGATGCAAACTGATTGAAAACAACGGGTACGATGAAACGATAACATTGCCACAAATCAAAAACGTTATCTTATTGATCGGGGATGGCATGGGCCCACAGCAAGTCGGTTTGCTGGAAGAATATGCGACTCGCGCTCCGCAGTCAGTTTATCAAGGTCAAAGAAGCGCTATCGCTAAACTTGCCAATCTAGGCGTGACAGGGTTATCTCTGCATGGTCCAGCTGATAAATTGGTGGTCGATTCTGCGTGTTCGGCAACCCAATTGGCGACAGGCGTGGCATCGGGGAGTGAGATGATAGGGCTAAATCGTGCGGGAGACAAAGTGCCGACTATTTTGCAACAAGCAAAAGCACTCGGTAAATCGACGGGGTTAGTTTCTGATACACGATTGACGCATGCAACACCAGCGGCTTTTGCGTCACATCAAATTCACCGCTCTTTAGAAAATGCCATCGCAGAGCAAATGGTACTAAGTGATTCAGTCGACGTCCTGTTATCTGGCGGACTACGTCATTTTATACCCAAAGCTTATATGTTGCCGGTGAAACCCACCGCTTTTGAGGCCAAGCTGGCAGCCAGTGACTTATCATTAAAGTCAAAACGACGAGATAGTAAAAACATTTTGCAACAAGCCGAAAACCAGGGTTATGAATTAGTGTTTAATCAAAGCCAACTTAAAGAGGCACAAAGCGACCGTCTATTGGGCTTGTTTGCTAATAGTGCGATGGTAGATGGCATTGAAGCGACTCATAAGCGCTATTTAGGGCAGCCTAGTTTACGTGACATGACGGAAGTGGCCATCAATAAGCTGTCAAAAAATCCACAAGGGTTCTTTTTAATGGTAGAAGGCGGCCAAATTGATTGGGCCGGTCATAACAATGATGCAGGTACCTTATTACATGAGATGCTAAAGTTCGATAGTGCTGTTGAAGCGGTTTTGCATTGGGCTAAAGACAGAGATGACACCGTCGTGATTGTAACCGCTGACCATGAAACGGGTGGATTTGGCTTTAGTTATAGTGGAGTGAACTTACCGCAAGCTGAGCAGCTCAATAATTTAAATCGCGATGTATATAAGCCAAACTATAATTTTGGGGAACTAGCGTTATTAGATAAGCTTTATTTGCAAAAGCGAAGCTATGCTGCGATGTGGAAAACTGCTAAGGCAGGTAAAGTTCACCCTGATGCAGAACTGTTAGTGCAAACGGTCAACCAAAACAGTGAATTCAAAATAGATAACACAGATGCTAAAGCTATTTTAGCGGAGCAGAAAAATGCGTTTTTCAAACGAGGGCATAAAAGCTTAGGCGTTAAAACTGCTGGTAAGATAAATGATTTTTCCCCTTTTTATGTTTATCTCAATGAGCGTCCATTAAATCTGATCGGTAGAGCGCTTTCTGCTAAACAAAATATTGTGTGGTCGACCGGAACGCACACGCATACACCGGTAGGTGTTTTCGTTTTAGGCCCGTCTCATGCCATTGAGCCGTTCAGTGGGCTTCATACTCATGTTGAGCTTGGCAAGAAAATGCAGCAATTTTTCACTGGGCAATAAATAAGGTCAGACTTTTTTTTGGATAATCATTTAACGAAAGAGAGATTAATTGGCCCCAATAAATGTTGGGGCTATGAAAGTTTAGCTGACAGTATTCATCTCGTGTGATTCATTGCGAGCGGGCAGGTTTCCTGATCTGTAATGCGCTTTAATCATTGAGGGAAACCTTTAGCAAAAATCTATTTTTCTTTTGTAGGACAAAATTTAACTTTTGAAGTTAAAATACCCACACATGAGCTGAGCAAATTAAAAAGGAAGTAAATTGAGTATACATGAACACAGTGAATTCTGGTCAAAGACATTTGAAGGTGAAGATTTCTCTACAGACGAATTCATATCCAAAGAGTTTGAAGGCTGTACTTTTATAGGCTGCAACTTGTCAGAAACGAGTTTTCGCAGCTGTAAATTTATTGATTGTGAGTTTATTAAGTGCAATTTAAGCCTTGTTAAGATGCACTATAGCCAGTTTTCCGACGTGATCTTTCGTGATTCTAAAGCAATTGGCATTGATTGGACTAAAGCGGCTTGGCCGAGATTAATGCTCAGCGCGCCAATTCAGTTTTACGATTGCATGTTAAACGACAGTTCTTTCTATGGCTTACAGTTACAAGGCTTTGTCATAGAGCGCTGTGTCGTGCGAGGCGTAGATTTCAGAGATGGAGATTTTGCAAGAGCAAGCTTTAAAGACAGTGAGTTTGCCGGATCGATGTTTTCTAGCACTAATTTGTCTGCCGCAGACTTTTCAAATGCCACTGGCTTCGATATCGATATATTTAGCAATACAATCAATAAAGCTAAATTTGACCGTTTTGAAGCGACTCGGTTGCTCAATTGTCTAGAAGTTGAACTGGTATAATTTTTTTTGGTCAACGGCCAAATCAAGGCCTCATCAATTAGCGCCACAGTGGAGTAAGGCCAGTTTGGAACATGCGGGCCGACCAGGTTGAGGTCACTTTTATTTTTTATGAAAAGGTATAACTGCGGTAAAAAAATACCGCAGTTTTTTGGAATGGTGGTATTAAGGCTATCGCACTTTAAACTGACCAATAGAGCTCGATAAAGCGTGCGCCTGCTCAGCGAGTTTATTCGCTTCAACAGAAGCTAATTGGGTATCATCATACGTAGATTTACTACTTTCCTCTATTTTTACAACCTCTAGTGCCATTTCTCTCGAAACGACAGACTGTTCTTCTGTCGCTGTTGCAATAGATTGAACCATGTCCGCAATACTCGTTGCGCTGTCTACAATTGCATATAGTGAGTTGCCTGCTTGTTGCGCTGAATGCATACACCCTGACACTTTATCCACACTACTTTGCATGGCATTCACAGCGTGTGTTGTCTTTTGCTGGATTGTTTGCACTGTCTCAACAATTTGATTCGTTGCCTGCGATGTGCGCTCAGCGAGTGTTCGTACTTCATCTGCAACGACAGAGAACCCTCGGCCTTGCTCACCAGCTCGCGCTGCTTCAATAGCTGCATTGAGTGCAAGTAGGTTGGTTTGTTCAGCAATACTACTGATAACACCCATAACTTCTTCAATTTGTGCACCCAGTTCACCTAGGTTGATAACTTGTTCAGAGGTTTTTTGCACCGCCTGTGAGGCATCATCAATTTCCGAAATAGTCTGATCGACAACTTTTCCGCCTCGTAATGCAAGTTCTTTTGCCTGACTGGCTTGTGTATTGGCATCTTGGCTTTGCCTTGCGACATCTGCGATACTGGTACTCATTTCTTCTATCGCTGTAGCAATTAATGTTGACTGCTCTGAGCTCGCTTGACTGCGTGTTGAAATACTGTCGTTTGAACGCGCAATTTCTTCAGATGCCACATTCACCAAGCCAGCTAGCTGTCCTATTTGTGAGATTAAGTTGTTTAAAGAACTTGTCATATCGTTAGACGCGTGTGCTAACTCATCAATTTCGTCTTTTCCTTTAGGCTCAAGTTTAGGCGTAGAAATGTCTCCATCAGCGGTGCGCTTGGATACGGTCAAGAGCGTGTTAAGCCTTTGATTAATTGAGTTGCTTAGTTTGTACGCAATCAACATACTTAGCAGTGCTGCAATGAATGTAGCGATAACAATGACGTTGCCCATAAATGACATACCTTCGGATAGGGTGGTTAACGCGCTTAAGCTATCGCTCTTTTCTTCGTCAGTAGAGCGATTTAAGATGGTTTTAAGTTCTTTAAAGTGGGTGCCCCTAAGCTGTCTAACTATCTGTTGTGCCTGTTCTGAAGCGCTTGGATCATATTGTTCAAAGACAGATTGGGCATCTTTGTATATAGCTTTAAACAACTGTTCAACTTCTGCCAAATCACGGATTTCTTGGTTTCTTTTCTCAAGCGGTCGTAATGCGTTTAAGTGGTTTTTAAACTGAATGGATGCCTGTTCAAACGAAGCCTTTTCATCCAGCTCTCCTGTAACGTATTCAGTCAAAGATGCGATCATCATTGCCTGAGTATTAAAGAGATCAAAGTAGAGTTTTACCCCAGGTAAATCATCAGCCAAAGTTTCTTGAAGATCACCAGATCTCATTGCGTCATCAAACTCTTCTTGTTTCAGTCGGTTGAGCAGTCTTGATAATTGAGCCGCCTGTTGATTTTCTAACTGGTCGACCATCGAAAATGCTGATTTTTGCATTGACGGTTTAAATACATTGAATACATGCGTGTTTACTTGGCTTTTAATAGCTTGAGATAAATCCGCAATTTTTTGCATTTTGTCTCTATCACTGATTGTCGCAGACTCAAGAGGTTTTAGGTCAGACAGTACTACATGAAATCGTTCATGTGCTTTGTGAAATTCGTGTTTACTACTTTCTTCACCTGCAAGATAGCTCAACAAGTTAGTCTCGATTTCCGCCAGTGTTGTATTTAACTGCATGTAGTAAATAACACCGGGCACATCATCTGTTTCTATTTCGGTTTGGGTATCAGTGAGAGTTTGAGATGTAGTCCATATAATGACACTGCTGATGAACATTAAACTTACGACAGAAGCAAATGATAGGTATAGTTTTTGGTAAAGCTTCAAATTGGAACCATCTAATTGGTGTATTTAGTGCAATTATAGACTTAATAATCAAGTATTTCATTACGATAAATGATTATATAAATTATTTCATCTAGTGGTTTTCTTAAATTTCAGTTTAAAATTTTGATTAAAATTGGAACGATTTTTTTCGTCATGATTGAGTGTATTTTATACGTATTCTTTGGAACGGTTTATTTTAAAATATCGAGGAATACTGCAATTAAGCTGCCTAAAAAATCACGAGTAAATGGATGTTGGGTTAATTTGATGTTGATTTCAGATTAAATTTTGATCTATCTTAGAGTTGCATATTAAAAAAGGAAAATTGTTATGATGCGAATTATTAAATTATCTTGTGTGTCTAGTGCCATATTATTATCTTGTTTTGCTAATGCTCAGAATGTGAGTGCTACTTTGCATTTTGCCCAGCAAATTCATAGTACTGATGGTGACGTACATGTTGAGCTGGAATTAACTAACCATGAAAACAAACCTGTTAATTTACTAAAGTGGGCGACTGCTGAAGAAGGGATTTCAGGAGATTTATTTACTGTTAAACGTGACGGAAAAGAGGTTAGTTACTTAGGTGCGCTTTATAAACGTAGAGCGCCTAATGAAAAAGATTATATTGAGATTTTACCAGGCGAGAGTATTAGCTATAAAGTGGAGCTGTCAGCATTGTATGATTTTTCTGCACCTGGCCAATATGAGATAAGCTACAATGCGGAGTCCGTGCATTTGTATCGAAATACTGATTTGCAGATTGCCACTAGCAAATCGATCCCACGCAAAGTAAATGAACTTAAATCTAATACTGCAGTAACTTGGTTAGATGGTGAAGTACAAGTATTTGAAAACGACCAATTGCACACCAATTCTGTGTTCGCAGCTACAAGTTATGCATCTTGCAGTAACAGCCAAAAGTCTACGATAAATTCTGCGTGGAGCAGTGCAAAAACGATGTCGGCAAATGCGACGAGCTACCTGACAGGCAGAAGCACAAGTCAACTAGAGAGTTCGGCGCGCTACACAACTTGGTTTGGTGATCCAACCGTAAGAGTCGGCTTTTTGTGGTTAACCAAAGCGCACGAGCGTGTTGAGGAGAACTTTACCGCGACCACCGATGCGATTAAAAATAAGCCTTTGTCATTTGACTGCAGTTGCACTAGCTCAGGTACCTATGCATACGTTTACCCTTCGCAGCCATATAAAATCTATTTTTGCGGCGCGTTTTGGGGTGCACCACGCACTGGCACAGACTCTCAAGCTGGTACCATTATTCATGAAGTCAGTCACTTTAACGCCGTTGCGGGCACTGATGACCATGCCTATGGACACAGCGGTGCAAAGCAGTTAGCATCATCAGATGTTAAAAAAGCAATCGAAAATGCTGACAGTTACGAATATTTTGCTGAAAATACCCCTTATCAAAATTAATCGTAATTGGTATCAACGGAGTAGGGTGCGCACCGTCGTGCCCTAGAATATATGAAAAAACAATGGATGTGCTTGATAGCGTCACTCTTTATAGCAGGGTGCAAGGATAAGACCCCAAATACAGATATAGATAGCAAGTTTGAGTGTGCTATCGCTTATGCGAGTACCTCCTTTCCAGATATGAATTACCCTGTTGAGTTTAGGTTTACTAACTTATCTGATAGCTCAGCGCGGGTATTAATATGGCATACGCCATTTGAGGGGTGGTGGAGTAAGTTTCTACTCGTTGAGCAAAATGGTAAGCGGCTCGATTATTTGGGGCCGATGGCCAAACGTTCTGCTGCAGATGAAGATGATTACGTTACCTTTTTACCTAAAGAAACAAAAGCAACGACGATAGATTTAGCACAGGTGTATGAGATTGATGTTGAGGCGCCGCTTAAAATCACTTATCAAAATAATTTAGTGCACCCAGATAAGCTAGAGGCATATTGCTCAGTAAACATAATGTCAAGGTGAGGCCATATAATAGTGATTAATACGTGCCTTATTGACGGTGGCTTTATAGTCTGTGCATAGTTTAAAGAATGTGTAAATTACAACCTAAGTGTACTTAAATTGAGCATTTAAAGTTATAGTCATTTTGTTTTGGTACCCAATATTGCTAATTCTGACATACAATGGCGCAGTTTTTTTATCAAGTGCTTATTATGTCTTTTAGAACGACCAAACCAATTCATCAGTTTATCAAAATAACAAATCTTGTACGCACTCTAGTGATGTGTGTTTTTTTTCTGCTATTGAATGGGTGCAGCAATACCCTCGATTTATTTCATGTCTATGTTGACCTTGATAATATTCGTCAATCAATAGAGCGCTCAGGAAACCCGGTAAATAATGAGATTCGCCTCCAAAACGCGGTTAAGTTATGTACCAAAGAGGAAGACAAAGCCTGTTTATCTGCAGCACATCAATATTATGGCCATCTATATCGTTCTCAAAGAGTCATCGCAGAGCAAGACTATTACTTAAAAAATGGCTTTTTAGAACCAAATGTCACTTATGAAAATAAATTCCATTACTCAGCCAAGCATTTTGAAAAAGCAATCAACTTTCTGGATAGCACAAAAGATTATGAAACCATTGCACTTCTTTATATTCAATTATCTTTAAGTTATTACTTAATTGCAGACGCTGCTAAAGAATGTGATGCACTGGATAAAAGCTTGGTATTTCACTTAAAAGCTTATCCGAATGATGATATATCAGTAGAAAAAGTGCCTTTGAGTTTTGAGCGACTGAGCGATTATATAGCACATCAAAAGCAAAGAGCAGGGTGTGAAAAATTAATTACCCAAGACTAAAGACTGCGTCGTTACTATCAAAGTTGGTACTATTGAGTGCCAATTATTGAATGGCTAACAGGGTCTTTCTGTAAGGGTAAATACAGCCCTTTCCAATGGCGCCAAATAACTTTGATGCTCAGTAGATAAAATCAAGGTATCAAATTATGCGTTTTGCTGCAGTGTCAGTAGGACCAAGGATAGTAGAGAAGTAATGAGTATAAAAACAACTTTATCAATAGTCGCGGTGGCTACAATATTAAGTGGTTGTGAAGCAACATATGACCAGGCTAAAGCTGATAAGGATATTTTCAACGCAGCTCGTCTGTTAAAAAAGGGCGTTACCCCAGGTCGAATTGATTATAATCTTAATCGGGTGATTGAGTATTGCAATCAAATTCAAAATAACGAATGTTTGGTTGTTGCCCATAAATACTATGGACACTTTTATGTATCGCCGTTGCTTACCAAGCATAAAAAGTTTTTTAGCCTCTGGGGCTTTCATGACCCCGGCGGAACTTATGAAAATAGATATCAACATGCGACTGAACACATTTTGAAAGCATTATCTTATAACGGATCTGAGGTCAATTATGACTTACAGACTCAGTTGTATATGAGTCTATCGACAGCATATTACGCTTTAGGTGAAAAGGACAAAGAGTGTGAAGCGTTGGCAAATGCATTACTTGCAAGAACCAAATTATACCCTGAAGGGAATGAGCCTATCGAGCATTTACCTTTTAATGTCAATCGAATGAGTGAATTTATAAAGCATGAACAAAAACGTGTTGGATGTGCTAAAGTTTTGCCTGTGAAATAATCACAGTCCGTTAATTTGACATCGTTTTTTATGGTCAAAAGAAAAAGGCCAACATGTGTTGGCCTTTGAATTACTAAATAGTCACGCTATTAGAAAGAGTAGCGGATACCAATTTTAGCCTGCCACGCAGATGCACCTTTGGTGATCTGAGAGTAGTTACGAACGTCTGAACCTTGGTAACGTGGATCGATAACCAGTTTACCGTCCTCTAAACCACCAAAATCATAAAGTTTTTGGTCGCTGTATCCAAGTCTCTTCTCAACACCCCAGTCACTGTTAAGCAGGTTCGCGAAGTTCTCAATCATGAAGTAAACTTCACCTTTGTGCTCTTTATAAATACCAGGGATTTCTTGTGTGAAGCTTACATCCATTGTAGTAACCCAAGGTTGAGTACCTGTGTTACGGTCAAGTAATTGGCCACGCTCAGAAATACCAGCTCTGTTAAGAAGTGCTTCTAACTCATTCCACGATAACTTAGATTCATTCCAATCTACGTTTGTGTCATCAGGACCTGTTGGAATATAAGCAAGGTAAGCTGAAGTTCTATCTAGACCGCGCGTATCACCAAAGTCACCATCATTGTATGAGCCCATTGTGTAGCTAAATGGACGGCCTGAGCGGCGCTCGAAGAACATGTTGAACTTCGATGCATAACCTTCGAAGAACTCAGTTTGGTAACGTAAGTTTAGCTTTAAGCTGTGTTCAACTTCATAGTGACCACGGCCAACTAAGTCTACGTTACGGCTGTGTGTAGTTGCATGCTTGTAGTTACCTTCAGCTTGTGAAGCGCTACCAGGTGCAATGTCTTCCACGTCTTGATGAGTATAACTTACTGATACATAGAGACCGTTCTCAAATTCTTTAGCAATTGCTGTTGAGAAGATGATTGAACGTGCATCAAGATCTGAGTTTGTCATCATGATGTCGTGGTTATCTTTACGTGCTGGGTCATCTGCATAAATGCTTTCATAGATAACACGGCCAGTGTCTGAACGAACAACTTCACCGTTTTCCATCATTGGGCGAATAGCCGTATTGTGCCAAACAGCTTCGTCTTGCTTGTTTTGGTATGCAAGTTCAGCAGACCATTTGAAGCCATCACCTAACAGCGCTGAATCGAATTCATATTCGAAACCAATCTGAGCACGGATGCTTGAAGGTAGTTTGAAGTTTGGATCTGTATAAGCGGTGTTACCTGCGCCTTGAGTCAGCGTTGTTTGAATACCCTCTGGCACTCGTGTGATATCAACTTGCTCTACATTAGCAAAGTAGGCATTGATGTCATCTTGATTTGCAACAACCTGCGTAATGCCATCTTTTTGGAATGGGTTGTTAAACCAAACGTTAGGGATACCACCTTGGAAGCGACCAATACCACCGTTAATGGTGAGTGCATCCGTTGCGTAGAACTTAAAGCCAATACGCGGAAGGATGATGTCTGCACCGTCTAAGTTTTCTTGGTTAGTGTAGCCATAGGTCTGAAGGAAGTTTTCGTTCAGGTTTGGCTCATCACCTGATGATAGACGTTCATATCGAACACCTGCTGTGATTTCTAAATCATCTGTTAGATAGAACTTATCTTCAACATAAAGTGCAAGTTGCTCGCGTGTTGCATCATACGCTAAATCATTTACATCGTTTGAATATGCATTCATGTATGAGAACTGATAGTCATCCCATCTGTTTTGGTAAAGCTTCTTGCTTTCAAAATCATCAAGACTTCCGAACTTCCAAGTACCTTTTGAGTTTTGACCAAATAGGTTGTAAAGACGCTTGCTTTCAAGTTGAGCACCAAAGTTGATCTCGTGATCGCCCATTAAGTATGTCGCATCGAATGTGAAAGCGTACGTTTCAGTCTCAGATACGTTGATGTGACGAATATCATCACGACCAAACTGGATAGACTCACCACGGTCGCTATTATTTAGATAAACTTCAATTTGACCTAGATCAGAATTTGTAAGGCTGTTGTTTGAAACATCTTTATAAGCAAAGCCAATTTCTGTTGAGAAGTCATCAGACCAATCTGAATATAGTTTTGTCGCGAAGTTGTTGAACTTCGTTACATATTGATAGCGGCTTGAAGCCATAGTGATGGTGTTACCACCCGTTGCATAACCTTTGTCACTTTCTTCGTCTTGCCACTGGTAAGTAAAGTCTGCACGGTGCAGATCACTGATGTTCCAGCTAAGTTTAACAAGTAGGCTGTCACTTGTATTCTCTGGATCACCACCAAGCTCGTCTTGAAGACCGTAAGTGTCGTTTAAGATGCTATTGAATCTATTGTAATCTTGCTCAGAAATATCAAATTCATGTGAAGTACCTGAACCATCAAAACCATAGTCCATTTCTCGCTCTTGTTTCCAAGAGGTGTAGTTCACGAAGAAAAATAGCTCGTCTTTGATGATTGCACCACCAGTGTTAAAGCCCATTCTTGCTTCTGTTTCAATCGGATCTGTGCTTGAAACTTCGAAAGTTTTGTGACCATCTTCGTCTAGAATGTTAGAGCCTGCATAGTGAATGATCTCACCGCTTTCGTCTTTAACATGCTCTTTATATTTAGCTTCTGAGATGTTATCAACTTTACCAGCTAGGCTAGGTGTACTTGTCTCGTAAAAACCAGAGAACGTAAACTCGTTAGAACCTGACTTAGTTACGGCGTTGATAGTACCACCACCGAAGTTGCCTTTTTTCGCTGAGAAAGGAGAGCTATCAACAGAAATTTGCTCAATTGCATCTAGTGCAACTGGTGGCTGAGCTGTTGGGTAACCACCAAAGTTCAAACCGAAGTCATCGTTTTGACCGATGCCATCAACCGTCAAGCCGTTTGTTCTAGGGTTATTACCAGCAATGGTTAATTCGCCGTTACCATTGATGCTCGCAAGTGGGTTAAGACGTGCAACGTCTTTGATATCGTTGTTAAAGCTAGGTACGTTATTAATGGTGTCTTCACCAAATACACTGCTTGAACCACCCGCTTGTTGTACTAGTTTATAACCGCTTACCTGAATCTTTTCGATTGTTTGTAGTGGCTCTAGCTGTGTTGCGATGCGATGCGTATCACCTAGTTTCAGTGAGATACCGTTTAGTTCTGCATCTGAATAGGTGTCAGAGTCAATAACTACTCGGTAAGGACCACCAACTCGAAGACCTTTTGCGATAAACGCACCTGAGTCATTGGTTGTGAATGTGTTAACTGTGCCTGTTGGCTCGTGAATCACCGTAACTTTAACGTTAGCGGCAGCGTCACCATTTGGAGTCGTAATCTTACCACGCATTGCAGATGACGTGTCAGCAGCGAATGCACTGGTTGACACACCAATAGCAAGTGCTAAGGCGCCGGCCACTTTCGATAAGCGAACGTTTTTCATTGTGTTGTTTCCCGTGTGTTTAGGTTGTTACAATTTTAAATTTACTAAACTAACTAACTGATTTTTATCTTTTAGTTAGTCAAATACTGCTTTCCTATCTTTGTTTTCAGACCAAAAAAAAGCGAGCTTCCGCAAGGAGGCTAACTTGGGTTTGGTGAGTTGAAGTTCAAGAGATAGGGTTACTGCTTATAGTTATACTTATACCCAAAAGTTGATTGACCTAGATGAACAGAGATCAGAAGAGAAAGCTGAACTACCAGTGAGCGCTTAAAACACGCATTGACGAAATTTGTAATTTTATTTTGTAACAACATTACGTACTGACTTACCACTTTCTAGTCTATCCGATCTTCTATTACAGGCTCACACACTGTTATTTAATAAAAATATTGAATTTACCGGACATTCATCCTGTGTATTCAACAACGTGTGCTTTAAAGTTCGCTCCCCTCGCTTAAGTCAGTAGTTTGAAAGTTACATACAAACTCCGCTAGAACAATATAGAGTAGAACTAATCACCCTTTGGTTTTGTGCAATTATGGGCGCGTATTATAACGCAGGCTTGATTAAGTTATCAAAGCAATTCTTCTATAAAAGAATAAAAAATACACAGGTTTTGTATATATATTTTAGTTGTTAAATACATGATTTTATGATTGGCTGTGGTTATGTACAGTATTTTGAGCGCTATGTAAGCATGACTGTTGGGAAGTAGTAAATTTGTCTTATATGTTTGTAAGTTATCATAATTATGTTTATTTTTGATATTGATCTTTGATTTTACACCTTTGAATATCCCAGGAATGACCAGCACACTATTTCTTTTACACCTTAAAATAACTTATCTTCATAGTTGTGAATAGTTGAAATTTGTTTGTTAACTTTTTTGTTTTTATTTATTGAATTTTTGAAGCAGATAAAATCACTTAGGTGTATTTTTAATTAAGGTTTTATAAACAAGCGGGGGATTTCCCCGCTTATTAACGTTTATAACGCTTATTTGTATGCGTAATTCAAAGTGACACCACTGTAGTTGCTATATCCGAACAAGCTGATATGCCAAGTGCCTGACGTTGGATTTGTAAAAGTACATTGTTCTTCGTTGCCATCTTTCCAAGGTCGGCAGGTGTAGTTATTGGCATCTGGTTGAGCATTATATCTAACGTATAGATCTGCATCACCAGTACCACCAGTAATGTTTAAGCTCATCTCTTTTACGCCTTGTGGGATATTCCAAGTATAATGCGTCCATCCGTTTTGCGTGCCTTGTAAGTTAGGTAATGAGCCATTTACTGGTGTAACATCTCCCGGATTACCTGGATCTCCACCGCCTTGACATCCATTAGCTGTTAAGTAGTCAGACGCACTTTTTGCTTGAGCAATACCATGGCCGTAGTAAATGTCATAACCTGCTGCACCTTTATCCTTGGCCGTTGCGTTAATAGCTGCACGTATTTCTTGGTTTGTACATTGTGTATGATGGCTCCAGACCAATGCTGCGACCCCAGCAACGTGCGGTGATGCCATCGAAGTACCACTTAAACTTCTATAGGTATTAGTTGGGTATGTTGAATTAACGTTTGAACCAGGACCTGATATTTCGACTTGGTCGTTATACTGTGAAAACGAAGAGCGAGATTCGTTCGATGTGACTGAAGCAACAGAAATTACAGAGTCATAAGAAGCTGGGTATGATTTAGAGCCATTACCATCATTACCGGCCGCCGCAACTAACATCATGCCGCCATTAACAAAGTTTTGCATGGCTGTATTTTCACTGCTCGAATAGTTACCGCCACCCAAACTCATATTCACAACATCAGAACCCGCATCTTTACATTGTTGAATTGCATTTATCAGGTTTGATGCATAAGTCCATTGACCGTTGTCGTCGAAAATCTTAACAATATGTAGGTCGACACCAGGGTATACACCAATGACACCTTGGTTATTGTTTTCAGCTGCAATGGTACCTGCCACATGTGTGCCATGGCCATTTCCGTCATTGTTCCAGCGGCCAACTGCGTTATTATTAGCAATACCAGTTACATTACCATAAGGTAAATCTGGATGGCCTAAGTTGTAACCTGTGTCGATAACACACACTTTTCTCGCTGACGTGTTAGTTTGAGACAACAAGTTACCTTGTACCATGTTTATGCCGTAAGGCGTACTTTGCGCATAAGGTGTGATGGCGTCGCGAGATGTAGTTTTTGCTAGGTAGCGTTTAGGATCGATTTCTATTGATTCGATAGATGACATATTACGCAGAGTCTTAAGGCTGAAATCGTCTAGCTCAGCTACCATGACTCGCTCTTCATTAATCGAAAAGAGCGGTTCAGCACCAGCAGTAAACAAATAATTTAGGGCTATGAAGTCGTTAAATGTTCTTTTCTCACCGAGTTTTTCTTTCTTAAACTTAACAATGTATCGGTTACTTTGAACTGTTTTAGTCTGTAACTTTTGATCTGACTCATAGCCTTCTAAAACGGGTTCACTTGCTATTGTTGGAAAACTAACAGCGGTTGCCATTAGGGTTGTGATTGCTGAAAGTTTAAATCGCTTGATACTCATGTTTTGCTCCTTCGTTGTTTAAGAGTTTGTTAGCTGACAAACACCAGAACTTATTCAGCCTTCTGCATTGAATCTTTTGACTCGAAAGCAGCAGGGTGTGTCTGCAATAAGTGGTATACATATCAGTAACAGTTTGTGTTCTTTTAAATAACATAATACTTGGAACGGTCTAATGGCAATATTATTCACGCATTTAAATGATAAACCTACGCTTGGTGTGGTTGTTTTTTGATCAGAAATTGTTGTTATATATGAATATATATTACAACTTGAAAAATATTAATATTGAACTTTTAGCATGATTTGTAGGTACAAACATCGCGTAGAGTGTAAAATTTGAAATGAGGTTGTGTTCTATCTGCGCTTATTCAATGTAAAAATTGAAAGGTACGACTACTATTCTATGACATTTTGGCAAAAACAGGGTCAGATAACTAGCTTAACGTCAAGACACAAGCTTGCCCGCTTAGAATTAAGTGAACAGTCGTTTGGGGGTTTTATCCCAAATAATATGCTTCATTTGATTCTTGGTGGTATTTTTGCATTTTTTATTGATAGAGGTATCACATACCGATGAAAACTCGTTTATTTCTCTTGTTTATACTGTTGATTGGATGGACCTTTAGTGTACATGCAACTATATCGCAATCGAACAAGGCGCTTAATGTTGATCGCTTATGGCAGTTACAGCGACTAGGTTCCCCTGTTGTTTCATCCGATGGCAATTTTATCGTTGCACCTGTGACTAAGTTTGATGTTGCAAAAGATAAAGGCGATACGCAATTATGGTTGTTTGATGCGCAAGGAAAACCTGCTAGAGCGTTAACATCTGCAAAGCTAAGGGCAAGTGAGCCTGTATTCTCGCCTGATTCAAGTCAATTGGCTTTTATCAGTAAGCGTGCCGATGATCAAACGGGTCAAATTTATATTTTGCCCCTAACTAAGCCTGGGGAAGCGAAAAAGTTGACGAATGTGCCAACCGGTGTCAAAGGCATTAAGTGGGTCGGTCAGCATCTTTATTTTATTAGTTCAGTGTGGCCAAAAAAAACATGGGTCGAAATGGAAGGCCTATTAAAAAAGCAGAAAGAGACGAAAGTGTCTGCGCGCCAATGGAACGCGCTGCCTTACTCTTCTTTTGACCATTTCATTAATGAAGACAGGCAAGCGCATGTTTTTCGTATCCCAGCTGGTGGCGGTCAAGTTGAACCTATCACTGAGCCTATGGGTAGACAGTTGGTTCGATCAAGTCAATCGGGGTTAAGTTATGACATTGACCCAAATGAGCAAAACATTGCGTTTAATTCAAATGGCTGGGAAAACCAAGTTCACACAAAGACGGATATCTTTATTGGTAAAATTGGTAGTAAACAAGTCGTAAATATTACGCCAGAGAATAATGCACCAGATTTTTCACCGAAATTTAATCAAAGCGGAAAAACATTAGCTTATTTAAGTCGCAGTATTTTAGGTTTTTATGCCGATACAGCGGTTATAAAACTCTATGACCTAAAAGGGAAAGAAACGAAAACACTGAATATTGATAAAGACCGTTCAGTTACAAACATCATATGGGCTGATAACGGCTGTGATTTTTACAGCTCGTTAGATGATGCGGGTACCAGACGAATTTACCATATCAATGGAAAAACAGGAAAAACACGCGCCATCACAAAAGATACAAATTTTGGCGCACCCAAATTATTGGGGTCACGCAAGTTGGTGACTACCAATGAGAGCTTTTTGTATCCGAAAAGATTGGTGGTGATCAATACGCGTAGTGGCAAATTTAATCGCATAGATAGTTTGAATGAAACAGTTATGGCTGAGGTTGAGCTAGGTACTTATGAGTCTGTGACTTACAAAGGTGCCGATGGACAAGACATACAAATGTGGGTTCATTACCCTCCTGGGTTCGATAACACTAAAAAATATCCATTGATGATGTTGATCCATGGTGGACCGCATAATGCAATTACTGACGGATTTCACTATCGTTGGAACGCGCAGACGTTTGCTTCGTGGGGATATGTAACCGCATGGCCTAATTTCCATGGTTCAAGTGGCTTTGGGCAAGCATTCGCGGACTCAATCAATCCTGATTGGCGAACTAAACCCTTAAAAGATGTGCTATTAGCGACAAAATGGTTTGAGCAAAAGTCTTGGATAGACTCTGAGCGTATGGTTGCGGCAGGGGCGAGCTATGGTGGCTTTTTAAGCGCCACGTTACTCGGTGATAAGCATAATTTTAAAGCATTCTTAATTCATGCCGCGGTGTACAACATGTATTCTCAAATGTCCGCTGACTTTGCTGTGCACTCACCTCGCTTTGGTGGTTATTGGGATCAGCCCGAAATTTATAAAACCATTTCTCCGCACTTTTATGCCGAAAACTTTGATACACCGACATTGATAGTTCATGGTCAGTTAGATTATCGCGTGCCTGTTGGTCAAGGTTTTGAGTTATTCAGAACATTGCAAACTAAAGGTGTGGAATCAAGAATGATTTATTTTCCTGATGAGAATCACTGGATAATGAAACCGAACAATTCAATCTACTGGTATAACGAGGTTGAAAAGTGGATGGCGCATTATGCTGTACCTGGTGCAAAGTAGTGGAAGTAAACCAAGATAAAGCAAAGGCAATTTTGTCGCTGGTAACAAGTTGAATCAATACACAACTTATTTTTTCAAAAAATTTGTCAAGGCGACATTGTATTCTTTATTTTAAAATCATTCTATAAATGGTTGATTTTAAAGTGGTTTATAGCCGGCGCACTCAAAGTTCAGTGACTAAAAAGCAATGTATTTAATAGCGCCTAAATCATATTAGGCGCTATTAATGTTTTCCAGCTGTTAATTAGTGGCCAGTTTCATATGAAGCATTGGCTGTATTTGTTTGTTCCCAAGTCCCGTCTTTGTATAAAATGATTGCCGATGCGTTATTGCTTCCAGAGTATGCTCTTATTGTAACGTTACAGCTTGTACCGCCACTACATCTAGCAACGCCACTCCACTGAACTTCTTTAATTGGTTTTGTAACATCTTTTAAATAAAAACGTCCGGTAGTAGAACTCCCGAAAGAGTAGTCAAAAGCCATGCAGTTTTTAGTACCATTTCCCCATGAGTTACCGTTACCTTTTGCGTATACGTCACATACAAGTTGAGCAGAAAAAGCTGAGCCTGCAAAGAAAGTACCTGCAATTAATGTAAGAGCCTTTAAAGTTGTTTTCATTTTAATTTCCTGTTTATTGATGTTTTTTGAAATACGCATTTATTCTGCGTGTTAACAAATTAGTAAATATTTTGACTGAGAGTCAAGGGGGAAATAGTGCGAGTTTTGATTTGTGGTTAAAGCTTTTTATTAGAACAATTCTGGGTATTGAGTTCTTTCATCTACGTGATTTTAAGGTGTGTTTTATGTTGTTGTGTTTGAAGTTATTGTTTTTTCTTCTTATTTAATTTATTGAAATTGCAACTATGTTATTTTGAGATGAACAGGGTGCTAGAATAGAGGTTCTATATCTAAAAAATCAATTCTATTACATTTTTAATCATCTAAAACTCTAATTTTTAAGGATATAAAACTGGCAATACGCCAAATTTAGCTACAATTACTTTGTTTTGTTAATGGTTGGTTTGTTTGGTTGGTGTCTTGCGTTGTTTTTTTGTTGTTAATTTGTTTCCTTGTGTTTTTGGCTTTAATTGCTAAAAATTTACTAGTGTGTTCGCTGTATATGAGTCAGCTGTTCTATATTTTTGTTGTAGGCTATATATCATTTTCTTTTTGAGTATGTTTCGCTTACTAAATAACATCTCATGTCTATGTTTCATTTATCAAAATTTCTGTATTGTTATAGGTTTTAGAGTTCAATTTGTTTGAATATTGATAAGTGGATGTTTGATTTTGTTTTCAAGTGAAAAGCTTAACTGTCCATGAAATACTTTACTACCTTCATCACAATTGCTTTTATAGCTGAGTTAATTTTGATGTTTGTTTTGACTTGCGGTGAAATCGCTTTTTAGAAAGTAAGTAATATAGTGAGGCATATAGCACAAGATTAAGCTTTGAACGTTTTGCATGCCTTTAATGGGCTATAGATATTTACAAAACGTATTTGTTAATTTCTGATGCATAGAGCAGACTAATCAAGAAATTCATAAGCTTGCTTTGCAACGTATATTGTTTACTACCATCGATTAATGTGAGCTTCTATATAAACCAACTTTTTTAACAAAGTATTGATGTTTAACCGCTGTTTCCAGCGGTGATTTTAATACTAACCTTTTCATCGATTAGCGTTGTGACATGGCTATGCGTTTTAGGCTTCATCTACTCTAGATTATTTTTGAGTATGCGAAACATATGCTGCAGTTGCATACATAATTGAATTAAGTCTTCACCAACACATTAATTGGAGAGTGGTGCGACTTTATGGTTACAATTTATTTCTTCTGCACACTTGATAAAGAGTTTCTGATAACTTAGTGGCTAAATATAAATAATAAGAAGATCTAAACTATGAGAAAAATAGCGTTAACTTCGATCGTTACATTATTATGTGGCTGTTCTGTTCAAATAAACGAATCAAATTTTATTGCTCAGGCTGAATCTGTTACGCCATACTCATCAGATTTTATTCACCAACTAAATGTGGCTACTCCTAATCACAATGTTAAGCATATAGCGATGCCAGCAGATCAAGGTGCTGTGACATTGCATGGTATACATTTGGACCGACTCCACACCAACAATACAATATTGTATATACCCGGTAATGGCATGAGCGTTGAAAATGCAGCACAGAAGGCGCTTCTCAATTTAGCAGAATACCATGCTGATATTGTTGTTTTTGATCGCAGAGGGTTAGGCGCAAGTAACGGAGCTTCTACAATTGCCAGTTTGATCGAAGACGCCCAATTGAGTTACGACTACATCAAGGAGCAACTGGACGCAGATAAAGTGATTGTACACGGCTTTTCTCTGGGGAGTTTTGTTGCTGCTCAAGTGGCACAGACAAGGCCAATTGATGGGTTGGTTATGCAAGGCTCAGCAACAAATGTTCAAGAGTGGATAGATAAAGCAATTCCTTGGTATAAAAAAGCATTGGTTGACGTTCAAGTAGATGAAGTATTTTTTACCGTTGATAATAAAGAAGTCGTGAGCAAGTCTTACCCAGGGCCTTTATTGGTAATTGGGGGTGGTGAAGATAAGCAAACGCCTGTTTCTTTGTCGCACGCATTGTTTTTGGCAAGCCAAAGTAGTGATAAGAAAATTGTGATATCTGATGAAGCAGGACATTATCAAATGTTTGACAATGAAATGGTTAGGAATACATATAAAGGCTTTATTGAAAAATTATTGTAGGGTTTTCATTAATCTGACTAATGAATACAAGCATGTTGTCGATGTGAAATGGTGATTTTCGTCGCGATAGCATGTTTGTATTTTAAAAAGTATATTTAATATCTTACTTATACCTGCAAGTAATTTTATATTAGGTTGTTAATTAAGTTTGGTGTACTATCAAATTGCTACACTTTAAAGTTTATTTAACATAATAAGTCATGTTGAAGGGTTAGTAAGCTAGATAGCAATGTTTTTTATGGTCAGTTTGGTCTTATTTTCTAGATTATTTAACTCATTCCGACTTGGTGATAGAAATCTATCTGACATTAAGGGCCGTGCTTAATTTACCGTTCTGAGCACTGGAGGGCTTTGTTAACTCTCGGCTTAACTCGATGCGCGCCACTCTACAATCGGTAGGTTGCAGTTGCTTATAATACATACAAAATTTTTGCTAAAAAGGGATGTTTCGTTTTATATCGTTTATGGGTGACAGGTTACAAAGCTGACATTACTCCCAATAATACATTGAAGCCATGCTCATAGTAAAAGCAATCGAGACTATGAACAAACTAGAGCTGCCTGATTGTTAGGGTTCAGCATAAATTGTTATACCTTCAAAGGGTGTACAGATCTAATCATCAAGACCGTAAAAAGTTAACATTCAATGTTAATGTGTAGAGTTGGTAGTACGTATTCTGGGCTACTTGTAAATTAGACGCATTGTCTAAATGTTGATTATATAGGGTAACAGCAAGAAAATTTTTATTTTTTGATTTTTAATTTAAACACCTAATCATGCATCTGTAATATCATGAATTTATACAGATATAAATCTAATACTTCTTCTCGATAGCTTAATTAGAAGCGGTTTTAAATCAAAACGGCTGCTTATTTGCAGCCGCTTTAATTTTCTATCAGAAAAGCAATTATTCAATAAAGGAAATGAGCTTTTCTGCAATTTGTGTATTGTTTTGAGAGCCTATGAAGTGTTCACGACCTTTACCGTGAGCAAATACTTGAACGTCAATCGCAGTATGACCCCCTGTGGTCCAGCCGGTATAACTGGCCTCATTAATCAATTCATTGATAGCCTTGTACAGCGCTTTGTCACTTTCAGCTTTGGCTTCTTTAAGCGCTTGCGCGACTTCAGATGTGTAAGCTAGACCAGTAAGGGCAGTCCAGTCTTGTTTGATATTTTTGCTTGCTTTGAGCTTTTTAGTGATGGTTTTCACTGACGCTTTAACATTAGCAACAACGTCTCGCTCCCATTTATAGTCACCGTCAGCACCCAGTGTTAATCCACCGGTAGAGTGATCTGCGGTGATAACTAACAGTGTATCTGGGTTGTTATCAACGTAGGCTTTTGCAAGCTCAATTGAGTGGGCGAAATCATCCATTTCTTTCATCGCACAAGCAATATCATTTGCGTGACCGCACCAATCTATCTGGCTGCCTTCTATCATAATAAAGAAGCCTTCTTTATTATTGTCTTTTTCAAGTAAAGAAAGCGCTTTGTCAGTCATTCGAGTAAGTCTAAGCGGGTGCTCGTCGATTGCATGGGCCATACCTCGCTCGGCAAACAAGCCGATTGCTGGGATGCGGTTGACTGCGTCAAGGTTGCTGAGGTTGTCAACATATTGATAGCCAGCTTGCTGGAATTCAGAGACGATATTTCGGTCTTCTCTTATAAAGTATTGCGTGCCACCACCTAGCATGAGGTCGACTGGAAGCTTACCCGCAATTTTAACGTCTACGTAATCGTTGGCGATTTCATCATAGTTACGACGTGATTCGTTATGTGCTGCAAAGCTTGCTGGCGTTGCATGGTTAATTTGGGACGTTGCAACAAGCGCCGTGGTCATGCCTTGTTCTTTGGCCATTTGCAGCATGGTTTTTAGTGGTTTCTTTTTTGTGTCTACTGCAATGGCGCCATTATAACTCTTTGTTGCGGTGCTCAGGGCGGTTGCACCAGCAGCACTGTCTGTCACAACCGTGTTATCGTCTGGGTATGTGTGCGCCATACCAACTAAAATTGAGTCAAATACTGTGGGCTCTACTACTTTTGTTGTTTTGTCATCTTTGTAGTATCGATACGCAGTTGTGTATGCTGGACCCATGCCGTCACCGATCATGTAAATGATATTTTTTGGTGCAGCGTACACTTGGCTTGTTGCCATCAGTGAAATTGCCGCTGCAACTGCCGAAATTTTGCGTGACATAGTTTTTCCTTTGAATTCCCGTGTTTGATTTAAACGCTACATGTCATAATTGAATTAATTATTTGCTTAGGCGTCTAGATTTTATCGCGTATGATCTTAACTAAATGTGTTTGTGAAGAATATCAATAAATGCTGATTAATAAAAAAAATGAGATGAAAGACAATTTTAAAGAGGGCTTTGCTTGGCAACAAATGGGAAGTGGCGCTCAAGCAGTCGTTTGCTTGCACGGTTGGCTAGATAATAGTAACAGTTTTCAACCAATGGCTGAGATGTTGAGCGAAGCAGAGTTAGACAAGTACACATGGTACTTGCTCGATTTGCCGGGCCACGGACGCTCTGCTTGGAGATCGGAAGATGCGCAATACTACTTCGTTGAATATCTTTATGACGTCATACGTTTTATGACGGTTATTGATATAAAAAGCGCGCATTTTGTAGGTCACTCTATGGGGGCACTTATCGCCAACCTGTTGTCCAGCACTTTTCCGAACTATGTTCAGTCGTTGAACTTAATAGACGGTATTGGGCTCATATATCAGGGTCATCAACATGCAAAAGCCAATTTGATTAAAGCGTTTGAAGCGCGGCTAAAATTATCTAATCAAGATAAACGCTGGTTTGATGACAAGCACTCTATGATTAAGGCAAGGGCGAAAGTGGGTGGCTTCGACGACACCATTGCCGAGACTTTGATGGCGCGAAACATACTTGAAGAGCAAGGCCGGTACACGCTAAGCTCGGATCCAAAATTAAAGTTGCCATCAACGATAAGATTAAATCAAGAACAAGCAATGAGTTTATTAGATAATATTTCAGTAGACACTATGCTTATCTTACCAGACGAAGGATATGCTCAAATGCGTGATAACATGAAAAAATTTCTTCCATGTTTTGATAAACTTAGCGTTTCCAAAGTGTCTGGGGGGCATCATTGCCATATGCAATATCCCCGTGAGATTCTGAATGAGATCATTAAACATCTTGAAAAGCAGGCGCTTTGTTGATTGTAACTTTGCTTTAAATATGGGAATATCCCTCAGTTAGAGTATTTACTCAATTGTTTAAGTGCCTTATTTGCTTTAAGGTTAATGTAAAAAAAGAACGAGAATACAGGAGCTAAGAGTGGAAAAAATCTGGCTAAAGCGCTATCCAGAAGGCATGCCGGCAACGATTGATCCAGAACACTACAACTCGCTGCTAGAATTAATAGATGAATGTTTCACCAATTATGCTCAGTTACCCGCTTATTCGAATATGGGCAAAACACTGACGTATAAAGAAATTGATGAGGCAACTAAGTCGGTTGCAAGTTACATTCAAAACACACTTAAACTTGGTAAAGGCGATAAAGTTGCGGTTATGATGCCAAACTTATTGCAAACGCCAATTACAATTTTAGGTGTGTTGAGAGCTGGTTGTACGGTTGTAAACGTCAACCCGCTTTACACAGTTAGAGAATTGGAGCATCAATTAAATGACTCTGAGGCCAAAGCTATTTTTATTTTGGCTAACTTTGCAAGCACGCTAGAAAAAGCATTACCATCAACGCCTGTTAAACACATCGTTTTAACTCAGATTGGCGATTTGCTGGGTGGTGTGAAAAAGCACTTAGTGAACTTTGTAGTTAAAAAAGTCAAAAAGATGGTTCCGGCTTACAACTTACCATCAGCTATCCCATTCGCAAATGTAATGAGTTCGGATCCGAATGGCTATAAAAAGCCTGAAGTGGGTCAAAATGACTTGGCATTTTTGCAATATACCGGTGGCACGACAGGTGTGTCTAAAGGTGCAATGCTAACTCACGGTAACATGGTTGCTAACCTTGAGCAGGTTTCTGGTTGCCTAGATAAAGTATTAGACAAAGGTAAGGAAGTTGTGGTGACGGCACTGCCGCTTTATCACATATTTGCATTGACTGCGAATTGCTTAACCTTCATGAAATACGGTGGTCATAATATTCTGATCACCAACCCGCGTGATATGGCGGGTTTTGTCAAAGATTTAGCTAAGTATCCGTTTACGGTGATTACGGGTGTGAATACGCTGTTTAATGGCCTATTAAATACGGATGGTTTTGCGCAGTTAGATTTTTCAAAACTAAAGGTGTCTTTAGGTGGCGGCATGGCCGTTCAGCGTCCTGTTGCGGAACGTTGGCAATCGGTAACAAACTCACGTTTATTAGAGGGCTACGGCTTAACTGAGTGTGCACCGCTTGTGACAATTTGTCCTTTAGATCTAGAAGGTTATAACGGCTCGATTGGTTTACCTGCACCAAGTACAGACTTAAAAGTTATCCTAGAAAATGGTGACGAAGCACCTAAGGGTGAACCTGGTGAACTACTAGTCAAAGGCCCTCAAGTGATGGCGGGTTATTATAACCGACCAGACGCAACGGCTGAATGCTTGCAGGATGGTTGGTTTGCAACGGGTGACATTGCAACTTATGATGATGAAGGCTTCTTCTACATTGTTGACCGTAAAAAAGACATGATTTTGGTTTCTGGCTTTAACGTCTTTCCAAATGAGATTGAAGAGGTGGTCGCAAGTCATGATGGTGTACTTGAAGTTGCCGCTGTAGGTGTACCTCATGAAGTAAGTGGCGAACAGGTCAAAGTTTTTGTTGTCAGAAAAGACCAATCTTTGTCAGAAAAAGATATAATAGCGCATTGTCGTGAAAACCTAACAAACTACAAAGTTCCAAAAATGGTCGAGTTCAGAGATGAATTACCAAAAACGAACGTGGGTAAGATATTACGTAGGGCGTTAAAATAATGAAAAACCGGCAGCAGCCGGTTTTTTTTCGCTAAAAGCGAAGGAGTCAATGTGCAGTACCAGTTTATTCAAAATCAAGCTGAGCTAGATGAGTTTGTTAATCTCATTTCTTCAAGTAAAATTTTAGCAATAGATACTGAATTTATGCGTCGTAGAACGCTTTATCCGGAAAGTGCGTTATTTCAAGTATTTGATGGCACGCATCTCGCTTTAATTGATCCATTAATTGACATGGACTTTTCAGCTTTATGGGCACTGTTTACTTCGCAAGAAGTGATAAAAGTTATCCATTCTCCTTCCGAAGACATTGAAGTATTTCAAAAGTTTGGTGGTATTGTTCCTTCACCGTTATTTGATACACAGTTTGCATTACAGCTTTTAGGCGAGGGTAATTGTGTTGGCTTTGCAAACATGGTTAAAAACCTGCTGGATGTAGAAATTGATAAAAGTATGTCACGTACAGATTGGCTGAAACGTCCATTATCTGACAAGCAGCTAGAGTATGCTGCGGCTGATGTATTTTATCTTTTACCTTGTTTTGAACAGCTAATTCAAAAAATTAAGGATAAGCAGCTTTTTGATATCGTTATATCTGAAAGTGAATTAATTGCTAAAAAGCGCGCATTTAGAACACCTGATGAATACCTTTACCTGAATATTAAAAATGTTTGGCAGCTGAGAGGGCGTGACCTTGCCGTATTGAGAGAGCTGGCAGCGTGGCGCATGAATAAAGCAGAGAAAAAGAACATCTCTGTTAATTTCATTTTAAAAGAGCTCAACATGGTTGAAATTGCCAAACGTCGTCCAAGTTCTTTGTCGAGCATGAGAAATATTCCTGAAGTTGAAGCCATGGAAGTAAACCGTTCTGGCAAAGAAATTTTAGCGTGTATTGAGGTTGGCAAAGCCGTTGCTGATGATGTGCTTCCTTCAAAAGTGAAAAGACTTATTGATTTTGCCCAGTATAAAAAGGCAGCCAAAGAGATTAAGTCAGATATTACGGATGTTGCTAAAAAGTTTGATTTACCAGTAGATGTGATTGCATCAAAAAAACAAATTAACCAGGTGATCAGTTGGAACTGGAAGCTGAGCGCTAAAGAGCGTGAAGTGATGATAAAACCAGACTTATTCCAAGGCTGGCGTAAGCAACTTATCGGTGATGCATTGAAAAAGTGGGAAGTCTAGCTTCTTGCTTTGGTAGAGCGAAGCAAGGCTTCGCTCTATTTATTGAGTCACAGTTTAGCGTGCTCACCCTCGTTTAATATATACAGTGGCGTGCGCGTTTTTAGTTCCTCTTTCATATGTAAAAGACGGAATAGTGCAGAGTGGGATGTATGGTCTCCCATTTTCCAACTCATATTACCGTGTCCCCAAGGGATCATTATTCCGCAGTTTAGCTCATCAGCAGCAATAAGCGCATCCTCCGGCGTTAAATGGACATTTCTATACCACTTACCGTGCTTTTCATGATGATAAGACGCAATCGGTATCAAGCAGACGTCCATATCACCATATTGGTTATGAATATCTTTGAAGTGTGCAGAATAACCGGTATCACCGGCGTAAAATAACTTCCTGCCTTCACTTTCGAAGACCCAGCCTCCCCACAGCGTTTCATCATCATCACTTGTGATCATGGGAACCACAATACGGCTGCTAAAGTGGTGCGCTGGCACAAAGTGAACGTTTGTCTTACCAATGTCATACTGTGTGAACCAAGGCATTTCGACAATATTGTAACCACCCTTAGGAAAGTAATCTGCAAAGTTTAATGGGGTTAGATAGGTTGGATGATTGCCAATGCTTTCAATATCGGACTTATTGAAATGATCATAGTGAATGTGTGAGTAGACGACCGCTTGCGTGGATTCAAGTGTTTGTTTGCTATATGCGTTGGGCTCTGTTCGATAAAAGCCACCTGCCAAATGAACAAATGCCCAATCAACGGGCCAGTCAAATTGGCCTGTAACAGGATCAATCAGTATGGTTTCACCACTAGGTGTTGTAACAGAGAAGCTGGCGTGACCTAACCATCTAACTTCGAACGTATTTTCTGAACCATTTGAAAGGACAGGGTTTTGGCCGACATACTGGCAGCGTTCCATGTCATTCTCGCACTGGATCTCTTGGCTTTTAGGGTAGCAATTGTCCTTACAAGTATAGGGATAATCTTCAGGCATCTTATAAGTATTGGCAAACTGGTGCGTATACCCTTCCGTGACTTTGTATTTGATGTCTTTCGTCGGTTCCAAACGATTTACATTATTTTGTGACGCACATCCCGCTATTAGTAAGCACAGAGGAAGTGGTAGGTATTTGTTTATCATAGATATAAATTTCTTATTGTATTTAGTGATGTCTGTCTCTATCCTGAAATTGCGTTAACTACTAAAACGTTAATTAACATCAAGTCACTATGGGAGTGTTATGGAACGAGTTTCAGACGAAACCTGGTACGCAGTATTATTGTTTTTCTCGCTGATAATAGTACCTTTTTTAATAGGGCTCGCAATATTTAAAATGTATCGAAAAGTGTTTCCTGTTAAAACCTCTCAGTATGACTCTGTAGTAGAGGAACTAGACGCGAATCGAATCGGTTTTTTTAAACCTTTTCTAATCGGGTGGTTGATATGCGGGCCAATCGTTTTTTGGTTTTATAATGAGTATTTAGTGCATGTCTAGAAGCTAAATAGGCTCTTCCGTGAGCCTGTCTCACACTTAGGAAATTTGTTTAGTCTATGTCGTGGTGACTTGGAAGCGATGAAAATGAGCCATATCTCGTGACAGCATATGCGCCACATTTGGCTGAAAAGTTCAATAAATCCAATATTTTAGCTTCACAACTTACAATGTCCATGAATGAAGTTTGAGATAGTTTCCTTGTCATATCTGCCAGCAAACCACCAACAAATGCGTCGCCACCAGCAGTTGTATCTACAGCATTCACTTTGGGTGGTGTAATGTAACCAGAAAATTGCGCTGTAAAATAACGAATATCATTTGCACCGTCTGTGATGATCAATAGCTTAACTTGGCTAGAGAGTATCGCTTCTATGGTATTTTGTTCATCTTTAGATGGATGCGCATGCGTATTTAAGAATATCAACTCTTCTTTGGAGAGTTTGACTACATCAGATTGCGACATAATATGCCAGATTCTATCAAGGCAATGATTCTTTGATGGCCACAGGTTTTCTCGCAAATTCATATCGAAACTTTTGATTAAACCGTGTTGCTTTGCCTTTTCCAAAGCAGTCACTGTGCTGAGGTAGATGTTTTTTTCTGTCAGACTGTTTGAACAGACGTGTAAAATTGTGCCTTGCTCAAACATGTTGTCTTCGAAATCTTCTGCACGGAAAAGTAAATCGGCAGCAGGTGGTCTATAAAAGCTAAAGCTTCGCTCGCCCTCGCTATCTAGTGAGACAAAAGCCAGCGCTGTTTTTGCTTCAGAGGTAAATTTTACAAATTGAGTATTTACCTGATGACCCGATAGCTCGTCTTTTAAAAAGTGACCAAACATGTCATCGCCTAACATGCCACAAAATGTGCTTTCTACGCCTTGCTTTGCAACAGCGACAGAGACATTTGCTGGCGCGCCGCCTGCATATTTTGTGAAAGATTCAGGTGTGCCACCGTCGGACAAGAAATCTATTAGCGCTTCACCAAAACAAACAACACTCATTAGCCATTCTCTCTCAAATTATATGCTCTTAACACTTCGTAACAGGCACCCATCGTGTGGTAATCAGTTTTACCTGCGGGGCTCTTTTCATCACTGTAACTGCGGTTGTCTTGCGTGAGAATTCGATACCAAGCGCCATATTTATGGTCGATCATATTATCCCAGCTGTATTGCCAGATTTTCTCATACCATTGCCAATATTGCTCATCTTGAGTCTCTAGTGCTAGCAGGGCAGCTGCGGCAAAGCTTTCTGCTTGAACCCAGAAATATTTGTCGCCATCACAAATGCTTTTATCTGGTGCGAAGCCATAGCAAATTCCGCCATGCTCTTTGTCCCACGCATGCGCAAGCGCCTGATCAAATAAGAACTTAGCCTTGTCTACCATCCATGCTTCTGCTTTGTGTCTATTTAAGATAAGCAGCAGTTTGGTCCATTCTGTTTGGTGACCTGGCTGGAATCCCCACGGTCTAAACAAATGTTTAGGGTTCTCTTTGTTATAATCCCAATCGATTTCCCAATTGCTGTTGTAATGCTCCCAAACTAGACCATCCGCTAAGTTTGCCTGTCTTACTGTCATATTGTGGGCAAGTGTATAAGCGCGGTCTAAAAACTTGTTATCATTGGTTGCTTCAAAACACATTAGTAGCGCTTCACACATATGCATGTTTGCGTTTTGACCGCGATACTTATCTGCTTCTGTAAAGTTGGCGTTAAACTCATCTAGGTATAAGCCAAATGCTGAGTCATAGTATTTTTCTTCTAATAGTGACCAGACTTGCTCGATAGTGTCTTTTGCTGAGTTGATACCGGCTTTTACAGCCATCGCATTTGCAAGCAATACAAATGCAAGACCATAACAATGGTTAGTGAGATCGCTTGCCTCGCCATTTTCGATAAGCCAAGCATATCCGCCGTTTTCTTGCTTGTGGGCCTTTTCTAAATAATCTAAACCGTGTTGGACTAATTCCAGATATTCCGTTTTATCCGTGTTGATATAGGCCATGGCATAGTTAAAAACAAAGCGCGTGCTAGAAACAAGATGACGAGTGTTGTCATCATAAATGTCACCGTTGTCCTTGAAAAACTGATAAAACCCACCCTTGTTGTCTACGCACCTCGGATGATAGAACGCCATGGTTTTATCAATATGTTGCTGTAAAAAATCTCTACTTTTAAAATCTAGCGACATTATTTGTGCTCCACTCTCAAATCGCGTAGCGGTCAATAGGTTATAAGCATCATAAAAGTGCGAAAAAATGCGCATTGTTTACCTGAGCTTATTTTATTTGATGTATTGACCGTTATTTTCTCATTTATTCATTTACTGTAGCATCTTAAAAAAAATAATGGAACGATCCAATAAAACATTTGTGATTTTCTTGTAACAATGTGTAGAATCATTACATCCTTTAACATGGAGTAATCCGAGTGAGTGAAATCAACATGAATCAAAGCTTTGCAGCAGGCGCCCAGAACAACGAAAAAAACTACTTTTTTCCGCTTGCTGCAATGACAACCCTGTTCTTTTTATGGGGTTTTATTACGGTATTTAACGATGTTTTAATCCCGAGATTAAAAAGCGTTTTTGACTTAAACTACACAGAAGCGATGTTAATCCAGTTTTGCTTCTTTATTGCCTACTTCGTTGTTTCTCTTCCCGCCGGTAATTTAGTTAAGCGATTAGGTTATCAAAAAGGGATTATCATTGGTCTTGTCGTTGCCGCTGCGGGGTGTTTACTGTTTTATCCAGCAGTGATTGTGCATCAATACTGGGTATTCTTAACCGCCTTATTTGTGATGGCGTCTGGTATTGTTATTTTACAAGTGTCAGCTAACCCATATGTTGCAGCGCTAGGCGCACCTAAAACCGCATCTAGCCGTTTAAATTTGGCGCAAGCACTTAACTCATTGGGCACAACTTTAGGCCCAATTGCAGGCGGCATGTTGTTATTTGGTGCGGGCAGTGCGGCGGTGGTCGAAGCTGCTAATGCTGATTCTGTCAAAGTACCGTACTTGGTCATTGCAGGTTGTTTGCTTGCAATCGCGGTCGTGTTTGCGTTTTTGAAGCTACCAACAATCGAAGCGCATATCGAAACTGAAGACTGTAAAGTCAAAGGTAAAAACTTAAAAGAGGCGCCGCATTTAATGATGGGGGTTGTCGCTATATTTTGTTATGTCGGTGCAGAGGTGTCGATTGGCAGTTTTATCGTTAACTATTTTGCTGAAGAGCATATCGGCGGTTTGGATGCGCCAACAGCGGCTAAATTGCTTGGTTATTATTGGGGTGGGGCAATGGTTGGTCGCTTTATTGGCTCCCAAGCACTTAAATATGTGGCGCCTTCAAAAGCATTGGTATTCAACTCAGTAATTGTCATGCTGTTGTTGGCAGCGACCATGCTAACTGAAGGTAATGTTGCCATGGTGTCAGTGTTAGCAATTGGTTTGTTTAACTCTATTATGTTCCCAACAATTTTTACAACTGCTATTGAAGGTCTTGGTTCACTGACAAGTAAAGGTTCAGGTTGGTTGTGTTTGGCCATTGTTGGTGGTGCTATTATTCCGCTATTACAAGGGGTTGTAGCAGATACAATGCATATTCAAATCAGTTTCATTGTGCCACTTGTTTGCTACATTTTCATAGCTTGGTATGGCTTAAATGTCGTAAAACTATCAAAGCAATGGCATGACAAAATAGCGTAACGCGCAAACTTCTTTCTAATAAGGCAAGTGTTCACTTGCCTTTTTTAACTTAAATTTATAAATTTCTATCTCATAAGTATTGAATACGTATTCATAGACGTTGTATATTAAACCCAGTTGGAACGATCCAATCATAATTTAGAATAAAGGAGAGGCACATGCATCGCTCTATTTGGGCTGCAGCTATGTTGTCACTTACCTCAGTTTCGTCGGTAAGTGTAGCAAGCGAATCAAACACGCAGTGGGTTGATACATTTATTGGTACTGGCGGAGATGGTCATACATTCCCTGGTGCAGTTGTTCCATTCGGTATGGTCCAATTAAGTCCTGATACTGATAATCCTATGCGCGGCGTTTCACCACAACCAGAAATATACAAGCGCTGTGCAGGTTATCACTATGATGATCATACGATAGTAGGTTTCTCTCATACGCATTTCTCAGGTACTGGCCACTCTGACTTGGGTGACTTGCTTGTGATGCCAATTACCGGTGATGTCAAACTAACAGCGGGCACTGCTGAAAAGCCTGATACGGGTTACCGTTCACGCTTTTCTCACGATAAAGAGTGGTCTGAGCCAGGGTACTACGGCGTTGAACTACAAGACTACGATGTGACAGCTGAGCTCACAGCAACGACACGTGTAGGTATGCATAAGTATACTTTCAATAGTCATGATGACGGCCATGTTTTATTTGATTTAACCAGCTCAATTTATAACTTTGAGAACAAAGTTATTTGGAGTGACATTCGTAAAGTTGATGACAGAACGCTAGTTGCTTACCGTGCGACCAATGGCTGGGCGCGCAATCGACAAATGTACTTTGCAATTCAATTTTCACAGCCAATCGATGACTATGAGTTCATCAACGAAGACAACATGCGTTATAGATGTATGAACTGTCTAAATACCAAGCAAAAGCACTCAACGATTGAAAACAAAGCTGTCAAAATGACCGCAGGTAAAGCCGTGAAGTTTGTTGCGTCTTTCGATGGTCTAAAAGACAAGCCGCTTTACGTTAAAGTTGGCTTGTCAGCGGTGAGTCGTTCAAATGCACTTGAAAACTTAAATGCTGAAATCCCGCATTGGGACTTTGATAAAGTACGTGCTGAGTCAAAGCAGCTGTGGGCTAATTACTTAGACAAAGTGGATGTAGAAGGTACAGTATCTGAAAAGCGTCAGTTCTACACAGCGTTGTATCATGCATTACAAGCACCAAGCATTTACCAAGACGTAAATGGTCAATACCGAGGTGTTGACGGTGAGATCCACGATGGTAAAGGCTTTGAACACTATACATTATTCTCTCTTTGGGATACTTACCGTGCACTTCACCCATTACTGACGTACATCGATCCAGATCGTGTATCGGGTATGATCCAATCAATGTTAGTTCACTATCAACAGAGCTACGAAAAAATGTTACCTATCTGGTCTTTCCATGCGCACGAGACATGGACAATGATTGGTTATCATGCGGTATCTGTCATTGCAGATGCTTATCTAAAAGGTATTCGTGACTATGACATTGACTTGGCGGTTGAAGCGATCACGAACACGGCAAATAACAAGGTGTATGATGCCATCCCTGAATATAAAAAGTACGGCTACGTACCTATGGATGTATTACCAGAATCAGTCTCTATTACACTAGAGTATGCGTACGATGATTATGCTATTGCACGTATGTTTGAAGCGATGGGTAAAACAGAGCTTGCTAAAGATTATTATGCGCGTGCAATGAGTTACAGAAACGTGTTTGATCCTGAAACTAAGTTCATGCGTGGTCGTGATACTAAAGGTAACTGGAATCCTGACTTTAATGCATATGAAGCAAAGTATATGGGCGCATTTACTGAAGGTAACTCGATGCAGTACAGCTTCTACGTACCGCACGATGTTGCAGGCCTAATTGATTTGATGGGTGGCGATGATGCATTTGAAAAGCGCTTAGATGATTTGTTCGATACGCATTTATCAGCAGATATGATCAAAGAACACGAAGATATTGCTGGCTTAATCGGTAACTACGCACATGGTAATGAGCCGAGTCACCACATTGCTTATCTTTACAACTATGCGGGTAAACCTTGGCGTACACAAGAGCGTATTCGCCAAATAATGGATACATTAAGCTCTGATAAGCCAGATGGCCTTGCGGGCAATGATGATGTAGGTCAGATGTCAGCGTGGTATATTTTCTCTGCGATGGGTTTCTATCCAGTGGCACCGGGTGATTTGTCGTATGCGATTGGTGCACCGCAAACACCTAAAGTCACGTTAAAACTGGCTAATGGTAAGACTTTCACAACGACTGCGAAGGGCTTAAGCAAAACGCATAAGTACATTCAGTCAGTTAGTCTCAATGGTAAGCCGCTTAAACGTAACTATCTAACCCATGCTGATATTATGGCAGGTGGCGAACTTAAGTATGTAATGAGCGATAAACCAAACAAAGCTTGGGGTAGCGAGATCAGTGCTCGTCCGCCGTCAATGTCGGAGTACAACTAAGCATGAAAATGAAAACTGCAATCTTTTCGCTTGCAGTAGCTGCGGGCCTTACGGCCCACAGCGCATCAGCGTTAGAAAATATTAATACAGACATTAAACCAGTCCAGTTTCAAGCCGATATCGCTTGGCAGCAGTTTGCTTTACCTAATGTGCAAATTCGTAATTTCAGCAAAGACACAGTGCCGGTTTGGCAACATGTTAATGTGAATTTGATAAAGCAAATTTCTTATAACGTTGCACGCATTTTGTATAGTGATAAACAACGTGCACCGGAGCTACCGTTATTAGAAATCATCATTGAAGATATGAATGGCGTTGCATACAAAGAAGGCGACTTCAATGGTGCAAAAATTCATATTAGTGCTCAATACCTTAATAAATATGCACAAAGCCACAGTGCACAAGCGCTTTATGATGAGTTAATCGGTGTGCTTTATCATGAGATTGCCCATGCGTATCAACTGGATGATCATAATTACAAAGAAATTGGTCCGATTATTGAAGGGATCGCCGATGTTGTAAGAATGAAAGGTGGTTATGTTGATTTTGAACATCGTAAAGCGGGTGGCAATTATGACACTGGGTATAAAACCACCGCGTTTTTCTTGCATTGGTTAGAAGAAAATCATCACCCGAACTTGTTGGTAGAGCTAAACGCCCAATTAGATCCTTCTGATAACAAAAAGTGGAGCTGGAAAAGCTTTTCCTCTGAGATGGAAATAAACCTCGATACAGCTTGGTCACATTATCAAAGTAAACTCTAATTTTAGTTCTTTTTTACTATATCAAAGGCAAGTAAAACTTGCCTTTTTTATTGCCAATTAAAAATAATTCAATAAATTTATAATATAAAGATAAAAACTGCCGATAACAGGGGGACAAACCCGTAAAGATTTGATACAACCTACTTAGTAGTAGATAAGAACAACAACAGGATCTGCATGTTTAGCGCCTTTAAATTTACCACCAAAATTACACTTGCGGCTTCGGTCGTACTTGTTATCGTTTTAAGTCTCTTTACAGTGAATAACTTTGTCTTGATGCGCTCTCAGACTCAAGACCAGTTAACACTTGTGTTACAAGAAATTTCTCAATCAGTGTCACAAAATATTGCTAACTGGCTAAATGACCGTTTAGACATCGTTCAGTCGGTTGCACAAGGTCATTTAAAGTCTGACAGCAATGACGATGTGCGTCGAAGATTGCAAACAGCTGCTGCTGCAGGTCATTTCAAAAATACCTTTATAGGCACCCCGGATGGTCAATTTGTGTTAAATGATGCGTCTATTGTCTTACCAAGCGATTTTGATGCCACAACACGCCCATGGTATCAACTTGCGGTGCAAAAGCGTGACACGGCCTTTACTACACCCTATACAGATGCAACAACCAATGAGCTGACCATCACAGCCGTAGTACCTGTATACAGTAACGGTGTTTTGTCTGGCGCTGCCGGTGGTGACATCGATATGGCCACTATCACAGAAATCATCAATGAAATAGATTTCCTTGGCTTTGGTTATGGGTTTTTGCTCGATGGTGAGGGGCGTATATTAAGTCATCCAAATACACAGATGAATGACAAAGATATGCGTCAGTTATTTGGCCAGCAACTTAATTTGCAACAGGAATTTGTTGAACTTGAGATAGACGGCAAAGAAAAGCTGGTCTCTTTTGTCAAAATGCACGGCATTAAAAATGTAGATTGGTACCTAGGCGTCGTGATTGATAAAGAGATAGCATATTCGTCTATTTCTTCGTTTAGAAATATGGCCTTGGTTTATATGTTATTAGGTGTTGTCGTCATTGTTGTGATGATGCAGCTGCTATTGAAGTATTTGATGAGGCCTATGACACACCTAAACGAAGCGATCAAAGACATTGCACAAGGTGAAGGTGATTTAACCAGACGCCTGGTTGTTGAAAATAATGACGAATTCGGGGAGTTGTCTAATTACTTTAATTTATTTGTCGAGAAAATACATCAAAGTATTTCTAAAGTAAAAAGCACGACGGATGCACTTGAAAGTGTCATGGAAGGGCTGCAAAAGCAAACGCAAGAAGCGTTAGATATTTATACTGAGCAAACTAAGCGTACAGACAATGTCGCAACCGCAATCAATGAACTGTCTTCAAGTGCGATTGAGATTTCAAATAATGCTAAACACGCATCGGAATTAGCAACGGGGGCCAATAATTTATCTGATCAAAGCCAATCTGCACTCAATTCTAATATTGAAGAAATTGGAGCTTTGAGTTCTAAAATGCAAGAAGCACAATCGACCATTGATGGACTTGATAGATTGACCGCAAGTATCGGCCAAGTATTAGAAGTAATTAAAGGGGTCAGTGAGCAGACTAACTTACTTGCATTGAATGCGGCGATAGAAGCTGCACGTGCCGGGGAGGCGGGCCGTGGCTTTGCGGTTGTTGCAGATGAGGTTAGACAACTTGCTCAGCGTACTCAGGAGTCGACGCAAGAGATTGAAAATACCATTGGTGAATTGCAGCAAGGTTCTGCCTCTGCGGTTGCTGTCATGAAACTGAGTATTGAGGATTCAAGTGCCAGCGCTGAGCAGGCACAGTCTGCGGGTACCAAAATGCAAGAAGTCTCCCATGCGATTGAGTCCATTGATGGCATGAACCATGCCGTGGCAAACGCAACTCAAGAGCAAAATACTGTGATCCAATCCCTTGATGGGGACATTCATGGCATTAGCGATTTATGTGTTCAGGGGAGTGCAAGCTTGCAGCAAACGCTGGATGAATGCAAAACGCTAAAATTGCAATTTGATGAATTAGAACACATGATGAATAAATTTAAAGTGTAACAATTAAAGGGCTGCATTAATGCGGCCCTTTTTAATATTGAATTTATTAGTATAAATCCCTTCTTTAAACTTATATTACATCTGTCACAGTAATGTATTAATTGCGCAACACGGTTGTCATTTTTCGTATTTAAACTGCACACACTTCAAAATTGGAATAAGCAAATATTATAAAAGGTGTGTGAGATGAAGTGCGTTAACCAATTGCTTTTAGCGGGCGCGTTTGCAGTAGCAAGCAGTGCGCAGGCAAACGATCTCAATCAAGTAATAGACTCTAGCTCTGCCATTAATAAATCAGCGCTAACTTCTCAAAATAAAATCGATGCGATTTCAGATAATATGCAGTCTCGTCTGCAGCAATTTAGAACGCTGAATAAGGAAATAGAAGGCCTTGTTGTATACAACAGCCAATTAGATAAGCAAATTAATAACCAATTAGAAGAAATGGCTGCAATTAATGCGTCGATGGACCAAGTGTCTGTTATAGAGCGTCAGATCACGCCATTGATGTTACGAATGATTGCTGGCCTCGAGCAATTCGTGGCTTTAGATGTACCTTTCCTACCAGAAGAGCGTGCCAATCGTATCGCTTCTCTTAAAGCTTTGATGGATAGAGCCGACATCACATCGAGTGAAAAATTCCGCCGTGTATTAGAGGCTTATCAGGTTGAAGTCGAATACGGCCGCACCATTGAAGCGTATTCAACACTGATAACGATTGATGGGCAAGAGCGTGAAGTAGACATGCTGAGAATTGGTCGTTTAGAGCTTCTGTATGTGACGAAAGATGCAGCAAAAGCAGGTAGTTGGAACAAAGAATCTAAGCAATTTGTCGCTCTGCCTAATACCAATATTAGCCAAATTAATAAGGGTGTTCGCATTGCGCGTAAGCAACTTGCCCCAGACATGTTAACCCTGCCAGTTCAAGCAGCTCAATAAGAGGTATAACTAATGAGCTTTTTAAAATCATTTAGCCGTAAAGCATTACTTGTATCTTCTATGGCATTGAGTGCGTCAGCATTTGCAAATAATGAAGCAATGGATTTAGACGCGTTATTGAAAACACTTGAATCTGGTCAAGCTGCGCAAACTCAGCAAAATAAACAGCGAGAAGCTGAGTTTAGATCGCGTGAAGATCAGCAAGTAAAAATGCTAAATGCACTTGTATCTGAGCGAAACAATCAGTTGAATCGCTCTGAGCAAATGGAAACTCAGTTCGAAGAAAACGAAATTAAATTGGGTAACCTAAGTGACACGCTTTCAAAGCGCATGGGCTCTTTAAAAGAGTTGTTTGGGGTGCTTCAGCAAGCATCGGGTGATGCAAGTTCTAAATTCAGAACATCAGTCGTCTCCGCCGAAATTCAAAATCGAACTGAATTGATGGACGACATGGCTAAGAAGATGGGCTCTACATCAAAACTCGCTTCGATTGAAGATATCGAAAAGGTGTGGTTTGAACTACAGCGTGAAATGACAGAGCAGGGTAAAGTCACTCGCTACAGCACGGATGTGATTGTCGCTGGCGGTGAAAAGGTAAACAAAGAGGTGATGCGTGTCGGTGCATTTAACTTAATTGCAGATGGCAAATACCTGACTTTCAACCCTGAAACAAACACAATCTCAGAGTTGACTAGACAGCCTGTATCACGCTTCCAACAAAGTGCGGCTGACTTGCAAGGGGCAAGCGCAGGTAATGTTGACTTTGCACTGGATCCAACAGGTGGTTCAATCTTGGGCTTATTGGTTCAAGCGCCAAATAGGAAAGAGCAGGTGGAGCAAGGTGGTGTTGTAGGTTATGTCATCCTTGCCGTTGGTGCACTGGCTTTATTAATTGCACTTGAGCGCTTCGTATCACTTATGTTGATAGGTGCCAAAATTAAGCGTCAGCTTAAATCAGATGTAGCTAGAGATGACAACCCACTTGGTCGTGTCATGAAAGTCAAAGAGCAATATCCAGATGTGGCGTATGACACATTAGAGCTGAAGTTAAGCGAAGCCATATTACGCGAAATGCCAAAAATTACACGTAACTTAACGTTAATTAAAATCATCTCAGTGGTCGCGCCTTTACTTGGTCTATTAGGGACAGTGACCGGTATGATCAATACCTTCCAAGCCATTACTTTGTTTGGCACAGGTGACCCTAAACTCATGGCTGGTGGTATCTCGACAGCACTTGTAACTACGGTACTAGGTCTTGTCGTCGCAATTCCGACGGTATTCTTATACACCGTATTGAATACACGTTCACGTAACCTGCTTCTTATTCTTCAAGAGCAAAGTGCAGGCATTATTGCAGAGCGAAGTGAAAAAGGAGCGTAATCATGGTGCTACTAGTAGATGCTATTACCGCACTACAAGAGTTCCTTGATACGGGTGGCCAGGTACTCCTGGTCATCGCAGTAGTCACCTTTGCAATGTGGCTACTTATCCTGGAGCGCTTTATGTACTTTTTTGGTAAGTACAGAAGCTATAAAAAGCAGACGGTAGAAACTTGGCAAAACAGATCTGAGCGAAATAGCTGGAATGCAGAGCAAATTCGCCAAGGCATGATATCCAAAGCAGGAATTGAACTGAATAGTAATTTGGCTTTTATTAATGTCATGGTTGCACTATGTCCTTTACTCGGGCTACTCGGTACGGTTACTGGCATGATTGAAGTATTTAACGTAATGGCAATTACTGGCTCTGGTAGCGCGCGCTCGATGGCAGCAGGTGTATCAAAAGCCACCATACCGACAATGGCTGGAATGGTAGCGGCACTGTCAGGTGTATTCGCTTCTACTTATTTACAGCGTAAAGCAAAACGTGAAGTTGAGCTTTTAGAAGATAAATTGCTGTTAGATCATTAAAGAATTTGAGGTATTAAAATGAGAGCTCCTCTAGCAAAAGTTTTCCAAGAAGAAGAAACCGAAGAAATTAACATGACTCCCATGTTAGACGTTGTATTTATCATGCTTATCTTCTTCATTGTAACCGCTTCATTCGTCAAAGAAGCAGGTATAGATGTTAACCGCCCAGAAGCGGCAACAGCTGTGAAAAAACAACGTGCCAACATATTGGTCGCGATATCTGATAAAGGTGAAATTTGGATTAATAAACGTCAAATTGATATTCGTGCTGTGCAAGCAAATATCGAGCGTTTAAAGGCAGAAAATCCACAAGGCAGTGTCGTTATTCAAGCAGATAAAAAAGCGACGACTGAAATTTTAATTAAAGTCATGGATGCATCACGAGCAGCAGGTGCGTTCGATGTGTCTATCGCTGCACAAGAATCTTAAGGGCACACGATGCGTTACATAATTGCATTATTAGTTGCAGGCGTCGTCACTTTCTTCTTGTTTCTTGGTATGCAGGCTCTGATCACAGGAGGTCAAGGGACTGCAACAGAACCTGTTAAGGGTAATGTGCTTGACTTTGTCAGGTTGAAAAAAGAAGAAACAGTAGAGAAGAAAGAGCGCAAGCCTGAAAAGCCACCAACGCCTAAAGAACCGCCACCGCCAATGGATGCGCCGCAAATGCAGGCAAATAATCTTGATGCTGCCGGTGCGAATTTTGATTTTTCAGCAAACGTTGATGCGGATGTAGACTTGGCGGGCGGTTTGGCACTTGAGTCCAGTGATGGAGAGTACCTACCGATTGTAAAAGTTGCGCCAGTTTATCCAAGACGCGCACTTTCACGGGGAATTGAAGGTTTTGTGATCGTTGAGTTTATTGTCACTAAACAGGGCACAGTGCGAGACCCTGTGGTTGTGCAAGCTGAGCCAGAAAATATCTTTAATCGTGCTGCAATGGATGCCGCATTAAAGTTCAAGTATAAGCCGCGCGTTGTAAATGGTGAGGCTGTTGAAGTGGCTGGTGTACAAAATAAGATCACCTTCCAAATTAATGGTTAGTGAAGTTAGGAGTTTGTATTATGAAATTAATCAAAAATATACTGGTTCTTAGTGCCACGACGTTAGCCATAAATGCTTCTATCAGTATGGTCTCTTTGGTACCAGAAGTTTCACTATCTAGTGCGTATGCTGCGACCAAAACAAAGCGTGTGCCAGCTTTGAGGGAAAAGGTGTATAGCCAGTTAGCGAGAGCCCAAAAGCTTGCTGACGATGGCAATGTACAAGAAGGTCTCGAAGTTTTAGACTCGATAAAAGGGCGTGCTTCTAGCATGAACTCCTATGAAGTTGCGATGATGCATAACTTTTATGGGTTTATTTACTACAACGAAAACCAATTAGACAAAGCAATTGCGTCTTTTGAGAAAGTGGTTGCCGAAGAGGCTATTCCAGAGTCTTTAAAGTTGTCGACGACCTTTAGTTTAGCGCAGCTTGCTATGGCTAATGGCGATTATGGTAAAACAGTTGCATATTTGGAGGATTGGAAAACTTTAAATACCCAACCGATTAAAACCAATTACTATACGTTAAAAGCTCAGGCGCTTTATCAGAATAAACAGTATCAAGCTGCACTAGCAAGTATCAATACAGCAATTTCATTAGTCGAGTCTAAAAATGAAGTACCAAAAGAGAACTGGTTAGTACTTCAGCGTGCTTTATATTACTCGTTAAATCAGCCTTCAGATGTCGTTAATACATTGGAGAAAATGGTTAAGCTGTTTGATAAGCCGCAGTATTGGATCCAGCTAGGTGGAATGTATGGTGAGATTGGCGCTGAGAAAAAGCAACTTGCTATTTTAGAAACTGCGAAACAGCGTGGGTTTATAAAGACCAAATCTGAAGTATTACAGCTTTCACAAGTTTATTTATACAATGGTTTGCCGTTTAAAGCTGCACAAGCTTTGCAAGAAGGTATAAAGAATAAGGTAATTGACAATACCGAAAAAAACTTATCTTTTATTGCTGAAGCTTATGTACAAGCGCGCGATGAGAAAAAATCAATCGAGTTTTTTGAAGCTGCTGATAAACTATCGTCACATGGGCAGTATCAACAGCGCTTGGCTGAAGTATACATTAACCTTGAGAACTTTGATGAAGCGGCTGATGCGGCAAGGGCTGCGTTAGAAAAAGGTGGCCTTACTTTTGAGTCAAATGCATATGTTGCACTTGGTATGGCGCAGTATAATTTAGAAAATTATGATGCATCTATACTGGCATTTGAACAAGCTGAAAAGCATAAAAAATCAGCGCAGTTAGCTCGTCAATGGATTAAATATGTAAAAAATGAAAAGCTTCATAAGCAAAGCTTAAAAGAAGCGTTAATGTAAATTATAATAATAATTCGCAACACCAAAGCTGCCTTCGGGCGGCTTTTTTATTTTAAATTTATTATATTTTGTCATTTTAACTTATAAAAACTGTCACTCATTTGTAACACGGTAAATCTATTCTTTCTCCATTAAATAAATACGGTTATAACAATTATATCTTTGGAGACCAATATGAACCTTTCTGGTTTATTTAAAGTAAGCTTAATTTCTTCTGCTCTTGTACTAGCTGGTTGCGGTGGCGGCGACATCAATATCACTCCTACAAATAACGACAATCATGTAGACAACTCAGTTGAAAACCCGGTCGTTGTTCCAGATACAGGTAATGACGGTGGTGACGATAATGGTGGCGACAAAGTTGTAGAATTGCCATGTGCAAGCTACACAATGGACGGCACGACGTTTAAAGGTGACCAAGACGGTATCCATTGTAAATATAGCCAAGCGTTCGCAAGTAATGCAAAAAGCATCTCTTCTTCATTCTTACTAGAAGCATTACCAGACGGCGGCGCACACGTTTTTGAAGGTGCATTATTCATCGGTGATGATGTTGATACATCAAAAGGTGGTTCAATCGACCTTGACGGCCCTACTTTAACTATCGAAGCAGGTGCAACCATTGCATTCACAAAAGCTGAGAACTTTGTACGTATTGGTCGTGGTTCTAAAATCCACGCTGTTGGTGAACTTGGCAACCCAATCACTTTCACTTCAATTAAAGAAGTAGACGGTGATGCAGAAACAGTACCAGCGATGCAGGACTGGGGTGGTATCCAAATTAATGGTTTAGCGACAACCGTTGAGTGTACTAAAACTGAAGCTGAATCAGGTATGTGTAACGTAGCTGCTGAAGGCGTTGTGTCTTACTACGGTGGTAACAATGATGCTGACAACAGTGGTTCACTAGAGCACGTTGTTGTTAAGTATGCAGGTAACGGTGTAGAAGGTGACGAGCTTAACTCAATTACTTTAAACGCAGTTGGTTCAGGCACTAAGGTTGAATACATTCATATTCACCAAGGTTATGATGACGGTATCGAATTATTTGGTGGTCAAGTTAACATCAAGCACATCGTTGTAACAGACACTGCGGATGACGGCATTGACTGGGATACAGGTTGGAAAGGTAATGGCCAGTTCATCCTAGTTCAAACACTAAACCAAGGTAACCACGGTTTCGAAACAGACGGTGGTAAAAAAGACCCGACAACTGATGCTGGCGCAGACAGAGCAACAACGGTTTCTAATCCAACAATTGCTAACGCAACAGTAGTGAGCAATGGAGTTAAAGGTCCACGTGGTCACGGTGCTGGTATGGAAATGAAAGAGTGGGGTAAAGCTCAACTTCATAACATGCTTTTTGTAAGTAAAGGCACTGAAGACGGCGCAGCATGTTTTGACCTATATGACAAAAACGAAGGTTCAGGCCCAGTAGGCGTTCACGCAAATGCAATTGCTGGTGACATCAAGTTCCACAACTCTATCTTTGCTTGTGCAAACAACTTTGAACCTGAAAATATTACTTTAGACGGTGACCTAGCAGGTTTTGATATCGCTCAGTGGTTTACAAATGATGGTAACCAATTAGTTGGTTTCAGCGCATTTGAAAATGTACTTGGTGCAGATTTAGCGACTACTAACGGTACTATCAAAGATAAAGATGGTAACAATGTAAGCGTTGAGTCATCAAAGCTTAGCGACGAGAATTCATTCTTTACTGACGTAACGTATGTTGGTGCATTAGGTGAAGACGAAACAGACACAAACTGGGCAAAATTCGTAGCACAGTCAATCGCTCGTACAAAATAATCTAAGCCATAAAAGAAAAATTGGAAGGGCGCTTTAATGCGCCCTTTGTGAATCGAAATTTTGGTTTAGAGGAATTACAAATGAAACCAATCAAAGTGTTTAAAACAAATTTGATAACGATTTCTTTGCTTTCTCTTTTAAGTCCTTTGTCAACACAGGTTTTGGCACAAGAGACAGCACAAGAAATTGAAGAAGTTGTCGCGGTAGGAAGCCGCTTAAAAGGCAGTGCGAGTGCTGTCATTGAAGAGCGTAAGAATCAAGCCTTTGTTGCTGATATCATGGGGGCAGAGCAGATTTCACGTACTGGTGATAGCGACGCAGCATCTGCACTTCGCCGTGTGACAGGTTTGAGTCTCGTAAACGATAAATTTATTTATGTGCGTGGTCTTGGTGAGCGTTACTCCAGTGTTCGCCTAAATGGTGCTCAAGTTCCGAGCCCTGATCTAACTCGAAATGTCATCCCTTTGGATATTTTCCCGTCTAGTATCATTGAGTCTTTAGCCGTTCAAAAAGCATATTCTCCGAATATGCCAGCTGCGTTTGGTGGTGGTGATGTAAACATCCGTACTAAGAGCATTCCTAACGACCGTGTGATCAAGCTGGAAATCGGTTTAACACACAAAGACACAAACAGCACTGGCTTTGTGTACAACGGTAGTGATGATGACTGGTTAGGTGAAGATGACGGTTTACGTGCAATGCCAAGCACGATGAATGCTGCGCTGAACAAGTATATTAATGGTATTTCAGATATTTCAGTATTGAATATTCGCGATATTGAATCTAAAGAGCGCGGTGAAGCGGTCTCTCAAGCAGAAGCCATTGCAATCAACAAATCACTGACTAAATCTTTGCACCGTGATTTTGGTATGGTTGAAAAGAGCCTAGATCCTGATTTTGGCGGCAAGCTTGTTTATGGCGATAGATTTGACGATGTATTTGGTTTTGGCGGTTCGCTAGGTTTCTTATTCTCTGCCGCTTATGACCATGAATGGTCCCACAGCAAGGGATATTCAGCAGTTTTATCATCTGTTGATGTGAAGCCTGAAGATTGTGGTAAGTCTGACTTAGAATGCTACTCTGCCAGAACAGATAAAGAATCGACTAAAAAGAACGTAAAGTTTAACAGCTCTCTTAACGTCGGTTATAAACTCGATGGACACGACGTTAATGCATCTTACATGATGTTAAGAGACACTGAAGACGAAGCGTCAATTTCGTTATATCAAGAGCCATCAAAGTCATTAAGCATTGCAAGTGGTGAGCTCCAGCGCAAGAATCTAACATCGTTCGAGCAGCGTGAATTGGAAGTGATTCAATTCCGCGGTACGCACAATATCGAGTATGACTTCATTAAAGGTGTCGGCTTCGACTGGCAGTATACAGACTCTACTGCGACTACTGACATCCCAAGTGAACTTGAGATCACAGCCAGAGATCGTTATACAGACGGTGCTTACACAGATACGTACACCAGTGGTCCATTAGGTGGCGATCCGTTCTTATACCGCTTTGTTGACATGGAAGATAAAGTCGAGAACTTTGGTTGGAACTTATCCAAAGCATTTTACTTTGACTCATCAGAAGTTGAGCTAAAGGGTGGTGCTTACTATGTTGATAAAACGCGTGAATATAAAACCGATTTCTTTAAGTATCGTTTTGGCCCGAATGAAAACATTATTCTTGCCACCAATAAAAATGAAGCATTAGGAATTGGCAGCATCTTTAAAGACGATAGCCGAGTTGATAACACTGAAATTGAGATCTTGTTCCAGGAACCAACCGCAGATGATTATATTGCCGCACAAAAAATCGACGCTTACTATGGTAGCTTTGACTATGTGTATGCAAACGACTGGCGTTTTTCTGGTGGTTTAAGATATGAAGACTTCAGACAAGTTGCGTTGGCTTTCTCACGCTCTGTGTTTGATGCCGAATTATTGAATGACAAGTTAAGTGCTGAAGCAATTCAAGAAGCGTCTGTGATGGAAGATGAGACGTTTGGTTCGTTGTCTATGACTTATAGCCAACCGAGCTATCAGATTCGTGCTGGTTGGGGCCAAACGATTGTTCGTCCTGACCTTCGTGAACTGACACCTGTTCAATATCAAGATCCTTTGACGGATTATAGAACGCTTGGTAACCCGACTTTACAGTCGAGTCATTTAGATAACTTTGATGTGCGTGTCGAGTTCTATTTTGAAAGTGGTGACAACTTCTCCGTAGGTGCATTCTATAAAGATATCGACAAGCCGATCGAGGCTCAGCTAAACGAGCGTGATGGCCGTTTTACGTTAGAGTTCGAGAATGCTGATTCTGCATATGTTTATGGACTCGAGGCTGAATGGCTGGTGGAATTGTCTTCAGATTTCTTAGGCGGCGCATTCTTTACTTCTGGTAACTTAACCGTAAGTGACTCAGAAGTTGAAATACTTGAAAGTGCGAGAGGGGATTTAACCAATCTTCAACGCCGTATGACTGGTCACTCTAAGTATGTTGCAAACTTGCAGCTGAACTACGACTCACATAATGGTAATCACCAAGGCTCTGTCATTTACAACGTATTTGGAGATCGTATCCTAGCAGCAGGTGTAAACGGTTTTGACGATGCCTATGAGCAACCGATCAACTCCTTAGACGTAGTATATAGTTACTATCCAACGTTCAGTACGACAGTTACGTTCAAAGTGAAGAACTTGCTTGGCCAAGATTTTGAAGTTGAACAAAACGGTGCGCTTATTCGCTCTCAAGAAACTGCGCAACAAGTTAGCTTAGATTTTGCAATTGAATTCTAAGAAAACATAATGAAAAAAAAAGACCACTTTTGTGGTCTTTTTTTATTTTTGCCATTATTAAAATAATCATGGTTTTTATTTAGTATAATTATTTTAAAATCATCTAAATATATTCCGGTTTTTATCGTCTTTATTTTTAGGTTTAAGATTGTCTATAAAATTTAATAACTTTCACGTGAGAAATATTACATTTACGTAAGCGTAAACATATATTAGATTTGGATTTTTTTTATAATCTAGATCAATATTTAGAATGATTTTTACTTGAAAATAGCAGTAACCTGACTCATAATAGCTAACACAAAAAGGTTATCGCATATCCTTACCATATTCAGGTATTTTGTTAACATTAAATAAACATCTTACCGAAACAGAGTTCTAGTTTGATGCGCAGCATCAAGCTTGGACGCAACCTTTACATGTTGTATCCAAACCCCGCGTTGCGGGGTTTTTTTATGCCTAATCACCGTTTTAAAACTTGCTATCTCAATACTGTGTTTGTCTAAGGTTAACGCGAGATTTTTCGCTAGATGAGTAATTTCGTAATTGCCCCAAAAAGTACTAGAGCTCATAGCTATATTTTGATAGGTTAGACGTCTAGACGTACCCCTCACGCAATGAGTAATTTTAATTAAATAAAGGGTAATGTAATGAATAATGTAGGATTTGTGGGCTGGCGTGGCATGGTTGGCTCAGTACTAATGGAGCGCATGCAACAAGAAGGGGACTTTGCTCACCTTAATGCGCATTTTTTTACCACCTCACAGTCAGGTCAACTAGGCCCTGATTTTGCGGGGGCAGCCAAACCGCTAAACAATGCATTTGACATACCTTCTTTAAAAGAAATGGATATTATCGTGTCATGCCAAGGTGGTGATTATACAAAAGAGGTTTATCAGCCTTTGAGAGATGCTGGCTGGCAGGGTTACTGGATAGACGCTGCATCGGCATTGCGTATGTCGAGCGACAGTATCATCGTTCTAGATCCAGTCAATAACGATGTGATCCAACAAGGGCTAGAACAGGGAGTTAAAACATTTGTAGGGGGTAACTGTACAGTCTCCTTGATGTTATTAGCACTTGGTGGCCTGTTTGAAAAAGACCTTATTGAGTGGGTTAGCCCGATGACATACCAAGCTGCTTCTGGCGCTGGCGCACGAAATATGAGAGAGCTAATCACACAAATGGGCGAAATTCATAACAGTGTGAGTTCGCAGCTTGAGAACCCATCTTCTGCGATTTTGGAAATTGATAAAGTTGTTGCTGATAAACTTAAAGATGACAACTTGCCGACAGATCAATTCGGTGTGCCGCTTGCTGGGAGCTTAATCCCTTGGATAGATGTGCCTATGGAATCAGGCCAAAGCAAAGAAGAGTGGAAAGCTGAAGTTGAGGCTAACAAAATCTTAGGTTCGATTAAGCAGCCTATTCCTGTCGATGGCCTTTGTGTTCGTATTGGCGCAATGCGCTGTCACTCACAAGCGTTAACCATTAAGCTTCGTGAAGACATTGAAGTGAGTGAAATCGAACGTATTCTTGATGAACATAATGAATGGGTTAAAGTGATTCCGAATGAAAGAGGGGTCACTTTACAAGAGCTTACACCTGTGAAGGTGACTGGATCGCTTCATATCCCGATAGGAAGGATCAGAAAACTCTCTATGGGTGAAAAATATATCAGTGCCTTTACTGTTGGTGACCAATTGTTATGGGGCGCTGCAGAGCCACTTCGTAGAATGTTACGTATCATCACAGGCTAATTCTATGCAAACGCCTAGCATGTCCAAGCTAGGCGTTATTGTCTTTATAATGCCACTTTAAAAGTTAAACTGATACACACTGTACGTGTGTTCAATGCCATCACAGTCAGTTGCTATCGCAGTTATTGGCTTGAAAGAACTATCTAAAAACCATTTTGCAGTCATGTTTGATCCATCAGAGCATGCCGCACCTTTTGTATAGGCGATTCTTTTCCGCTAGATCTACCTACGAGTACATTTTCATTACTATAAATTCTGACCTCGGAATGTGGAGGAACATCAGCAATAAATTTATGAAATACTCTTATTTTGTACCAACGAGTGATCGCACCATTACAAGATGCAGACTCGCACTTTAAATACACAAAGTTGTATGAGTACTTGAGCAATCCATCATCTGCGCTTTTTGTCACTTCAGTTGCGGAGCCATTAACGCTGATGATGCTTGCTAAAAGTGTACTGGCCAACAATAGTGTTCTCATAACTTACTCCTTTTGATTGTCTGAATGAATAGGTCAAAAAAAATCATAAGTCATAGCAGTACAGTGGGTAAAAAAACACTCAATAACTGTTACATTATATTTACTTTTTTGCGGGTTTTTACACTGAATAGGGTTTAAATCTTAGTATAAAATGAAGGTGTTTGGTCTAATTTGTTACTAATATTTATATATTAAAGGTACAAGCTTGCTTTTTAAGTTGAGAGGTTTACCTTTAAAATTTACCCATTATAGAAAAATTTTTAATTTTTTATGGTGGTTTTTTTAAAATTATATTTATAAAGCTTTGACGTGATTTTTTTTAATTTATATCTGTATGTATTCTTAATTTATATTGTTGGAGTAAGTTTTAATCAATGGTTTTAAATAGTAATGTATTAATCGGTTGTTTTTTCGTCTTTCTAGGTGGTGTAGTATCTAATATAGTACTAAAATAAGGAAAGTTTATGAAAAATATAATTAAAATTATTTCACTGCCTTTGTGTTTATTTTCAGTAAATAAAGCATATGCAGAACATACTCAAGCAGAGTGGGTTGGTAAGTTTGATTTATTGAGTCAGCAATATCAGGCACAGTATCCAAATAGCTTTAGCCGTTCTAGCAATTTAGCTTGGGCAGAAGCCTACTATTTAGATGCTTTAATAGAAATGTATCTAGGCACAAACAATCAAAACTATCTTGATACATTCATTTCACGTGTCGATAAAGCGCTTGCGCTTGCCAGAGATGATACCGGAATGGGTGTAGATGGCTATAAAGGCTGGGGGGAGTGGGTTTATTCTATTGACGCAATTGATAATTTTGGTGCGGAAGAAGCTGACTCGCAAGACAGTTCATTACCTGCAAACTGGTATCGCTGGCAGTCGACAGCAGAAACAGCCTATAGAAATACTGCAGATAAAGTCGATGACGGGAAAAGCCGTGCTGGATTTACTATTAAAACCGCACCCGACACTAATCGTTGGCATGTGTTGCAAACCCCATTAAGAAATCCTCATAAAGCTAACGAGCATTTTGATCCTAATGGTAAGTACCAAATTAATTTTCATGCAAAAATTGAGAATTGCGATAGTGGTGTTAAAGGCCTTTTACAGGTTTATGATTTTACTGAAAGAAAGTTGCTTTTAAACACATACGTTGAATCGCACAGCTACACTAGCCATGTCGCGGAATTTATTGCGCCTTCCGATCCCTCTAATAATGTACATATCAGGTTATACGCAACAGATTATAGAAAGAACTGTACAGTCCACTTCGATAATATTCGAGTGAGATCTTGGCGTGAATACCTCGTCCACGATGGCATGATAACAGCACCGATAGCCAAGTTTATTAAATTGGCAAGGACAGGGCGGCTTGATGCGCGTTTCAACTCTTTGGCCGATGGCTACTATGATTTTTTGATAAATCATACATTCCCCAAGTGGGAAAAAGACCTACATAATACGTTAAATGGCAATTTAGTTTATTTATTTGCCAATGATTCATCTAGCCGAAAACCTGGCCAATCCTTACCTCATAATCAGTATCTTGCATTGCAGCGCACCTATGCTGAACTTGCTCAGGTTGAAGGCAGTGATCCTAATCACCAATTTATGGCTAAACAGTTGATTGATGCTTTTAAAAGTAGTCTAACGCTTGGTCAATATCAGGCTGATTCGGGCTTGCCATTGAATAAATACGAATGGAATTATTGGAGCCTACTGACTGACAAAGACACAACAAGTGATGGTTTTAATTGGACTGGAACAGAGGATACCAGTCACGGAAACCTAGATATTGCAGCGGCTGTAAGTAGTTATCATGCAGGGGTTGGGTTCAGCAAAGAGGAAATGAACTATTTTGCGAATACGGCTGACTTTATGATTTCACATTGTGCAAACTTTAGTAGGCATGTGAACAAATGCTATGACTCCGAATCGCTAACGTCTTTAAGATGGTGGATGCAACTAGCTGAATTTAAGCCAAGTATTTATCATGACTCGGAAGTCAAATTAACCTCTGTGTTTGATGCAATTCAAGGTGTCAATCAACGTTATTACATGGGCGCTATTGCACAGCTTGTTAAAGGGTATAGGGTTTATGATCAGTCATTTGATGTTGGGTTTGCAAATGCGTTACCAGAAGAATGGCGTCACTGGCAATCAACACCTGAGACTGTGTTTTTGAGCTCGAACAGTGCATTTAGTGGTGCACAAGGATTAACGGTAAAAAACAAGCCAACTTATGGTTGGCAAGTTGCACAGAAGATTTTTAAGTACGAGCCTGGGGCGACGTATAGATTGGAATCTATGGCACGTGTATCAACTGGAGACGCAAACGGCCGCATTATGATTTACGATGCAACGAGTAAAAAATCCATCGCCCAAAAGATCACCACAAGTAGAACTTGGTCGCCATTATCTATGGAATTTACAGCGCCAGAAACTGCAGGCCATCAGTTACAAATTTACCTGTACTCAACAAATTGGCAAGTGGACAGTGAAATTCATTTTGATGATTTGGAGATATATCGCATTAATTAACTTGTTCTTTGTGGCCAGCACTGCAAGGGCTGGCCACATAATTTTGAAAAAGATGCTGTATTTGCCTGTTCGGTAAAATACAGAGAATAAAAAAATAAAATCTAGTTACAAACTGAAGAGTTGATTATTTATGTTTAGCGCTGAACATCTTTACAGCAGCGGGGCCATTTATGTTTTGTATAGGTAGCTGCAGGGTCACAAAATACGGGATAGATTGTGAAAACCTACACGACAGGAATGAAACAAAACAAACTACCTCCTATAATTTATATTATGTTAAATTGGGTTTTAATGGATTGACTCAAGGCGATGACACTACTTTATTGACGCTTAAAAGTGATTTGTAACTCAAATAAAATGTCCAATACTTACCAGTATCGGACTTAGTGGGTTTTTGAGAAATAATACATATTTGATATATCTTGCAGCTAGTTTGCGAGCTAAGTTCACGCGCTTATACTCGACTTAAGGAATTATGCATGACTTTCTCTAATGCCAAACTGACACTGGAAATGACAAGCGCATAAATGTCCGTGATATTAAATCGAGCTTCTCACCAAATTCGATGATTTCTTCATTAGTCCAGCCATCTGGGTGCAGCCAATTTTCGTCTTCTAGCTCGCACAATATACCTAGCTCTTTGTCTAACATGCTCAGTGGCGCTGCGGCTAAGCCCCAAAGCATGACGAGCTTGCCTTCGGTCTCATGGTTTCGGGGTGTATTGGACTCTAATGATCGAAAATACTTTTTGGTTTCCATCAGTGCCTTTGACACTTCAAGCAGAATTGCATCTCTGAGATAATGTTTATCCATTGAGATTGAATAAAGTTTTAATGCCACTTCGTTGAGTTTATCTATTAACTCATTGTGTGCTTGGCTATGGTGTCTTTCAAACATTTCAACATAAGCATCTTGTGCTGTGGTTGTTGGTTTAAGTGCCATCTTATCTACTCCCTCTGCTTACACGTTGTTAGAGTTGAACTGATTGAAATCGCTCTTTGTATTGTTAGGTTTAGCAACTCAAAGCGCAAAATGACAGATAAAATTATTGATATTTTTTGATTCATTTTTGTGTGAGCTTTAGTTGGTTGAATTTATTAAGATTGGTGCAAGTGCCCTACTGTTGAATTGTTCCTTTAATTTTTACAGGTTTGTTGACTATTTTCACGTTTTCAAAATCATAACCTTAAAAAGTGTTTTTCCTGTCAAATTACCTTTGGTCTGTGGTCGTTACACAAAGCTATCTACAATACCTGAAAAAGCCGCGCAGCGGCTAATATCATAATTTGTTTGATTGAGGGGGTCCTCCTCGGTCGCCACCACCAGTCACACCACCCATTACTTTTTTTAATTCTTTTGTAGGGATTAATTCGATCATAAGACTTTCCTTTTTAATTAGAGTTGGGTTTTATTTAGTTGAGCGCAGAAGACTATCGATACCTCTGTTACCAATTCAACTTGTAGCTTACTGTAATTCTTTAGCCATTAGACAGTATGAAGCTGGAGTGCCACCACGATCCCCACGGCTGTTAATGCCAGCGACAACCCGTTTTAGGTCTTTAACTGCTATATTTTTATTCATTTTATTAATGTCCTTTTGTAAAACTGAACCTAATCGCTGTTGATGTGAACTCGAAAGGTTATTGGTTAATCTGTAAATATTTAAAACTTCAACTAACATATTGTAAATATGGAAAAATATGTCAGCCAAGGTCTAAATGTTCACAATCTAGTTTGGTCTAATCGTAACTAGTACCTAATATGCTTTCAAAGTTTAAGTTAAAAAGCCGCACATAGCGGCTAATCAATCTACTTACGGGTATGAGGAGGACCCCCTTGGTGGCAATTACCAGCCACACCGCCAGCTATTTTTTTTAATTCTGTAGTCGGGATTAATTCGATCATATTGTTTTCCTTTTTTAATAAAAGATAGTGTTATTTAGTACAGAGCGGTGGACAACCTAAATCTCAGCACCTTTTTCACCTGCAACTTTCTGTATTTCTTTAATCGTTTGAATGTAAGAAGCTGGAGGGCCACCACGATCCCCACCGCTGTTAATGCCAGCGACAACCCGTTTTAGGTCTTTAACTGCTATATTTTTGTTCACTTTCTTAATCTCCTTTTGTGAAATTGAAACCACTCTGTCACGTGCATTATGCTTAGGTAAGTAAAATTATTAGGAGTAATTAACAGCATGTGTATGGCGGTTTAAAGCATGATTTAAAACTAAGTAAAATCCATGCTTTCAATTTAAGAGATAACTTGATTTAAAAAAGTTCCCTAAATGATTACTTTAGACCTTGAAGTAGCTCTTTCGATAGCGTGCCCAGCTTTTCGATTACCCAAGTCGGTTTTTCGTTCAGGCCAAAATGTTCGAAGGTTGTATTGAGCTCTTCAATCATTTGTTGCTCCCTATTATTTAGACTTTGTTTTTCTAGACTCTTAATTGATTATTTATAACGAGCTTTACCGTAAAGTCACTGGGAGTCTCAACATTGATTTGACACTGGGATGTAAGCAAGTCTCAAATCGTAGTGAAGTGACACAAAGTTAACGTGTTAGACGTCAGTTGTTCCCCATTACTACTTTGTTTGTTTCCACCCTCTACAACTAGTTTTCCCCAAAAGCCCCATTCTTAAACTTCCATATGATTTGGAGCTTTTTGGATTTTTTTTGCAAACGCTTTGCGTTTAGCCTCTTTCATACGGCTGATTGTTTTTTACTATTTTTGACAAATTTGAGTTTGCCCAATTTAGAAGAGGTCGAAAGTATTTGGATTAAGGCGGGTTTCTTCAATGGTACTGATTGTAATTAGTACGAAATTCAAACTATTCAATTAAACCCTGCCGAAAAGCGAATCACTTCTCGGCAGGTAGTCCTTTATTAGTTCGAAATAACCACGTTGTTGTGCCTTGTTAGCACTGGGCAATCCCACAAATGTGTTCTTGTGAAATTGTGTGGTGTTGGTGCATCTACACAGCGAGATGGTTGCAGAACTGTTTTTAATTGACCATTAATATACTCAAATTGCTGTGTTGGGCTGGTGTTACAGTCCCAAATCATCAGTTTTTCACCGTTGCTTGTTGCTGAGTTTCTGTAATCTAAGCACTTGTTATAGTCTACTTTACTTCTCACTTTTCCATCATTGGTGAACAACCATTTTTGGTTCGCACCATTGTGACAGTCATGCAGCATGATGTCTTGACCATTGCTAGGGTGATACCCTGCAATATCTAAACACCTATCGAATAGTTTCATCTCAACATGTTTTTCAATGCCTAGATAATTGTCATTCCAAGTGTGTGGATCTGCGGCTTCTAACCATCTTACTGCATTTTTCATATTACCTTTACCTGCACTACTCCAAGAGAATAAGTAGTCTGAGTCATTAGGTAAACAAAGGTAATTATCTTGCCATGTATGCGGATCAGCTAACTCGATGATTTGTGTACAGCGCATGCCGTCAATTGGGCCTGCATAGGACCATTTCATACCAAGGTCTTGGGATGAACAGAAGTAGTTGTCGTGCCACGTATGTGGATCTGCAGGCTCCACTGTTTGTACACAGTACATACCATCCACTTTACCGAATGATTTAAACGTAAATGATACACCACCTAATGCAGTGTGCTGGTCCAAAGCATGGACACCTGTAAGCGCACTAATAGACAAATCTTGTTGATTACAATCAACGCCGTTCGCTTGTAATCTACCGTTTTGGCATTCTTTAAATACTACTTGTCTCGATGTGCTACCAGCTTGCAAGCTAATTGGGTTTGCACTGACGCCAACCGCAGTCATTTTATGTTGATTTCGCAAAGCCTGCACGTCAACCAGCGCAAGGAAGTCACTGCTATTCAACGAAGCAAATGCAAGGCTGACTTTCATCTTTTTAACTGTGCTTGATAGGCTTACGCTGTTTCCGGATACCTGTAAAGGCGGGTTTTTGTGGTAGCCAACAGAAAATTTTAATTGGTTATTTGGCGTCTCTGGGTTCACAGCCTGAACAAAAAAGCTCATGATTGGTTCATGGCGGTTTGAATGATGGCCATACTTGATGCGTTCAAGCTCGTTCACGTCAACAGCAACCCCTACTCCTAGATTACCTTTATTAACCATAAACATCAGAGATTGTGCGCCATCGTATGTTTTTACCTGATCAACGACCAGCTTTAAGGTATTGTAGTCAATGTCTTTGATTAGGCTGTGTACAATGGTTCTTGCGACTTCAACGTTGTTTTCATTAACGCCATCAACCAGTGCTTCTAATTGACCAAGGTGGTGTGCATTGGTGACTGCAACAGTGGCAAAGTGTTCTAGTGCGGCGAGTTTTTGTTGTTGGTCTGCTACAAATGTGCCAATGTTGTCCAAAGTAGCCAGCTGCTGAGCAAGCGATATGGCTTTATCAGTAATTGCAGAGGAATCAACACCAACCAAGTTAGTTGCGCTGTTCACAACATTTGCACCATGTCTCAGTGTGTCAATTGCAATAGTAGTCACCGGACTTGTAACGTGTCTAACTACTTGTGCCACCTGTGAAACGGCACCGCCAACGGTCCCGATTGGATCTTTAAAGAAGTCACCTATACTTCCCCAACCAAATGCATTTGCTTGGTTAGTCATCACCATAGAGCCAGCCACCACAGAGGCAACGACTGCTGAATTTACGATCCCTTTTCGTGAACCCATTATTTACTCCAAATTTATTATTGTTTAATTACACGACGCTCAAAGACATGCAAAATGGCCTTGAATTCGTTTCGTAAATTACATCAATTGGGTGGGGGTGTTCTATTACACTGTATTACACATGTAAATAATGTGACTTTTTTATTGCATTGGCGCGTTGAAGTGATCGCCAGTCATAAAATCAAGCCTGCAAGCACAGAATTGTGGTTTTAGAACTGCTTTATAGTGTTTAAATAAAGCGTTTTATTATGGCATTATTAACAACAGCTAAAGCTAAGCATTGATATGTGTGACTTTTATATGATGGTAAATCTTACAAGATTAAGGTTTGCTGATTCACTCTTTGTAAACAATTGGTCAAATGAGTGTGGTGAAATCCGATTGTCAGCTACAATTTATAGGTGGCTTAATGATTGAGGCATAAATAGTGAGTTGCAGTGATAAGTTAGCTTGCATGTTATTGGTGGCTGCTTGTACCTTTTGTTTAAATGTATACGCGCATGGTGTGCATATATATCTTGATGATCAGTTGGATTTTGAGCTACTCAGCTCTAAAGCTAGGCAGCCTGAAAACATCGCGGGTGCAACTAACCTGATTGTACTCTCAAAGATTGAAGACATGACGGTGCACTATGTTAAGTCAAGCCGCAAGCGCGCGATTAAATCTTTGCAGCAGTCTAATGTTGCGGCCTGTAACATCAATATGATTAAAAATGAGCAAAGGAAAAGTGAGTACCTGTTTAGCTTACCTGTCAATTTTTATTGGGCGCATAAATTGTATTCACATCATGATCTATCAAAGGCCCCACTACCCGTATTAAACACGCAAAATGAGATATCTTCACTTGTTGAGCTATTCAAATCATACAATGAAACTGCGATTGTCATAGCTGAAAACTTTTCTTATGGCGACTTCCTAGATGCTCAGTTGGATGAAATTGATCGAAAAAATTTAATATTCAGGGGCGGCGCTGATCATTATGAAACGGTATACCGAATGTTCATTTCAAAACGTGTTGATTTTCTTCTCAATTACCCTGCTGAATTTCATCGATTTAGCAATCATGTTAATTTGCCGGTGCGCTCATATCGCATTGCTGGATCACCCAAGATCATAGTGGGACATTTTATGTGTAATAACACGGAAGTAAGCCGTCAGTTTATTGCAAAAGTTAATCAAATTATGTTGAGCATGTATGATAAGCCGCCGTTTTTAAATGCACACTTTGACTATTTACCTAAAAAAGAGCATCAGGAGCTCAAAGCATTTATAGAGCAATATTTTAAACGCAGCTTGCAAGCTGATTAATTTTTAAAACTAGCTCTTGGTAAGAGTAGCGCGTCTACAAGCACATCAGTATTGTTTCTAATCATTACTTATTTTTTGTGTACTCAGTTTTGTATACTATATTCAAAGTTGAATAAATAATAGACCATAGCTTCTTCGCTCATTTGATTTAAATAAACCATTGAGCTCGTTGTCGCCATGCCTTAGTATTGAGTCAATTGCAGTCAAATAGTATTACAATATGGAACTTGTTAGACCCCTAGAACCTATACTTATTATTGATGATGTTGAAGAAGTACGCAGTTACTTGGTAGACATCTTAGAGAACTTAGGATTCGAAGAAATCTACGAATCAAAGGACTTCACCTCCGCTAAACCTTTATTAGAATCTAAAGCGCCCAACGTGCTATTTTTGGACATTGAACTGCCCGATACAGACGGTACGCAAATTCTAGAATATGTGAATGATCAATTTCCAAACACACATGTGATTATGTGTTCTGGCCACAATAGCCTAGAGAATGTGCAAAACACATGGGAGCTCGGAGCCAAAGGTTTTATCGCAAAACCCTTTAATGCTAAAAAAGTTGATACCGTTATGAAAAGGTTAGAAATGATTGCATGAGCCAACTGACAACAAAGATAATTGAAGATCTCTCTCAACTCATTTTGGGGAAAAATGAGCAACTTAAGTTAGCTTTATGTTGTTTGTTGAGCAAAGGGCATTTGCTTATTGAAGATTTGCCAGGAATGGGCAAGACCACCCTATCCCATGGTTTGGCAAATGTACTTGGCTTGAGCTACCAACGGGTTCAATTTACAAGTGACCTGTTACCAGCAGACATAACGGGTTCGAGTATCTTTAACTCTCAAACTCATACTTTTGATTTTCACCCTGGGCCCATTTTCAGTCAGATTTTATTAGCAGATGAAATAAACCGAGCCAGTCCTAAAACACAAAGTGCATTGTTAGAGGCCATGGAAGAAGGCCAAGTTACGATAGACGGACAAACGCATGGACTTGCCCAACCCTTTTTTGTTATTGCGACTCAAAACCCATTGCATCAGTCCGGTACGCACCCTTTACCAGAGTCTCAACTAGATCGCTTTTTCATGAGAATAAGCCTGGGTTACCCAGATTCGGAGGTTGAGAAAAGTCTGATCTTGCAAGGTAATAAGCGGATCTTTGAGACACAACAGCTCGAATGTAATATGACCGACGAGCAACTTTTTGCGCTTCAAGATGAAGTGATGAAAGTTAAGCTTTCAGAACCAGTTGTTCAGTATATTCTTGATTTGGTGAGATATACTCGAGACTCTGGCGAATTTAGCGACCCACTATCACCTCGTGCGAGTATCGCGCTTGGCCTATCTGCACGGGCTTATGCGCTTATATCAGGTAGAGACTACACATTACCGGATGACGTACAGGCTATATTTGGCTGTGTCGCCGGACATAGGCTAAATATCCCATGTAGTGAGCAGTTTGATGTCGTAAATTCAATCTTCAAACAAGTATCGGTGCCTGTGTAATGACATTGCCTTTTTATAAGCAATGGGTCGAAAAAGTCATAACTAAGAAGCATAGCGCAAACAGTATTACACTTGCGCACAATAATATTTACGTGGTGCCCTCTTTGCGAGGCTTGTATTTTCTCGTCTTTGCACTTTTAAACTTTATTATTGGTATTAATTATCAGAATAATTTGATCCTTGGTGTGTCATATTTGATGTTAATGCTACAAATATCCTCACTATTTTATGGTTACTTTAATTTGCATGGTGTCAAACTTGATCTTTTAGATATACGGAGCAATTTTTGTGGTAATCATAACGAAGCGAAATTTCGGGTTTCTTCCAAAAAAAATGTGATCTCTTTATCAGTGAACAGTGCCCAATATGACAGCGATGGACTAACAGAATGTAACCTATTTGAGCCAACTTCAGGGCAGGTTTCGGCCCTAAGCTTGCAACAAAGAGGAAAGTATAAAGGGGGGAAATTTAAAATCCACAGTTGTTATCCTTTCGGCTTGGTCAATGTCTGGAGCTATTTAGTGAGTGATAAGACCTTTTACGTTTACCCTTCGCCACAAAAATGCCCACTAGATTTACATGAAGCACAGGACTTGGGTGATCATACCGAGTTACTAGCGAAAAGATCAGATAGCTTGGATGAATTTTCCGGCCTAAAACCATATCAAAAAGGCATGAACAGAAACCGGATTTCATGGCGTCACTTTGCGAAAAACCATGAGCTTTTGGTGAAAGACTATACAGGGGATAATCATGGTATTAGCTTAACGTTAGACTACAGCTTAGTGGAAGGCAGCAAAGAAACCCGTTTATCAAAACTGTGTTATCAGGTACTCGAAGCTGATAGGTTAGGACATGAGTTCGCTTTACAATTACCTGGGTATCACATTCAAGCCAGTAATGGAGAAAAGCATGTGTTGGCTTGTTTGGAGAGTTTAAGTGAATGTTAGTGAGTTAATAGCGAAAAATACGCTCATTACGTCATTTGTTTACTGTGGCGTTTCATTACTTTTGTTCCAAAGTTTAGGCTATGTATTTTGTGTCTCGATTTTACTCATCTGTATTTTTAAACTGAGTGTATCCACTGGTGCTGTAAAAAAGCCGTCAAACATCATCATTAATTTGCTGGCTATCACGGTCATCGTAGTGGTGTTTCTGTCTCTTGGGTTTCAAAAAACCATAGAAATGTTTGTGGCTATGCTATTGGGGGCCTGCTCACTAAAAATGCTCAAAGTAGCAACGAAACAGCAGGCTCAAAGCGTCTATCTACTGAACTTTTTTACCTACCCTTGTTTTTATTTGTTCTCACAAAATATCTTGTCCTTTTTATTTGTCGCAGCACTTTTGCTACTTAACTTGTCTCAGTTATTTAGCGTGACGCACCACATGCCAATCAAACAGTCGATAAATAACTCGGTTAGAAAGTTTATATTTAGTTTACCTCTTGCCATTTTGATGGTTGTCCTTGTGCCTAAACTGCCCCCTTTTTGGCAGTTACCTAATGCTAAAAATGCGGCTACAGGATTATCTGAAGATGTAGACCCGTTTCAGATATCCGATTTATCTCGTTCTTCTGAACTGGCATTTAGAGCATTGCTTCCTGAATCAAGTGGTTTTCAACCCCCTTTTTATTGGCGAGCAATTATTCACGACAGTTTTGATGGAAAAAGGTGGGGAATGTCTAATTTGCAGGCTAGACCTTTGGTGAAAACATACGAACCAGTCGGCTCATCAACTTACTCTGTTATATCTAACCCCTCTAATACGCGTTGGCTTTATACGCTTGGCGCAGGTTTACCGGCTAGCAATGGCACTAAGGTTAATTACTTTGGCATACTGTATCAAAAGAATTTGAGTAATAAGCCGATGCAGTACGAGGTCTCGCCAATTAAACTGGATGATGCGAGAGCATCTCAGTGGGAGCTTAACTTAAATACACGCCTACCGAGCGATATAAATCCTAAAGCCATCGCTTTAGCGAAGCAGCTCAATCAAACAGCCTCTTCGACCGAAGCGTTTATTATTAATATGAAAGCATTTTTTTTGGCGCAGAGTTTTCAGTATAGTTTGTCTCCTCCCAGTATTAATTCAAAGCATGCCATTGATGAATTTTTGTTTGAAACCCAAGAAGGTTTCTGTGGCCATTATGCTTCTTCAGCCGCTTTTTTGATGCGCTCAGTGGGGATCCCGACACGTCTTGTTTCTGGCTACTTGGGGGGGGAGTTTAACGATGAGAGCAATTATTATGCGGTTTATCAGTATGATGCTCATGCTTGGGTTGAGTATTACGTGCCACAATTAGGGTGGCAAAGGCTTGATCCAACGGCTTGGGTTTCACCACAAAGAATACTGGGCTCTTTATCCGATATGGTCGATTTAGAGCAAGAGTTTAACGACAACCTAGGTTTTAGCCTACATGCCTTTTCTGACATTGCTGCTATAAATTGGTTGCGTCTGAAGTTAGAACAAATAGATTTTCAGTGGACTCGCTGGGTGCTGAATTTTGATGATAAAAAGCAGTCTTCGTTACTGGAAATGCTTTTTGGTCAAAAAAATAAGCTGTTACCCGCTCTCAGTGTTGTTGTGTTGTTGATCATCGTATTTGGGCTCTGGTTTATATACCTCAATATGAGGTCAAAATTTCGAGAGCCAAAAGAAGTCAGAATTTATAATCACTTAATGATGTTGAGTGACGAAAAATCTGATAAATTAACGCCAAAGCAGATATTTGAGCGTCTAAAGGTACAATGGCCTAGTGCGGCTGATGAGCTCACTGAATTTTATGGATTGTTCGAAAGTGCACGATACAACGCACAGCCACTTTCTTCTCATCAGTATCGAAGGTTGTCTCAACTCAATAAACAAATAATAAAAAAGGCAAAAATAAAATAATATGAATGCAGTACTTATTGGGGTCATTTTAATGCTTGGCCTCTCACTATTTCGAGTTAACGTAATAGTGGCGATGACAATCAGTGCCTTAGTCGCAGGCTTAACAGCTGGCTTAGGGCTTGAAAACACACTCAATGCTTTTAATAATGGCTTGTCTGGCGGTGCTGAGATAGCGCTAAGCTATGCGATGCTCGGTGCCTTTGCGGTGGCAATATCTAAATCAGGCTTAACCTTAATTCTGGCAAATAAGCTATTAAGCTTGGTGAACAGTAAAAATAAAGACTCTGCCTCATACCTCAGTATGCTTATTCTGTTGGTGATTATGTGCTGTGCAATTGCGTCTCAAAACCTCGTGCCAGTCCATATCGCATTCATACCCATTTTGATCCCTCCTCTAATTGTTATTTTTAATAAGCTAAAAATGGACAGGCGTGCCATTGCATGTGTTCTGACATTTGGTCTTGCCACGTCATACATGGTCTTGCCTTATGGCTTTGGTGGGATTTATTTATATTCGATTTTGCATAAAAACTTAACTGACAACGGTCTTGAGATCATAAATACAGATGTACCTTACGCAATGATAATACCGGCATTAGGCATGTTGATAGGCTTATTCATTGCCGTGTTTTTCAGTTATCGAAAACCAAGAGACTACCAATCAAGCGAAATGACATCAGAGCGCAGCGATTTGGTAGTAGAAGATCAACGTAAAGTATTGATTGCTGGTGGTATCGCTGTTGTATGTTCACTGCTGGCGCAGAATGTCAGTGGTTCAATGATTTTAGGTGGACTTGTCGGTGTGATGATGTTTGCTTTGTTCGGTTTGATAAAATGGGAACAAAACTCAGATATCTTCACCAAAGGTGTGGCGATGATGGCAATGATTGGCTTTATTATGATCTCTGCACAAGGGTTTGCTTCAGTGATGAAAGAAACCGGTGATGTCGCTTCTTTGGTACAAACTTGTGCAAATCTAATTGGGGATAGTAAGCCTATCGCTGCAGCGGTCATTTTGCTTGTTGGGTTACTCATAACTATGGGGATTGGCAGTTCATTTTCGACAGTGCCAATCATCGCGACATTATTTGTACCGCTCTCTTTAGAGGTAGGTTTCTCAGCAATGGCAACCGTAGCATTGGTTGGCACTGCGGGAGCATTGGGCGATGCAGGCTCCCCTGCGTCAGACTCAACATTAGGACCCACTTCAGGATTAAATACCGATGGTCAGCACGACCATATTTGGGATTCTGTTGTCCCAACCTTTATTCATTTTAACATACCGCTGCTTGTCTTCGGCTGGATTGCAGCCATGGTGTTGTAAAGTTAGAATGGGGCCATTAGGGCCCCTTTTTATTTTAGTCTCTTGTGCTTATTTTCATAAACATCAGTGTTTTTCAATGTGCGTTTCAAAATGAAAATATCAAACCATCCATCAATTCTTAAAGCAATAAAATCAAAAGCTTAAATGTTGGCCTGTTAACTGCAATCGTTTTGACAACAACAAATGTGAGGACGAAAATATGAATGTAGTGTTCATTGGGGCTGGACAAGAAATGCTTGATTTAATGAAGTCGCTCAAACCCCTATGCCAAAGATTAAGTGCAATATGTGCGACCGCAGAGCCTAGTTTCGATATTGATAATAAATGTGCCCTGCTTTCCTATTCTCAGCTCGAAATTTTGCAGAGTATGAGTCTTGCGTTGAACTCATCTAAAGCGCAGGAGCAAACAAGCCATATTGCAAATTTAGAGCTGTTGGCTTTGCTTTGCCACACGCCAACCGAGGCGATGACCGTATTTAATCAATCTCTCAATACAGCTAACAACGTATTACCTATGTCAGACTTTGCAACTGACCTTATCGCCATTACTTATGGAGGAGAGACCGTTGTAGGCTCAAAGAACATTAATAATTTAACGGCGTTACCAAAAGAAGTTTTTCTTTCGAAAGATGTAAACACGTCCTTGGATGCAGTGTCTGTGATAGAAGATGCTGATCTAATCATTTTTGGACCTTGCAATCCAATTACCGATTTAATGCCATTGTTATTAATTAAAGACATAAGAAGAGCACTTTTAGAAACGTCCGCCAGTCGACTATTTATTGATATGCCTAACTCCACAAGTAAGCTTGTGAACAGCTGTACATCAGCAGAATATTTGCATTGGATGAAATGCCAAATTGGCTATCAGTTTTTTGATGTGACGATTTCGAATCAATTTACTGACATTGTAAAGTATCACTATCAAGAAAGTATGTCAGTGCGCCCTGAAGATGTCGTGCATAATAAAACGCTAGGTATGATGAGTGCACTTTTTGATGTACCTAGTGCTATGTCTGTCGAAGCAATGATTAATGCGCAATTAAACATTGCACCTGCCAGATATTAGTGAGTAGAGTAGTCTTGTGCTTCAGTGGTTATTTGTACAAGACATTGCATTTTTTTGTTCACAGTAATGAAAATCTAGGTAGTATGAATCTTTATTAGGCTTTTTTCCTGTTTTAACATAATGATATAGAAGCTCAGCACTTTTCATCCCCATTTGATAAGGTTTTTGACCGATGTTAATGGTGGATAATCCGAGCCCTAGCGCTTTAAGTTGAATGTTTTCTGTGTCAGCGGAGATGATAGTCATTTTTTGTGCCGTGATGTCGTTCTTGTATTTGTTTAGCGACGATATGTAATCTTCACTGAATTGAGCAAAACCCGCCACAGCAATAAAAATTGGTGGGTTTTCGTAATTTATAATGGTCATCAATTGGTTTAGTGCTTCGTCACGTTTACCCAAAGTATAGAGAGGGCAGCGTTCGTATTCTATCCACCCTGATTGCCCATCTAGTTTCTTAGTGCTACTTCCAGATAAAGCAAACCGTACCCCTTCGATTCTTTTATTCAAATTAGGTGTTGTGTAGTGACCTGATTGAATACAGATGGGTTGAGGGTTTTTGCTTTTGTACTTTTTTGCAGCCTCACCAAGTGCTACCCCGAAATCGAAGTTGTTGGTGCCCACATAGGCCATACGAAATTCACGTTGTTGCACAAGCAAGTCAGAGTCAAACGTGACGACAGGGATCCCTTTCTTTTGAGCATACCTCAATGCTCCAGCGACAAGGTGGTTTGAGTCAGTCGTCGATATTAACAGCCCATCTATGCCTTTATCTATGTACTCTTTCACAATGAGTACTTGTGTCCGAACATCTTGGTAGTCATCTGCCCCGTCATAGACACATTTTAGGTCATTTTGTTTGCGAGCGAACGCTTTACAGCCAGTAAACGCTTGCTGATAAAAGCTGTCGTTTTGTGTTTTGCCAATTAAGGCAAAAGTAAATTGTGCAAGTGCACATGGACTTAATAAAGCTAGTCCAACAGCTAAGTAGTATGTAATACGCTTCACATCAGTCACTAATTCTAAGTCCTTGACTAATTTATGATATGTCACCTTAACGTTTAGAGTGTAACGTGTTTTTATGTGATAGCAATGAATTAGATCATGCAACTTGAATGTACTTACGTACTCTTTAATTAAGATTTATGATCCCACTTTTGCTTTTTGATTACTCAGTGCTAGCTCTAGTATGGTGATATGACGAGCTACTTTAGAGGCAAGGAGCCGACTGAATGCGCCAAAAAAATAAATAATCGGGATGATATATGCGATGGACAATACCCAGTCGAGCTCAATTTCACTGAGCTTATCAAGTGAAATAAGCAAAGCAAGTATGCCGGGAGCAAAGCCGATCCGTTCTATTGACCCAACCAACAATGCTGTTTTTTGTTCGAATATATGCTTTTGAGCTTTGACTTCGAGTAATACCAGTTCAAGTTGTTCTGGGCGTTTTGTTGCAAGGTAATTGATGTATCTTTTGTCTATGCCTTCGGTCTCTTGGGCGTTTGCGTAAATGATGTTAAATGGGTTCTTGAAGTGCTTGCTAATTTCCTTGCTTCTGACAATGAACAACAGTGCAGGATGCGCAATAATCCCAAAATAGCCAGATAACAACAGTATTAAGGAAGTAATTTTAAAAGTCTCTAATCGCGTCAATTGCCAAATAAAGGCGATAATGATGGCGAACAAAATGAGTGATAGATAAAAAGCGTATAGCTTAAACTCAAGGTGCTTAGGCAATCTGCTGCCTTGTTTACATAAAATAGTTTCTCGTCGGCTTAAGCCTTGTAATGCCCTATATATCGAGTCAGACACCACGCTACTCCCTGTTATGTTTGTGTCATTAAATACAAGGTGCCTTTTAAAAGAGTCACCTCTATTATTAGGTATAGAACAAAACGATTATTTGTCGCGTAGTGCTTTACAAAAATCTATAAAGCTTGTATCCATTTTGATAACGCCCTTGCTTGATGCTTTACATTAAAATTATCTTCTGCGTATTTTCTCGCATTTTTACCAAGTAAATGTTGATGATACGAACTCAACTGCATAAATGCAGTCAACATATTACACATCGCATCGATGCTATTAGGCGGGCACTTCATACCTGTATTCGAGCTTGTTATTTCTTTACAGGCCGCGATGTTTGACGTTAATACAGGCACCCCACAAGCCATTGCTTCTTTCACATATGTAATATTGTTGACTTGTGCAAGGCTAGCATCGGAACAGTAAGGAGCAACTATGGCACTGTATTGAGGTAACTTTTTTAATATCCAAGATCTAGGTTTTGCACCTAAAAAGTGCACTCTACGATTAAGCCGTTTTCTAATTAACTCGTTCACCAGTGCTTTTTTTACAGGTCCATCACCTACAATGTCGAGGTTAACATCAACGCGCGCAGGTAAATTAGCAAGTGCGTTCAAAATCGTTGTGAGTCCAGACTCTTTGACGATATTACCTATAAATATCAGTCTCAGGCTTGGTTTATTTCTTTCATAGGGTTTGTATTTAGATATGTCTAACCCTCTGTTTAATACCAAAGGCTGTACATACTCTGGCAGCCTTTGGCACTCAAGTTCCATGAGAGGTAAATCACATTGCTCGAAGAGCCTAAATTGTTTCTTAACTAATTTGCTTTGGCCCGTGACATCCCAAAAAGAGGACAGCGATATGTTGTTACATTTTGTACTGACCAAGCTGATGTAATAGTCGCTTTGATTAAAGCTACAGTGCAGATGGTCGATTTCTTTATGTTTGAGTGCTTTTGAAAGCTTTGTGCCTTTACCAATTAAGTCGAAGAAATTTAGGCCCTTGAACTGTTTCCAAATAGCGTAACAGTAGCGAAGAAAGCCAATTGTCGAGCCCAGGCCGCTTGCCTCAATGATATTTGGTGCACTCAAATAAAAAATAGAGACCGATTTATGTAAGTTGCGAATGTTTTTATACTTTACTTTGGTAATAATCGTGACTTTATGTCCAATCTCAGCCAGCGCATTTGCTTCACTGAGCATCATAGTGACGTCGTCAAGGTTCCTCGATGTTGTATATATTCCAATGTGCTTCATAGACTAGCCTACTCAATGTGATTAATAGACATGAAGTTACAAGAAATAGGCCAGCTTTAAGTATTTGTTTTAAAATGGGAAATGTTTATCAAGGTAATGAAAAAGTGCAAATTGCATTGCAAATTAAAAATGCTTGGCAGCTTAAATGTATGAATTTAACCAATTTTATTGACTGCTATCGACATAGGAACGAAGCGTATTCCGTTAAATCTCCCTTCAGGCTCCGTTGCACAAAACCCGAGTGCTTCGTAAAAACTGCGTGCGTTCACTGACGCTCTTAAAGTGACTTGCTTGCCATTAGCGAAGCCCAGTAACTTGCTAACTAACGCCTTCCCGACACCTTTACCTTGCGCATTTTTTGAGACAAAGACATGCGTTATGTAGTTTTTTTCTCGAATTGCTGCAAAACCAACTATGTGATCATTCTCAGTGGCGACAATGGTATCAAATAGGGCTGAATTCATTGTCGCTTCTAGGTCGGGAATGACACGAGTTATAAACTCACTTTTTCCTTGCTTACAAAAATGCGGCAAAATATCTATGTTTGAGACTTCAGACACAATGTTAGAAACCTGAACAAGGTCTGCACGTTCTATCGTTCTATATTGCATAGCTCAACTCCTTGAATTGCTACGAAAGAGATACGTTTTCCACCCTATCATAAAAATATACATGAAAGGTAGCACCGCCCAGCTCGTTGTTGCATTCCACGTCTATTTTGGCATTATGGGCAAGAGTGACTTCGTGCACAATGGCCAAACCTAATCCGCTACCGGTTAGTGTCGATTGCTCTTTTCTCCAAAAACGCTCAAACAGTTTCACTCTATCTTCTTCTTTGATACCGGGGCCTGAATCCTTCACTGATATGCGGTCGTTAGCGACTTCAACAATGATATTCGCGCCTTCCTCTGCATGTTTTAGTGCATTTTCTAAGAGGTTTTTCAGCATAATAATGAGCGCAGCTTGGTCGCCAATAACAGTTGCATCTTTATCTATTTCTTCAAGGGCGAGTTCTTTGTTATGTGTCACCGTGAGTGGGCCCAGCAACATACAAACATCTTTGGCTACATCAGATATATTCACTGGTTTGTGCAGGTAACTATTTTGGTTTTGCGCGCGCGATAAGTCCAAAAGTTGCTCTACGACTCGAGTCATATAGGCAATATCGCCCATTAACTCACAACCAACTTTTTCAGGGACATTTGCTAACTCAAGCCGAGTACGCAATACAGCAAGCGGTGTTTTTAGTTCATGGGCAGCATTGGCTACGAATCGTTTTTGTTCCTTGAAGCCCTTTTCAACTCGCTCCATGGTGTCATTTAACGCATTAACCAGAGGCAGCATTTCGCTTGGTACGCCTTTTTTGTCTAAGCGTCTATCCAGTTGAGAAGGCTCTATGCCATCTAGCTGTTCAGCGACTTTATTTACTGGTTTTACAACTGCTTTAATAGAGACATATCCGACACAAATGAATATCAAAAATGCCGCAATCATTGTGAGCGTGAGTACTTGACCTAACATCGGAAGAACCGCTTCATTTGCTAATTCTCCGATTAGATCGTCTCTGGCTAAATCAACATAGAGTGCTCTATCGTCTAATGTTACTGCAATGCGATATCGGTCAATGCCGTTTGAAAAGGAATAACCCTCCGGTAAATCAATCGGTAGAGCTAACAATGCCGCCGATGTCTCCAAGTGTTTATTTGAAGTGAGAATGACACTGTTTGATGCTCGGTCTATCACCTTAAACGCCAAATTATTAAATAAGGCATCGTACCCCCATTTTTTTGCCATGTTGGTAGATGAGTATATGAGCGTGCCTTGCTCGTCGAAGTGAAGGCTTTCTGGTATGTCTTCAGCCATGCCATGCATGCTTTTTTCGACTGCGATGTTGGCGAAATTGATTGAAAACAAAAATAGAATACCACCAATCAATGCAAATACAGCCCCTCCCATCACACTAAATAGGATGAATAATTTACGTGCCAATGAATCCTTGTTCGTTATGCCTGACTGTTTCATGACAAGATGTATCCTATACCTCGGATGGTTTTGATGTCTGCGCTTGCACCAGCTTGTTCCAGTTTTTTTCTAATTCGATGCATTGCCACTTGGATTGCATTATCTGTGACTTCAAAGCCCAGCGCGTATATTGCGTCATAAATAGCCTCTTTGCCTACCGTTAAACTTGCATGCCTTATCATGTACTCTAAAATAGCAACTTCAGTTTTACCCATACTGATATTCTGATCATTGACCATAACGCGTCGAGATTTGCTATCTAAAGAGACATTCCCCCGCGTTAACACGTTACCTGCATATTCAACAGGGCGTCTTAAAATTGCGCGTAAACGCGCTTTTAACTCGTCAATAGCGAAGGGTTTATTGAGATAATCGTCGGCACCTAAGTCGAGTCCCTTTATTCGATCTTCTACTCCGCCACGAGCAGTTAAAATTAAAATGGGGATTGGATTATCAGCACCTCTTAGCTGCCCAATAACATCGATGCCATCAGTGTCTGGTAACCCAAGATCGAGAACCATGGCATCGTATTGCCAGTGAGATATAAGATGGTTCATTTCAGATGCACAGTTGGCGATATCTGCTGCGTGGCCGTCTTGCAAAATGGCTTGTTGAATAAACTCTGCAAGTTGTTGATTATCTTCTGTGATTAAAATGCGCATGGATTCAAATTTTCCTTTTTTATTGTTCTATATTAATTCGTTGTAAGTGCCTTTTTGGATCAATTAACCAGTTCATACAGATTGGCATTACAAACAGCATAATTAACGTGGAACTCAGTAACCCGCCGATCATCGCCCATGCAAGTGGTGGCCAAAGTGGGCTTTGTCCAAATGTTAAGGGTAACATACCTATGATTGTGGTGATGGTCGTTAATATAATTGCCCTTAACCTAGTTGAAATTGCAAAATCAATAGCTTGTATTTTTGTTTTACCAGCTCTGATTTGCTCTATTGCAGTATCAATCAGTAGTATTGCAGTGTTTACGACAATGCCCATTAATGCGAGTATGCCAAGTAGTGACATAAACCCAAAAGGAATGTTCACAACTGACAACATGATTGGCGCACCAACTGCACCTAATGGGATACTTAACATCACCAATGCGGTTAATTTATAAGAGTTAAATTGTATCATTAAAGCCATAAATAAGAGGATTAACCCCGCAGGCAATGCCATAAATAGCGCTGAATTTGCTTCTTGTGACTCTTCCAACTCCCCGCCAAATTGCATGCTTACATCGTATTTTTTTACAATTGCCTCTATCTCAGGTTGCAATACTTTAAGTATATATTCTTCGTCGAAGCCTTGTTTGACGTCAGCAAGAATACGTAGTTCTGAGCGACCATTACGGCGTGTTTCTACAGCGACTGTCCCCTTGATATCAGCAGATAAAAAAGTCGAAATTGGTAAAAACTGTGCATCTTTATCAATAACTTGTAAAGAAACCAGACGCTCTAGACTTTGATCTGATGACGTATCCTGTAGTACTAGCGTGACAGGCTCGGCTTTGTATTTGAGGTCAGTAATTGCCAAGCCCGTTCCCTGCCAAGAAAGATAGTCAGAAATATCTGATTCGTTCAAACCAGCGAGGGCAAGTGATTGTTGGTCTATTTTCAGGTCAATATTTGCAACACCATAGCTATATGCTCTTCTGACATGTTGGGTAGCTTGATGTTGTTTTAAAAGCATAAAAATCTTTTCAGCGGCGTTTAAGTTTGAGTCTTGATTATTACTCATTAATCTTATTTCGATTGGGCTTTCAATCGGCGGACCTTGTCCAAGCTCCCTAGCGATGATGAGTGCCTCAGGAAAATTTGGGGGTAAAAAAACGTTAAGCCTTTCTACAACTCTTTTGAGGTCAATATTTTCTTCCACCTCGAAAACGATACGGGCGATATGGTTCTCACCAGGTTGCTGTACAAGATTATAGTAAAATCTTGGTCCCGAAGAACCACTAAAAGTCAAAGTTTGTGTGATGAAGCCAAGTGCTTGGATGCTATCACTGACTTCCTTGGCGACCTGAGTGGTTTTGCCAATACTACTACCATAAGGCAATTGAATATCAACGTACGCTTGATTTCGATTTGTTTTGGGGAAAAATTCACCATTTGTTTTTGGCAGTATTGCCATGAGTGATAGCATGAATGTTACGCTTGCCAAAACCATTTTTTTATTGGTGAGTGAAAACTGGGCGATTTTACTGCCAAGTTTTTGCAGTTGACTGTTTTCAAATTTATTCTGAGTCGTATTTTTAAGCGTATAGTTGGCTAAAATGGGTATGAAAAGCAGTGCAATGAAATAGCTTATACCAATACACAAAATTACCAATACAGGAATAGATGCAATAAAATCAGCGACACTACCTTTTGCAAGTAACATAGGTAAAAATGCGGCAATGGTGGTAAGTGTTGCAGTTGCGAGTGGTTTGTAAAGGGCCTTTACGGCTTGTTTGCTTGCCTGCACCCTATTCATTCCTTGGTCGATTAGCTGTACTATTTTTTCTGCCATAACAATACTGTTATCAACCATCAAGCCAAGTGATATAACCAGACCAGCAATCGTCATTTGGTGGATCACACCTTGTGCCGCTGTAAACATACCGATAGCGATAAGTGTGATGGTTGGAATGGATATCACTACAATGACTGCGGTCCTAACTGACATGAGTAAAATGAGTGTAACGGCCACAGCGAGACATCCTGTGGCTAATGATGACAGTAAATCTACTTTTCTCTTTTGTGTCCATTTAGGCTGAAAAATAACTATTTCAGCTGGTGGGGATGAAAACTGGCGGTTAAATTTGTCCACAGCTTGCTTTATTTGATCCCCAACGGCCGTCACGCGCACAGTGTTTGCTGGTAAAGTGATAGCAAGTCCTACCGCTTGTTTTCCGTTCACCATGAAGTGTTCAGGGGCAATTGGGTTTGGCCTGTAATAAATGTCTGCCAAAGTAGACATTGAAACTGGGGAAGCGTTTTCTACGTTTATTTGGCTGCTTGCAACATCTTGCAAAGACTTAATCCTGCCAATTGGGGTTGAGCTAGTGGCTAACCTTTGGTTTTCAAACTGTATCGAATTGCCTGACGGATTCTGAAATCGATCCTTAATTTGGGATGGTGTTACGCCAAAATTTTGCAAAGCTTGTTGTGAGTAATCAATCACGAGTTGCTCTTGCGGATCCCCTATTAGGCTGATGTTGCGTATACTGGAAATTTGCTCGAGTTCGGTTCTTAGCGACAGGGCAATCGAGCGCTGTTCCAGCAAGTCACTTGGGGTCGAAATGGCGATGACGATGCCTTGTGTATCTTGTGCTCTATCAATGAGCTGTAGAGCAACATTTGGCATAGTTCGTTGTTTCTGAGCGATCGTATCTTTTATTCTTTCCCATACAGTATCCGTGCTATAGATGTGCTCGTGCAGTTCAATGTCTATTGTTGCATTACCATGTTTAATGCGTGATTGGTAGGTACTTACTTCATCTATTTCACTTAGCGCTCGCTCAAGGGGTAATACCGCTGCATCTCTGAGCTGTGATATGGTCATATTATTAGCGTTTAAGGAAATAAAACCATTTCGGTAAGGAAATTGAGGATCTTCTTGTTCGTTGGCATTGAACCACCCTGTCACGCCTACCACGACTAAGATCACAATGATGCCTAGGATCAGCCTTGGGCTTTGATACCAATTGGGCGTGTTGCTATTTGTCATTATCATCCTCCAAAGCAGCCATTAAATTTGTATTGATAGTGGGCTCCGGTGATGTATCAAATTTAATGTCATCTACGTTTTTGGTAACTGTGAACAGTAATTTTTCACTCTGTGTTCCGATTAGTTCAATGTGAAATTGGTTATTCGCGTTATCCAACATATAAGCGTTACCATTTGGCTTAAATCTGACTGCGTTAGCATTAATACGGTACACTTGTTTAGTTGTAGAAGGTATATGGAATTGAGCCGTTAGACCCAATAAGTTGTCCGTTAGACTGTTTATTAATACAGATACTTTAAATAAAGATGGGCCTGTCATCGTAGGAATCGCTTTTTCGCTTACAATACCTGAGACTTGTTTGTTTAAAGTAGGGACAAAAATTGGTACTGTCTGCCCAATATCCAAATTAACAGCGTCCTTCTCTGGCACCCAATATTCAATCTTGTGTCTTCCTGCCACTGCAAAATTTACAATTGGGTTTTCGGACGGGACAAACTGCCCTTCCCTTGCATAGAGGGTAGCGATAACTCCATCTTGAGGTGCATAAATAGAAAGTTCATCTAGCTCATTATTGGCTTGCGTTAATTGTGCTCGCATTTGCGTCACAGAGTCTTTTGCTATTTTTTCTGACTTTTTTGCTTGCTCAAGTTTTGCAAGTGAAGTCAACGACTTTGCATATAAATTTGTGACTCGCTGAAGTTCATTGTGCGCCTCCTCAGCGGCTGCAAGTGCAGCGCTGAGTTTAGCTTCCTTTTCTATTACTTGTGATTTCAATTTCGGGGAATACAATCTAGCAATAAGCATATTTTTACTAACTAGCTGTCCTTCTTTAACTGCCAATTTCTCAACTCGGCCGCTATTAAATAAGGCCATGTCGTAGCCATTTTCACTTTGTATTTTTCCATATAAAACTTTTGTTGGAGTGCGTATCCGCTCAGCCTGAGTTGTCGGTAAAGTTTTTATTTGCTCTATCGGGTGTGCGGAGATCTCAGTGCAGCCTGAAAGGAGCGATAACATAACTGTTGTAAGTAAACAAAGAGTTTTGGAGTTAGAAGACATAGACATACCCCAGTAACAATTGGAAAGTCCCAGATTTATCCACCAGCGGAGAGTCTTTGATTGTGCTATCAAAAGCGGTGTAACTAGCATCTGCCTTGATCATATGGTTTTTACCAAAGAACCAGTCACTGCTGATGCCGATTTCAAAATTGGTAGCGCTATCTACTTCATAGAATGCTCTTTTTGCTGTGGCCTCTGAACGTCTAACACCGTAGTAGTAATCGGCAAGATCTTCGCTGGCAAAGTTAGCGGCAATATAGGGCATGATCCGCCCTTTCTTCACTCTCATTGGAATACCGTAAGAAAGACTTGCTTCATAACCTTCGTGTGTACTTGTTACGTCCTGTGTGTACTTAACCCCAAATTCACCAAAGTCAGTATCTATTTCCGCTTCAAATCCAAAGTCAAAGCTCATATCCCTGTCTTCCATACCTGAAAATAGCACATCATCAGATTGTTCATATCCGTCTAGTCTGAGCATTCCAGTTGCTGCTATTTCGAAGTTTTCACTTTTATAAAAAGTGTATGAGGCATAGGGTCCCAGAAGCCTAAAGTTACCGTACTCGACCGCGATAGCTGGTACAAATTCGGTTTCATTGCCCACTCCTTTGTAACCTTCATCTTGAACAATAAATGCACCGCCAAGACCAAATTTCAGTTCTTGTTCTTCAGAAGCGGCTGCTGTACTGCAAGCGAGTGCTAACGCGCAAAGGTATGTTGAAAGTTTCATGTGTTCTCCTTAATAGTTCGCAAGCTTTATTAATTGGGTGTATTTGTTTCTACAAGGCAAACAATAATTCAGGAAACTTTCTCGAAACTTACAAGTAGATAATTTTTTTAAATAACCTGAAATAAGGTATCAATTCATTCGGGGGGTAATCATCTTTAATTGAGTCATGTTCACCTTATCAAGCTATTGAATACGTCTTAGAGATTTGTGAAGATTGCTAATTATTTGACGTAAGAATAGCTCTGTTCAGTAGCTCTATTACCGGGTATACACGATTGACGGAGTGGGTTGTTATACTTGAGGTTTTGAATAGATTAGCCTTACCAGTATAGATGTTAGATATAAACTCTTTCTGGTCAAAACTCATTCTTTAATGCGTTTGTGAGTTCACTTTTTTGCTCTTCTGATATAAAGCGATATTGGGGTTAATTTGCTGATTTAAATTATGTATTTTTGTGTTTTAACTACAGGAGTTGTGGGGCTTGTTTTTTTGTCTTGGATAGGTGGTTTATTTTTTATTAGTTACTGCCATTATTAAGCTGATATTAAACTAAGCGAACGAAATATGTTAGGTTTGAAGGTGAGCCCGCCTTCATTATGATGACCACCTCAATCTTTTTAAAGCCAAGCCTAGCTTTTGGCGAATGGGCTTTGGCGTTATCGCTAGTGGGGATAGGAAATTGGACCTTTACATTCATATCTTACACCGATAACAAGAGTATTTAAGTCTCGATTTAATATTTACAGTACTTGTGACTAATTTAATGCCCAATGGCTTTATTAACGACTGCTAAAATCTCTTGTTTGGTAGAAGGTTTTAGAATGTATCCATCAAGCCCATGTTCAGCCCATTTTTTTACCAGTTGTTTATTCTTATTGCCAGTCAGAGCGATGACAGGCGTTTTTATGTTTTTTCCAACATTGCGAATATGCTTAGTTGTATTTAGCCCGTCTAAATTTGGCAAGAAAAGGTCCATGACGATAAGATCATACTGGGTCAGCTTGATTTTTTTGATGGCAGCGAGGCCATCATCTACTTGCTCGATTTCATAACCGACATTGCTTAAAACATCGCTTATCATCTCTCTGTAAATATGATTATCCTCGACCAATAGGATGGAGTGTTGACTGCTCGCTTCTGGACTTAAAAAATTATGCTGGCTTGTACTTTCGTTTTCGACAGGCAGTCTTGTTTGTATGGGCTGCTGCAATTGATTGATCAGCTGTGAGTTTAAGTTTTGAGAGTGTTTCAGACCATCAACTAGCCCCATCAGTTTGCTAGATATTGAGGCTTCTAGTGCATTTAAAAGTGGCTGTATGTGTGATTCATTTAACTCAGACATGAGTTGTTTATGCATGCTATCAGGTAGTTGAGATAGAATATTTTGATTGATAGAGTTCACTTCTTCTTTTCGTTTGTTTATTTCGTCCACAAGTGATGTCTTGTAGCTTAAACCTGTTTCTATAAGGTCATTCAATTCTTCATTTTGGTTTTGAACGATCGAATCTAAAGACTCTATATATGTGTCAGAGTTTGCAAACTGTTTCAAGCCTTCATAAACGATCAGTTGCAGTCTAAATTTTTCGTATAGTGGTTGGTATACAAAGTAACTATCAAATAAGTTTCGTAAGCAGCACTTAAAAGCCAATCCAGATTCTTTATTATTACAAAGTAACACACTATAGTGATTGTTAATGAGTCTGTTTTCTTTTATGAGTAAATTATATAAACAGATGCTTTTTCTAACGTCAGATAATGCAAATAAAATGACTTTGGGTGCCAGTTGCTGGATATCATCTAATGCGGTTTTTCTTACGATTAGGCATCTAAAATCAGAAGTTTGTTCTGCGATCAGTTCTGTAACACCCTGTACATCATCTTCCCTGTGGGCTAGAACTAATACAGAGGGGTGGCGCTTAGCTATTCTATTATTACTTGTCATGGCTTAACTCCTTTTTAATAGCTACAAATTCGCCATTTAATTTAATAATTACTTGCTTAATTGCAGGTTTATTTTCAGCGAGGCTATAGCCCTCGATGGTTTCTAAAAAATAGGCACATCGCTCTGCGCCAACCGCTTTTGCAGAGGTTTTTAGATAATGAGCTTGGCTTTTTAACTCATTGAAGTCACTAAGATTGAATGACTTAACAATACTTTTTAAAACGACAGATGCTTGTTTTAAAAACTCGAAATGAAACTTTGCAATTTTTGTTGGTTCATCGCCAACCAACTCCTCAATAGTGCGCCTATTCAATGTTTGTAACTCATTAATTTGAGTGTTCATACCAACGCTCCATAATAGATTTAATGTCATTTAACTTGATTGGTTTACACAAAAAGTCATTCATGCCGATGGATGTGCATAGATCTTTTTCACCCTGCATGACCGCGCCCGTAACAGCGATGATTGGTATGGGGGGACGTTCTGTTTTTGCTTCTTCTGTACGAATTTGTTTCGTCATTTCATAACCATCAACTTCGGGCATGTGGCAATCGGTTAAGATAAGTTTATATGGATGGTTATACCAGCAACGATACCCCTCTGCTCCATTGTTGGCCACGTCACAACATAGGCCCAGTTTTTGTAATTGGCTTTTAATCAGTTTTTGATTAAAAGGGTTGTCTTCAACTAATAGAATATCGCTATTGTCAGGCTCTATTGTACTTTTGGTATTTATATTGGGCTCTGTATCTGATGCAGAATTGTCAAAGTCTAACGAAAAGTCGTCAATTGACAGCGTTTCTTGCTGGTGAGCTGCAATGTGTTTGTCCAATTGGTGCTGCGTAATGGGTTGATTTGCGTATACAGCAAGGTGTGGTGCCGTTAGCGCCAGCGTTTCAACAAGTGATGGTTCTGTATACACTAACGCATTATTTAATAATTCTAGTTTTGGAGTTAGCCTTAAGAATTGCTCATGGTTGCTTGTCAGTATTAAATTATTTGAAGTAGAGGAATCTTCAACAGAGTCAAAATCAACGCACATAATGACATTAAAATTGGCTTGGGCAAGCTTTAAGATATGTTGATTATAAACAGACAATTCACCAATTTGATAGCAATTAAGCATTGCCTTTGGCTTGTCAACTTGTTCTGATAGCTCTAGCCAAAACGGTGCGGTAACGGTGAATGTGCTGCCATGATTGAGTTGGCTGTCAATATGGATTGTTCCACCCATCAAGTCTATTAGTTTTCCGCAAATAGAGAGACCTAAGCCTGTTCCGCCAAACTTCCTTGTTGTTGATTTCTCTGCCTGAGTAAATGGCGTAAATAGTTTCTCAATAGTATCGTCTGTCATTCCAACGCCAGTGTCTTCAACAGATACGACGACCTCACTTTGGTAGATATTCAAACGATTGTAGTGGGTGTTAATGGTAATTCTTTTACTTTCGTTCTGGTCGCAGTTTGTAAATTTGACGGCATTACCAAGAATATTGAGGAGAATTTGTCGGAATCTATTTTCATCCCCTTTTAATATTAAGTTTTCTTCTGGGGACTCGAAGACTATCAGCTCGATGCCTTTTTCCTTAGCAGATGCACTGAATGTGGACACTACGTCAGCAATGACAGTAGGAAAATCGAATTTAACTGTTTCTAGTTCTAGTTTTCCGGCTTCAATTTTATTTAAATCGAGTAAATCATTTAAAATCGTGATGAGATGATTTGCAGAACTTGATGCTGTATTTACGAGTTCTTTTGGCTCACCAGAAAGTGTACAGTGTGAAAGTAAATCTAGAGCCCCGATAATGCCATTCAGCGGCGTTCGCAATTCATGGCTGATCATTGATAGAAACTCAGATTTTATTTTATTCGCACGTTCAGCTTTTTGTAATGTATTGTATAGCTGAGCAGTTCGATCATTTACACGCGTTTCTAGTTCTGAATTTAATTTTTTAAGTGCTAGTTGTGTTTTGTGAATTTCAGTTTGATCAACGCAAACACCATCTATGCGGCAGTATTCTCCTTTGTAGTTTTTACCTACTCTGCCTTGGGCAAAAACATAGATTATTTCACCATTTTTTAGAATGCTTCGGTAATGTTGCTTAAATTCAACACCGGTCCGCAGGCTATTTTCTAGTGCTTCTTGTACACGAGGTTTATCCTCGGGATGCAGTAATTCAACCCATTTATTTAAATCGCCGATATCATCTGGTGACAACTTGAAGATAGTATTGGCAAGCATATCCCATTTCCAAAGCCATTGATGGCCTGATTTAGTTGCCCGCCATGTGCCTATTTTCCCGGCTTCTATTGCAAGTTGCTTACTTTCATCCGCATCGTTCAGTGCAATGACGGTGGTCTTTTCTACTGTACAGTCTTGCAGCGTACCATTAATCCACTGGCCGTCAGACTTATTGACGCAGCTTCCTTTTAATGCGAACCAAGACTGTTGCCCTGTTTGCTTTAGTCTAAATTCGAATTGAAGTGGAACGCCGAATTGTGCGTTATTTTCAAAAAATAGCGGGAATAAAGCCCGATCATCAGGATGGACAAGAGACAGTATCTTGCGCCACGTTAGTTGTGTCTGAGGTGTGAGTCCTAAAATAGTTTTAGAGATCCCTGATAAGTAGACGGTTTTAGTTTCTACGTTGTAACGCCATATACCAATATTAGAGCTATTAATTGCGTCGTTTAAAAAACGAATATGGTCATTATTGGTTTTATGCAGTTCAAGCACAAAACAGACCCCACCTTCATAGTTGAATTTATTGAAACTGACAGGAGAAGATTGGTATTGACCTATAGCAAAGTTGTCTGTGATGGTTTCTAGGTTGAACTCTGTAGCTATGTTTAAGCCTATTAATACCTCACCTTGAAGTAAGTTAAGTGCAGCTTGACTGACAAACTCAATTTGTAAATTGTGGTTGGTGAGTAGATAAGGCGTGTTGCTGTCCATGTCTTCCTTGCCATCATTGCACTGTATGGATAATTTTAACTATAGCAGCAATTCCAAGTATGGCAGTGCTAAGTTAACAGAGTTTCTGAATTGATTTTTACATAAATTAAATACAAGAAAAGACCCATAAATGTATCCCAAAATTGTTGATTAATGGACTGTCACGGTTTGCGAAAAATAAAGGAGTCAGCGATTGTGAGCAGGTATAAAAGAGGCAGCTTAAAGCTGCCTCTGAAGGGGAACTAAATTAGTAATTAACTTTTTGATGGTGAATAGCTAGGAGGTCTATTTTCCTTGGCTTGTCCAAAGGCTTTATTCGGTTCTTCACTCAGTGAAAATTCTAAAGTCACAGGTTCATTGATGTACGTTTCATCTATCCAACTATTTAAGCTTGGTTTGCCATTAATACGAAGTGTATCGATATATACTTTGTCATCTGATGCATCAGGTGCATTAATTGTTAAATTACCAATTTGGGCAAAAGTAAACTGCGGACTCGATAAAGCTAAGTCGGCGCGTCCTGGGTATTTTGGATAAATTCCAAGACTACTGAACACATACCAAGAAGACATTTGGCCGAGGTCATCTTGACCTGGTATGCCATCTGGTGCGTCTAGCCATAATTGTTTCATGGTTTCACGAACGGTTTGCTGTGTTTTATAGGCATCGCCCGTATGTAAATACATCCATGGAGATAAGATTGATGGCTGATTAGATACATCTGCATACTCAGCGGAATCTCTGTATAACACCCATGTTCCATCCGGTTTTTTGAAGTGTTCGTCAAGTCTTTTACTCATGGCTTCATCACCGCCAAGTATTTCTGCTAGCCCTGCACCATCGTGTGGTATCATCCACAGGTATTGAGCTGGGCTTCCTTCAACAAATAAGTGTCCAGAAAATGCATCGAAGTCTTTTTTCCAGCTGCCATCTTTATTTCTACCTTGTATATACCCTAAAGACTCAGTAGCTGATGCGTTATATATGTTTCTCCAATACCCTGCTTCATTAATAAATCGAGTCGCATCTTCTGCTTTGCCAAGTCGGTTGGCAAGTTGACCCAATGAGAAATAGCTAGATGCTTGTTCTAATGTCTCCGAAGCACCTTCCCAACTGTTAGATTCGTCAGCAATGTAACCAAGTGATTGCCATTGGTCTAAAGAGGGTTTTTGTCCTCTACAAAACACAGGACAGCCAACATCCGATAAATCAAACTCTGTTGGATTTACCGCGGCTTGTCGAAGCGAGTGATATGCGCCATTGACATCAAAATCATCAGCACCGAATGCAACGAAGTTTGCAATTGCAATAGTCGAAGGATCGCCACTCATAACCCCTGTTGGGCCAGCGTTATGAGTCCAACGATCCCATACACCATTGAATTGATTTGCTTGATTAAATAAAGATTGGGCAATATCGCTCCCTCTCTTTTTGTCCAGTAAAGTCACTAACTGCAACTGAGAACGATAAACATCCCAGCCAGAGAAGTTCGCATATTGTGCAGTCTGAGAAGCTTCTATGCTATGTACTTTTTGATCAAAGCCCATGTATTCGCCATTGACGTCAGAAAAGACATTTGGGTGAAATAAGCTATGGTACAGTGCAGTGTAAAATACTCGTAATTTACTCTGATCTTCAGACGCGACTTTGACCTTAGATAACTCACTTTCCCAGGCATTTTCTGATTGTTTACGTATTTGGTCGAAACTTTGTTCTGCTTGCTCTTTTGCTAAGTTTTCTCTTGCATTGTCTAAGCTAACATAAGAAATACCCACTCGCATTTGAACTGTGTCGCCATTATCGAGGCCAAGGTCGACCCAAACACCAGAGCCTTTACCAATGTCTGGCCATCCGTTGTCTCCATAGCCCATCCCCCCTTTTGAGGATTTAGCACCCTGTTCAATTAAGTCATCTTTCCATGCGCCTGAGCCAGTTATTGGTTTATCTAGTTTGGCGACAAAATGCAGGGTGTAATAATCTCTTTGATTGTATTCACCTAAATAACCACAGAAGTTACCTGAAGTGACGTATCCTGTGATTTCTCCTCGCTCGGCATCAACTTTTGCATAGGCATCACCACTTCCAAGTTGGGAATAAGCGGTTCTAAATAAGAGTTTTGCATTTTCCGCTTTCTTGAAGGTAAAGTTGGCTATACCGCTTCTGGCTGTCGCTGCGAGCTGTACGTTAACATCATTGTCTAATCCGACTTGGTAATAACCTGGAATAGCGGTTTCATCATCATGGGAAAACGCTGCGCTGTAGTAGCCATTGATTGGATCAGTAGCAGGAGAAAATGTTATGTTTTTGGTAAAAGGCATGACAGGAATGTCACCTGATGCACCAAGGCATCCTGTGCCAGACAAGCGCGTAAATGAGAAGCCTTTTACACGGCTAGCTTGATAGTTATATCCACCGGGCGAAACTGGAATTCGCTTTTTCTCTTCACGTATTTTTTTTGATATGCCTTCAGATTCCGCCAGTAAATCTTCTGTATAGGCGTGTTCAGGTCCAAAATTGAACATCCCAAAAGGGACTACAGCGCCAGGCGTTACGTTGCCTGCTTGGCGGTGGTTAAAAGGCCCTTTAGTGCCTATTAGCGGATTAACATATGAAACAACGTCAGAAACGTAGAGTGGTTCAGCCATTTGTTCCGTTCTTTTTAGCTGTTCCTTTTGTCCATTACTGCAGCCCGAGAGTAATGCAGCACTGACGGATAAGGCAATTAGATGTTTATTCTTAATGTTGTAGTTCATGATAAACCCTTTACTTAGAACGTTCCAATTTATATGTGGTAGCAGTTGAGATTAATTCCATAAGATGCCATTGTTTCGTTGTCTAGTACAATTTTAATGCGCTTATTTACACATTTTTAGCGACAGTTAACAATTTCTCATTGAATTCATCAACAGCACAGATGCACTGAAGTGCATTCTTTAGCCGGTTAAACTTGTCTGATAGTCAGTTACGAAGCTGGTTGCTGTTTTAAAAAAGTAAAAATATAAGTACTATTTTTTCAATTTAATATGATTATATTTCATGTGAAGTTTTTTGGGGTAATGCACTTTTGATTTTTTACAATTACTATTGTTAATAATTTTATTTGAAATATGTTTTATTTTATTTTTTATAATCCTGTGTTGACTCTGTCATTTTTTTGAAATAATTTGTTTTTCGTAGTCATAACTACATTAATTTATAGATGGAAATAATAAGGATTTATTAATGAAAAAACTATCTTTTGCAGCTCTACTCTTATCTTCCCTAGCAATTAGTGGTCAAGCTCTTGCAAATACTTATACGATCACTAAAGAAAAACAACCAAGTAGAATGCTAGTCTTTAGCTCTAGCGGCGGTACTAATGTAGAGTTATTTTCTATTTTAAACCTTGATTTAAACCATATCCCGTATAGAGATAAAACAGGTGTAATTACAGGAGTTTCATATACATCAGCGAGTTATAGTAATTCGGCAGATGAAACTGCGGAGCTATGCTATCATCGAGCATATAATAATAACCCTTTCAAATGCATACCAATCACCCCTAACTTTTCTGACAGTGTTAGTGACTTTAATGGTTTAGAATTTAAAGCAGGTATTACTATATCTGTTCGACATAGAGTTGAACCTACAGGCAGTTTCCAATTTTTAGAGCCGAATAGAAACGAGAGTATTAGTTTTACTTATCGTACAAATTAATATTTATTAGCTGCCTCAATGATGTTGAGGTGGCTTTTTAATAAATCCGATATTTTAAATTATATCCTTTTTATTAAATCACATTCGATGCTTAAGCTGTTCCTTTAAAAGGTATATATATACTCCTTCGAAATATCCTTCATATATTAACAGGTATATCTTGTTAACACCTCAAAAGTTGCTAATTTGTCGTGATTAATTATGCTATCCTCTTCTCGTTTATTACATGTACAACGATTTAACAAGGAGGCCAATTGATGTCGGAACTTAACAGGTTTGACGAGTGCTTTGTATACGTTATTTACGGAGAGCAAGAGCGGCACTATCTAGAGGCGCAGTTAAGTATAGCAAGTCTTCTTTTTCATAACCCTAACGCGAAAATTTGTTTGTTGGTAGAACGAGATGATTTATTTGAAACGCATGCCCAAATACGGGTGATCCCTTTCACTAAAGCCATGCAAAACGAATGGCTGGGCAGCGATAATTATCACTTTAAGCTGAAATTGGCAGGATTAAAGTTTTTACTTGAAAATCATGCCAAAAAAGTCATTTTCTTAGATACTGACACGTTAATCAGAGCTGACATAACACATCTAATGGATGGCGTATCAAATGAATCCATGCTTATGCATGAGTTAGAAGGTACGCTGAAAAGAAAACGGTTTACACGGCAATATGCAGCAGCGATTGGCAAGACATTTGTAAGTCCAACTTATGGAAGTTGGCAGGTTGAGCATGATGCCCCTATGTTTAATTCAGGCGTAATTGGCATTACAGAAGCGCATGTTGAACATCTAGATATTGCGCTATGGATGATGCCATTATTGGATGAACTCATTGATATTCACTCAGCAGAACAGTTTGCTTTGGGTATTATTTTGTCTCGCCATGGCACAGTGTGCGAAGCAGGTAATAGAAAGATTTATCATTATTGGCACAAAAAGCCTCGCAAATACATTTTTGAGCAAATGAAAAGCTTGGTCAGTGAGCTAAACGGCAGCAGCTTGTACCATCACCCTCAACGAATGGCTTCTTTTAAGTTTAGGCGCCCTTTCAATCGCTGGCTTCATGACAAACTCACTGGAAAAGTGCCGACGAATTAATTATCGGATCAGCAGAATTATCTGCTTTGTTTACATAAAAAGTTTTCAGCACCTAACTAAAGCTAGGTGCTGATCCGTCGCTTTAAAATTAGCAAGTCACCCCCTACATAAGCGAAAACTGATACTGGTTCATATTCTTGTATTCGGCTTAATCAACTCTGCTTTGCTGCCATATTACAAATTTGTATATTTTTAATCGGTTTTAATGAGTTAAACTTTAGAAAAATCACAGTAGAGTTTGCTATGAATGTGTTGTGTGTAGAGGATGATTTAGAAATTGCCTCATTTATAAAAAAGGGGTTGGCTCAATACGGCGATTCAGTAAAACATGTTTCAACCGCTCAAGAAGGCATGATAAAAGCGTCTTCAAGCGACTTTGATGTGATTATTTTCGACAGACTGTTACCGGGTATGGACGGATTAGATGCGGTTAAAGTACTGAGAGCCAGTGGAATAATGACACCCATTATTATGCTGACAGCGCTAGGTGACACTTCTGATAGAGTGAACGGTTTGGATGCGGGGGCAGATGATTACTTAGTCAAGCCCTTTGAATTCTCCGAGTTATATGCTCGATTAAAAGCATTAACAAGAAGAAAGCCGCTCACTGTACAGTCGGTTTCCCTGACACTTGGAGAGCTAGTTGTCGAGAGAACAAGCCGTAAGGTAACGAGAGCAGGACAAATAATTGAGCTAAATACAAAAGAATATCAAATTCTAGAATATTTGTTGCAGTCTCCAGGGCAACTTGTGACAAAAACCATGCTACTTGAAAAAGTATGGGGCTTTAACTTCGACCCAAAAACGAGCTTAGTACAAACCCATGTAAGTAGACTTAGAAATAAAGTGGATAAACCGTTTAGCTTTGAGTTGATCAAAACCGTACGTGGAAGTGGCTATATTATATCTGATGAATAGATCTATTACTTTTACCGATTTATATAATTCCTTAAAATTTACAGCTGCAATGACAGTGCTTTTTGCAGCGTCGTTTTTAGTTACTTCTATTTGTATTCTGTCGTATATCAAGTCTTCGCAAGAGAAAGAGCTTGTTGAGTATGTAGAGGAAATTAAAGACCTCTATGTCGAGGACGGGTATGAAAGTGTTTTACATGAATTTGATCTGGAAGAACAACCAATTTGGGATCGAGTCGAGAGTATAGAGCGCTTGGTTGACCATGAGTTTATTTTTGCTCTGGTTGATCGTGGCGTTTTACTTGTTGGTAGTAAATTAGAGTTTTCGTCAAATACAGAGCCAGAGTGGTCAAGTTTTGATTTACAATCAGAGCATGATTTTCAATTACTGACATTATCTATTGCCCTAACGGAAGATGTTTCTTTAAGCATTGCTCAGCCTTTAAGTTATGAATATATGTTCAGCAAAGAATTACTTTGGCGGGCGAGCTTAATTGGTGTGGTGTTAATTACACTTATATTGTTTTTTATTCGCTTGCTTTTTAATTACAGACGGCGATTAGAAATACAAACATTGATGGCTCAATTGGATGAGGTTTCTCGCTCTCCGGACTCTGTGCGCTTGAGGTGTGAGGTAAATGACAGCGCACTGCGCGACTTAACTCTTTCAATAAATCTCATGTTGGATAAAGTCTCTAAGTTACATGGTACAACTAAAACCATGTCTGTTGGCATAGCCCATGATTTGAAAACGCCACTATCCAGAGTTGCTAATCGATTACAGAGTATGGCCCAAGATGTGGGTGACGATATTGCAATCACATCTCACATCAGCCATGCGACCAAAGACCTTCATTCAGTTATTTCAACCTTTAATAATTTAGTGAGACTAAACAGCATTGAATCCGGAAAGCACAAACAAAACTTCCAACTGATTAACTTATCGGAGTTAATTAACGATTTGGCGCTTAGTTATGAACCTGTGTTTGAAGATTCTGGTAGATTGCTATCACATTCAACAGTTGATTGCGTAAGTTGTTTTGGCGACAAAGACCTCTTGAGTCAACTTTTATGTAATTTATTAGAAAATGCATTGGAATATAGCAATGAGGGATCGCGTGTTTGGATACGTTTGCAAAGCCATACTAACGGTGCACTATTACAGGTTGGTGATAATGGCCTCGGTATTGATAAAGAGGATCAGCCGTATATTTTTGACCGTTTCTATCGCGCAGATCTGGGCAGAACAAAACCTGGTAACGGTCTTGGTTTGAGTATCGTAAAAGCCATTTGTGATGTTCATGGTGCTAGTCTTGTATTGTTGCCCGATCAATCTGGTGCTGTATTCAATATAGAAGTGCCAATTTCTAATCAATAATTCTAAATCATACAATTTTGTATTATGGCTGTATGAGACATGTAACACACAAATTTAAAAATCCCCCTAAACTTAAGCTATTGATGTAGCGTTAATAGGTTGAGAGATGATTAGGAGTATTAATATACAGCGTATTGTATTTACAATCCTTTTGTTGTTTTTATCGGGATGTGGAGGCGGTGGTTCGAATAGCGCAGATACTGGTAATGGCCAAACAAATGTAATTGGCAATACTAACCAAGACAATCAGGGTTCTGGTAATAATGAACCTAATGATAGCAATGTCGCAGATGACGATGATTCTGCGGATAACGGCGAGCAAGAGCTGCCTACATTGTCAGGAGACGATACTTTTTCATCCCGAGAAAAAATCTCTCACTTTGTACAGCACGCCACATTTGGTGCGACCCCTACTTTACTTGATGATCTAGAGGATAAAAGTGCATCTCAATGGTTCATTAATCAGTTGGCCCTTCCCCCTAGTTTAATACTGCCCAGTGTACAAGCCGCCGCGCCGAGCGATCCTGAAGAAGACTTTAGTTTGTTTTATATCGAGCAAACAAGTTTTACCTTTTGGAAAAACAGCATTGAAGCACCGGATCAACTTCGTCAACGCGTCGCTTTTGCGTTATCTGAGCTACTTGTTGTTTCAAATGGTGGTGGTGAAGTATTAACGGATGTGCCTGAAGCCGTGGCTGCATATCAAGACCTGTTAATCAACAATGCATTTGGCAATTATCGATTGTTACTGGAGCAAGTTACTTACTCACCCGCTATGGGACACTATTTAACTTATATGGGCAGTGAAAAAGGAAATGATGAGACAGGCAGAATGCCTGACGAAAACTACGCCCGTGAATTACTGCAATTGTTTACATTAGGTGTAGTCGCGCTTAATAAAGATGGGACAGAGCGGTTAAATGAAAATGGTAACCCAGTTGAGCTTTATACCAATAAAGATATTACAGGTTTAGCACGCGTTTTTACTGGGCTAAATTTAAACGAAGATGATCCTGAAGCACACTTAGGAAAGCGCTTCAGCCAACCTATGTCCATTTTTTCTGATTCACATTCAGAGAAAGAAAAAGCCTTTTTAGGGTTTTCAATTGCTGCGGGAAGTGGCGCTGAAACGTCTATTTCCCAAGCGCTGGACCATATTTTCAATCACGAAAACCTTGCGCCCTTTGTTACTAAGCAACTCATACAGCGTTTGGTTACGTCAAACCCAAGTACCGATTACGTACTTCGTGTCGTGAGCGCTTTTGAGTCAGGGTTGTTTACATTGCCAGATGGCCGCGAAGTAGGAGAAAAGATTCGCGGAGATTTAACGGCAACAATTGCAGCAATTTTATTTGACCAAGAAGCGAGGGATCCCGGCACCCCAAATGGCGGTAAAATTCGTGAGCCCATTCTGAGGTTTACACAATGGGCACGTGCATTTGAAGTGCAAAATGTAGCGCCTCATTTTGTACCTCAGTTATGGGATACCAGTGCAAGTGCAGATCTAGGACAGCACCCTTACCGCTCTCCCAGTGTGTTTAATTTTTTTAGGCCAGGGTATAAGGCGCCAGGTAGTCTGACCGCTGCTGAGGGGCTGGTCGCGCCAGAGTTGCAAATCACCAATGCAAGTTCGATACCTGGATACGTAAACTTCATGACCTACTTTATTACAGGGCAGCAACAAGAAGCGGATCTTGAAGAGCTAAAAGAAGAATACGAGGATTTAGGAATTGAGCTTAATTTGGAGCAAGCCTTACTCAGCTTTAAGCCAAACTATGAGCAATTATTGAGTATCGCGAAAGATCCAAACGCCTTACTTGATCAATTAAACTTACTGTTATGTGCCAATCAACTGAGTACAAATAGCTATAACAATATCAGCCAAGTAATTGCTTCTATTGAAGAAGATGCTGAAGATGGTTTTGCTTCTCGAGTCCATTTGGCAATTTTAATGGTGATGTCTTCACCTGATTATTTGGTTCAGAAGTAAAGGATAAGACAATGAATAGACGTAATTTTATTAAATCAGCAAGTGCTGGTGTTGTTGCCTCTTCTTTTATGAACATGGGCAAAGTGTTGGCAAATACACAAGTAAACGCTACGGAATATCGTGCACTGGTTTGTGTTTTCTTATACGGTGGCATGGACAATCACGATACGCTTATTCCCTATGATAACGAGAGCTATAGTAAATGGGCCAAGATAAGGCAATCGCTGTTAAACCAATATACCACTAAACGAGAGCTCAATAATCTGATCTCAATTAATGTACCGAGTCGCTTCGCAGAACGCCAGTTTGCTTTACCGCCGGAAATGCCCTCTATAGCAAGCCTTTATCAACAAGGTAAGTTGTCAATAGTGGGCAATGTTGGCCCCTTATTAGAAAATGTCACAGCCACCAGCATTCGTAATGAAACAGCAAAACTACCATCTCGGTTATTTTCTCATAATGACCAGCAAAGCACTTGGATGTCAGGTAAAGCTGAGGGCGCTCAGTATGGTTGGGCAGGCAGATTAAACGATGCGTTAATTAATCAAGGGCAGACCCAAGCAAATACTTTTTCTGCGGTAACGACTGCTGGTGGAGAATTACTTGTTACAGGCACCAATACCGCTCCATATCATGTGACAGATGGACGTGCAGCGACGGTTCAAGCGTTAGAGTACTTTGAGGATAATGATGCTGTTAAAGCACATTTTAGTGCTTTAGGCCATCAAAGTACTAATTTAATTGAACAAGACCTGTCGAATAAAATTGCTCAATCATTCGACGCGAACAATATGTTTAATAAAGCAATCTCGTCACAATCAAACAGTGTGGGAGAATTTCCAAAAACAGGCTTGGGTAGGCAGCTTGAATCTGTTGCTCGGACGTTAGCGGTCAAAGATCAACTGGGTACCAACAGGCAAATTTTTGTTGTATCCATGGGTGGGTTTGACACCCACTCTGGACAGGCTCAAACCTTACCAAAATTACAGTCTGCATTAGATGACGCACTTAATGCGTTTAATACTTCTATGGAAAGCATGGGTCTAGCTAACAATGTTACATTATTTACAGCGTCGGACTTTGGTCGCACGCTTGCGATTAATGGTGACGGGACAGATCATGGTTGGGGTGCGCATCATTTCGTAATGGGCGGCGCAATCAATGGCGGTACTGTGTTTGGTGATATTCCCCCTTCTGAGCTTAATCATGAGTTAGATGCTGGCAGTGGTCGATTAATTCCAACCATGTCTGTTGACCAGTACGGTGCTGCTTTTGGTCAGTGGTTAGGAATATCTGATACTGAGCTAGAGCAGGTCTTTCCAAACTTAAATAAGTTTGGTGCACGCCCTACGTTGTTTGCATAGCTCCTAGATATAGCAGGTGCGCAAGCCTGCTATACTTTGACTTAAAATTTAAGAGGCCTATTATGCAGACTACAAACAGTGGCAGCCTGTTCTTGATTTTGGTTATATTTCTAATTGTTCTCTGCTTTTTATACGGTCGTCGTTATAAATCAAAGCTCAAAAAACGACATTTAAAACCGCCCAAAGCAAATGATGATTAAACACAGGCAAGCGTAACTATTTTAATCAATAGTCACGCTATTAGCCCCAGTTTTACCCCCGATATCCGGGTGATACATCATTTCAACTGTTGCTGAAGGTGTTAGAAACTCACCGCTATAACGAACTTCAGCTAAATACTCAAATTGCGTGGTGCCTGCGGGCAGTTTATATTTATGCCACGATGCCAATGTTCGCCCATCTTGACCGAGTAAAACCGTCACAGCTTGAGTGTTCTTTTGTTTTAACCAACGCCAATAGGTTTGATTTTTTAGACTTGGGTCCAATATTAATAATCCAGAAGGTAAAAAGTCCTTAATGAGCACGTGTTCTCGTTCTATTGGTGAAAACACAGTTAAAGTGACCTTTATTAGTTGCCCAACGCTTAATTTATCTTCGTTCACAGGTTGCCAATTGTTGCCTTGTTTAATGCGATATTCTCTGGCTATCTCCAATCCATTAAACGAGGGTGCTTCTTTTGATAGCAAGGCTTTTTTTTCCAGATGTAAGTAGTAAGGCATTGACGGCGCATTATTGATACGATGTTCGGACATCTCATTTTCGGTATTGAGCTTGTCAGTGTCTACTTCAGTTAACGGCAAACCTTTGAGATCTTTGAGCGCTAATGTACATATACCATCTACTAGTGTATTGCCAAAGTGCCCGATTTGAAGTTGCTTGGAGATAACAGGCTTATAAAGCAGTTCTTTTACATCAGGTATTTCAGTTAGTTGAATTGCCAAACATTGATTTAAAGTTGAACCTAGTGCGTTAAAAGATTGGTCTTGATAACCCGCTCCTATGATATTTGTTAGAGCTGACTCAATGTCGTCTTGGCGTGCTCCTGCTGCTTTTAGTGCTTGTAATTGCAATAGGTGACTTGTTGTATCAAGTACGCCCAAGTCATATATGTTTTTAATTTCTGACAAATCTAACGCGTTATGCTCTGACAATGCCCATAACAACCACTCTCTGTCATATCGGTTATGGTGTGAAGTGGAATGTGTATGGTCTATTATTTTCATGAGCTGACTTTTCAGCTCGTCTAACAATTCAGGGTCAAATTCAAACTGATATTTGCTATTTGAAAGCCACTTATTTGCCAGTAGTGCATAAGCACTAAGCATCAGATCTGTGCTTGTATTCTTAAAATACCGATAGCCGCTGTAACTCACATTTTGCATTAAACTGGTTTTGAGCAGCTCGGCGAGCTTGGTGTTAGGTACTGTATTTGTAATCGGGTTATACGTTAAGCTCACTGCCCTTGAAAGAGTTTGTTCTAAACATTGATGGGGATAGTGATGATGGTAATTGGCAAGTAGCGCCCAGTTAGGTGCATTACTGTTTAGGGTACTTACTTGAGCGTGCTCAATCACGGATGTACTTGGTACAAGAATCGTATTTGAATGAGCAGGATCCATCTTAAAAACACTGCGCTTATGAGCTGTATTTTTTAATACCTGAATATCTTTGCGATAGTGCCTTTTGCTGTCGTTCAAGCTTCGTATTGATATGGTATTAAGTCCCAATTTTAAATCGTTTAATGGTATTTCAAACCTTTTTAATTGCATTGCCTCAAGTTGTGGACTGTCCCTTTTTATTATCATACCGTTAAAGGCTATCTCAACACGATCTTGCACAGAGTGCTGATTGGGGTTATTGATTTTTACAATAGCAACGGGTTTATCTTTGAGAAATACTTTTTCGGGGACGTATATCTGATATTCAACATCAGCTTGGGTGTTCAAAGTATGTGTATATTTTGCTTGATTGTGCTCATTAATTGCTAATACAAATAAACGCCACCGACCATTGAGTTGCGGTAATTTGATTTCAATACTTTTAGCTTTGTTCGCAGTCAAAGAGGCAGGAGTGAGCCATACCGACTGTGCTTGATCTGACATTCTGTGTGCTGAATTTGACGGCGCTAATGCCGCCATACGACTGCGGTGTTGAACATTGTTGGAGAATAAGGCTGCAAGAATATTATTATTTGTATCTGTGTCCAGTAGCCAATCTGTTTGATTATGAACTGAATGCCAAGGTTGATGGTATGAAAACCTATGATATAACTGTTGGAAAGAGACTGAACTCGGTGATTCATGCGAAACATCGAACAACGCGTCGTTCACTAGCCATATTTGAGCGTCAGCGGTTTGGTTGCTTGTAACGTTAATTTTAAGAGTGCCGTTAGGCTCAATGATGCCAGGGTGTTCGACTTGAAGAGTGAGCTTGTCTGCTGGTTCTACATGAATAAACTGATTTAATTCATACCCATAAACGCGAGGCTTTGTAGGCAACGAAATTTCACTCAGGCTATTTAGGTTGCGTGTCGCTTTTTGCCGTGCTGCATCCACTATTTTTTTGATTTTCTGATTAAATTCACTTTTTTGATTCGCAATGTGCTCTGTAGTCGATGGTAAAAATGCAGTCACTTCAAAGCCAGGTATCAATGCATCATCAATTTCTATTTCTATGTCGTTATTGCCCGTATTGACCTCGACGATAAAGCTTCTCATCAATTCGCCTGCTTTTATCATTACAGCAGCCTGCCCCTCAATGGGTGAGTTAATATTTAATGTATACACTTTCCCTACCGTGGCTGAAGACTGACCAATGAGTTGTGGTGTGGCCTGTTTAGTTGTTGCTTTTGTTTGTTCTTTGTTAAGTTGATAGCCTCTTTTCCAAACGTATTGCTCATCTCCACTGATGATCTTTAATTCAGCATAGTCATCGATGTGTTTGGGGATATCACAATGCAAAGGCGTGGTGCCTGAACACAGTGCCAAAGGTGTGAAACTCTCATCATCCACAGACTGTAAATTATTGATTGAAATGCTGACATGCGCTTTAATTTCAGCTCCATCTTGAGTCAGCGCGATCACTTTTAGTTTATTTTCGTCTATGGTTGTTCCTATATAGTGGCTTCTTGAAAAATATGGCAGTGTCGTGTGGTAAAAACGAGTCTCACCAGAGCTTGAAGTGACTTGAGAAGACAGTGAAACACCGATAAAAGGCGTATCCTTGTTTAATATAATTTCCCCTTCGCCCTGCTGATCAAGCTGAACCTTGTGCGTTTTATTTTGCGATGGTGCTTCGTAAAAGTGACGGTAATCGTAATCTTCAGGCCAAGAATCCGGGTGTGTATAGATGGACTGAAACTTTACTCTCAACTCGCCGGTAAAATTGTTGACGTCTTGCCCATTATAAGTAACGCCCCGCACTTTAACGTTAAAAGGTTTGTTGATGTGCACGTCTTGGTTATGTAACCAAGAAAACTCGATTTCCGGTGGAGTGAATTGGGCAACTTTAATATAGTCATAAGTGTCTACACGTTGTGAACCCACGTATAGTTCGATTTTATAACTACCCACCTGCTTAAAACCCGCAGGTATGCTGAAATGCACTAAGCCTTGCGGTGAAATAAACTTAGGAAAGATCTCAAGGGCTTTCAACGAAGACCTGTTTGGGTTTTTGATGACAGCACGAATATCTTGAGTGAGTGCAACTAAGCCTTCTTCAGTATGCTGCTTCATGGCAATGCTAAAGTTCACAGCTTCATTGGGTTGATAGATGGGTTGGCTAAATATGGTATGCGCACCAATGGCATTTGTCTTGCTCATATCCAAGTGCACCATGGCTTTCTTGTGCTCAGCTTGCGCCCAAAGCCAACATTGACTATGTTGTGCAAGCATCATTTTCTGAAGTGCTTTGTGTGATATATTCAGTTGCCCATTTTTATCAGTAGTCCCCAAAAAGTTGGGTTTTTCAAACTTTTCACAAGTTAACCAAACACGTGTTTTAAGCGGCAAATTTTCTTTAAATGAATAAGTAGAAATTGATAGTGTCGCACCAATTTGAGCAAATAAGTTAAAATCTGATAGCGTTAACGTCTCTAGATCTGACTTTTGTTTTATGTTTAACGTATCTGTCTTTGAGTCGGCGCTCAGGCCAGATGCTTTGTATATTAAAATGCCACTTCGATTATCTATCAAATGCGATATTGGTAACTGTTCGGTATGTAGTATTTTGGATGAACTATTCAGTAAGTTGAGCTCTTTAAACTCAGTGTTATTGCTCTCAATCTCTGTTGATTGCCATGTGTGTAAAGCGTCTAAGTTGTCTATTGTTTTATATCGTATTTTAAGGTTTTTACTATTTCGATGTTCAAGTAATAAGTGTCCTTGCTCACCTGTTTGCAATTGAGTACCAAGATAATTTGAGAGTCGCCAATAAGGTGTGCTTTCACGTGTTGAAAAATGCACTACTGCGGATGTATGTACGTAGGTCTTTCCGGATACCCCTTTAACGCCTCCAAGGTCGAATTTATATCGAGTGTCACCATCGAGTACTATGTTATACATGGCACCTAACTTGTGTTTTTGAGGCATATCAAAAGCAAAAGAACGTTTTCCCAATTGGTTTTGAATAATGTCGCTCAACGATTGGTGGTTTTTAAGCGGCTCTGAAAATGCGACAGCTAAAGATTCAGGCGCACAGGTTTTTAGCTTGTCTGGCTCTAGTGCAATGTAATCACTGATGTATTTATTAATTCCGAAAGGCTGACAAAAAAGGCCGTAAAACTCAGGTCGTTCAGGTTTGGCGCGTTTACTGTATAGAACAATATCCTGTTCAACAGCGACGTGTTTATCACTTAATTTCGTGCTCTTAGGTAATACAATTTTTAACTTTGTGTGCGCTATGTCTTTTTTAAATTCATAATCTAAACGTATATATCCATTCGTTTGTTCTGATGACACTGAAATTGGCTGTAATGATTCATCATCACTAAAAAAGACAATCGTGTTTTGAAGCTGTTCGGCTATGTTTTCGTTGGCAACTAAACTTGCATCATAGCTTAACGTGACTTTATTGTTTTTAGCTTCAACATACTGAATTGGTAAGTCTCGCCTGAACCATTGTTGTTCAAACTCTTTGTTAAGAGATTCTGTGAGTCCACTAAATCCGCGGTTAACACCAGCTGTGATTGGGGACAGAGTTGGCACTTTTGTGTAGAGGTCGCAGCTGAGAGACTTTAAGCCTTCAAATCGCCAGCGGCACATATGTTTGTAATCTGCCGTTAAATAAATGTGTTCTATTTGCCGGGCATGCGGTATATCACCCGATTTCGCGATATTTTTGTTAAAAACAAACAAGATTTGATTTAGGTAATTTTCCTGATAGCTGAACTTGATATCAGAGACTTTTAGTTGTCCTGCGGTGAGATTAACGGAAAAAAGACAGAAGAATAGCAATAAAACTCGAATCATGATCTAGCCCTTTAGGTACAGGCGCTAAAGATAACAGAAATTTGTAAAGATTTTCTATGTTTAGAGCCAAATAATTCTATAAACGGTGAGATGATAAAAAAAGGGTTATCTTGCTTTAAAAATGGCTGTTTTAAATTGGGTAATCACATATGCAGAGTGTTTTACGATAATTTTCATGAAGAAACTTATATCGTTAGCGATTTTTTGACTATCTTTTAAAGTAAGGAACAATTATTAGCCTGTCTTTGGTGATTGGCATTAGGTTTACGCCCCGGAGAAATAAATGAATTTGCTAAAACGCTTATCCATTTTACAACTTACCATAATCAGCTCTCTTGCACTTATAGCCTTCATTTTTATTCTTCTTGCAAAAGTCGCCACCCAATATTGGCATGATTACGCATCGACATCGCAGGACATCGAATACATTAAGTTGTTGGATACAATCGAAAAGATAGCTCATCATCATGCGGTAGAACGTGGTTTATCTGCTGGGTTTTTAGGTAATCCGACGGCAGATAAAAAAAGTGCAGTCTCAGCGCAAAGAGCTAAAGCCGACAATGCTGAAAAAACAGTAAGGGATTTGTACTCCGGTCAATTTAGAGACGACGAAAAAGTCAAAAAGTGGCTACCTTTTTTGTTTAAAGAGTTAAATGATAAGCCAACAATTAGGCGCGAAGTGGATAATAAAAATGGCAAAAATGCATTTAAGTATTACAGCCACCTTAATCAAATAGCCATAGACACTGCTACGCGTATGCAAGCGTATATCAGTAATCGAGATCTGGCATCTAAACTGTCCATTGCATTTTTATTAGCCAAGAGCAAAGAAAGAAAAGGCCAATTACGAGGTAAAATTAACGGTGTGTTGTCTAAGAAGAGCATAAATTCTCAGATAAGGGGTGAGCTTACCTATTATCAAACACAATTAGGCATCTTAAAGGAACAACTTGAAACCTCTTTAGAAGGTGAACAACTTGAGGCATACAATAGAGCCATGTCTGACTCGAGTGCAAAAGAATTGGATAGCGTTATTAATTATTTGATTAATAACGACAACCCAGATTTTAATACCTTGATGTCGAGTAGCGAATGGTTTCCAAAAGCGACCAGCCAAATTGTTGCTGTTAAAAAGATTTTAGATAAGCAATGGCTTAAAACTGTTGACCACAGCGCAGCGGTCAAAAGCGATCTAGTTAGTCAAAGTTGGTTTATTACCATCTCGTTTATAGTTGCGATGAGTGTGATTGCAGTCATAAATATGCACTTAGTGACTTCCTTGAAACATGAATTGAATCACTTAACTGGCATCTTAGAAAAAGTAGCAAGTGAGGGGGATTTAACTTTAGATGTGAGACTAAAAACCAGTGATGAGCTTGGGCAGATATCTGAGTCTATTCATAATACGGTATATGCATTTAAGGATTTGTTATTAGGCTTGTCAAAATCAATCAACGTTGGTACAGACTTGGGCGAAAAAATGGATAAAGCTGCGAGCCATGTTAATGAAGATGCACAGCGTACTCAGACAATGGCGTCTAGTATAGCTACAGCGATTGAAGAAATGGCAGCCACCAGTGAAGAAATAGCGCGCTCAGCATCTGACACGCTGGCAGCGAGCGATCAATTAAACAATGAATCTAAAAAATTATTAGAAGATAATCAAAGAAATCTAGACGCAATGAATGCCCTTTCCGAGCATATGGATATGGTCAATGAAATGGCCGCAAAAATGGAAAAGCAAGTTGCTGAGATTAATACTATTTTAGATTCAATCCGTAGTGTTGCAGATCAAACAAACTTACTTGCGCTCAACGCTGCAATTGAAGCGGCAAGAGCGGGAGAACACGGAAGAGGTTTTGCTGTGGTAGCGGATGAAGTACGTGGGCTTGCCAACAATAGTAAGGAATCTTCAGAACAAATCTCGTCTCTTCTGAGTAATTTAAATGAGATCAGCCAAAGTGTGGTTAATGCCATTAAAGAAAATACGCAGCTCGCCAGTGAGATAATGAGCGAGGTAGAGGAAACGCGTCTTGTTTCTATGCAAGTGAGTGAACACAGTAATAATGTTGAGCAATTGACCACTTCAGTAGCAACAGCAGCACAACAACAATCAACAGTGGCTCAAGATATTTCTACGAATACGTCAGCCGTTTTAGAAGCGGCAAACGATGAACTAGAGACGTCTATTGCTTTAAAAGAGCTATTTGAAGATATGAAACTCAATAGTGATACATTACAAAGAACCATGGATAACTTTAAAATAGACTAGTTTTGTCATGCTTCATTTTAATTGCTTTCAAAACCAGATTAGCACCTTATCGTAATAAAAGTAATTCTTATTCGTAATAATTGGGGTGAAAGTCTTTTCATGAAATAAGTAAAGTGATAATGTTGCAATATTATCACATAACAAAATGGTTTTATGAGCGTTAATTCTGAAGTAAGTGTTCCCTCAGCAAGCACTAAATATTTAATCGAAGACTCGGCAAGTGTCCTTTCAAAAATATATGATACAGATACAGCATTCACTTGTTTTTGTTGTCCATCAAGTTGGGCAAAAAGTAACGCTGCCATTCATTATGTTAAAAAAGCCCAAGATAGTCATTTTCAATATCAGGGTGCAATTGACAGAGAGTTATTTGACAGAATTAGAGCGATGTTTTCGTCGACCACTCATGGTGACTTACTGTTCGAGCATATTGAGTTGATGTTAGCTATGTTTGAAGAACTATTAGAACCAAAAGAAATAGGTTTACGTATACTGCCATCTCATTATTCGATCAGCCCTACTTTTCACTTTCAAAATGGGATTGTGAAAATGATGTCAACATTAGGTGGCAGCGGTGAACGCTGGCTCGAAAAAGACTTTGTGCAATACCACCCGCTTGAAAAGAATCAATTGGCGCCTGCGATAAAGCAACCTAAAGCATGCGATGTGAACACGTTATGCAATGGAGATATTGCTTTGGTAAAAGGAAAAAACTGGGTCGACCAAGAACATAATGCAGTAGTTTGTGCGTCTCCTACGTTTGACAATGAAGAGTCAAAACTTTGCATTTACATAGACTATATCAGCTAGTTCTCTTTCGTTGAGTGCAGAAAAGAGGAGTTAACTCCTCTTTCTCTTTTTAGTGCTACCTATTTGGCTTGCCCGGTCCAACTCCAACCAGGGTATAACTTTCCATTTACATGGGCGTTGTTACCTATAATAATTGAGTACGGTTTTTCGACAGCTTTCCAGTTGTAAGCAGTTGAATGCTCTAATTCAAAAACGACATTTCCCCACAGTGAGTAAGGTCCTGCAACAATGGATTCTTTGTAGGCTGCAAAATGACTTTGCCCGCCCATCATAATTTCACCTACTCGACTTTTATTATTGATCTCAGCCGCACCTTTACTCCAAATCATGAGTAAATTCACATTACTTTGGTTGTCACCTAAAAAATAGCCATTACCTGCTACTTGAACAGATCTGAAGTGGTTATTTTGTGCAGATTGTGCTGCTGATGTATCGTACACTTCTAACTTAATTTGATCGCTTTGCTTAGAAAATTCGACAAAGGAGCTGCCATAGACACCTACTGAATTACCAGACATTTTTTCAAAATAAGCGCTGCTGTTGTCTTTGATTAAAAACTGTAAAAAAGATGAGTCATTTGGCGATTTTGCATTTGTACTTATGTGATTAAATTTTGCTACGCTGTTAGCCTTAAGCTCAACGGCTGGCATATCGCTAGGTACATCAATATTTATATTTTTAAAGACGACATTGCTAGAGCTTAACAAGATAGCGCTTTTTTGTAGGTACTCTTGATTATGCCTAACCCTTATTGAACCGGTTGACCCTACGTCATTTATAATTTCAAAACGACCATGCTGAATATGCAGTGGTGCTGTACATTCTCCAGATACGGTCAATTGCACTACTTGCGCTGAATAAGCCTTATCCAGTGCGTTTTGAAGTGCGTTTGCGTCTTCTCCACAATCAATATCTAAATTTAGATGCTTTTCAATTTCATACTCATCGTTATCGAAAACTGTTGGTGCTTGATGAGCCACAGTTTGTTGTGTACTCAGTGCAGTAAATGATAAAAATGCTAATTTAATCAATCGATTCGATTTCATTTAATTATCCTTAAATAAAGTTACTTTACATGTTGTTATCTAGCCAGTTGAGAGTAACTGGTTATTCCTTTTTTAAAACCTACAGTCCCAAGCAATCACTTTGAGCCTCTCCTGTAACGCCTTATGTTTTTTTAGGTTAGTCAAATTGTTTGACTTTTAGACATTAACTTATGGAACTTGATTTGGTCAAAATATAAACGAACAAGAACAGGTTTTAATTGTTATAAGATATCAAAAATAAATTTATTTATGATTTTGAAAGATTAGATTTGATGCGGTTATCCATTGGGTTTAGCCATAGGGCTGAGCTTTTAAATCCTATACAGCGCTTTTTTATGATTCTTATTTATATTATTCCTTCATAGACCTGTAATGCATGAATTTATGACTATGAAAGAGGACTAAAACAATCAATGTTGAAATATAAAAGTCACACAAATATTACAATTGAAATATTTTTCATATAGAGTGGCATCCTCAATTACTAAATAATTCATTATAAAACACGGTAAACGGAAATAACTATGTTCAAAAAATCCCTAGTCGCGTCAGCAATTACATGCTTTTTGCTGCCAGCCCATGCTGAAGTTATGATTTCTGAATATGTTGAAGGAAGCAGTTACAACAAGGCTGTTGAAATTTATAACAATTCAGATTCTCCAATCAACTTAAGCGACTATCGTCTTCAATTTTATTTCAATGGTAATACAAATTCAGGAACTTCTATTGTTTTAGAAGGAACCGTTGCCCCCAAAGATACTCACGTAATTGTCCATGCAAGAGCTGCTGAAGAGTTACGTTTAAAAGCCCAACAACAAAAAGATGGCAGTTGGTTCAATGGTGATGATGCAGTTGTTTTGATAAAAAATGATGTCATTGTCGATAGCATTGGCCAGATAGGTGTTGACCCAGGTTCGTCATGGAGTGATCAAGGAGTATCTACAAAAGACAGAACATTAGTTCGCTTTGCTTCTGTATCTTCTGGTGATGCAGTGGCCACTGATGAATTTGTTCCATCAGTTGAATGGGAAGCGTTAGCTAAAGATGACTTCTCAAATATAGGTATTCATAACTCAAGCGACCCAGTAGAGCCACCAGCAATAACTTGTAATGAGAACAATACTAAGATCCACGCAATACAGGGCGAAACCAATGAAAGTCCACTCGTTGGTGAGCAATTAGAGTTACAAGGTGTGGTTACGGCCGCTTTTGTTGGTGATGATCAGCTCAAAGGTTTCTTCGTACAAGAAGAATCATTTGATCAAGATGACAATGCGCTTACCTCTGAAGGTATATTTGTTTCATACCAAGATAATTCTATTGTAGAAGGCCAAGTTGTGAAACTTGCCGGTAGTGTTCGAGAATCATATGGTCAGACTCAAATAAGCAGTGTGACGGGTCTGGTTTTGTGTGGCACTGAGGCGGTAGTGAGCACGGATATATCCATCCCAACGCAGTCAGGACTTGAAGCTTACGAAGGTATGTTGGTTAACATCACGAATGAATTATTTGTCAATGACAGTTATGGCTTGAAACGTTACGGAGAGCTAAAGCTTGGCTCTGAGCGCTTGTATCAAGGTACTCAGGTTGCGAAACCCGGTGACAGCGCAAATGAAGTTGAGCGACTCAATCTAACGAAAGAAATTACACTCGATGACGGCTCTTCACAACAAAACCCTGAAATTATCCCCTACCCTTCTGGCGAGCTTGATGCGTACAATACGCTTAGGCTTGGAGATAAAGTGACCGGTGTCGAAGGTGTTGTGGGCTATGGCTTCTCTCAGTATCGAGTACACCCAGTTAAGCAGCCTAATTTTGTATCAGAAAATATTCGCACAGATGGCCCTATAGAATCGCAAGGGAATCTAAGAGTAGCGAGTATGAATGTGCTCAATTTCTTCAACGGTGATGGATTAGGTGGCGGGTTTCCAACGGAACGTGGTGCAGATTCTATCGAAGAGTTTGAGCGTCAGAAAGCAAAATTAGTCACGGCAATATTGAACCTGGATGCAGACGTAATTGGTTTGTTGGAAGTTGAAAACGACGGTTTTGGCGAGTTTAGCGCAATAGCCGAGTTAGCAAACGCTTTAACCATGGCGGATGCTGACAACAATTATAAGTATGTCGATATGGGCACTGATGCGATCGGTACTGATGCAATTACGTCTGGCATAATCTATCGCGGTAATAAAGTAAAAGAAGTCGGTACTGCTGCATATACAGACGCAGTGCCATTTGACTATGGTAACCGCCCACCAGTCATGCAAACTTTTGAGGATTTACAGACTACTGACGTTTTCAATGTGGTTGTCACGCATTTGCGTTCAAAAGGCAGTTGTAGCAAGGCTGAAGGCTTGGACCAAGACCAGTTAGATGGTCAAGGTTGTTGGAACCAAACTCGAGTTACAGCTGTTAATGAGCTCAATCATTGGTTAGCAAGCAACCCAACTTCCGTATTAGATGATGACACGGTTATTTTGGGTGATTTCAATGCTTACAATAAGGAAGACCCGATTGCGCAAATGACAGTCAACGGATACGACAACCTCCGTGATGTGATCAATTCAGATAGCACAAGCTATTCTTATGTGTTCAAAGGTCGTTTAGGTAGTTTAGATCATGCTTTTGCGAGCAGCGCTATGACGCAAAAAGTGCGAGCGGTTTCAGATTGGCATATTAATGCGGATGAGCCTGTTGCGCTTGATTACAACGTTGAATATAAGTCAGATAAGCATCAGCAATCTCTATATGCTGAACACGCATATCGCTCATCCGATCATGACCCAATTGTTATTGACTTGCAAACCCAAGACCCCTACCCAGTTATCGAAGGCGAAATCGACAATATTTATGGTTGGTTCTGGTGGCAGCGTACTTCAATTGAAGTGCCTGAGGGATATACTAATTTGGAAGTTAAAATTGAAGGTCATGGAGAGGCTGATTTATATCTAAGACATAAACGTAAGCCAAGATTCCATAAGTTTGACTGTCGACCTTACCTATGGGGTAGCAACGAGCAATGTGTTGTTGATGATGTCCAACAGGGTACATGGCATATAGGTTTAAGAGGTTTTTTGCCTTACCGTAATGTAACCTTGAGCTATAAAATTTCACGAAACTAAAAAGAGAGATTGTTACTTGGAACGCGATTAAGTTTTAATCGCGCTTTCAGTAGTCAATAGTCAGCCCCTCATTCTCTCAAGAACAAGGGGCATTTCTTATGATTATGACTCGATTATTTTATACTTGTCCTACGATAGCCTTTTGAACTTTTAGCCTTAAATTATCCGGATCTGGTTCGTGAGGGTTTGGCTCAAATTTTCGCACACAGCGAGGATCTTCAGCACATCTATCTGTCAGCGCTTTTAAGAATTCAACTAAATCACTTTGTTGCGCTGCATCCAATGGTGCTGCAACAAACGGTGACAACTGTAGTAACGCGAGTGCACTTTGGCTATTAGATTCTGCATTGTGGTTTAGTGTTTGACAGCTGATATCATTTTTAAATTGCGATAGCCCACAAGCTCCTCCCCTTTCAAAAAATTGGCCAATTGCAGATTCAGGATCAACATAGTGTGCAACTACTTCTTCTAAAGTCTCATATGCGCCTGAATGTCCATATGGGGCTGTTAGTTCAACATTGAGTAAGCTTGGTACTCTAAAAGAAAATGAATTACGTTGTTGTGAGTCAATGTTAAATCGCCCAAGATCCGCATTTTGCTCATCAAGCCCGATCCCAAACTGGGGAAACGCTAAGTTAAAAAAGCCGTCGTTGCTAAATCGGCTTCCACCATGACAATTTACACAGCCAGCTCCCTCTTCACTAATTTGTGTAAAAAATAAAGTGGCGCCGCGTTTTTGGGCTTGTGTCATTGCGTTTTGGTTGCCGCGTAAATAGGCGTTCCATGGAGAGTTAATCAGGTTTACTGAAGATTGATATTTTCCCAATGCCAGTGTGATGCTATCGAAGGTGATTAATGACTCAGCACTTTCGCTACTGTTAAAAGCACGCCTAAACTCAAGTAACCATTGGTTCTTTTCTAGTTGGTCGGTTTGCGAACCGTAGTTACCCAGGCGCTGTGCAATATGCTCCCGCACAGACTGGTTATCGAAGGCGTCAGGAAATGCTTGTCCACGCATTTCCTCAACTGAGGTGACAGGGAAGCGAGACAAAGCACCAACTAAATCATTTCCTACCTTTTCATCAACCACTTGAAATCCCGAATCTGGTGTACTTATGACTTCAATTTGCTGCCCGTTAGCATCGGTGGTTGTAAAGCGTTGAATTCTTCCATCCCAAAATAAACTTGAGTTTGCTAAGCCGACATTAAAAATCGTTGGCGAGTTTCTTGGAATATTAATGGAGTCGGCGGTTAATCTAAGCGGACCGATGATATCTGGGTCAACGGCATTTGTACCGATTGGTAAAGATAGCCCATCAGCGCCACCGAGTCTTGGGTGATGACAGCTTGCACAGGCCACGGTTTTTTCCCCGCCAAGCGCTTTACTAAAAAAAAGCTTCATACCTAGTTGAGGTAATGGATCCATGATATTTGGCAAGCTAGAGGTATCTGGTAATGTTGCTTGTAAGTTTTGCTGAGTGACGATTTCTTGTAATCGAATATCTACCTCAGTTTGTGTCTGGATGACATTGTGCCTAAATGTCTTTTTTGGTTTGTTATGGTCATGACTCGGTTTCGCGTACAAGTTCGAACTGGGTGCGTTGAATAAAATTAACGCACCCAAATAGGCTAGGTTTTTGTATTTCATATTTTTGCCCCTTATTAGATATACCACTTAGCTTGGTTACTAAATGTGCAAAAAATATGTTTTTTCAATTGCAGTCTAGCGCTAGTTCTTTTTATGCGTTCTGCTATGCCATCTGACTATTTCTTTATGATCTCTTGTTACAGCCTGTTCATTAGACTCGCAGTGTTTTACTTCATTTGCTAAAACGTCCTCTGCATTGAGTTCTAGTTTTTGTAGGAGCGTACTTAGCATAGTTTGTTCTGTGTCAGACAATGTTTCTAGCAGTTTCTCTTCTCGTTGTTTTAAGTGCGTCGCTACTTTGCAATATATCTCATTCCCTAGTTTTGTTAATTCAACTGGTTTGCTTCTTGTTTGTGTTTGCGTCTGTGCGTATTGAGCCAACCCCCTCTTTACAAGTGCAGTTATCGCTCTTGTGGTTGAATATGGGTCCAGGCGTGTTTGATAGGCAATATCAGAAGCTGTAATTGGACCGTAGGATCCGATATTGACCATTATTCTCAGTTCTCTTGTGTCTAAGTCTGTTAAATCTCGGATAATCGGATCTCTTGAAATCGATAACAAGTTACTAACCACCGCGACTTGGAAAGGAATATGTGTTTCTAACGATAATTTGCTCTGTTTGTTTTGTATAAAGCTTGCCATTCTATTTTTTAATGCATTTTTATTTGAGATTTCACTAGACAAGTAGGTTCTCCAGAGTTATGTTATGTTGCATATGCAACAAAAAATATAAATTCAACAGGAGCTGATTATGCCTTTAGTTACCCCACTATCACAAGATCACGATCAGGAAGTCACTGAGCTTGCAAAATTCTTTAATGAAACGTTGGGGTTTTGCCCAAACAGCGTACTGACTATGCAAATTCGACCTGCTATTGCGCGTGCATTTATAAATCTTAATAAAGCCGTTATGGAAAATCATGGTCGTGTTACATCGGAGCTTAAAAGGCTAATTGGTTATATCACAAGTGCAAATACGGGTTGCCGATACTGCGAGGCACACACAATCTTAGCTGCTCAACGATATGGTGGTACTGATAATCGATTGGCACAAATTTGGCAATTCCGTGAATCTGATGTTTTCAATGAGGGTGAGAAAGCGGCGTTTGAGTTTGCATTGGCTGCGTCAAGTGTGCCAAATGCTGTAGATAGTAATATCGAAGCAGAATTGAAAAAGTACTGGGACGATGGAGAAATAGTTGAAATCTTGGGTGTCATCTCTTTGTTCGGTTACTTAAACCGTTGGAATGACTCAATGGCAACGTCTTTAGAGTCAGGCGCTATCGACGCTGGCGAGACTTTATTAAAACAAAACAACTGGGAAGTTGGAAAACATCAGTCTTAAACCTACCTTTACATCTCAACTACCAAAGGTTTTATCGTAAGGTAAAGCCTTTTTATTTTACTCTTTTAAATGAAATTAAGTGTGCAAAATCTATGCTTGAATGTGAAACTCTAGCTATTTTAAGCATTCATCTTAGCAATTAGATTTATAGTAAATAGCGATTTTGGCTAGTTTTAGTTCGAAAGTTTCATTATTTACCAAAACTTTTAAAACTTTTTACTCAAGCGATATACAAACAGTTCAAAACAGACTAGATTACAGTCTGGCTTTAGGTACTGACTCCATTATTTTAAATTTAAAAATAGTGATATTCTAAAGTTTCAGAAAAAAATGAAACTTTAGTTGATCTGAGTCAGGTATCTTTGTATATTTAACTTTCAATAATTACTGAACGTTTAGAATTATGAATTTATCACCAAAAATCGAAAACTTCGTGCTCCATTGCGGTGAAATGGGCAGTCGTTGGGGATTTAATAGAACGATTGGGCAAATGGTGGGGTTACTTGTTATTAATGAGCACCCACTCACAGCAAATCAAATTGCAGAAGCTCTAAAGATTTCCCGTGGCAATGTCAGTATGGGGATCAAAGAGTTGCAGTCATGGCAACTTGTAAAAGTTCATCATATTCCCGGCGATAGAAAAGAATATTATGCGCCGAACGGTACTATATGGGATCTTGCGAATAAAGTGTTTGAAGAAAGACGTAAGCGAGAAATTGACCCGACCCTGACCTTGTTACGCGATCAAATTTTAGATACAGCTAACTCGCCAGAGGAAAAGTACGCTCAGGAGCAAATGCAATCCATACATGATCTTTTAGAAACAGTGACTAAATGGTCAGCTGAATTGCAGAGGTTGACACCTGAACAATTGCAATCATTGATGAAGCTTGGCTCGTCTGTTAGTAAGGTGATCGACCTCAAGGATAAGTTATTGAAAAAGTCGTAACTAACAGAGGTGTGTCATGCTTGATACCTTATTGCTGTCGCGAATTCAGTTCGCGACCAATATAAGTTTCCATATACTTTTCCCGACCATATCCATTGCGCTTGCATGGTTCTTGGTTTTTTTTAAAGTCAGATATGTTCAAACAAAGCAACCCGTTTGGCTCCGAGCTTATCGGTTTTGGGTTAAAATTTTTGCCTTAACATTCGCTTTGGGTGTTGTCAGTGGTATCACCATGTCGTTTCAATTTGGTACAAATTGGCCAGGTTTTATGGAGCGTATTGGCAATATTGCAGGCCCTTTGTTGGGATATGAGGTTCTGACTGCTTTCTTTATGGAGGCGACCTTTTTAGGGGTTATGTTATTTGGTATGAAGCGTGTCAGTCCGGCTGTACATACTTTTTCTACAATAGTTGTGGCCATTGGCACAACGATTTCTGCTTTTTGGATATTATCTCTAAACAGCTGGATGCAAACGCCAGTGGGTTACGAGATCATTGATGGTGTATTCTACCCCAAGGATTGGTTTGCCATTATTTTTAATCCATCATTTGGGTACCGTTTATCTCACATGTTGCTTGCATCAGGTATCACCGCATCTTTCTTAATTGCCGGGATCAGTGCTTATCGTTTACTTAAACATGATCACAAACATGCACCAAAATTAACACTTAAAGTGGCGCTGACGGTAGCAATCATGCTCACTCCGTTACAGGCGTTTGTTGGTGATTTACACGGGTTAAATACTTTTGAACATCAACCGCAAAAAGTTGCGGCAATGGAAGGTGTTTGGGAAACAGAAAAAGGCGCACCTTTGCTGCTGTTTGCTGTACCTGATGAAACGAATAGGACGAATCATTTTGAATTGGCGATTCCAAACTTAGCCAGCCTGATCCTTACACATGAATTAGATGGTGAAATAAAAGGCCTCAATGAATTCAAAGGTGCTCACCCTCCAGTTAAGCCTGTTTTTTATGGTTTTCGTGTCATGGTTGGACTTGGTCTGTTGATGATTTTAGTTTCTGTAATAACCAGAGTAACTTTGTCCAAACACAAAGAGCTACCTGTTTGGCAGCTTAAATTGTTGGTTGCTATGACTTTTTCAGGGTGGATCGCAACATTAGCAGGTTGGTATGTGACTGAAATTGGTCGACAGCCTTATATGGTACAAGGGCTAGTCAGAATAGATGAGCTCGTAACACAAGTCCCATCAGAGCACGTTTTATATACGCTGATAGGATACTTAAGTGTTTATGCGATATTGCTGACAGCTTATATTAAAACGCTTTTCTATACAGCGGATAAAGCGGTCGAAGTTGAAGAATATGAATTAAATCCGCCAATGCGAGGTGAGCAATATGCTTAGTAATGAATTCTTGGCTTTGTTTTATGGTGGATTAATGGCACTGGCTATATTAGTTTATGCTGTGCTTGATGGATATGATCTTGGTGTTGGTATTCTGTTACCACTCAAAGATAAACAACAAGCAGATACCATGATTTCTTCTATTGGACCATTTTGGGATGCTAATGAAACTTGGCTAGTACTTGCCGTCGGACTTGCTTTAATTGCCTTTCCAGTTGCTCATTCAGTCATTTTGCAAGCGCTTTATTTACCGGTTGCTTTAATGCTATTGGGGTTAATTTTAAGAGGTGTTGCTTTTGATTTTCGTGCCAAAGCAAAAACAAAATATCAGGATCTCTGGGATCTTAGTTTCAAATTAGGCAGTATCCTGACAGCCTTTTCTCAGGGGTTTATGCTTGGTTTATATGTCATGTCTTTTGAGAAAAGTATAGAAAGTTATGGCTTTGCCATTTTAAGCGGATTTGGTGTAGTGGCGGCATACGCATTAATTGGCTCAGCTTGGTTAATTATGAAAACAACGGGTCAATTACAACAAAAAGCCACTAAATGGTGTAAAAAGACTAACATTGTTGCAGCGTGCGGTGTGATTGCGGTTTCCATTGTCAATCCATTAATAAATGACTTTGTTGCTGCAAAATGGTTTGATATAAGTGAATCGATCATACTTTTACCTATTCCGGCTTTGTGTATGATTTTATTCTTTTTACAAAATACGTTGTTAAGTAGTTTTGATGAAGCAGAAGATATACTAAAAAGCTGGCGGCCATTCGCTATCGCAACATCAATATTTTTTGTGTGTTTTTCAGGTTTGCTATATAGCTTTTACCCTTACGTTGTGCCAAATCAACTCACAATTTATGAGTCTCTTGCGGACCCATCAGCGCTAACTTTCATGCTTTACGGTGTCGTTATGGTGGTACCCGCTATTATTGGTTACACACTGTTTTCTTATCGTGTTTTTTGGGGAAAAACTCAGTCCCTTTCATACTATTAATTTTCTTTCATTAGCCCAACAAAAAGGCAGCTTTAAAGCTGCCTTTTTTATAGTAAAAGTAGGTCTAAATTTTTGGGTAACCAATTCTGTCAGACAAATATCCAACACTGGTTACAAAATAATAGCTGCGATTCCAGTTCATCAATGCTTTGTAATTATCATAAGCTAAATACATTCTGCCATTGATATCATCGGGCATGACTAAGGCCGCATTGATACTAACATTAGGTAAATCAGTGCCATCAGTACGTCTAACACCTAGCGCTTGCCAGTCAGCTAGAGAGCGCTCTGAGTTTGAGAAAAACTCAAGCCACTGACTGTGATTTTTTGTTCCTCTCTTTAGTACGTAGTTTTCAGGAAACCCCTCAGGAAGCTGAACTTGTCTTCCCCAAGTTAAGTTGTTATTCCAACCAACACTTTTAAGATAATTGGCAATGGATGCAAAGGCATCTTCTTTGGTTGTCCAAATATCTTTGCGACCATCTTTATTGTAATCAACAGCATAAGCGTTGAATGAGGTTGGCATAAATTGAGTTTGCCCCATTGCGCCTGCCCATGAACCTTTAAACTTGTCTAAGCCTATATGTCCATCACGAAGGATATCTAAGGCAGCCCAAAGTTGGCGTTTGTATAAAGCTTCGCGTCTGCCATCAAATGCCAAAGTGACCAGTGAACTGATAACCGGATAGCCGCCTTGTACTCTGCCAAAACTACTTTCAAGGCCCCAAAGCGCAATAATGAAACGGCCTTGAACACCGAAATCACGTTCAATTTGATCTAACAATTCTTTGTTTTCTTGATATAGTTTTCTCGCGCGTTTGACTTTCCAATCAGGTACACGCTTCGGCAAATATGTTTCAAGTGTTTCTACGATTTCTGGCTGTGTTTTGTCTGCTTTTATTACTTTCTTTTTAAACTTTGCAGTTGCGAAAGCTGAGTCTATTAAGGATTGTTCGTATCCTTTAGCAACGGCTTCTGATTTTAGTTTTTGAACGTATTTATCAAAGTCCGCTTGCGTCGTTGCACTGACTGACGCTGAAAAACACAGAGATGTAAGTATAACTTTTAAAGTCTTAGTCACTCTTTGCTCCATTTCGTTTTTTAAATTCATCCAGAAGATTTTCCTCTGGAGGTGGAATCTGCAAGTAAAACCCTTGTTCAGTTAATTTTTCCTTAACTAAGCTTAAATCTGCTACCCCAAGTTTTTCTCTTCTGGCAAGATCAACTAACATTACAAATATTGGGGTGCCAAAAGTGCTCATTAAAGGTTCAGGAACATTGCTGAAATCGTCTCTTTTTTCAATAAAAAGGTAGGTGTCGGCTTTTTTACTACTTTTGTATACTGCACTTAGCATTATAACCCTATAAATTCTTGCTTATCTTAGAGCAGCACTATACCATGACATATATAATAATTGGAAAGTTTTGCTGCTCTCAAACGTACACAGTACGGGGTCAAAATAAGATTTAATAAAGAGTATGCAGTTATATTTGAGCGCTTATGTCTACACAATCTTTCGAACTCAAAGGGAACCTCTTCACTTTATCTGTGTTGCAACTTTTTAATGGCGATTTAAGTGTCGTTAAAGCACAGTTAAATGAAAAAATCTCTCAGGCACCTAAGTTTTTTCAAGGCGCGCCTATCGTTATAAATCTGGCCGAAGTTCAAAATGAGCCTTTGGTACTTTCAGATTTAAAGACTATCTTAAGTGAGCTATCACTTAACCCTGTTGGTATTTGTAACGGCAGTGATGAACAAAATGAAACGGCTAAATCTATTGGCATGTCAGTTTTGAATTACACTAAAGATGTCGCACCTGCTGTATCTACGAACACCAAGACGGAAGTGGTTGAGAAGCACGTTTATGTTCCTGCACAGGTTGTCAATGCAACAGTCCGCTCTGGGCAACAAATATATGCCAAAGACAGGGACTTAATTATTATCGGTGCCGTCAGTCACGGTGCTGAAGTGATAGCTGATGGGAATATTCATATTTATGGGACATTACGGGGCCGTGCTATTGCTGGGGCACAAGGTAATGATTCTGCGAGTATTTACTGTCAAAAATTAGAAGCTGAACTAGTATCTGTAAATGGTAGTTATTGGATCAGCGATTCCCTTCAAGGGGAATTTTGGGGCAATCCTTGTAAGATTACTCAAACAAATGAATCTTTAGAATTAACAGCATTGGTCAAAGGATAAATCTAATGGCAAAAATTATTGTCGTAACTTCCGGTAAAGGTGGTGTAGGTAAAACTACATCGAGTGCAGCAATTGGTACGGGGTTAGCATTAAAAGGTTATAAAACAGCCATCATCGATTTTGATATTGGCCTTAGAAATCTCGACTTAATTATGGGATGTGAGCGTCGCGTTGTGTATGACTTTGTTAATGTTATCAATGGCGAAGCAAACTTAAATCAGGCTTTAATCAAAGATAAAAGAGTCGAAAAACTATACATTTTGCCTGCCTCTCAGACACGTGATAAAGACGCGCTCACCAGAGAAGGTGTAGAAAAAGTCTTAAACGAATTAAAAGAAGATTTTGACTTTATTATTTGTGACTCTCCAGCTGGTATAGAAGCAGGTGCAATGATGGCACTTTACTTTGCTGATGAAGCGATTGTGACGACAAACCCTGAAGTGTCTTCTGTGAGAGACTCGGATAGAATTTTAGGTATTCTACAGAGCAAATCTAAACGTGCCGAAGAAAGTGCGGCACCAGTAAAAGAGCACCTGCTACTTACTCGATACAATCCAGAAAGAGTTGCGACTGGTGAGATGCTATCTGTAGAAGATGTACAAGAAATTCTAGCTATTGACCTGCTTGGTGTGATACCAGAGTCAAAGTCTGTTCTAAATGCTTCAAACTCTGGTCAGCCTGTGATTTTGGATAGCGATTCTGACGCTGGGCAAGCATATAGCGACGCCATTGATAGGCTGTTAGGCGAAATCATCGACTTTAGATTTCTAAATGTTGAAAAGAAAGGCTTACTGAAAAGAATATTCGGAGGTTAATTTGTCTTTACTCGACTATTTCCGTTCAGAAAAAAAGAATAGCGCCTCCTTAGCAAAAGAGCGTTTACAAATTATTGTTGCTCATGAACGCTCTAAGCGGGGCACGCCAGATTACCTTCCGCAACTTAAGCAAGATATTCTGGAAGTCATTAGTAAATATGTGAAAGTAGATTCAGATGCAGTGAATGTTCAGTTTGAACAAAACGAGGACGATTTAGCAGTACTTGAATTAAACGTCACTTTGCCTGAAGACGAACAAAAATAAGAAAAAAGCCCATGATATTGATATCATGGGCTTTTTTATGCTGTATATTTTTTTGATATTAGTCGCAGTCAAACTCAGGCCACTCGACAATATGCTCTTCAAACTTTTCTTCTAAATCGACCTCGGTTTCTTTTACGACTTTGTCTTTTATGCTCACATTTAACTCATGCATAAGCGACTTTGAACCGCTGTTCTTTAGCGGGTGCCATGCAGCTAGTCCTCTCCCTTCATGAAGGCGACGATAACTGCATGATTGCGGCATAAAGAAAATATCTTTGAGATTATCTTTCGTTAATTGTACACAGGTTGGGACAAGTGTTTGACGCTCACTATAACGCGTACATCCACCAGTTTGTATATCACTGTATTGACAGATCACATCTGTGTATAGCAATTCTTCACCTTCTCTCAATACATCGGTGCTTTCGAAGTGCTCTTCCTCTTCTTCACTATTAATAAACGAGTGAAGACAGCATTTACCGCACCCATCACATATAGCTTCCCACTCTTCGGTGCTCATGTCTGCTAAAGACTTCGCTTCCCAAAACTCTATACTGCTCATAATTAACGCCCCAAAAACTGAACATGGGATTTTACTTTATAGTCAGTTATAGCGCAAAGGGATAAAACTGCTATATTCAGCTTGCCCTGGCAGCATTAAGGTGAAGAGTGTTGTCCAAAGGCAACGATATTTCGATACATAGACCACCTAGTAGACTATTGTGTGATTCGATTTTACCGCCGTGAGATTCGACAATCTTTTTGCATACAGCTAATCCCATGCCTTTTCCGCCCATGAGCGTGCTTCGAGACACTTCTTCTCTAAATAACGGCTGAAACAATTGCTGGTGGGCCTCATATGACAAAGGCATGCCAGAATCTTCGATTCTGATAACGAGGGAGTCGTGATCTAAATAGGTATTTAATGAGATCTCTACGCCCTCTCCTCCAAATCTAAGTGCATTTTTTACTACTTCACATACTGCATTTTCGATAGTTTGTTTATCTAATGTCACTGACAGAGAGCGGTCTAACTTGTTGGTGACGGAAAAAGAAGACGTTTTGGGGTCGCCTTGACTAATACATGTCTGAAAGACTTCATTTACATAGACGTGTGCATTGGTTGGCTCTTGATTTAAAAGTGATGCGATGTCTTTATCATCTGTCACTAACATAAGCTGGTCTATAAAGTTGTTGAGCTCATCAATTTTACTCATCAGCTTGTTGTATGAGTCTTGCACATTGTCTACGATATTGTACTGTAAAGATTCAACTTGAATCTTCATTACGGTTAGAGGTGTTCTCAACTCATGTGATAGATCAGTAAACAGCTTTTCCTCTTTCTCTTTTAGTTTCTCTTCTTTATAGCTTACTTCACGGTGTTTCGTATTCACTGTTTGATTTAATGCATGCACCTGATGTTGCAGTTGATTTAGCAGTCTTGATTGAAGTGATTTGTGCTGTAATGCTAATGCGACAGTAAACAACAATACTTCGATCAGGTATCCAATTTTGATGAATGAGGTGATATCGAAGACATCGATAAAATTACCATAACTCGCACCTAAGATCGTGAATATATTCAAGAATAATAAATGATTGATCAAACTAAATGTGAAGGTGCGCATACCTGGTCCTTTTTGTTTGATGCTCCACGAACAGGTGTAAACAAAAACAGGGATGACCAATGTACTTAAAATAAGATTGAAATAGACCGTATTGAGTAACAATGCAGTCGGAACCGTAATTGTGTAAAGTGCGATAAAAGCAACATAGACTTTATTCAATGTAGGGTGGTAATGGTTCAGCTGTAAAAAGCCTCTGACAAAGAGCAAATGGAACAGTGGAACAGTGGCCATTAAAAAGATTGAAAACTGACCAGAAAATGCATTGTGCGAAGGCCAAAAATATTGAAAGCTGAAGCCTGCAGTATCTACAACAATTAAAAAGAACAAAAAAGTCCAGGCTGCATAGAAAACGTTTGTACTGTTTCTATTAAAAAATAAATTTACTAAAACAATTAATAAAATAGCGGCAACGACGCCCGTCAAACTAGCATTTGTGATAATGCTTTCATGTGATTCTTTAAGGTAGTTTTCTGGAGTATGAATTTGTAAATTTGCAGGCGCATTTGCAAACGTCTGATACTCGATAAGGAAGATGTTCTCTCCAAAATCCATGTTCAGAGGGATGTACATTTGTGGGTCTTGAACTGGGCGCTTACTGAAAGGGTCGGATTCGTCTAAATTTAAAAGGTCTTGCCACCCATTCGGTAGCTTTTTATATACTGACAGCTTAGCTAAACGGGGAAAGCCAAATGACATCTTCCAGTCCGTGACATTACTTTGATTATCAAGCTTTATATATGCCCATTTTGAATAAATGCTTATTTTTGGCTTTTTATTGATATCGCTAATTGGTCTGAAGTGGAATGAATGGCGGTCGAAGTCAAATGCACTTCGAAAGTCGCCTTCGTAATCAAAGTAGAACATCGCTTCATTATTTAGAGAGAGAGCCTGTGTATTTGGTGTGATTTGTGTTGGCTCAATATTTGTCAATGGACTAGCAATGATTGGTGCACAAAAAAAACACAGCAGTACCAGTAAAAAACAACGCATTACTTATTCTCTTCATTCTTTTAGCCAAACTTTAGCCTTTAATCATGTAGCAAATATGGAGGCTGAGAATGATTTTTGTTTAAGCCAAGGGGGATTGTAAAGGATTGTAACACATATTCATTTGATAAAAACGCAATAAAACAGTCACATAGCTATCTAGAGCTAAATTTCCCCGTTTATTTACTTGATTTAAGACATTAATCAGTAACGGTTTCTAGGTACAATTATCGTGACTGAAATATTTCTGTCATATTTGTTTGTTTAAATGCGTCCTGAAACAAAAACGTCATCAAAGTGCCATATAAAATGGCATTGACAAAACGAGATAAATCAATGAGTGAATATAGCCAAAAGTCATTACCATCAAAGTTACTAACCTGGGGTGCAATAGCATTTCTTGTTTATTTAGTGCTAGTTGCCGTAGGTACAGTTAGTGGTGGTTTTAAACTTGCTTCCGGCGGTTCTGAAGGTGCGAAAGAAATTTTCGCCTTTGCTACAAATCCATTCGTCGCACTATTATTGGGTGCACTTGCTACAGCCTTAGTTCAATCATCTTCTACTGTAACGTCTGTTATAGTTGGTTTAGTTGCGGGTGGTTTACCACTTCAAATCGCAATTCCGATGATTATGGGTGCAAACATCGGTACTACTATTACAAATACACTGGTATCAATCGGTCATATTCGTTCTAAAGAAGAATTCCAAAGAGCTTTCGCCGCATCGACAGTACACGACTTCTTCAACTTATTTGCGGTAGCTATTTTCTTGCCGCTAGAGATCATGTTTGGTTTATTGGAAAAGTTCTCTGCCAGTCTTGCACATCTGTTCGTTGGCGACGCAGACTTATCAATTAAGAGCTACAACTTCATCAAGCCTTTAGTAAAACCAGCTGTTGGTGTTGTGAAAGATGCAGTAAGCTTCTTAGATGGTAAAGCGGCAGGCATTGCGATGGTTGTTATCGGTATTGCATTAATTCTTTTTGCAGTAACAACTCTAGGCAAGCTTTTGAAACAAGCACTTGTTGGTAAAGCGAAAGATTTACTTCATGGTGCTATCGGCCGCGGTCCAGTTGCGGGTATCAGCTCAGGTGCTGTAGTGACAGTTATGGTTCAGTCGTCATCAACAACAACAAGTTTAATGATCCCACTTGCAGGTAGCGGTGTGTTTACTACACGTCAAATCTACCCATTCACACTGGGTGCAAACATCGGTACGACTATTACGGCTCTACTTGCTGCAACTTCTATCACAGGCCCTGCAGGTGAGGTAGCATTAACAGTAGCACTTGTGCATGTAATGTTTAACGTATTCGCAGTTGGCTTAATTTATGGTCTACCACTACTTCGCGAAATTCCAATCAAGTGTGCTGAAAAGCTTGCTGAAGTTGGTGCTAAGAATAAGACTGCAGCATTCGGGTATGTACTTGGTTCATTCTTTGTAGTGCCAGGTCTTATCATGCTAGCTGTTCGTTAATCTAAGCTAGATAATATAGTGCCTCGGTGGCTAAATTTGTGTCACCGAGGTTTTTGTTCATATAAATGCAATAAAAAAACTTCACAATAAAGCTGTTTAAAATTTTCAGTTGTATCTAATGCGAAATACTAGAACCATTCAATTTGAATTATACACACACACAGACCCTCTTTTTCCTATCGGAAAAGCGTCTGCACTTGATGAAATCGAGTTTGAAGTGCAAGGAAACGAGCTTGTATTAGACTGCTTGTTGCCGAGTGACGCTACTTCAGGTAACACTTTAGTGATCACTTCTACACATTTAGACGCTCGATATGTTAACTTCAGTGGCAGTGTTGTTCTTGATGATCTTGATATTGTTTCAGGCTCTGTTGAACTCATTTTGAAAGGCAGTGGTGAGGCTGGGACTTACATGACACAGCTTAGTTTGCTAGGTGAAACTGGTGGTGTTAAAAACATAGTTGATGCGCAAGTAGAATTGGCCTGCAGCATATACAGTAAAGAAGCAGATACAGCGACTGATCAATCTCAGCAGCCTTTCTTTAAGATCCTATCTGCAAGATTGACTGCCTGGAAAAATGAGCTGATAAACGGTTTAGCATTACAAAGGTAGTGAAAGCTTACCCATCGTTAATCCTCCACGTGTATCTTCATCTGTACTTTCGCTCATAACACATTCATTCGCAAGCACTGCAAACAGTACAGCTTCTTTGGAGTCTGTATTTATCCCATCATTATCAAGCTTTACGACCTTAAAGTTATTTGTGAGCTTATCCTTCAGTTTATTAATCAGTGTGACATTATGCGCGCCTCCGCCACTGAGTAACACCTCGATAGTGCCTGATGTCTGAAGCTTATTAATGTGAGTCACAATGCAACAAGCGGTTAGTTCATTTAAGGTTGCAAGTATGTCGTAATGTGATAGCTGAAGCTTTTTGTCCAAAATTATGGAGTCTAATAAGTCGATATTGAATAATTCAGGGCCAGTTGTTTTTGGCATGGGGTGTTCAACGAAGTCTAAGGACATCAATGCCGATAATAACTCTTTGCAAACAACCCCTTTAGACGCTAATTGGCCATTTTGGTCAAAATTCATGTTGAAATGTCTTCTGACATATTGGTCCATTAGGGTATTACCCGGCCCGATGTCTGAGCAGATTATGTCATTTATATTATGGTTCTTGCCTATAAAAGTGAAATTAGCAATACCACCGATGTTTAATAGTAACGTGTTTTTTTGTTGATCAGCGAAGAGATAATAATCTCCGTACTGTGCTAAAGGTGCACCTTCAAACCCTGCTGCAATATGTTTTTGTCTAAAATCAGATATGGTTATGATGCCCGTGTCTACCGCTATATGATCGCCATCCCCAATTTGCAAAGTTCCGTTTTTAAACTCGGTATTAGTATGGAAACTTCTTGGGCAGTGATATATCGTCTGGCCATGGCTTGCTATTAGATCAACGTTTTTCTGTTCTATCTGCCATTTTGACAGTTGCTCATTAATCAAGCGTGCGTGCAAATTCCCTATCCAAGGGTTGAGCAGTGTTAGATATTTAAGGTCAACACTGTCTTTCGAGAATACAGATAAAATCTTTTCCTTGGTTGCATCGTCATAATCTACCGTTGCAAAATGGGTGACTTTGCATTGTGTTTGTAATCCGGCCCCAGAAATCTCGCAAACTGCGATATCTAATCCGTCCAAAGACGTACCGCTCATCAACCCTATAATGGTTCTGTGTTGTTTTGTCGTTATTTGGTAAAGTTTCTTTATATGTGGGTTCATAGGTACTACTAAATATTATTGGTTGTTAGGACAGAGATTACAGGGTAAATATTATGTCCTAGCTCTATAGTCAAATTGATCGCTTCGTATCCATCGACGATGACTTTTTTTGGTAACGATGTGAGTGTTTGTACTTCACCGCTTGCATATAAAACAATGATCTGTTCAGGCTCCAATATCCTTCTACCTGAAGACAAGTTCTCAATGTTTAAAAGGACTGCCCTATTCCCGTCTTCTGTCGACATTGCAAGAGTACTGTTTATTTTAAAATCACTTTTCTTCGGTCTAATATTATCTTCTTTGTAGAATTCGTTCAGACTAATTTGTGGTAGATAACTATCGATGGAATAGGGCTTTTCTTTTGATAATGCTGATAGTGATATGAGCAACAGAGTAAAAGATAACAGATATTTCAAGTGTTCTCCTTAGCCAGCCTTTTAGGTTGTGCCGCTTTTAGTATTTTTTCTATTTCAGGTTTCAAACTTTCAATTGCCTTATTAACGGCATCAATTTCTTGTTGTGTAAAATTGATACGACTTAGCATAAAGTGGATTGCATTATCGTTGACGATATATGAGTGTAACCTTAATTTATCGTATCCTAGGCGATTGATATAGTAATAACCGCTGTACTCATCTTCTATTAAAAAGTCGATTCTTTTTTTGTTTACCAGCTCCATTCTTCTAGAGGCGCTTGCTACTTCTACAAGCCTTTGCTGATACCAAGAAATCTGTAGAATTTGTCTGAGTTCTTCTCCGTAGTATGCTCCTGGGTTTGTAACAAATGTGTACTCTGCTGCGAATAATTCAGTTAGGCTCTTCACTGGCTCAAGTTCAAGTCTTGTAAATAACCTCATCCGTTCTCGTCTATAAGGAACTGTAAAATGTGCGTTTTGTGCTCTTTCGATATTAAAACTAGCTGAAGGCAAAACATCGATGAAACCTTTATACAATTCGACAAGTCCTCTGGCTGAGCTCGGCAACCGCAAAAATTGTATACATAATTTTGCTTTTTCGAATACTAGCTTGGTTATGGCTATGTCTACGCCTTTCGGGACATCATTTTCATACCGAATATATGGAGGCCAAGTACCTCCTATCCCAACCTTTTTTTCTGTTTTGCAGTTTGGCGCAGCCTGAACAAAGCTTGAGAAGAAAGCAATTACAAATAAGATCTTTTTCACATGACGTTTCTGAATGGAATTATAAACTTAGTATGATTTATTTAGGAAAAAAAACAAAGGTGCTTTGCACCTTTGTTTATAATAGGGTTGGCCTATCCATCGGTCAATTCATAGTTTACTTATGAATATCAACCCTAGCTTTTAATATTCACGGATTAAAGCGCTTTCCAAACTTGTGCTTTACCTGGTTCCTCACCTCGAGTCCACCATTTTGCTTGATATAGCGAACCGTTATGAGTCACTTTATCACCGCCAACGTAAACTGTATTCGCATCCCAAGCTGGTGCACCAGAGTCTACATTTGTGATTGTCACATCAAATGACGTAGACGTTGTATGCGTACCGTCAGACACTGCTACAGAAACTGTCACTGTTGTATCTTGTGCTACTTCTCCTGCGGTCAAAGACACTGAGGCACCCTGACCCGAAATTGTAAGACCTGCTGGTACATTCCAAGTATATGTTAGCGGGTCATTGTTAGGATCTGTCGCTACGGCAGATACATTTACTGATTGTGTTTCTTGCACTGATACATTCGCGATTGGCTGTACAACTGGTGCACCTGCAGGTACATCTGCTTTAACTAGTACAGATACTGTTTTTTCCGTTGCAGCATTTTGATCATCAGTAACAACAATCTTCAACTGGAAAGTAGTATCAGTCGTCACTGATGGTGCAGTAATGCCAACTGTTGCTGTGTTTGCAGAACTTAATGTTAGTCCTTGACTTGACCATGCATATGTTAGCGCAGCGCCTTCAGGGTCAGTTGCATTAACAGTAAGGTTAGCTGATTGACCAGAGTTTAATGTTAAGTTTGCGTCAACATTAACAACAGGTGCTCTATTTACTGGCATACCACCAGTCAAGCCATCATACATTGCATTTAGAATATCACCGTTGTCCGCATCCACTTCCCAAGCGAATAGACCACCTAGGTTGTGTAGGTTAACGTATTGACCTTTAGCGCGAACTGAGCGAGGGCTATCATAAGTCAGAAGTTTACCTTTTGATTTGTTCCAAACCCAGGCTGCTTCTGCTTGTTCGTCATAGCCCACTGTAAAGCCATTCAAACCATTTCCACCACCAACTAGATTTTTAGCGATTGCTTTGTAGTCCATGATACCAGCTTCCCACACGCCTTCACTGGTTGAGCCTGAATATTTACCGTTACCTGGTGCTGTCATAGGGTTGCCCGGAATAGTAGTATTTGAGTCAAATACGCCATCCCAGCCGCGACCATACATAGCTGCACCTACTACGATTTTTTTCGAGTTAACACCTTGGGCTAATAATGCTTTAACGGCGTTATCAAGTGTATAAGCAGGTCCTTTTCTTGGCTCTCCTTTATCGTCTAAGCCTGTTCCGTCACATTCACCTTGACTTAAGTGCGAACCGCAGTAAATACCAGTTTGGTGGCCTGTTACGTTATTCCAACCACCGTAAAAATCGTAAGTCATCGCAAAGATGTAGTCCATATATTGCTGAGCAACTTGGTAGTCTACATCCTCAATCTTGTCATAACCTGAACCGATAGCTGAAGTAAGCTCATATTTACGACCTGTTTCAGCTTCTAATTCATCAAGCATCACTCTTAATTCTTGCATTAACGCGATGTAAGCTGGACCATCGTTTACAGGGTCACCTAAACCTGGGTTTGGACCATCACCACCTGGGAATTCCCAGTCGATATCAACACCGTCATAGAATTTCCAAGTCTTCAAGAACTGCTTCATTGATGCGACAAACGTATCTCTGTTTGCCTTAGTCGTGAAACCATGGAATGGGTCTGATAGCGTCCAACCACCTACTGATGGTAAAATTTTCAGGTCAGGATAACGTTGCTTAAGTGCCATTAACTGAGCATATGTACCACGGATTGGGTCGTTGTTGTCAGTGCCTGGTAAAGTTTTTTGTACTGCTGCCCAAGGGTCGTGAATTACAACTTCATAGTCTTGAGAGTCAGCACATGCTTTTTGTAATGCACGCCAGCTATTACCATTCTCAATCTCTTTAAGAGACTCATTAGGTCCACAAATTGGAATGAAACCATAAAGAAGGTGAGATAAATTGTGCGCAGGAATATTTGACACATCAAAATCACGGCCGTAAATACCCCATTCTACAAAGTACGCACCTGTTACCATACCAGGAATAGTGCCATTGTTTGCGTTATTAGGGTCTACATCCATTGTTAGTGGCTGTAAATGACCGCCGTCAGTATCTGCAATTACAATTGGCTTGCCGGCACTTTTAGCACATCCAGTGGCGTCACAGATTTCTAGATAAAGTGTGTGACGACCTGATTTAGTATAAGGGAATGAAACAGTTCCACCCTTTGTTCCTGCTGCGAGAGGACCTTGATTGACTACTTGGTTGTCAAAATAAACTTTGTAACTGTCGCCGCCAGTGCCACTCCATGAATTCCACTTAATGTTTACTGTAACAACATCTTTAGCTTGTACAATCTGCTTATATGAACCATTACCTTCCAGATTTACATCTACAAAAGAGTACGTTTGTGGTTCCCAACTGATTTGTGGAGCTGAAGGTGCTGCCATCAATCCAGTAGACATTAACGCTAGTCCTATAGCTGCAGTTAAATTATTGATTTTCATTACTATCTCAACCTTATTTTACATGTTATATCCAAACCCCAATAAATGGAGCGACCTTTACATCTGTTTAAATCTTTTTCCAAACTTGAGTTGTGCCAGGCTCTTCGCCTCTGTTCCACCATTTCGCTTCATAGTCAACACCGTTATGGCTAACCTTATCGCCAGCGACGTATGTTTTTGATTTGTTCCACGGTTTGAGTGTGCTTGCGATGTTTTTAACTGTGATATCCGCAGTTGTTGTTGAGGATAATTCACCGTCAGATACACTTACACCGACTGTATAATTTGTGTCATTAGTGACATCAGCGGCTTTTAATGTAATTGTTGCCCCTGATCCTGTATATGTAAGACCTGCAGGAACGTCCCATACGTAAGTTAAATCCATCGTGTCACTATCAAAAGCATGAACATGTAGCTGTACTTCGGTAAGCTCATTCATCACTATTGGGTCGGGTTTATGTACTGTAGGTGGCGTGTTAGGCTGCTTAACTTGAATAGTTAGGTTATACGTATTTGCTGCATCTGTTACGAACACTTCATTGGTTAAAATATTATTTTGGTCGAAGCTTATGTTTCCATCAGCACCTTTTACACCAACTTGTACATCTGTTGAAAAGTTCGTGTTCAGTATATTTGCTAATTCTGACTGCCAATTTGATTCATTGGTTGAAGTTACTTTTAACGATTGTTTTATTATTTCTTGGCCAGTGCCGTTAAAAACCCTTGCCCAGATTGTATCGCCTACGGCTGCGTTTTGTCCTTGCTTAATGAAATAGCCAGCGCTAAACCAATTTACAGGTTGAACATCTGTGACGATGTTGATGTCTGAGCAATTATAAAACCCTTCACCTGCGACATCGTTTCGCTGCCAACGCGTGTAGAGAATTGCTCTACCACTTCTATCTTGTGGAATATTTATGGTCATTTCATAAAATTTCTTACCGTCTGGATCTGTGACAAAGTTGATATTGCCTATTTCAGTAATTAAATCTAAATCTGTCCAGTTAAGTACATCTGTATTGGTATTGAATGTTGGTTTGGTTAAATAAAACTTCCAAAAGCTCGGGTTATGGGGAGTTGTAGCTCTAAATCTTATTGCAACATCTCCGTTTGCATTCGGTTTAACATCAGTTGTTTGCCAATCAGCATGAGGCAAATTCATTCCTCTTTTTTCATTTGAACCAGCAGCACACAATGTACCATTTGGAATTGCAGCTTCAACGGCTGCTTGGTTGTTATAGTCTGCAATAAGTGATGCGAACTCATGTTCTTGGACAAATTGAACATAGCCAGATTCTAAAAATGCGGCTCTACATGCTAAATTTGGAATGTTTGTTCCGTCGTCTGGCCACCAATACCCACCTTGTGCTTCACAGATTGATTGTCTTGCCTTTGGATAGTCCATAAAGCCATGCGCAGATGCATTGATTGAATGTAATGTCAGATAGGCTGTACAAGCAACTGAGACTGACGTTAAAACTTTTCCTTTTAGAGTTTTCATTTCGCTCACCTTGATACTACATGCTGATTTATTGTTATATTGATTCGGTTTTGTGGAGGAGGTTGCCCTCCTCCGTTTACTTTCTAAAGTGAACAGACTTTTTGATAATCTGAACTTGTAGAAGGTTGCTTGTTACTCCACCATTTTGCTTTGTAAACGCCCTTGCCATCGATGATAAGGTCACCTTGGCCTGCGTGTGTACCGCGAGGGAATGTTGGGTAAACAGCTATTTCGGCAATTGGTGTGCCTTCACAGTGAGTGATGGGACCGCCGTTACCATCTCCAGGCTTAGCAGCCGGCAGAGTCGGTTGCTCAAACTTGAACGCGTAGCGCTTACCATCTTTTTCTGCTGTAAAGTTCACTGGGCCTGTTACTGGCATGTAGTACATAACTTGGGCATTAATAGATTCACCTGGTGCAAAAGACTTAGGTTGATTGCCCCATTCGTTTACAAGCGTGATAGAGAATCTATGGAAGTCATTATCGAAGCCACCAATGTTATTACCTGCTGCATTTGAGTTGTTTACATCAATGGCCATTTTCAATTTCTCTTGTGCGTTCCAATTAGATTTGAAAATTGCAGAAGTTGAAACTGGGACATCAAACGATATTTTCGCACCTGATAAATCAATATTTGAGTTATTGGTGAACGTAAATGTTGGTGCTATTGGGTAGTTATCATCGCCAACAGGGAAGTTTTTCGCTTCAAATGAGACATCTACCTGCTCTGTAGGGACTTGGAAAGCAATATCACCACGATGTACATCATATTGAGCTCCTGACTGTTTGAACTTGTTATAAGCCAACGTTGTCATGCTAGAGCCCATAAAGTATTCGCCCTTAGCTTGGTCGTAATCGAAGTCTCCAGCTAGTTCCCAGAACATGATACCACCTAGCCCTTTATTGATTACATAATCAACTTTAGTGCCCATCGATTCTTCATCTTCGATAGAGATGAAAACATTCTTCTGAGCATTCCACAACCAAGGCGCTACTGCCACAGAATCATAGTGACGTGTATAAGTCCCTGTTAATTGGTCTGCTGGGTCTGTGTCAGGTGATAAGCCGTAAATAGATAGATAGCTAGGTAACACCCCATTTTGTAGGTTTTTAGCGTGCCACAATGGATTTGAGCCTGCTGGAATTTCTAAACCAACATCATTCTTATCGTGCCACAGGTTATCAATACCAACGGCACCGTTACCGCATTTGTTTTTCTCGCCTACACCTGTACCCGGCGCACAGTCAGCTTGATTTGGTAGTGCTGCTTGACCCCAAAGACCATTGGTACCACCTTGAACATCTTTGAAACCACGCGTGTAATATGGGATACCGATATTAATTCGACCGGCTGATAGTCCGCCTTGGAAATATTTAACTGCCCAGTCTGTGTTTAGATAACCAATACCTTCAAACTCTTTCGTGCCATAAACATCCCAAGCCTTAAGCTCTGAATCCTCACCCGTATCATATAGCGCTGCGTTATGACCTACGTGCGAGTTCCATGCACCGTGTAAGTCATATGACATGATGTTTACGTAGTCTAGATATTTAGTTACCTGGAATGTCTCCATGCCACGTAATAAGTAACCAGATGAAGGAGATGCGATTGTTAACATGTAATGTACGCCGTCTTGCTGACCAGCTTTGTCTAGCTCTTCACGTAGACGCTTCATCAAGACTTGATACGATGCGTTTAACCCTGCACGTCTTGCATTTGAAATTGGGAAATCATCTGGGTGACCTGAGTCTTTCATTGAAGAAGGATATTCATAGTCAATATCGACACCATCAAATCCATATTTGCGGATAAATTCAACTGAACTCGCTACGAATGTTTCGATACCAGCGTTATTAATAGAACCGTCCGCATTAGTAGTCATAGTATAAAAACCACCACTATTTACTCTTGAGCCATCAGGTCCAAAGAAACCGCCAGTTTCTGCCCAACCGCCAACACTGATTAAAGTTTTGACATCTGGATACTGTTTTTTGTATTTAGTTAACAGGTTGAAGTGACCTTTGTACGGTAATGTTGGGTCTAGCTCAGCGCCAGCAACACCTGGCCATTCCATGTTTGTTGCAGGATTACCTGCAGCGTTAGGATCTCCAATTGAAACTTTATTTGCAGCATCGACATGAGCAAATGCATAGTTGATATGGGTAATTTTGTCCCAAGGAATATCATTTACAAGATATGATGGCTGACCATTAGCGCCATTTCTCCAGCTTGTGAAGTAACCAATAACCCTACGCGGGTGGTCTGCGCCCATAAGCTCGCGACCATTTGCATCATAAATCGTACAGTAAGGTGTATTTACGCCAGGAGTTTGGTATAGACCATCTGGTTTACAGGCATCTCTATCGCCAGGAACTTGAGCACCAACTTGAAGTTGAGTTGTGACACTGCTGCTTGCATTCTCATTGTCAGTAACTGTCAGCGTGAAGTTATATGTACCGTCGGCTGGTGCAACCCAAGTGTGCTCAGTGGCAGTGCCGTTAGTTGAAACGACTTCAGTACCATTTACAGCAAAGCTTAACTTACTTAACGTACCATCTGCATCAGATCCAGAAAGTGAGAAAACAACATTGCTACCTACAACGAGTTCTACAGGTTTTGATTTAATGTCCAGTGTAGCAACCGGTGCCTCATTCACAGGCGTAGACGTTTTTACTGTCAAAAGATTTGAAAGTATATTTGATGCTTCGTTTTTATCATCAAATGCTTTTGCGGTTACTTGATATTGACCAGGTTGGCCAGCTGTCCATGTAGCATCAAATACGTCTGCAACGCCTGATGTATCAGTAGCTATGAGTGTATTGTCAACATAAAACTCCACTCGGTTGACGTTTCCGTCAACGTCAACCGCTTTAACACTAATGGCAACGCTGTCATTTTGGTTAAATTCAGATCCTGTTATTGGCTTTAACTGACTGATTACCGGTGGGTTATTTACACCTGAGCCACTACATTCGCCAAGCTTTTTCCACTCCTGACTTGGGCCTGAATTCAATGCTGGTTCCGATCTTGTCCACCATTTTGCCTCGTAGGCAACATTAGTTTGTACTACTTGATTACCACCTACGTAAGTTGAACCGCTCTGCCAATCCGCTAAGCCAGTACAATCGTATGCATTTGCATATGTTGTGCTAATTGCAATTGCGATTGAGCTCAACTTGAGTGCATTTATTATATGATTTCTCATTTTCATTCTATCACCAACCTTTACATTAATTGTGATTAACATTTGTTAAATAAAGCTAACATAGAAATTAAACACGTCAATGTTGGTGTGGTTAAATAGTAACCGCATTTTCTCTTCAATTAGTACTAATGTACTGCTTTTTTTAGCCCTCTATGAATAAAATTAATTTTTTCCGTCAGTAGCTACATATGAATCCAATTCATCTCTTTTATAGGTAAATTTTAATACTATTGCATAGATAACAGTGTCTTATTAGTGTTGTGTGTCTGAACTGGGTCTAAATGTAAACTTTCGCATAAATAAAAGTTATCCGAAAGTTGACGTGTACGTAAACCTATATAGGTTATAAGCTATACCCAATAGTTATATAAATTAATGATTAAATATCTGTGAATTTGATTCACCTCACAGATATTTTTTAATTTTATTTTTACTAAACCAATATAAGGTTAGACTTAAGTCTTATGAGTTTTGGGGATTTTTTAATTATGACAGGGGATTAGTTGAATTTGACAGCGGTATTTGAATTGAAATTGTCGCTCCACCTTCACCATTATTGCTTATTGATACTACTCCATGATGGTTTGAAATTATTCCGTAGACAACAGCTAGACCCATACCAGTTCCTTCTCCTAAGGGTTTAGTAGAGAAAAATGGGTCAAACACTTTATTTATCACTCCTTCTTCAATCCCTTTACCATTATCTCTTATGTCAATCACAGCATGGTTATCTCGATTCCGTGCTTTAATTTTTAGTGTGGCTTTATACTGTGGGTCTAACTCTCTTTTCTCGTTACACGATTGAGCTGCATTAACCAATACATTAATGAAAGCTTGTGTTAAATTTGCTTTATTACCGGTTATAATAAGTTCTTTCTCACAGTCAATCGTAACCTGAACTTGTTTGAGTTTGTTCTTTAATAACTCTGTTGCGTGCTCGATGACCTCATGTGTGTCAAATTCGGTATCGGTTTCTATTTTTGGCTTAGCGAAGTCAAGCAGGTTAGCTACGATTTTGCTGATACGTTGGCAACCTTCTATACAATCTTCCGAAATATCGGATACATCTTGAATCAGATCTGACGTTGTCACACTTTGTTGTAATTGGTCAATTTCACTTTTGAACTGTTCAAAAGTTTGTTCATTGTTAATCAGCTTTGTGATGGCACGTAAATAGCTCCCTATCTCCTCAGAGTAACTAGCTAACGTGTCTAAATTGCACGTAAGATAAGCGAGTGGATTATTTATTTCGTGTGCTACTCCTGCAGACAATGTCCCAAGCGTTGCCATTTTTTCGGATTGAACCACCGCAACTTGCTGCTGTTGTAGCTGTTCAAGCTTTTTCTCAAGTTCAATATTAAGTGCATAGAGCTTACTTGTCTTCTGTTCCAATAGCTCTTCTAGCTCATCACGAGCTTGCTTTTCTCTTAAATACGCTTTGTAATAGTTTTGCATAATTAGCCATGATTTATAATAAATGTACAAACTTCATCATCGTTATGGGTACATGTAGCTTGTTCTATGTTTACTTCCTCGTTGAAATGTTCTGCGCAACCATAAATGAGCCCTTCAGCGCAAAAACATAGCTTTCGGGGTGAGTTATAAATTAACTCAATCGTATTTTTGTTAACCACCTTAGCGCTGATAGTTGGTAAATTCGGCTCCTCGTAAAGCTTTTGAACTTCACTATGTATCACTTCGTCAATAGAAAGAATAAGTTCCTCAAAAGATTTAAACTCTGAGACGATCGCTGGGTGCTTTTTGGCTAAAAAGGAAAACAAATACGTTCCAAATGCCTTTAAGGTGTCTGGCAGCGACAGCTCTAAGACTTCAGAAACACTAATAGCCATATTTACTAACTCTTCATCCGGGTAGGATCTCGCACTTATATAAACTCTGTCTTCAGGGCAGTGTTTTTCTAATAATTCTTCCCATAAATCCATTCCTTTAGTTTCAATTACCAACTCTTCTAAACATCTAAAAATTAAACCTTTCATATAGAGCCCTCTTCGATAGTGTTAGTTTGTTTTGAAGTCGACAAGAATTCACATAGGCTGTCGATATTTGAGTGTTCCGAAATTAAAATGTCCGATATTGCTTTCTCGTTGTTTGTGTTTATGTTGTCCAACACGGTTTTACATATTATTGCTGAATCTGAGCTTGGGCTTTCAACCATTACTTTTTGCCTTTCGTTAATAAGGCATTCGTCAACGCCCCAAATTGATGCGTACCTATTTAAAATCGATAATTCAAAAGACTTTCCAAAACCAGCTTTTAAATATAAGTAAACTACTTTGTTTATCCAGCAGCTAAAAATCATACAAAATATAGTAATCGATTGTTCTTGAGTTACGTTATGGTGCCTTGAAAATACGAATGATTTAAGCGCCCAATCGAAATATAACTCTATTTCTTCAATGATCTGTACCCAACCAACGGAATCTATAAATCGGCCTAAAAACTCAATATGCTTATTTAGTAAGTCAGAGCTTGCTTCTAGAATGATAGATCTATCATTATTATCTAATTTAGAAACATTTATATAAGATTCAAAATTAGAAGTTGTATTTAAATATGGATGTTCTTTACTGCGTGTTTCAGCCGTGTTTTTTTCTGGTAAAGGAACGTAGGGAACAAAGCCTTGTTTGAGGTCATGTTCGTCAGTCACATCCAAGCATTTAGCCTTGTGATAAATGTAACCCAAGAAATTGATATCATCTATTGAAAAGGGTTTGGGCATAAATATATTTGCAGAAACTTCGTTGAAATCGTTATGTATTGAACCAATGTCTCCTGACATGAGTACTCTGATAGTAGTTGGGCTTTTGACTTGTACTATTTTTAAAGCTTGAGCGCCATTGATTGAAGGCATTTGATAGTCGGTAATAAATAAGTCATATTTCACATCAGAATTAGAAAGGTACTGCTCAACCAACGTAGGGTCGTTTATAGTAACAATATTTTCGACGTTTAATACACGTGATAGTGATCTTGAAAGAGATCTGAGAACGAGTTTATCATCATCTAATATTAAAACATTCGTTGGTTTTATTTTCATTAAAAGCGTGCCTATTATATTGTTTCTTATTAAAGTTTAGTCTAGTTTTAAAACTAATAACAAATCAATAAATGTGTGCTGGAGTGCATCTTATATATGAATGACGAACCAATAGTCGTACTTTGTCTTGATGACGAAAAAAGTGTACTGAATTCTTTAGGTCGTCTTTTGAGACAAAATGGGATAAAAGCTGAATTGTTTCAGTCCGGTCATGAAGCCTTGGATCGAGTTCGAGAAATGGATTTTGATGTCATCATTTCTGATATGAGAATGCCAAACATGGATGGCGCTGAGTTTTTAACGCATGCAAAGGCAATCTCTCCAGATGCAAGAAGGATCTTATTAACTGGCTATTCAGATATTCAAGACACAATCAATGCGATCAACAGTGGTGGTATACATGGTTACCTTCAAAAACCATGGAACAACGAACAGCTCGTAAGAGAAATTAACAAAGCTGCTGAGTTAACGAAGTTAAAAAAACAAAATGATGCCTTACAAAAGCAGGTACGAGCACAAAACGAAGAGCTTAAGGAGCTTAATACAAATTTAGAAAGTTTAGTTGAAAAACGAACCTCTCAAATAAGGCAAGTACTTAAACAGCTTGAGTCCGCAAATGAAAATGAGAAAAAAGAACACCGTAGTACAGTAGAGTTACTTTATAACTTCATAAATGCAAACCCATATCTCGATGCAGACAAGGCAAAACATATTGCTAAGCTCTGCTATCAAATTGCAAAAGGGCTTTCGTTGAGTGCTGAAATTGCTGACATGGTCAGGATGTCAGGCTACTTGTCTCAAGTTGGCTTGCTTGCTATGGATCCTACTTTATATGCTCGCCCGTTTCATGAATTAGATAGTGAAAAGAAAAAAGTGTTTCTCACACACCCAGCAACTGCACAGCTTATGTTAATGCCTGCTCAGCATCTAAGCGATGTTGCTGAGTCAATTTATAGCCAATTTGAGAAATACAATGGCCAAGGTGTTCCAAAAGGCATAAAGGGTAAGGAGATACCGATTGGTGCACAAATACTTGCTGTTGCAAGAGATTATATTGAACATCTTTACCAAAGCCAACGACCCATGGAAGAGCGAAAAGAAAATGCTTTGGAAATTATAAAGATGTACAGTGGGAGTTTTTACCATCCTAAAGTCGTTGAATCACTTCTTAACGTACTGTCTAAAGATCAGGTTGAAAATGATAAAGTTGGCAGCATGAGTATACTCACCGCACACCAATTGAAACCTGGTATGGAATTGGGATTAGCAATGCATAATGCGCAAGGTATTATGCTATTACCTAAAGGGCATGTTTTTTCGGACAACTCCATTTCTAAGTTACAGCAATTAGAGTCCCAAAAGCCTACCCCATTCAGAATCATGATTGTAGATAATTAATTATGTTAAATTATGTCTCAATTTAAAAATTGAGACTAATTATACATATTTATTTTTGTTTAACCCAATAAAAGAACACATCATACATAAGCTATATCTTAATAGGAATTTATCATTTATGAATTTTATAGATTAAAGCAAACAGTAAAAAGTGAACTACTGAATGTGAACT
>NZ_AUYC01000044.1:0-24657 GCF_001625685.1 Pseudoalteromonas luteoviolacea CPMOR-1 | reverse complement strand
ACGGAAGTCGGTTTTTTTATGTCTGAATGTTACGACGTTTAGGTATCTGAGTATTCTATACAGCTGTGAGTCATTCAGAGCGCTACGCTTCACAAAGTACATTTCAGGTAATCTATGCCATGAATATGTCGTATTTGTCCAATATTTATGATCAGCTCCTCAATATGCTTGTGTTTAACATTAGCTAAGTAATAGGGAAAGAGGCATGAATTCGATCTACACAGGAGCGCAGCTGGCGCTGCTATATCAAGACATTAGGTTACAGCATGAAGAAAGTACTGTATTTGTTGATTGCGGTTTTAAAGATGCGACATTAGAACAAAAGGAAATTTTAGCCGCACTCAAAAAGAAGTGTCTTACTAAAGCACAATTGGAAATTGTGAAACCCTTCTTTTTACAAAAGAATATTCGAATTGAAGCGCACGTAAAAATCAAAAAAAGATTCTTTTTTGGTTTATGATCAGGCATATTCTCAAGGCATTAATTTACCTAAGGAACTGCTGTGTCTATTCGCTCTTTTAACGTCAAACTTTTTATCCTCTTGCTAATATTGCAGGCAAAACTAGCGGTTGCGATAGAAGTGGGCGCTCAGCAATCAAATAGGTATCTACCTTTATTAGAAGGGAAGCGTGTTGGGTTGATAGTTAATCAATCCTCACAGGTCAGAGATTCGCATTTAGTTGATTTCTTGATTAATAATCAGGTAAATGTTGTGAAAATTTTTTCTCCCGAGCATGGTTTTAGAGGGGATCAAGACGCAGGCGCGCATATTGAGAACAGTATTGATACAAAAACGGGTCTACCTATTGTCTCTTTATATGGAAAGCAAAAACGCCCTACCAGTGATATGTTGATTGATGTAGATGTGCTCGTTTTTGATATTCAAGATGTTGGTGTGCGTTTTTATACTTATATCAGTACCATGCACTATATGATGCAAGCTGCCAAGGAGCATCAAAAATCATTCCTTGTGCTAGATAGGCCTAATCCAAACATTCAATATATTGGTGGCCCTGTACTTGATATGGCATTTCGTTCATTTGTAGGCATGCACCCCATTCCGGTTTTGCATGGTATGACGGTTGGAGAACTTGCACAAATGATTGAAGGAGAAGGATGGTTAACGGGCTCAAGCGAGCTGGACCTGCATGTTATTCCTGTCGCTCAATACGACGCGTTAGATCACTACATTTTGCCTGTTGCTCCCAGCCCAAATTTGCCTAATCAGCAAGCGATTTATTTATATCCTTCATTGTGTTTCTTTGAAGCGACGGCTGTGTCTATCGGGCGGGGAACTGATTTTCCCTTCCAAGTATTTGGGCATCATCAAGTAAGGCTAGGAGAATTTGGCTTTTCACCTCGTTCAATCATAGGTGCTGCCCGCTTTCCAAAATTAGAAGGGGAGCAAGTATGGGGGCAGGATTTGCGCAAAAGTGTTCATACAGGTTTTGATCTCACTTGGTTTGTCGCAGCATACACCGCGTTTGAGCACCAAAATCAGCGCTTTTTTACATCACCTAAATTTTTGGATAAATTAGCTGGTACGAATATTATCAGGCTGGCAATAGAGCAAGGCTTAAAAGCGCATCAAATAGAGGCGATTTGGCGCCAAGAGATAGCAGAGTTTGAAAAGAAAAGAGTGCCTTATCTGTTATATCAGAGGTAAGGCACACAGCATTAATTGCTAGATATTTAGCATATCGCTCATATATTCATTTGAGCGATCTGCACGGCGTTGCCAGTGTAGGTTTGACTGAGCTAAAGAGATAAATAGGACGTCAATTAAGTATCCTAGCGATGCACGTGTTAATACTGCAGAGTGTTTAACCGCTTCGGTTTCTTGGATGCAGTATAGGCAGCTATCGGCATAATTGGCTAACTCACTATGACCATAACGTGTCAAAGCTAAGATTTGGCACTCATTTGTTTTGGCCTGCTGTGCAAGCTTAACAATGCTTTTGACCGCGCCAGAATTACTCAAACAAATGAATAGGTCATCTTTGCCCATGGTAGCCACATAGCTGGCTGCGCTCAACTCATCAACATGTGTAACAGCACACACGCCTAGTTTTTGTAATTTTAACGTTAAATCTTGTGCCATGGTATGCGTTGAACCAATCGCACAGACCATTACTTTCTTTGCCCCTTTGATTGCCTGAACCGCTTGCTCAAATAACTCTGGTGTATTTAATTTGCTAGTAGCAACGAGAGTTGCTTGCTGATTAGCAATCAACTTTTCAGAGATATGGGCAATAGAATCATTCTGATCAATTTCATTTGATAGCGGCGTATCTTCTTGTGTTTGTTCATTTAGCGCATCGACGACAGCTAATTTGAATGCTGGAAACCCTTTATAACCTAGTTTCTGAGCAAACTTTACAACACTTGACTGACTAACACCTGCTGATTTTGCAAGCTCTATCGAAGATAGGCCTCGAATTTTTGAACCTGACTTTAACGTAAAGTCTGCTAACTTTGCTTCACTTTGTGACAGTGAAGGCTTCAAAGCCTTTATTTTTACAAAAGTAGACATGAGGATCACCTGGTAACTAAAACTAACTTAAACTGTCCATATTATAGGTTCAATTGGAACGTTGCGATAGATTGTTTCGGAATATTATTGCGTTTTTTGATTTATGCGGCTCTAGTTAAGGTACTATTGTTGCATTTGTGAAATTATGTGCCCGAAATACTTGGTTTTTTTACCAAAGCGTTTAAGCTACCATGGTGATAATTTGTTCAGTTGTCGTTGAGGATTTACCTCTTGCAACCTTAATTAGCTACTGTTTTCAGTGCTTTTCACCTAATTAAAACAAAAAAGGAAAGCTATGTCTTGGTATTCTGTTTTGCCACCCTTGATAGCCATTGTCGTTGTTTTTTGGCGAAAAGAAGTCATTTTAGCATTAATCTTAGCTTTAATTTCATCAGAGTTTTTACTGGTTATTACAGGGGAAACGCAGTCTATTTTCGTTACATTTATTAATAGTATTGAACGAATAATTGGGGTAGTAACCTCAGCAGGGAATAGTCGAATACTGATCTTTAGCATTGTAATTGGTGCTTTGCTGGCTTTTATCAGAGAGTCAGGAGGGGTGTCTGCAACAGTGCAAAAATTGATGAATATAGGTGTTGCTAAAAGTAAAAAGCAAGTAGGGTTACTCACCATGTTTACGGGCACTGCCGTATTTATAGAATCGAACATGAGCGTACTCACCGCCGGGATTGTTTCTCGAGGTTTATTTGATAAATTCAAAATGAGTCGTGCTCGCCTTGCTTATATTATCGACAGCACAAGTGCGCCAGTATGTATTTTGATACTACTTAATGGTTGGGGCGCTTATGTACTTGGCTTGTTGAGTAACTATGACTTGGAACAATCTGCGGTGAGTATTTTATGGGGCAGTGTCGCCTTCAACTTTTATGCGATTATCGCCTTATTGATCGTACTCTATACAATTGTGTTCGATAAAGTGCATGGCCCGATGAAAGTTGCTGAAGCGGAGCTTAAACAAGAACAGCTTGAGTTGGACTCAGGTCCGAAGGCTTCTAAGGCGCGTTTTATGTTGGCCCCTTTGGGCACGCTTATCTTTGGTATGGTCGCTTTTATGTATTGGACAGGGAATGGTGAGCTTGCTCGTGGTAGTGGTTCTAAATCCGTGCTTTATGCAACCATTTTAGCGTGTACGGTTGCTTATTTTTTACTTATAAAAGAACGACAGTTTACTCATCACCAGCTGATTGATATCGGGTTTAAAGGGATGGGAGAGTTGTTACCTTTAGTGAGTATTGTGCTCTTGTCGTTAACGTTAGGGGCCAGTTTAAAAGAATTAGGAACTGGTGTGTTCGTGGCGCAGTTAGTGGGAGCATATCTTCCCATTTATTTGATTGTGCCCGCCATATTTTTAACTGGGGCCATAGTGTCCTTTACAACGGGAACGTCTTGGGGAACATTCGCTATTTTAATTCCCATAGGGGTACCGCTTATTCAAACTTTGGGGCTGCCTCCCTCGTTGGTTATTGGAGCGATTTTGAGTGGCGGTGTATTTGGTGATCATTGCTCGCCCATTTCTGATACCACAGCGGTTTCAGCGTTAGCGTCCGGTTGTGATTTATTGACTCATGTAAAAACCCAACTCCCCTACGCACTTACGGGGGGAGCATTGGCGCTAGCCGGGTTTATCTTGGTGAGCATGCTCTTGCTTTAAGGGCATGCATAAAGTGCGGCCCCTGAAGGTGGGGCAGTAATGTTAACTAGCTGCCCTGATTGATTTTTACTTAAAGCCAAAAGCTGACCTTGCTGGTAGTCAAATGCCCGCTCAGCCGGGACGATTAGCTCATTGAGCAAGCTTTCTCGCACTTCAAATAAAGTCTGGTTGTTGCAGTCTGCGATAAACCATACTCCCTCTTCTGAGTGTACTAGCTTTCCATAAAACTGGCTGACCTCTCTAAGCTTTTCCTGTGAACCTGCCAGAGCATCGTCTAATTGCGTTTTTTGTTGTGCGATTGTTGTCTGGTAACTTCCCTCTACAATATTATGTGTTTCAACAGTGTCGTACTGCTGTGGTGAAAATGAGTGAGGTTCAAGTTGTGCAAGAAAAGTTTCAAAATCACTGAGAATACTCTGCAAAGACAAACTGCCAATCAGCGCAACTAGACAGCAAGAGCTGGCCCATAGGCTTGTTCTTAGCCAAAATTGTCTAGTGTGTTTACGGTTTTCAAGCCGGCTTAGCCTTTTCAATTTACGCACTTGCTTGGGCGACATTTTTTGATGCCTTTTAGCTGCACTATACGCTTGTTGGAGTTCATTTATTTTCGGCTGTGAGTCGTTCATGTCAGATCTCCTAAAATTTGTTTCAATTGTTGCTTCGCGTATCTTAAGCGTGTTTTAACTGTTTCTTGGTTAATGGTGGTGATCTGCGCAATCTGCTTCAGCGAAAAACCTTCTAGTTGAAGACAGATGGCTTCTTTTTGGGCTTGAGGTAATTCTTTAATCGCACTGTATAACTGCTCGCAGCAGGCTGAGTTGAAACTGCTGTCGTCATCTTGTGTGCATATATCTGTATCTGTGCTATCACATATATGCTTGTTTTGCCTTCTGAATTCATCAATGAGTGCGTTACGTGCGATTTTAAAAATATACGCTTTAGGTGTGTGGTTACTTTGATAATATTGACGTTTCTCAACAATTGAGAGCCAAGTTTTCTGGCATATATCTTCGGCGGTTTCCGGATCACTTTGCGTGCATAAGTAGTGATAAAGGTCAGGATTAAAATTATCAATTGCCTGTTCTAAATAACGATTTTCACCACTGCGTTTAAATTCATGCAGAGGATCATGTGCGTCAGTTTTGTCCTGGATAAACCAATTTTTTATGGCAAGTAGCATCGTTTCTCCGCGGTTAATTCTTCTATTTATTTTACAGATTTATATATTTTGACCGCTGAGTTTTTACCCAGCGGTTTTTGCTGTTTGCTTACTGGTTTAAATTAAACTCTAACACAACAGACTGCCCAGATTGAACTACTGGCTTACCATTAATCATTTTAGGGCGGTATTTCCAACGTTTCAGCGCTTTGAGTGCTGCGCGGTTAAACACCCGTTTAGGTTTTGCGTCGACAACTTGGGCATCGATCACTTGTCCGTTAGGCGAGATACTAAACGCCAATTGAACCCAACCTTCTATGCCATCTCTTGCCGCTGCAGCCGGATATGTTGGCTCAATGCGCACAATAGGGGCTGCGTGCGTATCACTCATTTGTAATGTATTTTGCATTTGAATTGGAGCTGATTTTACGCCAGATGTTATATTGACCTCTACGTTCACACCAGTGGTCTCAGCCGGAGGTGTATTTGGTTTAGGTGGTGCTTTTTGCACTGGCTTTGGTGGAGGAGGAAGTACCCGGCGGGTTTCTACTGGGCTATCCTCAATATCCTGTGAGATTACAACATCAATAACGGGGGCAGGTTCTGCGATAAATACTTTGTCCTGACTAATTAATTGATGCATGAACGCAAATAAAGAGAACGTCACAACCAGTGCGCCAATAAATGATAAAACGAGTTTATTAAGGGCTTTGTATGGAGCCGGTAATTGCATATTTGTGATTGAAGTCGTCATAATTTTCCCCTCTTTTTGCTAGTAAAACGGACTAGGTCAAAAAAAGGGGTGATATATTTTTTTATTTTCTTTTATTAGTCATTAAAATGCTCTGAAGTCGCTTAATAGGAAAAATCATGCAGTTACAAGACATCGATAAATCAAGGTACAGACAACATCTCAACTGGGTGATTGGTGTATGCATTATGAGTTTAACGGCTGGCAGTTTAGGCATTGCGCAACTGTTAATCTATCTGTTACCGGATGCTGATGGCAGCCATTTTCACTGGAATTTACTTGGGGTGATCATAACATGTGTGGTCATCGCGCTTATTCTGAAAAAAATTAAGTATCACCCATTTATGGCTGAGGTTGTATATGTGTGGGAGTTAAAGCAAGCGCTGAACCAAGTAACACGAAAAATGCCGAAACTAAAAAAGGCGGCTCAGCAGGGGGACGTGAACGCCATGCTTGCCATGCAGTTTAGTTATACAGGTTCTCGACAGTTGTGGGGCCTCGATGACAATACAATTACGATGGAAGAGCTGGCGATGTGGCAAGCTGAGCTCGATAGTCTGGCAAAGAAGTACAATACAACGTTAGATGTTAAGCAATACAGTGCACACATATTGAAAAACTTTTAGGTCGAATAAAAAGTAAATTGATTTTTAGAGGTCTTTTTAATTGAGTACATGGCGACATCGGCACACTCTACCAAGCCTTTTAAGGTATTAGCGTGTGTAGGAAAGTGTGAGATACCAATACTGACACCAACATGCAATTTTATCTGGTGTCCATCTCGCTCGTATAGTGTCGGTGTATTAATTGCCTCAAGAAGCTGTTGGGCAATGTTGTTGATTGTATGTTTGTCAGAGGTTTTAATTGCGACGACAAACTCATCGCCGCCCCAACGACAAACCAAATCGCTGTTGGACACAATATAAGAAATGCTTTGTGCAACATGTTTCAGTACTTCATCACCGGCATTATGGCCGTAAATATCGTTTATCGGTTTGAATTCGTCAAGATCGAGCAACAACAAACTAAACTCAGTATGCGTATCAATCCAATCAATCAGTGAAAGCTCCGCGCCATAGCGATTATATAAGCTGGTCAAACTGTCTCTTTGTGCACGATGACTGAGTTGGTTGAGCATGGTTTTACGGGAAGTAATGTCTGCCAAGAATACTTGAAAATACCATTGTCCGTCACTTTCAGTATTAAGGATAATGATACTTAACCAAACCGATGATAACGTGAGCGGATTCGTAAATTCAAATTCTGCCTGCATAACTTGTTTTTGCTGTATGCTGTTTTCGGTAAACGTGTATAAAATATCTGGGGTTTTGCAGTATTGTCCTAAGTTATCAGGGAAACGTTCTTCACAATCTATCCCCATACCTGCCAGTAAATCTTTGGCGGCATCGTTAACCAAGGTTACATCCCCTTGCTCTCGCACAAGCAGTGTGGGGGATGAACTTCTCTCAAACATCAAGCGAAACCTTTTTTCAAGTTGCTCTATTTCGAGTCGCAAGCTGCGCTCTTGTTCGAAGAGCATTTCAGTATTGCTCAACATTGCGTTGATATTTTTCCCAATCTTACCTATTTCGGTAAATTCATGGTCTTCATCGATTTCGATTCGGTGTGCGCTGCCTGGGATGATACTCGTGAGTTGCTGGCTTAGCTGTCCGAGTGGTTTTGAAATCAAAAAAAATGACAAGATTGCAAAGAGTAATAGCATTGGGACTATCACAATAAGTAAGGTTTGCACTGAGGAAAGTGCAATTTCACGGGCATTTTGGCGAATAAATTGTGTGTTAGGTACAACGTAAATAAAGCCTATACTTTCATGCAAGATGAACGGGTTAGGTAAATCAAAGGATTGAGCTTCGCGCTCTGTGAACAAGATACTCTTTGCCAGTACCGTTTGCTGGTTGGTCAGTGCTGCAGACTGAATGATGTCATTACTCACGAGGCCATTCACCACCTCATTTGCTAAGTCTTTGTCTTCTAAATATGCCGCAATGGATGCCGTTGATGAGATCGTTTGGCTAATTTGCAATACCGCTTCGTCGGAGTGTTTTAACTCGGTCTCATAGATGTAGTTATAATAAATATACGCATAGACAGCAGAAAAAATAAAAGTTGAAAAACTTAAAATTATCATCAACCTAATTATTAAGCTTTGTCTACTTAGCAAAACGGTACACTACTTTAAGTTCGTTAGTCACTGCAGTTGCAGGAATGTAAGCAATTGCACTTGGGGTTGTCATTACTTTATCAATTATAGCGTCAATTGTAGGGTACGCCTGAGGAGGAGAAGCTTTACCGCTAAATTTAACGCGAGACCAATACGCGTTTATTTGGGTGATACTTCGTCCTGTTAGGGCCTCAAAGAATATACTGCGGAGGTTGTGCCCTTTAGTGTAATCTAACGTCACAGCAAGATGTCCGTTAGGAAACGCAAGATATTTACCCATATACATATCAATAAGTTGACGTTTATCAATATGTTCAATCGGATTATGTTTATTCACTACGATGACAATATCACTTTCTGCGGATACCAAATTACACCACATTAATATTAGTAATGACGCTAGGCTTGGGAGAACTTTATTCATTAGAACACCCAATTAAGGCTGATACCCAGCGTGTTAAATGAATTGTCCATATCTCCGCTTGTTAAATTTCGATGCAAATAAAAAGCAGAGGGTAAGCTATCCACAGCGGTATGTTCTAACTGAACTTTAAGTGCTAACGAATGGCTGAGCTCAGAGCGCATTGTTAACGAAAATGTATTTTGATCAACTAGGTAAAAATTAGTATGCCTGATCAGCGTATTGTATAAAAGGTCAAGTTCTGGTGTTGATATAAGCGGCCGCTGTGGTGTTCTATTATTTGATTTAGCCTGTGCAAAGGTCGCCATAAATGTGTGGTTATCCATATAAAAGCCCGCACTGATATACCCTGCGGTGAGTGCTTTTAGTACCTGTGAATTTGAATCAATATAAGATATCTCGCTTTGCCAAAACCAATGGCTGTCGTCGTAACGTGCCCCAATGGCTGAATAATTGAAACGTTTACCTATGATATTAAGTGAATCAAGTAAAGAGGCCTTTTGTGGCCAAACTGCGTCAGGGACAAGGGTTAATGCCGCCTGAAGCTGTTTTTGCTGTTCGTTTTCATTACCTGATTGAGTCGCAGTATAGTTCGCTCTGAGTGTCCAGTCATAGGATTGCCATTCGAGCACTAGGCCATAAAGAGATTTTAACTCGACATCCCAAAAAAAACGGTCATCACTGACAATGGGAGCTGTGGATTTACCCGCAAAGAACTTACCACTGAACAGACCATGAGGCAGGGGGTGAGTATATTTGATATCGATGCCGTCTAAGTTTTGATGGGGAACAATGGCATAAAATTCTGTGGGGGGATGATCATAGGTATAGGTGTAGCCGATATCTCGATGTTCAGTCATCATAAACAAGTCAAGGCCAGTCCTACCTACTCTTATTTGCCAGTTTGCATTGAATGAATGACGTAAGAAAGCCATCTGTACAATGTTATCTATGTTTTGCTCTTCATTATCTTTCAGTAATACTTGCCCTACGAATTGCGTAGCACTATTAGCTTGCCACTCAATTTGGCCACCAATCGAGGAATTTGTGAGTCCTAACTCACTTTTATAGGTAGCATGTGGTTGGGAGATATGTTGCCTTATTCCGGCGGTGTCAGAATCAGTGACAACTAAGCCAACGGTAGCAAAGCCGTCCAACTTGAGTTGTTCGCCAAAACTATTAAAAGAGAGTAATAAAAAAAGTAAGCTTAACAGCCTCATTGATGACCCGCTGTTGCCATGTATAATTTATGTCTGTAGATAAAGACTAGCGTTAATGTGCACATTTACCAGTTTTGTGTATTTTGACTTGTAAATTGGATTGTTTGTCACCATATAAACAGATATATCCATATTTGTGATATTATCACATTTTTTTATTAGGTATTTTCAAGCCGTGGCTGAAGTTAGAGCAAGAGTTGAGCTGAATGTAGGGCAGCGTAGTCATATTCCCGCAGAGATTGTATCTTTTGAAGGACTGAAAGATGGTGAAGAGCATGTGGCATTAGTGTTTAATGGTGCTGACACCAAACAAGAAGTGCCATTGATAAGGATGCACTCTGAGTGTCTGACCGGCGATGTTTTTCATTCATCAAGATGCGATTGTGGTGAGCAGCTTAACGAGTGTATCGAAGAAATGCATCAAAGTGGTGGTGTACTGCTTTACCTTCGACAAGAAGGCAGAGGCATTGGCTTATATAATAAAATTGATGCATACGTGTTGCAGTCTCAAGGTATGAATACCTACGAAGCGAATAATCATTTGGGCTTTGATGATGATTTACGCGACTTTTCTGATGCGGTGCTGATGTTAAAAGCGCTGGGCTTGAGCCATGTGAAATTAATGACAAACAATCCACGTAAATTAAATGCACTCCGTCTTGCGGGTATTGAGGTTGAAAGTGTCGTCGGCACGCAGGCCCATGTAAAAGCTGGAGACTCGGGTAATCGTAATTATCTAGAGACTAAGGTGAAGCATGGTTCTCATATGTTGGATATGGAAAAAATAAATAAGCCTAAATAAATGAGTTGATGTTGAATTGCTCTATTTAGTAAATTAATTGATAGGGCAAATCGCAATGTTGACCAATAATTTTCTTAGTATTTGGTCATTTTGTTGCGTTTACTAGCGATTAGCCTCACAAAGCGCCTTTCAAGTACTCTTTTGAATCAGTATAATTAACCTGTTTTATAACTAAGTTAGTCATTTATGTCTGCAGATTTTCGAACATTTAAAGCAAGTTTTGGGATGAGTTGGTTTAAAGCCGGTTGGGCGGTCTTTAAAACTCAGCCTTTGACTTTTATGATGATGTACATCTTTATTGTAATAGTGGGACTCTTTCCTTTTGTCTTACCTAATCCAATCGTACAGATGTTATGTGCGCTTGCTGGCCCATTTTTAACTGTTGGCTTTTACAGTGCCGCCCTGAATATACAAGCCGGTAAATCAATCATGCTTGCCGATATATTGAAACCATTTTCGGCTAAGGGCCGCCGTTTAAACATTTTTCGTTTGGGTTTGTATCAACTCGGCGTGGCCTTGCTTTTAGGTGTGGTCATGAGTCTGCTATTTGAGCCTGTTACTAGCGCGTTGCAAAACCATACCCAGGAACAAGATATACAGGTAGTGATGGCGGAAATTGCCGCTGCGATTAGCCTTGCGGATATAGCTATTTTTATAGTCTTGCAGTCACTTGCAATGATGGCTTTTGCCTATGCGTTACCGTTGGTTTATTTCAAAGAACAGGCAAATATTTTCGGTGCGATGAAACAATCCCTTAAGGTGTTTTACTACAATATGGCACCACTATCTGTATTTGGTGGCATTGCTGCGCTATTGATGATAGCGTCAACCCCATTATCCTTAGTGCCGCTCATATTTATCATGCCCATCATTTATATTGGTTTTTTTGTATCTTTCCAGGCGATTTTTGCAAATCAGAATCCACAAAATGAAAAAGAGACAGGGCCAGAAGACAAAAACGTTCAAAGCGCTCAAGAGGAGACTGGTCAAACGGGCCGATTTGACGCGTAATGGATGATAAAGAAAAACAGAAGTTAAAAAATTACGCCGTTTGGTTGTTATCAAGGCAAGAATATTCACGTAAATTACTTGGTCACAAATTACGACAAAAGGGTGCGTCAGATGAGTATGCTGATTCATTGATTGAATGGTTGTGCGATATTGGCTACCTAGATGATTTAAGGCACTGTGAAAGTTACCTAAATCGCCAGCTTGCGAAGGGGCTTGGGGAAAAACGGGTACTAATGGATGCCATGAATAAGGGCGTAGAGCGTAAGCACTTGGTGCAGCTCATCGAAGAAAGAGAAATAGATTGGTTCGCAGTAGCTCAGCAAACTTATGAGAAAAAATACGGCTACTCGTCAAAACAGTTAGACTATCAAGAAAGGTCAAAGCGCGTAAGGTACATGATGTATCGAGGCTTCAGCTATGACCAAATAGATTTTGCAATACAATCTCAAAGTGACCGTTAATATTAATAACTTACTTTGTGATTGAGAGCATATAGCAGCAATAAAGGGTGAATAATCACATGCAGCACATGACTACCGCACAGATTAGGCAAAGCTTTTTAGACTTCTTTGCTAAACAACACCACCAAGTGGTGCCATCAAGTTCTCTGGTACCAGGGAACGATGCCACACTACTGTTTACGAATGCAGGTATGGTGCAATTTAAGGATGTTTTTTTAGGCGCTGAAAAACGTCCATATAACCGCGCGACGAGTTCACAGCGTTGTGTACGTGCTGGTGGTAAGCACAATGATTTAGAAAACGTTGGTTACACAGCTAGACACCATACATTTTTTGAAATGTTAGGTAATTTCAGCTTTGGGGATTACTTTAAGCAAGATGCCATTAAATTTGCGTGGGCGTTTTTGACAGATGTAATTCAGCTACCAAAAGAGAAGCTGCTAGTAACGGTTTATCACACTGATGAAGAGGCCTATGACATTTGGGCAAATCAGGTTGGGGTACCTGCAGAGCGCATTATTCGCATTGATACTTCTGATAACTTCTGGTCTATGGGTGACACAGGCCCTTGTGGGCCGTGCTCTGAAATCTTTTTCGACCATGGTGAACATATTTGGGGTGGTCCTCCAGGAAGCCCAGAAGAAGATGGCGATCGTTTCATTGAGATCTGGAATCTTGTATTTATGCAGTACAACCGACACGCTGATGGCACGATGGAGCCATTACCTAACCAGTCAGTTGACACAGGTATGGGTCTTGAGCGTATTTCTGCAATCATGCAAGGCGTGCACTCAAACTATGAAATTGACCTTTTCCAGGCCTTGATCAAAGCAACAGCAGCCGTAACTGGTGCGCAAGATTTGGAAGATAAGTCGTTACGTGTTGTGGCTGACCATATTCGCTCATGTGCATTCTTAATTGCCGACGGCGTAATGCCATCAAATGAAGGTCGTGGCTATGTGTTACGACGTATTATTCGTCGCGCTGTAAGACATGGTAACAAATTGGGCGCGCAAGGTGCATTTTTCCACAAACTAGTGGGTGCATTAGCGGAGCAAATGGGTGAAGCATATCCTGAGCTAATTAAGCAGCAAGCGATCATTGAAAAAGTACTTCGTATTGAAGAAGAGCAGTTTGGCAAAACACTTGACCGTGGTTTAGCTATTTTAGAAGAAAACTTAGCAGGCCTTGAAGGGGATGTTATCCCTGGTGACTTGGTATTTAAGCTATACGATACTTATGGCTTCCCAGCAGATTTAACAGCAGATGTTGCTCGTGAACGATTCATGACCATTGATGAGCGCGGTTTTAAAGCGGCAATGGAAGCGCAGCGCAAGCAAGCCCAACAAGCGGGCAAATTTGGTGCTGATTACAACGAACAGCTGAAGTCTGAAAAGGTCACTGACTTTAAAGGTTATGATGCCGTTCAATACAGTGGCACTGTGGTTGAGTTATTTGCAGAAGGTGAAAGTGTCTCTGAACTGACAGAACAGCAAAAAGGCATTGTGGTACTTGACCGTACTCCATTCTACGCAGAGTCAGGTGGTCAGGTTGGTGACTCGGGTGTTTTAAAAGTAGCGGGCGGCGAATTTATTGTCACAGATACGCAAAAGCTGGGTAATGCGTTTGCACATCACGGTTATGTGGCCGGGCGCATTGGTATCAACGATAAAGTCGATGCGCAAATTGATGCCCAGCGCCGTGAACGTATCAAGAAAAATCACACTGCAACTCATATTTTACACGAGGCGCTTCGTCAAATTTTAGGTGAGCATGTGGCGCAGAAAGGTTCATTGGTTATGCCTGATAAGTTGCGTTTTGACTTCTCACATTTTGAGGGCGTGACAAAAGAGCAATTGAGAGAGATTGAAACAACGGTTAACAATGAGATCCGTGCAAACTTTGCGTTAAATACCCAGCTAATGGATATTGAAGATGCAAAAGCCAAAGGGGCCATGGCGCTGTTTGGTGAAAAGTATGATGATGAAGTACGCGTTGTTTCAATTGGCGATTACTCAATTGAGTTATGTGGTGGTACACACGTAGAGCGTGCTGGTGACATCGGCTTCCTAAAAATCGTCTCAGAAAGTGGTATTGCTGCGGGTGTGCGCCGTATCGAAGCTGTGACTGGTGAAGATGCAGTGAATTACGTTGCAGAGCAAGAGCAAGCGCTTGCAGATATCGCCGCATTGGTAAAAGGCGATAGTGCAAGTGCGCTTGAAAAAGTGGCTGCCCTGATTGAAAAAGCAAAAGGTCTAGAGAAGCAAGTCGGTCAGTTGAATGACAAACTAGCAAGCGCGGCGGGTGCATCTTTAATTGAGTCTGCGGTTGATATAAACGGGATTAAGTTACTAGTTGCAAACGTTGCAGGCACTGAGTCTAAAGCACTTCGCGGCATGGTCGACGACTTAAAGAATAAGATGGGCTCAGGTGTGATTGCATTGGGTGTTGCTAATGGTGATAAAGTCAGCTTAATTGCGGGTGTGACTAAAGACCTGACTGGTCAAGTTAAAGCGGGCGAGCTGGTTAACCACATGGCAGCACAAGTTGGTGGTAAAGGCGGCGGTCGTCCAGATATGGCACAGGCTGGCGGTTCACAACCTGAAAACTTGGAATCTGCTTTAGCAAGCGTTCCTGTGTGGTTGAATGATAAAACGCAATAACTTGTGGCTTTAATCGTAAAAAAATTTGGCGGCACCTCGGTTGGCTCGATAGAGCGAATTGAGGCGGTCGCCGATTTGGTTATTAGGGCTAAGCAACAGGGTCATCAAGTTGTTGTGGTTGTTTCTGCGATGTCAGGAGAAACAAATCGTTTGCTGTCGTTGGCAAAGCAGATTGATGATAGACCCAGTGCGCGAGAGCTCGATGTGCTTTTAACTGCAGGAGAGCAGGTTTCTATTGCTTTATTGGCCATGGCCATCGTGAAACGCGGCCACTCTGCGGTGAGTCTCTTGGCTGACCAAATAGGCATAAAAACAGATAACATTTTTGGCAAAGCGCGTATACAGAGTATTGACGTCAACCGTTTGCAACAAGAGCTAGAACATAACAGGATAGCGATTGTGGCAGGGTTTCAAGGTCGGGATATTGAAGGCAATATTACAACTTTGGGGCGTGGAGGAACGGATACATCGGCGGTGGAAATTGCTTCGGCAATTCGTGCTGATGAATGCCAAATTTATACTGACGTAGATGGTGTATACACCACGGATCCTAGGGTAGAACCCCGCGCTCGGCGAATGGCGCAAATTACCTTTGAAGAGATGTTAGAGTTATCAAGTTTAGGTGCAAAAGTACTACAGATCAGATCCGTAGAAGCGGCAGGGAAGTACAATATACCTTTAAGGGTTTTATCTACCTTTAAGCCAGATTCTGGCACGTTAATTAGCTATGAGGAGCCGAAAGTGGCAACTAAAACCGTATCTGGCATTGCATATCAAAAAGATGAAGCCTTGTTGCTTGTACGTCAATTACCTGAAAACCCTCATTCTTTAGCGAAAATACTTTGCTTACTTGCTAATTATGACATCGAAGTGGACATGATAAGCCAAATTAATCATCAAGGCGGTAAAATAGACTATGCTTTAACTGTACACAGTAATGAGTATGCACAAGCGCTAGACGTATTGACCACCAACTTATCTGAATTAGATGCTTCAAATGTAGACGGTGATCAACAAGTTGCTAAAATCTCTGCAGTGGGAGTTGGCATGAAGTCTCACTCCGGTGTTGCGGGTACGTTTTTTGATGCGTTAGCTAAAGAAAATATTCATACACTTTTAGTGTCGACCTCAGAGATAAAAATTTCTGTTTTAGTAGAAGAGCGTTACTTAGAGCTGGCAGTTCGAACACTTCATAGTGCATTTAGCTTAGAAAGTGGTGAATAAGCGATAATTTTGCTTACTTTTACATGAACTTTTAATTAAAATGAATTTGACGCGGAATCTTTTAAATTTTGGAATAACAGGAGCAAGAGAATGCTAATTCTAACTCGTCGTGTAGGCGAAACTCTGATGATTGGTGATGAAGTGACAGTGACTGTACTTGGTGTTAAAGGTAACCAAGTGCGTATCGGTGTTAATGCACCAAAGGATGTTTCGGTACACCGTGAAGAAATCTACATGCGAATTCAAGCGGAAAAGTCTAATCCGACAGGCAACATGTAATAGACTTGATGTTATCTATGTTCGAGAAATGGCCACTAAGAGTGGCTATTTTTTTGTCTGCTGTAAGATAAAGTCATATGCTTCTTGGGATAACGCTTGTCGTGATATGTATTGTCGGTACTTAGCGTGCTCAATTAACAAGCCTTTATTAGTTTCTATTACCTTATTGATTTCTGACCAGTGCAGCTCAAATGCACGATATGGATTTTGTGCCTTAATACCCTCCTCATCGATCTCAAGAGAGACTTTTGAACCACTTGCTCTACTGACCATTTGTCGAGCGACCCACCATGGGCGACGATAGTAAAAAGAAATACCTTCGATAGCCGCAAGCACAAATAAAAAGTTCCCAAGATAAGCTTGATTGATTAAATAGTGAGATAAAGCACCTAATATCAATAGAAAGCCAATCAGGCCATATTTGGGCTTATGATGCTGGCTCAGCGCCACCGATTCATCAAAGCATTCCTGAAAATATTGCTTGTCTAAGGTGAATTCACTTTGAAACACGAGTATTCCTCAAGTTGATTAATGCCTAATTATACGATCTTCACTAAAGCGTTTAAATCTCAAAATGTACCCTTTGTATTTTTACTGTGGGCTGCCCCTATATTCGTACCTAAGTCACTATTTATGGTGTTCTACCTAAAATTATTGAGTATTTACTCTTGTTGCGAAATTTAAGATGTGATTATAGGTAAGACCAATTGTTTTTATTTGGTGTGTAGTACTTTTATCATATTCCTACCCTTCTAATTAGCGATATTTAGTCCTTATATCTTGAGTATTTTTCATATTTATTTGGTGTTTTTCACTTTTGTTTACCATTATTGTTGATTAAGTGTGTGAAATAACAACAAAAACATTAATTGGTAATACCAATTTACAACCAGCTTTACATGAAGGAATTGTTTGATATGATGGTTGAATAAATATTTACAAAAGTTGCCTATCTATTTCATTGTGTGGGTGGGTGTATACAAATAAATAACAACTAAGGGGGCGGAAATGGAAATCAGCGAATTGCTAGCGCAGGCTGCCAATCTTATGTTAACAGGCATGATTGGGGTATTTTTGTTTTTATCAATTCTTATCTTTGCAGTGAAGGGGCTGTCCAAGCTTGCTGCAACAGAGCAAGAACCACAGCAACCTGCAAATAAAAAATCATCAAAAGCAGTATCTACAGGTGTGCCACCAGCACATGTTGCAGCAATAAGTGCTGCGGTTTCTCAATATAGACAAAATAATTAAGGGGTATCTCATGTCAAAACTCAAACTTACGGAATTAGTCCTAAGAGATGCTCATCAATCTTTACTTGCCACTCGTATGCGCCTTGAAGATATGCTACCAATCGCAGAAGAGCTAGATAAGATTGGGTACTGGTCAGTCGAGTCATGGGGCGGTGCAACCTTTGATGCGTGTATTCGATATTTAGGCGAAGATCCTTGGTACCGGATCCGTGCCCTCAAAGAAGCTATGCCAAATACAAAGCAGCAGATGTTGTTGCGAGGTCAAAACTTACTAGGCTACCGTCATTATGCTGATGATGTAGTTGAAAAGTTTGTGACCCGTGCGCATCAAAATGGTGTTGATGTATTTAGGATCTTCGACGCCATGAATGACGTTCGCAATTTAGAAACAGCTATCCGCGCAGCCATCAAAGTAGGTGCACATGCGCAAGGGACCATTTCGTATACTGTCAGCCCAGTACATAACCTAGAAAGTTGGCTTAAGCAGGCTAAGCAGCTTGAAGAAATGGGATGTCATTCAATCTGTATTAAAGATATGGCAGGGTTACTCAATCCATATGACGCAGAGACATTGATTTCTGAGCTCAAACGTACAGTGTCTTTGCCAATCGCAATGCAGTGTCATGCGACTACCGGTTTAAGTACCGCAACCTATCAAAAAGCCATTGATGCGGGTATTGATATGTTGGATACCGCTATTTCGTCAATGAGTATGACGTATGGACATAGTGCCACAGAAACGCTTGTTTCGATTGTCGAGGGCACTAAAAGGGATACTGGACTTGATTTGGGGCAGTTAGAGTCCATCGCGGCGTATTTCAGAGATGTACGTAAAAAGTATGCGGCGTTTGAGGGGAGTCTAAAAGGCGTCGATGGACGAATTTTATCTGCGCAAGTGCCTGGCGGCATGCTGACCAATATGGAAAACCAACTTAAAGAGCAAGGCGCAGGCGATAAACTTGATGAAGTATTGAGTGAAATTCCCCATGTCCGTAAAGATCTAGGTTACATTCCACTGGTTACCCCCACATCGCAGATAGTGGGTACTCAAGCAGTTTTGAATGTGCTTACCGGTGAACGATATAAGACCATTACGAAAGAAACCTCAGGTGTGCTAAAGGGCGAATACGGTGCGACACCGGCCCCTGTTGATGAGCAACTTCGAGCACGTGTATTAGACGGTGCAGAGCCTGTGACTTGTAGACCCGCAGATCTCATTAAACCTGAAATGGACAGCTTAGAAGCGGATTTGTTGTCTAAGGCAAAAGCTGAAGGTATTGAATTAGCTGAGCAGGTGGTCGATGACGTTTTAACCTATGCATTGTTCCCACAAATTGGCTTAAAGTTCCTGAAAAATAGATATAACCCTGAAGCGTTTGAGCCAAATCCAAGCCTAGTTGTGAATACTGCTGTTGATAAAGCGGCCAATCGACCTGCGCCAGCTAAAAAGCAAGGAAATGAACGCTACAGCGTGAGAGTGGACGGCAAGGTCTATGATGTTGAGGTCTCTTCAGGTGGTCAATTACAAGAGATTGCCGTTAAGGACAGTGAACTGATGCCACAATCGGCATCTGTTAGCTCAGGTGAAACATTGAATGCGCCACTGGCTGGTAATATTTTTAAGGTGCACGCAAGGCCTGGTGACGATGTAGTACAAGGAGATGTTGTTCTGATCATGGAAGCGATGAAAATGGAAACCGAAGTGCGTGCTACTTCGACTGGTAAAATCGCAGATATTTTGGTCTCCGAGGGTGACTCTGTCTCTGCTGGCGATGCCATTATAGAAATGGCTTAGGAGCGTTTGAGATGGAAGGATTGCTAAATTTATGGCATGCAACGGGCGTAGCAAATTTGACGCTGCCCGCTTTGTCTATGATAGCTGTGGGCTGTGGTCTATTGTACTTGGCTATCGCCAAAAAGTTTGAACCGCTGTTGCTAGTACCGATTGGTTTTGGCGCGATATTAACGAATATTCCTGTTGCAGCCTTATCAGAACCTGGTGGACTGTTGTACTACGTTTATTATATTGGGATTGATAGTGGTATTTTTCCTTTGTTGATATTTATGGGCGTAGGGGCGCTAACTGATTTCAGTGCGCTTATCGCGAACCCTCGCATGTTATTGTTAGGTGCCGCAGCGCAGTTTGGGATATTTGCGACCTTGTTTGGGGCTATTCTGCTCAATTTCATTCCTGGGTTCGAGTTTACGTTACAAGATGCATCTGCTATTGCGATAATTGGAGGGGCTGATGGCCCGACAGCCATCTTTTTGGCCTCGAAATTATCCCCCGAGTTGTTAGGGGCAATTGCAGTTGCGGCGTATTCTTACATGGCATTGGTGCCAATTATTCAACCGCCTATTATGCGTTTATTGACGACTGATGAAGAGCGTAGCATTGCTATGCCGCAGCTGAGAGTAGTTTCTAAACGAGAAAAAATTCTGTTTCCACTGATGGTGTTGGCTTTAACCTTGTTATTTTTGCCAGCCGCAGCACCTTTGGTAGGTATGTTCTGTTTGGGCAACTTAATGCGTGAATCAGGCGTTGTAGATAGGTTGAGTAATACGGCGCAAAACGAACTCATCAATATCACAACCATTTTCCTTGGCTTAGCAGTTGGGTCAAAATTAGCCGCCGACCAGTTTTTGACAGTGGAAACATTGGGTATTTTAGTACTGGGCGCATTGGCGTTTAGTATTGGGACTGCATCAGGTGTTTACATGGCAAAAATCATGAACCGGTTATCGTCAAACCCAATAAACCCACTCGTGGGGGCAGCAGGAGTATCAGCAGTACCTATGGCTGCTCGTGTCGTGAATAAAGTGGGCTTAGAGTCTAACCCGCATAATTTCCTGTTAATGCACGCTATGGGGCCCAATGTCGCAGGGGTGCTCGGTAGCGCGGTTGCAGCAGGCATCTTGCTTGCTTTAGTGAATTAACAACACTCTCCAACCTTTAGTGGGGCTTTTGCCCCACATTTTTTCCTTCATTTCAATAGTGAGCTAAGTACAGCTCACTTTTTTGTCGTTGGCTGTGCTCACGCTTGTATAAATAACGGGCCAATTGACTGTGTCCGTGTTATAAAGTGATCAACTGATCAAAGTTAAGGAATACCATGCATATTATTGTGATATTAGTTTGCTTAGTCGCTGCGTTGCTGATTCTTATTCCACTTTTAGAAAAGTATCAAGGTAAAATGGGACTAGATAAAGCGCAAAAGTACGGTAAATATATACTGCCTTTGGCTATGCTTGGGGTGGTTGTTAACATCATTCACTCTATGATGCAAAGCTAAATATGTGGTTATGAAGCAAAGCCACCGAAATGGCTTTGCACTAACTCAGTCATATATTAATTGGCGGATTGTAAGTATTTTTGGATGAACTCGGTGGCTTTCATATATGACTCTTCAAGTTCATCTCGTAACTGTATCAATTGATCACTGCTCATTTCTTCCGTTTTACATCTTGATTCAAACTTTTCAGCAATCAAAGCAACTTGCTCTGCACCAATGGTACGAGAGATGGACTTAAGCTGGTGACATGCCTCAATAATTTCACTTTGACTCGATGAAATAACCGCGCCATTAATGTCACGAGCCAATTCGCTACTCTGTTCTAGGTACATTCTAAAGAAGCGAAGTCGTTTAGCACTATCGTCGTTGACGTATTTATTGAGTTGATCCATGTTGATAGGGAGTTCATCAGCTGGCTCTTCTTTTACGGGTGCTATGCTCATTTCTTCTGATTCAATTACCATAGTGTCAGGCGCTTCGTCTTCAAGGGATGGCGCATTGTCCATTGCTGTAAAGCTAGGCAAAGCAGCACTTTCTGAAGAAACAGGCATGGCTTCAACGCTTGCGTTTGAATCTGTGGCATTTACATTTTCATCACGGTTTATCGTTGTCTCAGGTTCAATAGCAGTCTTTGCTATAGCCTTGTTTTCCGTATGCTCCTGTTGTGTGTTAGCACTGGTTTCAGGTTGCTGCGTCGCTGGTTTGGCGTTATGTCCAGAGGCGTTCTGCCATTTTTCTAATGTCGCTTCCAGGACATTTAATTCTACAGGCTTGGTAATGTAATCATTCATACCTGAAGCGAGGCAACGGTCTCGTTCACCTTTGAGTGCATTGGCTGTGATAGCAATAATATATGGTTGTGCATTGATGTCAGGTGATTGTTCTGCGATATCTCTGATTTTGGTAACCATGTCATAACCAGACATTTTAGGCATATGTAGGTCCGTTAACACCACAGCGTAGTGGCCTTGTTGCCACATTTTTAAGCCTTCTTCACCGTTTTCAGCTACTTCAACACCATAACCAAGTAAATGAAGCTGATCGGTCAGTACTTGCTGGTTTAATACGTTGTCTTCGACCAGCAACACTAATTTATTTTCAGCTTTAGCATCTTCAATATTCAAGTAGCTGTTCATTGTACGAGATGGCTTGAGCTGTTTGGGTTTATGCAGGCCTACAGCGACCAGCACTGCGGTCATAAAGCTTGTTTTACATAAAGGCGCTGCATTTAAATAGAATATGTGGCCGTGATTGAGTGCAGATTCATCCATCGTACTGAGCACAATGACTTGCTGGTTGTTGTGCTCTATGGAGTAAAGTAGATCTCTGAGTTGCTGATTTACTTTATCCATGCCATCAAGACCATCGAGCACCCAAACGACATCTTGATCATATTGATGCTCGTCAATTTCACTTGCGTCGACAACAATGGCCGAGTTTGCACCCATAAATGATAAGTAACGAGCCAAAATAGCGCGCCTATTTGGGTTATGCGTGAACGTCACCACTTTTCGCCCGGCTAATACACCTTTATTGGCATATTCAACTTTACCACTGATACTGAACGGTAGCTCGACAATAAACTCACTGCCCATACCGATATCTGAATTGACATTAATTGAGCCTAGCATTAACTCTACAAGGCTCTTACAAATTGACAAGCCTAAACCTGTGCCGCCGTACTCTCGTGTGATTGATCCCTCAGCTTGAATAAATGGATTAAATATCTCCCTCAGCTGAGCTTGGGTCATTCCTTTACCATTGTCAGTGACCTTAAAACGCAAGGTATAGTGTTCAGAAGTATTCTGGGCCACTTCAACAGAGATTTTGACAAAGCCTTGTCGACTTTCATCGGTTGTAGTGAATTTAATGGCGTTACTACACAGATTGTAGAGTACTTGGCGTACGCGCACGGCGTCACCCACCAAGTTGCTAGGGATATCAGGTGCAATGGCTAACTGGAGGTCCAGTTTACGCTTTTTGGCGACAGAAGAAAGTACACGCGCGACTTCTTCTATGGTTTCTGACACAGAAAAGGCACTACTGTCTATTTGTAATTTACCGGCTTCTATTTTAGAGAAGTCTAATATGTCATCCAATATACCAAGTAAAGAAAAGGCAGAATCACGAATAATGGTCGTTAATCTGTGCTGTGCGCCATCTAATTCAGTTTGGCGAAGTAAATCAATGGTACCGATAACCCCATTCATCGGCGTTCTAATTTCATGGCTCATGGTTGCTAAGAAGGTGGTTTTAGCTTCAGATGCACGCTCGGCATTAAGTGTTGCTTTTTCTAATGCCAAGGTACGCGCTTGAACTTCAGTTTCAAGGCTAGTTTGCAACTGCCTTAATTCGTTCTGAGATGCTTTATTACCTTTAATGATGTCACGGATCTGATTGATTAAGGAATTTATGCCGATGGCGGTTGAGGAGAGGCCGAAACTCAATTGTTCTGTGACGTGGACATCATAGTCCTTTTTCTTAATGAGGTGCTCAAGCTCTGAGTTTAATAAGTTCAGTTCTTTGGCCAGCTTACCCACAATTTGCTTTTTGAGAAATATTGCAAAGCCAAGTGTAAGCAGCAGAGCAATCGCTGCCAATGCATAGCTAAGAGGGTTACTTGTCGCCACTGTGATAGTTGGTTCACTGTATACGAGCACCAACTCGCCGACTGGAATGTCATCGAGAGTCAGTGGTTGGTGAACGATGACTTGTCCGTTGAGTGTTAATTTGGTGCGCTGCTTGATTGGCGCAACAGGATTATCACTTGATTGAAATACCAGACTAGGCTTGCCCATTCCACTATCTGCATATAAGTAGGCATCAATATTTGGGTTGCCTGCTTTGACTGATGTGAGCATTTGCTTGGCGTAGTTATAACCAAGCTTCATCATGGTATTGCTTAGCGGTGCAGCTAAATCCTGAGCCTGTAAAGCGAGGTCTGGTTGACTATAAGTAGTATTCACTTCTTGTTTGGGCCAAAGATAGGCACCCAGTGAAGCAATACTGGTAATGATTAGTGTGACAAATACAAACAGGGGCACGAAACCTTTGATCTGTGCTTGTGAAGATTTTTCCATTGAAATAGTCCGAACAAGTAACTTTCAAATCGAGCTTTATAATAACTTCACATCCTAACACCTATAATGGATGATTTCTCTACGTTTTTACTTCTTTATTATTGTTTGTAGAAGAGCATAGTGAGAGATTTAAGTATAAAAATCAGCCTTTAGTAGCCTATTTGTGTCAATTTTGCATGAATTGTGCGCAAACAAATTATATTGCAAAAAAATAGTTGACTTGAAAGGGTAAAACCCGTTTAATACGCCGCACGCCCAGATAGCTCAGTCGGTAGAGCAGAGGATTGAAAATCCTCGTGTCGGTGGTTCGATTCCGCCTCTGGGCACCATTTTTAGGTGCGCCGACTTAGCTCAGTTGGTAGAGCAACTGACTTGTAATCAGTAGGTCATCCGTTCGACTCGGATAGTCGGCACCATTTATAAACTTGGTTCTGCATTGGAAATAAATCCAAGCTAATTAGTTGCCCAGATAGCTCAGTCGGTAGAGCAGAGGATTGAAAATCCTCGTGTCGGTGGTTCGATTCCGCCTCTGGGCACCATCTATGAAAGATGTAAAATAAAAAATTTTACTAAATCGCTTTATAAAAGCGGTTTAGATTTTAAAATGCTTTAGTTGTATTTTAAACATAAATAGTATTTGCCCAGATAGCTCAGT
>NZ_AUYC01000043.1:0-5942 GCF_001625685.1 Pseudoalteromonas luteoviolacea CPMOR-1 | reverse complement strand
ACTCATAAGTTTGTTAGCGGATAGTCACTGAGCAATTCAGAGCGATGTTTGCTGTCAGAGTTGATAGACGAATACAGAAAACGCTTAGCGGATATCAGTTGGTTTATGCGAACGCTCAACGAAGATATTGCGCGTAAAGCCAATAAAGAAGACGGTTGCACAGGCCGTTTTTGGGAAGGGCGCTTTAAATCACAAGCCTTGTTAGATGAAGCCGCTTTAGCAGCATGTTTAGCGTATGTGGACTTGAATCCAGTCAGAGCTAAAATGGCTGAAACCCCTGAAGAGTCAGACCATACCAGCATTAAAAAGCGTATTGAAACAGCAAAAGCGGGTAAACAACCCACACCTTTACTGCGTTTTGTAGGTAACCCAAGAAAACACATGCCAAAAGGGCTACCATTTGAATTCAAATACTATGTAGAGCTTGTTGATTTAACAGGTCGGTGTATTCGAGAAGATAAGCGCGGATTTATCACAGACTCTCAGCCCATTTTAGCAAGGCTTAATATCCAACCAGAGAATTGGTTAAAGCTTACGACCAAATTTACCAAAGTGTTTAAAGGGTCAGTTGGCAGGCCAGAAGCAAAACAAAAGTACTGCGAACATTTAAAGTTAAAACGACGAGGAAATCTCACTCAGTGTAGCGAATTACTTGCTTAGCCAGTAATACATATAAAAATCCAATATCAACGTAGCTTTTAAAAGTTGCCGTGGTTAGTCATGTCTGAAATTATCACAAATTTAAAAAATTTAGCAATTTATCAGACGATCAAAATGAATTGAGTAATTTTGAGAGGTTCGTTCCTGTTTGGAATCTTATTGAGGCGTAATTGTTATATAAGTGGGTGTCACTTTAGTGTTATTAGTGTTAGTGAGTGGGTGTCACTTTAAAATCCTGTGCTTTAAAATCCTTTGGTGTCACTTTAAAATCCTTCCATAATTATTAGACTTTCGTCTAAGAACTCTAACCTTAACAGCCCTAATAAAGCTGCCTAAACCTGCATATCGCCCATGAGTTTCGCTTAATATAGATTGGTGTTTATTGAGAAATAAACATTCACTCGATGTAAGCAATTACTCGCAGTGTATGTCAGAGAATAACAGAGGGTGTGAACACGAACACGACTTTTTTCAATTAAATGATGGCCAAATTAAGCATTAGTGTAATTTATTAAAAATAATGATTTTTTAGATTGATACTTGGATTTTAAAACAACCAACAGTGTGTGAATCTAACAATTGGACTGTACAAAAAATGTTCTGTATAAGTTTGTCTAGTTGATGTGAATGTAAAATTTAAGACGTATTTGTTCACATCCTCTAGTGCATTCTATTAAATGGTAGCGCATATGTAATGGGTTTAAATTATGGCCTAACTGCGTCGAGCTTAATGCCCACACTTTGCATGCCATCAATAGAATCATTTTTGATTCTGACTATGTATAGAAATTGCTGAGACAGTCCAATATTTGGGTATGTTTGCTGGCAGCAGCAGTATTTTATTGATTTCTAGGAAGAGTAAATCGCGAGCGTGCACCGTGAAGACACGCACGCCCATATTTATCTACCCTGCAGAAATGAAACGGAGCATATTCATACTTTTAAGCGGGGTTGTTAATAAGGAAATATAATGCAATTCAAAAGTATCATACTACCGATGGCACTGGTCATAGGCCAGACTTTGACTGTCCAATGTGCATTTGCACAAGACCCATATGCTGAGCCGGGTGACTGGGATCCAAGCCTACGACATCCGTTATTCGAGCAAGCCAATGATCTGATCCAAGGATATGTAGATTTAGGCTCCTTTACGGGGACGGTGTTTGTTCAACAAGGTGGTGAAACCATCCTTCACAAAGGATATGGTTTTGCGAATGAAGTTCAATGGGTTAAAAACGATCGCCGTACACGTTTTGCTGTTGGGTCAATTGCAAAGCAGTTCACAGCAGTCGCGATTCTTCAGCTTATGGAGCAGGAAAAGCTCAAACTGACAGACACACTTGAGCAATATATTCCTGGTTTTCCAAACGGGAATAAAATCACGATTCATTACATGCTCACGATGCAATCTGGACTTGCTGAAATTACCCATTTACCTGCACATTGGGAAAATCGGTATACCGAACTTAGTGCGGATGAACACATCAATCTAGTGAGAGGTGCGCAAGCATTATTTGATCCGGGTACTGACTTTAGGTATTCCAATACCAGTTATTTGCTCTTGGCACGTATCGTTGAGCTCGTGTCTAACACCCAATATGAAGACTATTTACGAGAAAACCTTTTCAAACCTGCCAATATGACCAGTGCTGATGTGCTAGACCCAACGATGTACGAGCATTATTTGGCACGAGGTTATGAGATCTTTGATGGTTTGGTTGAGGGAAGACCCTATGCTAAAAATACGGCTTTTGGAGGTGGTGATTTGCAAATGACAGCAAAAGACTTGTACCGCTGGGAGCTTGCGTTAAAAGATGGGCGGCTTATAAGCCAAGCAACCTATGACTTGATGCACACAAATCATATTGAGAATTTTGGTTATGGTATTGGTGTTGCTCCGTTAGCCGATGGCAGCCCTTCCCACTATTTTGGCGGCGGCGGTCATCCTGGCTTTAGCTCTAGTAACTATCGTGTTCAGGACACGGATACCACGATTGTGGTGCTGAACAACCGGGGCAATAACAAAGCGGTGTTTATGTCTTACCAATTGCTGCAGTTAAGTGAGGGGTTAGCGCCTACCTTTGCCAAGCCGGAAATTAGTTTACCTGAGCAAAATGTACAGAGGATAGTTGGTAATTACACGGCGACAAATACGCGTTGGCCGACAAGTGTCGAACTGTTTATTGATGAAGGGCAGTTGCACGGTAAGTACACTATGCCATGGGCCGGCTCTTTGCCCGTATGGCAATACGTCGCGCATTCTCAATTGGAGTTTACAGAGCAATATTGGGGCGGATTTACAAGATTTGAAGAGGATGAAAATGGCGCAATTACTGGTTTCAATGCAGAAGGTTATATCTACGTTAAAGACCCAGAATAAGGGCTAACCTGAAGGGAATATAAACATGACACATATGGACACCCCATTTATGTAAAGTTAAGCAAACCTATCGGGGCAGTTTTTACTGCCTCGTTATCATTATTTTATTCCCTACTAGCCGCATTTTGATAATTAACCACATGCAATAAAGCGTTGCTCTAACATATATCCGAGCTTAACTTTACTCAGTGCCTCTAATGATCTACGAGCCTACACACCCTAAATTGAAACACCCAATCGGTTTTTATACCGTGCCTTTGTCGAGTTTTATGTAGGCAGGCTAGGCCTTTTTTCATCTACTTTTAGCAATAAATAAAGTTGGGTATTATGTTGAATCTTTGTTATGCAGAACTTGTTGATTTAATAGGTCGGTGCATGCGCGAAGATAAGCGCGGATTTATCACAGATACACAACCAATTTTAGCAAGGCTAAATATCCAACCAGAAAAATGAATAAACATAAAAATGAATAAACAAATGAATAAACATGACACCCATCTTAATTTGGGAATAGTGTAAGAAGCCGTCTATGCTTCATTGAATGGTAAAGTATGGATGGCTTTTTTTATGGCATTAGCAAGGAAGAGACAGGTTAGTTTGGTGGATACCAAGTACTATCACTGTATATCACGATGCGTAAGACGTGCGTTTTTATGCGGAGAAGATAAAGCAACGGGTAAGTCATATGAACACCGAAGAGGGTGGGTTGAAGAGAAGTTGTTGCAACTAGCCAAGGTGTTCTGTATCGATGTATGTGCTTATGCGGTGATGAGTAACCATACGCATATTGTTTTGTATGTAGATGATAAAAAGGCAAAACGACTAAACGATAAAGCCACTCTTATTCGTTGGCATAAACAATTTAAAGGGACTTGGCTGACCCATAAGTTTGTCAGTGGCGAGTCGCTAAACACTTCAGAGCGTTGTTTACTGTCAGAGTTGATAGACGAATATAGAAAGCGTCTAGCGGATATTAGCTGGTTTATGCGAACGCTCAACGAAGATATAGCACGTAAAGCCAATAAAGAAGATGGGTGCACAGGCCGTTTTTGGGAAGGGCGATTTAAATCACAAGCCTTGTTAGATGAAGCAGCGCTGGCAGCGTGTTTAGCGTATGTGGATTTGAATCCTGTTAGAGCCAAAATGGCTAAGACCCCAGAAGAGTCAGACCATACCAGCATTAAAAAACGTATTGAAACAGCAAAAGTGGGTAAACAACCCAAGTCTTTACTGCGTTTTGCAGGTAACCCAAGAAAACACATGGCAAAAGGCTTACCATTTGAATTCAAGTATTATGTTGAGCTGGTTGATTTAACAGGTCGATGTATTCGTGAAGACAAAGGCGGATTTATTACAGATTCTCAACCAATCTTAGCAAGGCTGAATATCCAACCAGAGAATTGGTTAAAGCTTACTACCCAGTTTACGAGCGTGTTTAAAGGGTCAGTGGGCAGGCCGGATGCAAAACAAAAGTACTGTGAACACCTAAAGTTAAAACGACGAGGTAATTTGGCGCAGTGTAGTGAGTTACTCGCTTAGTCTTTAATATACAATAACACCCCAATTTTAATGTGACTTTTAAAAGTTACGTGGTTAGTCATGTCTGAAATCCCAGCTAAGTTATCAAGTTAATCAATTTATCAAAGGTTCAAAGCGAATTGAGCTATTTTTAGTGGTTTGTTTCTGCTTTGAAACATGTCGAGGTGTAGTTGTGGTATAAATTAAGATGGGTGTCATGTATTTAGTGCTTTGGCTTTATAAGTGCAGGAGTCACCAAAGGTTTAGGAGGTGCTTATTTACCCGGAGGAAGTGGACTCGAGTTCCATCAAATAGCGACAGGCACGGTTATTTCAGCCGTAATTGGTGGTACAGTATCGGAGATAACAGGCGGAAAGTTTGCTAATGGCGCTCGTACTGGGGCAATGCAGTATGTGTTGAATCAGGCGGGTGAGAGTTTAAGAGAAAAACGAAACCCAGCCGAGGCTTTAGCTAAGGAGTATCTAGAAGATGGGCACTTAAAGCTTTGGGAAGCAAATGAGATTTGGAGAGCTAATACAGATCCAAACTTTGAGTTAACTGTCGATGCTACGAAACTTACAGTAACAGGAAGCTTTAATGAGGCAGGTGTTGCATTCGGAAAAGTAGTTGATGGAAAGGATTGGCTTGTACATGGGTCTACAGCACTCTCATGATGGCTCTATACGAATATCAAGTGGGACTTACGATTTTTACGCTCAATTTGAGAGCGCAGTATCCTACTTGGACACAATACGCAGTTCGAAACACTTTAACTTATGGTGGGTTTTATTTGGCTTCAATTGCGGGGACAAGATCTGGGTTAGATTTTACAATTCATTATTCAGGCTCACCAAAGTATATAGTAACTAAATAGGGAAAGAATGAGATATACAATTATCATTTTAATAGCGTTTTTTTTGTCAGGCTGTGGCCCGGGCGTAAAAGATGGTACCGTTGAAATTGCAGCAGAATATTATTTTGCATTTGCGGGCGGAGAACAAAACTTTATTATCTACGAAGGGGAGGAGAGAAGCAAAGGCGTTATAATTTCAGCTTCTTTATCTCAATTTTTATTAGTGGATAATGTCATATATGCTTCAAGGAAACCTCTTATATCCCGGGTTATAGACGACGTTCTGAAAGTGGCCGGAAAAGGAGAGTGTGAATATTATTTTATAAACACTTTAGACCACACTGTAGATGGGCCCTTAAATGTTCACCAGGTAGCAAAAAGTAAGAATTGGGAAAAAGTCAATGTTGAACTTGATATACAGAAGCCGGTGATTATGAGTTCAGAGTGTAACTTGAAGAGCGCTAGAATATAGTGATTAAATAAACATTAAATAAACATTAAATAAACATTAAATAAACATGACACCCATCT
>NZ_AUYC01000042.1:0-51672 GCF_001625685.1 Pseudoalteromonas luteoviolacea CPMOR-1 | reverse complement strand
AACCCGATGCCCGGGTGGTGGAATTGGTAGACACAAGGGATTTAAAATCCCTCGCTGGTAACAGCGTGCCGGTTCAAGTCCGGCCCCGGGCACCATTTAAAAGCTTACCATCCACGTACATTTATTCTATTTCACATTATTTTATGTTTTTGATTATAAAAGTATTAATATGTTTTGTGCGAGTTGGGTGTCGATCAGCGTAAATGAGCGCTAAATAGCGATAGGGAACACTTGAGTGGGTTATGTGAATAATCAACGGGTGAGACCCGCTGATCCGTTAATTCACAGCCAGTAGAATTACATAAATAATTTGAGTCAGTATTTGCACTTCGTTGCCGAACAGTCCCTTTTAGTTAGGCAACGAAAAGAATTCTAGCATTAACTTAAAATGGCCAGAGCCAAAATACTCGCTAGAGATAATCTTGCCGTGCCCACTTACACAGTCACCTTCATACGAGTGTACGAGCTCACCTTCCATAACAACTTGTCTTCGATTTTTTGCCCAATAGATCCGGATCCCTTGCTTGGTCCCCCTGAATGTATCAAAGTAATCATTGAACTCACGTTCTTTACCTTTTAACGGGTTAAGCTCGAAGTCAACTTCTTCGCTCAGTTCTTGACCATAAGAACTAAATACGGCAAGTTGAAATGTATCATTGATAATTGTATCGAAATCCCACCAAGGTTTGTCTGAGGATGTTAAATCCGGACTCGCCGCTAATAGTGGCACTTCAAAATCGAGTACTTCACAAACCTGCTCCGCAGATTTATGCTGGTTGTAGATCCGCTCAATAATCACGATTTCCTGAGGAGTAAGTGCATGATCTTCCTCGTGCTCAAACTCCGTAATTGATTTGGCAATGAGGTGATCTTCAAGCGACTCTAGTACCTTGTCTGTGATCTTAACCTTATTCATACTGATATCGTCTCATTTATTTTATTGCTGTGAGTGAGAAAGTATATGTCGAAGTCTGTTTGTGGGTTATTTCCTATTTCGAGGTTTAATCCAGATTCTTCGACGCGTTTTGATAATTTATTTACAAACCTTGATATATAGGTTATTGCGGCATTACCCTTAAAACCATGCCGTTCACCCAATTGCTTTTGAGTGAGAGTATTTTGTCGAAAAGAGAGTGAAAAAAAGTCGTAAAACAGCGCTTGCTTTTGTTTGTCTTCTTCTTGTGCAATTGTTTCAAGCAATAAGTTTATGAATAGGCGCGCATTTTTGTCCATCTTAATAACCTGATCGGGCGATGGCTGATCACTTGGCATCAATTCATATATGTTGCTAGGTGCACCTTCTGACGCACTATTATTCTCATACAGGTGCACAATTTGTACAGAGCGCCCTTGATCAGGCGCTTTGGCTTGCTCTGAAGCTGATTTTCTTCTGTACGTCACGTTACTACCCATGTCTAAATAGACGCTTTCAAATGCTTTATATGTATAAGCTTTTAAAACATGATTAAAATCGTTTTGCGCATTAAGCTTTTGAGTGTCTTTCTCACCCTCTAGGTTATCGCTAGTTTCTTGCTTAGTCGCTTTTATCACTTTTAACAATGTCTCTTGAACAAGTGCTTCGGTGTCAATTCTGTGATCAGTAATCGACTTTTTGCGAAGTAAAAATTTAATAAATTTATACGCTTCTTGTACGGCTTGTTTGTTATCAAACCACATCCATACCCCCTTTTGATTGTTGTCGTATCCCTTTCATCACTCATTTCTATTACTCTATTAGGAATAGCCTGACTGCTGATTGCGACATAACAACTTTTCGATAAGTTTCAGCATATTATATTTGTATTTCCTAATTGATGTTACCAAGAATTGTTGCCACTTTAGTTACACTTCAATAATTCTATATAATGTTCAAATTTATTTTTTGCTTTTTGCCATTGAATACTCGTATGTGATTGTAAGAACGTGTTTGATAGGGCTTCACCCATCTCAAAATAATTACATGCATTGTCTATTTCACCGATTTCAGAAGCGATGTATCCAAGGTTGAATAGTTTTTTCCGATAACTGACTTGGTAGCCTTGGTTATCGGGGTGCACTTGCGTGAGATGCCGAGCAAATGCTTCAGCCTTTTTCAGATGCGTTTGTGCAGACTTTTTATCACCTTGATTGTATAGGTGGATAGCAATTTTCGAGTGTGCGCCCTGCAACAGGCTAATAAAATCGACATTATTGCTATCTTGTTTGTGAAGTCTCTCAGCCGCTTTGAGTGCTTTTTCGTAGTATTGTGCACTTTGCTCTGTTTGATTGGTTTGTTTAAAGTAATCGCCATAGGTCATATATAGCTCGATACTGTGCCCTTGCCAGTCAATGTTTCCGTCATTTAAAATGCGCAGTTTTCTTGTGATGTCTAGACCCTCTAAGAAGTGTGCTTGTGCTTCGACTAGATAACCTTGCTTTAATTTACTATTACCTATGCGGCTCGCCAAAAGTAGCTGTGCGACTTGCACATGTACGTTGTCAGGATCTTTAATCGAATACAGTTTGACCAGTTCATTGGCATGATCGTAGTACTGGTCTGCTTCAACTTTATTACTGCTATTTTCGGCTAAGTTAATGTATATCCTCAGCAAGTTATATTGGGAGACAAGATGGTTCGGATCCGTTGCTAGTTGTTTTTCAAGTACGCTTTTTGCTCTCAATAATAAATCACTTGCTTGTTGCTCAGAAGGTACCGTTTTTGCAAGGTTTCTGAATGTGTTTACTCGAAGTACATTAAATGCTTGCTCGAGATTTTCTGTTGGTACGTGAGAGTCCAGCAATTGTAATGTTTCATTGTATCTTTCAGCAGCGAAGTGGATATCGCTGGACGACAAAGCCATAAACGCAATTTGTGAGACGATTTTTGCTTTTGTGAGTATGGAAGTGGCATCTACAGGTAAGTCATCTATCTGCTGTAATGCACGTTCTAAATAGTGCTTAGCATCCTCATTTCTACCTTGTTTAATGAGTAACACACCAAATTCATAGTTAAATGAGATGGCGATTTTTAACTCTTTCGGGTTATCACTATCAATGTTTTTTATTTGATCTTCTAAGGTTGCTAGTACTGATTTTAGTTCATCGATATGTGTAGAGTCATCTTGTCGCAGTATTCTCACTTTGATGAGTAACAATTTGAGTTTATCAATATCGTCTAATGCGATGTCATCGACGCTATCTACAAGTTTTGAAATGTGGCCATTTAAATATTTACGTTGAAACGTCGGTAGGTATTGAGCAAGTATTGGCTCAATTGAATCAATATTCAGGAGCACATTGTCTTTTAGATGTGAGAGGGCTTGTGCCGTTTTAGCTTGCTCGGATTCAACCAGTTGCTTCTGGTAATAAGCGAAAGAAGCTGCACCCAGTGCGCATACAAAGAGTACACTGGTAGTAAAAAGCCGTCTTTTTTGTGCTTTATTTTTCTGCTCAAGCCCTGACTGATAAAAGGTTTGAGATGCAAGAATATAGTTTTTTATTGATTGTAGGCTGATGGTTCCAGGCTGTATGAGATACTTGGTACCATCTTGCAGTTCATGCTTACCCAATGTGAAATTATGTTGCTCTTCGGGTGTAGAAGAAAAGTTCTTCCACTGTTTGTACTTTGCTTCTACCCCATGAAACCATTGCAGATATTCTTTTCTTGCACTTAGCCAAATGTAAAATCGCGGCCAGATCTGTTGGTCAAGAGAACGCTCTTCTGCAATGGTGATAAGGCAATCGTGTGTTAATTTTACATAGGGAGGAAGCTTGTGTACTTGATGCCTTATCACCAGCTGTTTTTCAATAAGTGCATTGACCAACTCGAGTAAATGCGGATTTTCTTGCTCTAAGGCTAAAAAATCCACATGTTTTGAGTAGCAGGTACCATTGATATTTACGCCGATAAATAGCTCAAAAAACTGCTCTGTTAATGGTTCAAATTGGCCCAAGATATACTCAGCTTGTCGGTAAATGACACCAGTTAGCTTATTGAGCTGGTTATATTGAGAGAATGTGAGCACTTTTGGTTGGTTACTATCGATTGCCAAAGCATGCATTTGGGCCAATAAATACTCGACAGCAGGGAGTGCATGAGACAGCTTTAATGCTTCTGTTTGTATCGTTTGCGCTAAACCATCCTCGAGTGTGATGCCTAATGCAGTCGCTTGATTGTTGATGATCTTGAGCCAGTCTTCAGCCGTTAAACTATGCGGTACGTAAAAGTCTCTACCTACCATATCTGTATTGTGTAAGTACTCACTTCTGATGCTGGTTATGATAGATATAGGGGTATGCTCTGATAATACCGCTAGACTTTGCAACAAGCGATTATTGGGCTCAATTTCATAAATTTCTTCAAATTGGTCAATGTACCAAAGGTAGGTCTTTTTATGTGCAGTGAGATGCAATGCAAGTTCATCTAAATAAGTGGTATTTAACTGTGTGAGCTCCTCTATAAATTGCTCAAGGCTCACAGACATCGTCTTGAGAACAGATTCAAACCCAGCATCTTTTGAGCTGATAAAGTGTGTTAGTAATGACTTGCTGTTTTTAAAGTCTTTGGGAAGTCCTACTTGCCAACAAATATTGCTTTCTTGCTGAGCTAGTGCGGGCAGCAGGCCTGCTTTAATTAAGCTTGATTTACCACTGCCTGAAACACCATGTACTTTAATTAGAGAGGGATTGTCATTAAATAGTGCAAGTAGTTCGGAGGTTAGCTTGTCTCGACCAAAAAAGTAGTATGCGTCATGAGGCTCAAAGCTACGAAGGCCTTTGAAGGTCAGTGAGCCAGATTGCTGCGCGCCATCATATTCATCTCCAAGTAGTTGCTGCAATGCCTCAGTAATATGCTCAACAGGTGATAACGTTCCTCCTAAAAGCTCTACTTCTTTGCATAGTGCATCGTCGATTTCATCGTGATTGGCGAGTGGGTAAAAGACAAAGAAAGGGCCTGTATGTCGATGTGTCATCGCATAGATTGCGCCTTGAATTTTATTATTGATATGACCAATGCTATGCACGTTACCACTTGGTGATACCTCTCCAGTGGCAAAACAAGTATAAGCATGGCTTACAGGCTTTTTAATGTGTGATCGGTATGCCAATGCACAGCTCAGTGCATAACCTAGTCCAACGCTTGTACTGTCTTCTTGTAAGTTAACCGTTTCTTGGTTACTGGTTTGCAGATCTAGCTCAATAAAAAATTGATTATTTTGTCTATCTAATGGGTTTAGAGACATAAATGCAGCTTCAGCTGCCATAGCAAAATAGTTGCTCTGCTCTTTAAACTTGTAGCCTAGGGCAAGTATCAAGTCATTGGCAAACTTCACTTTTACTTTTTGGCGATCTTTCGGTTTTATAAATCTGAATTTGGGGCTGTATGTATAGCGCTTATCAGATAGAAGAATGTGCATTATTATTTAGCTCTTTTTAGTAAATCGTTTGTCTCACGATCATCAATATTTTTAGTTGTTGTTTTTAACCCATTGCTCTATGTAAGTACATAAAACTTATATTTTGTACTCTATTTAAACGTTAAATCCGAGTAAAAAATAACAAATGCGATAAAAAAACGTTTACACCCTATAAAGGGACGAGTCTAATGAATATTATTCATATTTACGAAACTTTTTGGTTGGCATTTCTCGATATTTTCGAAAAAATTAATATCCTATCTATGAACCTAATTTCCCTACTATGAATTTTTTAATAAATCTACATTTTTTTAGTGTTTTGTTGACTGTTTTGTTATTTTTTGACCAAAATAGCGTTTTAAACAGTCAGGAACCTGTTTTCTATTCATGATTTAGTCCTCAGATTGTATAAGAAATGTTACTTCATCAGGATGTAGTTGATTGAATTTCGTACGTAACTTATCCATTTTTGTGAAAAATCTAGAGTAGGTATATCTCGAATTTAACAATTATCTTAAAGGGATAGTGAAGGGCATTTCACTTTATAAAGGGTAACTGTTTAGCTTGACTGTAAGTAAGTAGATATGAACACGTGTTGGTGATTGTATTGCATTGAAGGAAGTATTCGCATCGCGAGAGTTTAATAGTTAAATTCAGTGAAAACAAGGGTTTAAGGATAGAAAATAAAAAGATAATCATCGCTTTGCTAGGAGTTGGTATGGGTTTTTTTAAAAGAAGTGCGGTTTTTGCAAGTATGTTAGGTAGTTTGGGGTTTGGCGCAATGGTGCAAGCACAGAACGCTGACAGTGCATATTTAGTACAATTTAAAAATGGGCAGCTATCTCAACATATACTTAGCTCTTTAAAAGTGATTGGACAAAGTGGCGATAAGGTTATAGCGCAGGGGATATTATCTGTACAGCAGCTGGATGAGTTAAATCAAATTGATGGAGTCACGTTCGAAGCAGATTATGGTTTATCTCTGAGTAGCAATTCACTGAATTACTTCAAAGCAACGACAAATAGTTTAGATGTACTGGCAAATAGTGAGCTAGAGCCCTATTGGTTACGTGCAACCTCTATCAGTCAGTTACCCTCCGCGACCAATGATATTTCAGTGTGTGTTATTGACTCGGGTGTTGATAGTAACCATCCGGACTTACCTGTCAATATTCATGGTTATCACAGTGTATATGCTGGCTTTTGGGATCAAGATGCGTTAAGTCATGGTACGCACATGGCGGGAATTATTGCTGCACAAAGCAATGGGATCGGTGTTAAAGGCGCGCTTAGTGAAGGCGTTGCTAGCTTGCAAGTCCACAAATTGATAAAAACTGCAAATGGAAAAAACTCTGCAATTTGGGGCGGCAACTTAATTGAAGCCATCGAAGTGTGTGCAAATTCAGGCGCGAAAGTAATTAATATGTCCTTGAGTGGTGAGCAGTATTCACCTATGACGATAGCAGTCATTGATAGGCTGGCTTATGATAGAGGCCTTATATTCGTTGCCGCAGCTGGTAATCATGGCACGACAGAAAAAAAGCAACAAGGTATCTATGATGATGCACTACATTATCCAGCTTCATATCATAATGTGTTATCGATTGGTGCGTTGGAAACCGATGGGACCATTGCATCTTTTTCGCCAACCAATCAGCATATTGACTTTGTCGCACCAGGTAGCAAAATTGTATCTACTGCCAACCGCAGCCATTACGCGGTTCAGGAGGTGGTTATACAGCACAGCGGGTCAGTTTCTGATGCACTAAAGTACACGCAAATTGATGTGGGTGTGCGCAGTGAATCGATGCAAGCCACCTTGCCAGAACATTGTGTATTTACGTTATCTAGTAGTGATGTGCAACAGCAGTTAACACAGCGTACGTTACCGTATGAAACACGTCAGGATCTCAGTAATGCGCAATCTAGCTGTGTAGCGGCCGGTGGTAAAGTACTACTCATTAATTACCCACAACGCTCAGAAGGCCGTTTAAAGGGCATAGACTATTACACAGAGTTTCCAACGCTATTGGTACATCAATGGCCTAATGTCACAGACAGTGCGAACATGTCCATCGCTATCAACAGTTACCACAGTGACTACGTTGTCGGTGCGGGTACTTCCCAAGCAACGGCGATTATTTCTGGTGGGATTGCTCGACTTTGGTCACAAAACCCGAATTGGGATAGGGCACAAATCATAGGCGCGCTTCAAGCGACGAGCCATGATTTAGGAGACCCAGGAAAAGATAATGTATATGGCCATGGCCTACCAAACTTTGCGCAGGCACTGACATATTTGCAATCAGGTTATACGCCAGCTTGCCCACAAAACTGGTATCACAATAAGCCTTACGATGGGGGAGAACAAGTGACTTATCAGGGCAAAATATACAGAGCGTATTATTGGAATAAAGGTGCTAACCCATCGCAGTCGCCTAAAATGTGGCAAGTGCAAGGAGAGTGCGATTCGAGCAATCAAAACCAATCAACTCCGGATGATGCAGGATTCAGTATCCTAGACTTTTCGGGCTTAGAAGGTGAGAATTCTACGTATAATTGTAAAGGCCTGAGTTTGATGTGTGGTGGGGGCTAAGCTTTGGGTTATTAGGGTGTGAATAGCACCCTAATGATGTATCTTAATTCGCTGGCCATAGATATGTTAGGTTTTGCTTTCGAGGAGCCAAACATAGACTACTGGAAAACCTGCTTTGTAGTTGATTTGTATATCCAGCAGTTGGCCACTGACTGTTTGTTGAATATCAAAACGAGCAGTGTTTAAAAAGTATCGACCGTTTTTATTAAGTAATGTAGTACTTGCTGATACAGTGAGTCCTTTGTTTTTCGCGAGTTCAACCAGCGCATCACGAATGGCGTATTTAATTGCACTGCTAATGAGGTTATCAGGCGCTATCTTGCCATCTTCACCAAAATTGCCCATCACGATGCTACGGCCTTCATATTGCTTTATTTTACGCCAGCTTTGTTTCGTGTATGGCTTTATATTTAATTTATTCGTTTTGTAATTTGCAAGTAAAGTTGATCCGTAATTGCAGCTTTGAGACAAGAGCAAAGGTTTCTGGTGTGTACTACCGCGTACTTCACCATGTCTCGAGAAATGAGTTTTATGGTGTTGCTCAGAATAAGACTCAAAGTAATACTCTTGCATGTTAACGTGAGCTTGGTCTAAATAACCTGCTAAAGCATTCGCGTTCACGTTTGTCATGGCCAACTGTTTATGGGGTAGGGCCGTATAATAGCTCGCCCCTATGACATGGTTACTCCCCCCGTTGCACAGCCATGTCGGTTCACACACACTAAAATTACAACTGACTTCTTGGCAAGCCAGTGAGTCATTTATAGGCTGAATACTTGCGTATGTATAAAGTGTATTCGAAGTGACGTAGGGCTCAGAGAAGTATAATCTCTGACCGTTTGCTAAGGTTAATTGGTTTTTTTCTGCCGATAATTGTGCGATAGCTTTATTTATGTTTGGAAGATCATAGTATTGGGTGAGCTGTAAAGCTGCTCGTTGCCTACTGGCGATAATAGAACCATCTTTGGTCGCGCTCTGAGGCGCTGCTGTACCAATAAAACCAAGCTGGTCTTGTGTTACAGGGTTTTGTAGCCAGCATGGTATTTGGGTTGTGGATTGAGTTTGGTTGTTAGTTGTTTGGCAAGCGCTCAGCGCAAATACACTTAGAGCAACCCAGAACCTAGCGCGTAATAACATGAAAAAATCCTTGATACAGGCCCTGTATTATATTCAGGAACTGAGTCCATCGTTACTATTGAGTGTCTCGTAAAGGGATGTCAAATTCAACCATCAAGCCGCCTTGTGCTCGGTTTTTGAGTTTAAGTTGGCCTTGATGAGCATGCACAATATCATTACACAAGCTTAGTCCAATACCGCTACCTTCTGGCTTTGTTGAGTAAAATGGTAGGAGTGCTTGATGGAGGTTTCCGCTACTAATACCGCATCCTCGGTCTACAACAGCGATGCGTAGGCGGTGATAGTCTTTGATAACTTTTATGGCAATATGCTCGACAGGGCTACCTGATTGATGGGCATTTTTTAATATATTAATCAATACTTGCTCAATTTGTGTGTTATCAAAATAGCCTTGTTCGATGGGCAATGAATCTAGTAACTCAAATGGATATAGAGCGCGCACTTGGTCAAAAAGCTGTTTGATTGAGTGATAGCCAAAGTGAGGTTTAGGCAGGCGAGCAAAGCGTGCGTACTGTGCAATGAATTCACTTAAATTTTGTGCTCGTTGATTTACAGTTTGTAAAATATCAGGTAGTAATTCTAGGTGTTTATTTTTCTCCAACATATTTCTTGCGGAAGCTGTGAGGGAACTTATCGGCGCTAACGAGTTATTAAGTTCGTGACTAATTAACCTGATGGCATTCTTCCACATATGCAGCTCTTCTTGACCAAGCTCTTGAGAGACATTTTTCATAATCATCAATTGATGTGGTTGATGGTTAAACATGACATTTTTGAAGCTAAGATAGTAGCTTTGTTTGATGTCATTGTGTTCGAAGCTCATCAGGCCTGACTGTGCTTGCATAACTGACTTCTGCAGTTGTGGAGGAAGGTTTTCGCAGCATTGGTGTAAGGTCATACCGTCAAGCTTTGATGAATGTAATAGTTGAGTAGACTCGTTATTAAAGTAAACGATGTGTTTGTAGGGATCGACCAATAAAATACCCATGGGTGAAGCTTGTACAATACTATCGAGCAGTATCTCTCGTTGGTTGAGTGTTTGCCTTTGTTTTTTTAACCGTTGGGTGAGCTTATTGTACATATGCACAGCTGTACCTAACTCAGAGTGTCTTTGTTCAGCTATACGGATAGAGAAGTCATTGTCATAGAGGCTTTTAAGGCCATTTGTGAGTGTATCGATGACGCGTCTGTGTTGTTGAAAAATCAACTCACAACAAAAAAATGTCAACGGCAATATGACCAGTAAAGAAAGCAGTAGTCCAACAATAATGGGAACGCCCATAAAAATAAATGCAGATTGAATAGATGTGGCAAGTACGATAAATAATGTACAAAAGGCGGCCATTTTTCCTGCCAGTGATCCTTTACTGGTATTCATGAGCGCGCTATTCCAAATTTATCCATGCGTCGGTACATCGCTTGGCGACTAAGGCCTAAACTTTTGGCTGCGTGGGTGACGTTACCATTGTGAGAGGTTAACGCATTTTGAATATCTTGTGCCGATAATTCAGTATGCGCTGCTGAGTTGATTGGGCTGGTCTTGATACCTAGATCATAGGCCTCAATGAGGTCACTTTTAGCGAGTAGTTGAGCACGGCCGATGACGTTTTGAAGTTCTCTGACGTTACCTGGCCAAGTATGACGTTTGAGCGCATTGATAGCGCCGACGCTAAGTTGCTTGTTACCTTCTATAAAATGATTTGCGAGTGGAATAATGTCTTCTGGTCGTTCCATCAATGCGGGCAACTTTAACTCGATCATATTTAATCGGTAGTAGAGATCTTCTCGGAATGTACCTTGTGTAATCGCGGTGTTTAAATCGGCATTGGTGGCACTCAGTACACGGACACTGACTTTTTTTGTCTGGCTACTACCTACGGGCTCAAATTCGCCAGTTTGTAACACGCGCAGTAGCTTTTGTTGCCCAGACAGTGGCAAATTACCAATTTCGTCTAAAAATAGGGTGCCGCCATCAGCCGCCTCAAATCTTCCGATCCGGTTTTTACTAGCACCTGTATATGCGCCGCCCACGACACCAAATAATTCCGCTTCGATTAAATCGGCTGGCAATGCACCCGCATTGACTTTGATAAATGCATTGTTTTTATAGGCACTGTTGGCAACAATCACTTCGGCTATTTTTTCTTTGCCAGCGCCATTGGGGCCTGTTATGAGTACTGGTGCGTCTGAGTGCGCAACTTGGGTCGCGATTTCCAATAAGTTGAGCATGGCCGGATCTGCAAAGGTTAGGCCCGCTAGATCATAGTGTTCAGCTAGCTTATCAGAGCGATTTCTAGTGTACTTTTGCTGTTGGAACTGTGCTTTTTCAAGACGGTATATTTCAAGTAATTGATTGACTGATGCCAAGAGCTTCTCTTCTCGCCATGGTTTTTCTAAATAGTCAGCAGCGCCATCTTTGATAAGTGCGACAGCCGTTTCTAGGTTAGCCCATGCAGTGAGTAGAATAATTGGTAAGTCAGGGTTTAAGGCACGGATCGCTTGATAAAGCGCTTTACCCTCTGCGCCAGAGGTGGTGTCTTGGGTAAAATTCATATCTTGGATGACTAAATCATAAGCTTGTTGGTTGAGCATCTCTATCCCTTGTTCGGGGTGAGTTGCACCATCACAATCTATGTCATTGAGTAAAAATAACAGTTTAAGCGCTTTGATGACATCCTGATTATCATCGATCACAAGTATTTTATTTTGCATATTCTTATCGTTATGTGGGCCGGTACAGTTGTACCGGCTTGTTATCTAACTGGTTTTTGTAACCTGTGCGGGAGCTATTCTAGCGGCTTTTCGCGCAGGGATATAGACTGCTAATGCACTCAATAGCCAAACACATAGCGCAACTACGGCAGCAAGCCAAGGCACTATCAGGCCTTGAATACGTAAGTTGGTTACAAAGTACTGGTTGAGCCACATTGCCGAAAATAAGCCTAGACTGATACCCACCAAAGCCAAAATGGAATTTTCCACGAGCAGCGTTTTCATTACCCTTGCTTGGCTCGCACCAAGTGCTCGGAGTACCCCAATTTCTTTTTTTCGCACAGAAATAGAAAACGAAACGAGGGCAATGATCCCAACACCTGTCACGAGGATAGCGATGGTACTGATCCCCATCATAATAAATGCGAAGGTGCTGCGGCCATCCCAAAGGCGTTTTTTGGCACGCGCTGCAAATTCTACTTGTTGAACTAAGCGGCCTTCTTCTTCAAATAGTTTGTTCTCAATGGTCTCAAAGATTGTATCGTCGGTATTTTCCAACACCTTGATTAAATAATTTACTTGGCTGTTGGTACCAAAGTGAGCCTCTGGAATAATCGCCGAGTGATACCAGCTGTTTGTGTAAGCCGCTACTTCACCTAACATCATGTCTTGGTAAGTCGCAATAACTTGATAAGGAAGACGGTCGTTATGAAGATAGACGGTTTGGCCAAGCGCACTTTGCTCAGGAAATAAAGCCTTAGCAAGTGCATTACTTATCATCACAACACTTGCTCTTTGACCTTCACTCGCGTGACCGAATATATACTCTGTATCGTAAAAATTACGACCTTGAGTCACCTGAATACCAAGCGTTTCAAGGCCTCCGGGTGTTTGTGCAAAAAGCGCAACGTTTTCACCTTGCTTATCTTCATCGAGTGTCGCGTTGGCAAAGTTACGCCCGTTCACTGTGGCTAGCACCAATTCGTTAGCGGCATAGCTGACGCTCTCAACACCAGCGATGGACTGTAGGGTTTGTAAATCGCGCTCAATGAGTGCGCCTTGATCAAGATTTTTATCGAAAACACGGGTATAGACATTGACTATCTGCTGCTCTGCAATATGTGAGGGGATCAGCCAATTTTGCAAGGTACGGTAACTAATAAAACTGGTATTACCGATAATGGTTACTGCTATGGCAATTTGTAAGGTGATCAGCAAAGAGATACTTTTATGTTTTAAAATGAGTTTTAAAATATGTTTAATCGCCATAAATTTACCCTCTTAATTGAGATGCAGGCGCAATGCGGCTGGCAGTGATGATAGGGAACAAGCCGGCAATCAAAATGGTGGCATAAATGCTAAGAGCTGCTTTGAGAGCAAACCAAATATCCATGTTGTAAAGTCTTTGTACTTGCTCTGCAACACCGACATAATCCATTGAATACATAGCTAAAAGGTACATGACATATAAGCCTAACTGTGCGCCTACTAAGCCTAAAGTAATGGCAATAGTTGCGCCGATTAATAGTTCAATGACTTGCAACTTGATGATGTACATTTTATTTGCACCGAGCGCTCGGTATAAAGACACTAACTTTGCACGATGTTGGTTTTTAGCGAGTAAAATCCCAACAGTGTTGACCAAGGTGATGGCAAAAAGCAGATAAGCAAAATTGAGATAAACACGTTCCCAGTCCATAAAGCTATAAATAGTGTCATGCAATAGCTTTAAGGATTGGACATAGTAAGGTTCACTGTGTGGGAAGCGCCCCTGACTCATTTGCTGTTGCGTATAATTCCTAAGCCATAGTGTTAATTGGTCCAATTGTTGTTGTGCATTATCAGTGCTGACTTGTGCCCAAGCATGCAGGAAACCACATTCCGCACTTTTTAACCCTGTCATGTTTGACTGACGGAACTGAGTGCGTAGCGGCTCTTCTTTAGTCATGCATGGCATGTAACCAACTCGAGGTAAGTTATTTGACATTGCATAATTCAAGGGAATGAAGGCAAGATCATTTTCTCTATTACTAAAGCTATTATTTTGAAAACGAAAAGTGTGATGCGATAAATCTACAACACCGACGACTTCTAGCTGTTGATTATTGATCACGACAAATTTGCCGACAGAGTTTTGACCTGCGAATAAATGGTCATTGGCTTTTTTCTCTAGCACTATGATTGCTGAGTCATTCATATTTTCAGGCCAAGGGCTGCCAAATAAAAATGGGGCGTCCATGATTGCAAAGAAGTGCTCATCTACTGCGGAGCCTGTTGCATCAAGGGGTCTTGCACTATTATCACTGAGATCCAAAATAAATGACGTGGTGTAATTAAAGCTCAGGTTTGCTAATGAGACTTCTTTTTGCTCAAAGGCCATCGATAGTGCTTGCGCATCAAGGTAAGTCATTGGCGGCGTTCTCAGAGCATGGCGTCTGTCGAATTCGCTGTCCATATAGTTAAGGCTGATATGATTAAGCTCGTTTAACTTATGTGACATAGCAGAACGGCCACTTTGATCTATGATGGTACTCATTGTGAGCAGTAAGGTAATGCCGATGACGAGGTTGACTATCATCAAGGTTGTTAATTTGGATTTTTGTTTAAACCCTTGCCATGCAAGGTGAAGTGCGTCTTTCATATATTCACCTATACCGCTAAATCTGTAAGTTGGCTTTTAGCAATATCACTGACTAGACCGTCTAAGATCTGGATATTACGGTGTGCGCGCTGTGCTAATTCATTGTCATGTGTCACCATGATAAGTGTGGTACCTTGGCGATTGATATCTTGCAATAGCTCCATGACTTGACGCGCCATCATGGTGTCCAAGTTACCTGTTGGCTCATCGGCGAGTAAAAATCGTGGTTTACCAGCAAGTGCCCTTGCAATGGCGACACGTTGCTGCTGGCCCCCACTTAGCTGGGCGGGGTAGTGGTTGGCACGGCTACCTAGACCGACCAATTCGAGGCTTTCTTCTATGCGTTGCTTTCGCTCTTTTTGATTGAGACCACGGAATATTAATGGGACTTCAATATTATCGTATAGGTTAAGGTCCGCAATTAGGTTGAAACCCTGAAAAATAAAACCAATTTTTTCATTTCTAAGTCTTGATAGGTGCTTGTCTGAGAGCTGACTAACATCTTCACCATCCAAGATATATTCACCTTCCTCAAACGTTTCTAATAAACCAGTGATGTTTAAAAAGGTTGTTTTGCCAGATCCCGACGGGCCGGTCACAGCGATAAACTCGCCTTCATCTACAGTGAGGTTAACACCACTCAGTGCATGTGTCTCGACTAAGTCTGTGCGGTAAATTTTGCTGATGTTATTCATTTTTAGCATGGGTTTATCCTTTTATTTTTATTCACTTAGTATGACTTGTTGCGCTTGTTGAAATGGTGCGAGGCTAGATATTACTATGGTATCACCGACCTGCAAGCCGCTTTTGATTTCAACTTCTCTGATACTTTTTACGCCTAACTGAATATCGGTTCGATGTGCACTGCCCTTACTGATTTTATAAGCCGTTGTTGCCGAGCCTGTTTCAATAAATGCACCACGGTCAACTTTGAGTATGTTTTTCTTATGGGAGATAATGATCTGAGCATTTACACGCTGATTTTGTCTCAGATTTTCAGGCTGTTGATCAAAGCGTATACGCCCTGAAACACGACCGTTTTCTACTTCAGGCGAAATGGCCATCAGTGTGGCTGAGTAGTACAGGTTATTAATTTGTACCTTTGCGCTTAAACCGATCCCTAATTCATCCGCTAAGTTTTCTGGGATATAGGCCTCCACTTCAAGTTCGCTTAAGTCAACTAATGACATCAGTTCAGTGTCTCTTTGAACATGTTGTTTTTGTTGCACACTTAAATTGCCGACAATGCCGCTCAAAGGGGAGGTCAAAGTCAGTGCGTTAACTTGCCTTTGTAGATCCGCAACAAGGTGACGTTGTCTATCCAAGTCAAGTTGGGTACTTTGTAATTCAAAACTCAGTTGCTCCTGTGAGAGCTTTAAGCTGTCGATTGCGTGGCGTTCATTGAGCTGCGCTCGTTTGAGCTCGACTACGGTCTGTTCGAGTTCCAGTTTGGAGATTATTTGCTTTTCAATACTGGCATTAGCACGGGCCATTTCGCTTTGTGCGGCTTCTAACTCTACTTTTGCCAGCTCCATGGCTTGTGTGTTGTCCAATTGTTGTTGCTTGATTGCGATCTGCTGACGCTTTACTTCCATTTCTATACGTCTGAGCGTGGCTTCCTCCTGTAGCAGCAGATTATGTAATTCTGGGCTGTCTATACTCGCCAATACTTGTCCTTCGCTGATGGTATCGCCAGCTTTGACGCGCAATGTCACAGTTCCAGAAGCAATTGCATACAGTGAAGGACTGACTGCGGCAAGGGTGCGACCTTCAACACGTATATCTTGGATCATATCACCACGTACCACCTGAGCTGTTTTGAGCTGTTGTGTTGATATCACTTGCTCCGCCGATAAGAGTGTAGAAAAGCTTTCATACGAGAACGCTACTGCGCTAATAAGTCCAATGGCCCCAATGCTTGAGAGCATCCATTTTTTGTTAGTCGCTCTCTTTGTGATCACCTTGTCCTGCTGAGATGTATTGCGGATCATAACGTCCGACTCCTTGAAACTATGTCGTTTTCATTCCTATATCAAGCTACGTGCCAATTTTTAAGTTATTGTATTTTAAGTTTTTTTTTGTGTTTTTTGCTATGGAGTGAATTGGGAGTCGGACGGACACCGGACAGTCCGCGGACAGTAAACTAAGGCGGACAGCGGACGCAATATGGCCTGTACAGCCAAAGGCTAAATAAGTACTCAGATTAATATTTACTAACGTTTGGCAGGCTTATGTGTGTTAACATTTGTACCTGTTTAGATTTGAATCTAAATGAGCTCTAAAGGAATTTACATGACAAAAATAAACAATAAATACACTCTGGTCAGTGCAGCAGTTTTGCTTGTTCTCTCAGGGTGTGGCTCTTCAAGTAAAGATAATCAATACAAAGATACACCGCCTTCACCCCCCTTACCTGAGGTAAATCAAGTTGCACTAAAAACTGTTTATGACGGCTGTAACGGTGATGAACGTTTGCCAAATGTGGATATTGTTTTTCATGACGCAAGTGGTGGCGTTGTGTCAACGCATAAGTCTGATGCGAACGGTGAATTTAAGGGGGCAATTCCCGATCAGGCCGTGCATTTGTCTGTGGTCGAGCCAAGGTATGCGCAACCGCAAAATAGAATGATTCGAACTTTCATGGATATAGATGGAGACGTTAACTTAGGTTCAATCTTGTTTATTCGTCCAGATAATGCGCCTTCATGTTCATTTGTGAGTCCCACATGTAGCTCAGTTTCATTGGAGACATCTAAATTAGACGTTGCTTATAAAGGTTATAAACTGATCACGAGTGAGGGGAATACTCGTATTTTGGGTCAAGCGGATTCAAATATGTACCCAATTACACTCAATGTTTGTGATGATCAAGATAACTATCACGTTGCGCTTATCTCTCCAGACAGTGCTTCTGCACAGGCGGCGAAGCTGTCAGACTTGGCCCCTAACGAGCAGAGATATTTACAAGGAGATGATTTTGCTTACGCGGGTGTTGCGGTCAATATTCCAGACTTGGAAAACTTGCACCACAGTAACATTAGTACTTTTGCGGCTCCAGGGTTCGAACAGCCCATTTTCAGCAAAATACCGTTTATTTTTCCAGAGTTGGAAGCTTTTCGATTTTATGATGCTGGGATAACCACTGATGTCACCATAAATACCGATAGGTATTTTATCTACAGTGGCTCTATGTCACGCATTGACGAAACCGGCCAGGTCCAACTTGAAGCGCCGATAGAAATTGATGATACACCTTTAGACATGTTGATGACTTTCAATAGTTTACAATACAGTTATGACTTTGCACATTTGGATGAACGGATCAATGAAGTGTTATGGAAAATTCAATTTACCGATGTAGCGTCTGACCTATATGACTGGCGGATCTCAGGGGATTTGGCAGGGAGTGTACCGTCTTTTGAATTTGGTCAGGTGTTAAACCAGAATAGTCTAGAGCTATCAAAATTATCGCATATTAGACTTGTTTTTTCTGGGCTCCCAGAGATTTCCACAGACCTCAATACGTATAGAACCAGAGTGGCTGATATGACAAAAGAAGGATATATGGATCACACTCAAATAGAAGCTCAATCGTATATTTACAAACATTATTTTCATACCAGCCACGATGATTAAGCGGCTATGCATTTTCGCTGCATAATCTGGCTTATGAATTAAAGAGTCATTGCTTAAAAAATAAAAAGGACAAAAATGAACAATAAATTATATGCTTTTCTTCCTGTGGTTGCTGCATTAACTCTTGCAGGATGTGGTTCTTCATCAAAAGAGGAACCCAGCCCGGTTGTTACTGAAAAACCGACTCCTGTTATACCTCCAGCTCTAAAAAGCATAGAGTTAAAAACTGTGTTTGAGGGGTGTGCTGGTGAAGAACCAAAATCGAATGTCAATATTGTGTTTCACGACGCATTAGGTGCGGTTGTTGGACAAGGAGCATCAAACGCAGAAGGAATATTTAAAGGAGATATCCCAGCAGAGGCTAAGCATATTTCTATTGTCGATATTGATATCAAAGAGGGATTGCAAATAAAAGATGGGTTGCAAATTAATGGTGAAGTCGTGACCCATATGGACATAGAAGATGGGTTAAATTTAGGCACAGTGAGTTTACATGTGCCTAAAAGCTATCAAGGGTGTGACGTACCTGCAGTATCACCATGCATTGAACTGCGAGTGGACTACACTGAGATACAAAGTGTATACCCTGATTACACTGTGGTTAATCAAAGGGGCAACATCCTTGGTTTGCATAACTCTGACAATTTAGATTCGGTGCCTGGCTTCACGGAAATTCAGAGCTGTGGTGAACATGATGCCTTTCAGTTTGCGTTAGTGTCACCAGATGGTACGGTTGCCAAAGCTGCGAGTGTTAAGCCCTCGCAATACTTTACATCATTGACTGTGAAATTAGTTGCTGAAGATTTTATATACGAAGGTGTGGCTGTTGACATGGCTAATTCAGAGTTTGAAGGTGAATCATCCATTACGTCTTATCAAAAAGAAGAGGTCGATTTAGAAGGAGCTTACCCATATAAAACTATTTTTTCTGCATCTACGACGGCGATGCAATTTATCTTTCCAGGTTTAGCTGAATATCACCAATACCGTGCATACTTGGATGAAGACATAGAAATTGGTGAATATGCGATTAGTAGTCGTCACTTTTCACGTTCGACTATTACAGAGTCTGGACAGTTTGACTTTGAGGCACCCATTCCCTTAACAAATAGTATTGCAGCCGATTTTTTACTTGGTAATGTGAACAACAGCTTTAGCTTTGATTATGACTTTAGCAATTTAGATGACCGACTTCGAGTGGTGAATTGGAATTTCTTTCCCACTAATGCAGCGGGTGAATCATTTGAGTGGAGTATTTTGAGTGATACATCTGGCACGATCCCGGAATTTCAATTTGGCACACTGTTAGATATTAATAGTGCTGATTTTGCTGTAATGGAAAACTTTGAAATTATGCTTTGGTCTCACCCCAATGGACCTGATGGTTTTAAAGCGTATAGAGAGTTTATACGACAACACAAATATGCCGATTTTGGCAAAGCAGAATACAAGTCTTTTGTACAAGCAATGTATTCGTTCAGAAAGCTTTGAGGAAGTGATTGTCTTAAAGGTGGCTTGGATGATATGCCAAACTGCCTTTAACCTTCAAATAGACTAGGTAACCAGAGCTCGTTGTCGTGGTTTTGACAATGAACACAGCGAGTGTACTGTGTAGAGTATTACTATAATCAATACCAATAAATTAACTCATGGCTTCGTCGGTCGCTCCTAAAAAGGGTAAGGTTGAGAAGGCAGGCTTTGTGGAAAGCATATTAGGCAGCTGAATTAACCCCAATAAATCCTGAAAGCTGTTATGAAGACGATACAATGTTTGGTAAAGCAAGTGTTAATTGATAAACCTACCCTTACCCTTTTTCTCTTGCCAATCTAGACGCCACCGCTTCACATTGAGATATTAGTTAGATACCAGTCCTGCTGTTGATAACCGTAGAGAAAACCTGTTCGATGAGCGCGCTGCTGTGCGAATGAGCTCGGTGCTTCTAAGGCATGAGAGCAGCCATTTTTTGTTGTGTGCGTTGAGAGGTATTTCGGATCATGATGTTTGATGCCTTGAAGCTATGCCGTATGTTTTCCTATATCAAGCTGTGTACTCACTTTTGAGTTTTTGTATTTATTTTTTTCTTTCTTCAGCAGGCAGCGGACGCTGTCTCATTGGTTTTTCAGTTGCAAATAATAGCATAGAGTAACATTTATTAACTTTTATAGGGGAGCCCTCGTGCTAAGGTTTGTTCCGATTTTGATTGGAATGATCCAGTTGTTTTAAAAGGAGATAAAATGAAAAAAATAAGCCTAAAACATGCGTTTGTTACCAGTGCGATACTTATGGCGCTATCTGGTTGTGGTTCTTCAGATAATGATACAGTGAGAGTAGTACCTGTGGAACCTACTCCAGACCTTGGTTCTGTATCACTCACAGCCGTGTTTGGTGGGTGTGCCACGGCAGATAGCCAAACTGATATAGAGATAATCTTTCATGATGAAAGCGGCGCGGTTGTCGCTACTGCGAATCCAGATGAAAATGGCGCTTATCAAGGTGATATCCCTGAAAACGCTAAACATATATCAGTTGTAGATACGATTGCTCGAGAAGATAGTCGTACGCCGCGAAAAATCTATACACATATGGATATATCAGGAGATGTCAATTTAGGCACCATGGTATTTGATTCACCGCAAGAGTGCAGTGCGGCCGCTGTAATACCTTGTCAGACCTACTTTGTTGATGTAGAAGACGCTGCAGTGGCCTATCCCGATTACATGATGGTAACAAAAGGCCTAGACTCCACTTTTTTGAACTATGCATATAAAGCGCCGTTAGGAGAATCTTTGAAAAAAGCACATCTTTGCCAAGGTGAAAAGTATATCCCATTTGCAGTTGTGTCTGATGACAAAGAGATAGTCAAACTTGCCCATGTTGAACCAAATGTCGATGCTAATATCGGAGTGTTTCAGCTGTTAGCTGAAGATTTTAGCCATGACGGGGTAGCCATCACGGCACCTGAGTTAGATGAGGGTGCAGACATAGTTATTGCTTTTTATATAAAAGGAAAACAAGAAACTGCGGGGTATGAGTTATTGTTTAATATGCCTGCATTCACAGCAAGTGCTATTTTTCCTGAATTAGCAGACTATTCACTGTACAGTGCCCGAGTGGTCGATGATATTGATTTAGATGTTTTCCAACTGATACGCACTAGTTATTCAGAATCTGCAATTTCCTCTGAAGGGGAAGTGAGCTTTACCAATCTGGTTGAATTAGATAATGGCCTAGGTCAGGCATTTTTGTCTGGTCATGACAGCAGCAATTTCAGCTTTAGCTATGACTTTAGCTCATTAGATGACAGATTGAAGCTGGTTGACTGGCAATTTTCGTTTTTATCCAGTGAAGGCGAAAGCTATCAATGGCATATTACTGGGGGGACGGCTGGCAACATACCAGAATTTAAATTTGGTAGCGTGTTCACTTCAGACAGTGTCGAGTTTAATGCGCTGTCATCATTTCAAATCAGTTTATCGGCATATCCAAAAGGTCCAACGGCATTGAATGATTACCGCACCTTTTTGGCGACTCAGGATAAAGACGACTTTTCAAAAACTGAAAATCAATCTTATATACAATTTGACTATAAATTCATAAATAAAAGTGGTCGTATTGATTAAATGCGATCAATTCTGAATTCTTGAAAAAGTGGTATTAAACAAGCTGGCTTGTAGTTTGATACCACGTCAAGCCATATTGAGCTAAACCATGTAATACAGCAAGCTGCATAAGTACTAACCAAATTGTAAATAGACTACTCCAAGACTTAGACATGCCTAAAATTCGATTAAAAATAAAGACTAACCAAGTGAATGACAGTATCACTCCCATTAGATGGTCAACTGCACTTATGGCATATAAGGTCGTGATTGTGGCAATGAATACAGCAAGTGCACAGCGCAGAATATTGCTGTAATCCGCTCCAATAAATTGAATGGTAACTTTGGCAGGTATGAGTGTAATGGCAAATAAAAGTGATAAGACTAAGAAAGCAGACTCTATGGGATAGTTTAAATCCATTTAACAATCTATAAAATATTAGTTTCCAAGTAAGGTAATTATTTCATATTACGGAGGTATAGGCTAGATTAAAGGGGCAAGCTCCAGCAAATTTATGATACTTTTCAGTGACGCTGTTTAATATCTCAAAGTTATAATTAGTACTTTAATATTGGTTTTTTTAAATTATCCATATTTTTTCCTTATTTCATACCCATAGTCAGTGCCGGTGACCTAGATCCAGTTAATTACCTGATTCTAGTACAGTTGTTTTTATTATCGGGATAGATATGTGATAAATGGAGTAGGTTGCCGACATAACCCCACACATCCTGGTAGTCGTTATGGAGGAACTGCAATGTTTGGAAAAAGCTACCGTCGATCGATAAATCTACTTTTACTCATCCCTCTGACAATATGGGGGTCCTCGCTTCACGCCAGCATACCCATAGAGTCTTCCGCGCCCACTCAGTTGATTGCTAAAGTGCGCTCTGCAACTGAAGTCGGGCTCAGTTGGCAGGCACCTATCGGTGTTGAAGGCATAACTGGTTATCGTGTGTTTCGTGATGGTAAACGTATTGGCCGCACTAAAATGACCTTTTTTGTTGACACGTCAGCGACCCCTAATTTTGTGCACAGTTATGATGTCGTGGCCGTGGCAAGAGCACAGGGGAGAAAAACCAGCCAACATTCCAATACCGATAGTGTAAAAACACTCAGCAATGATACCAATGATGGTATGCGTAATGGTTCGGTGATCAGAGTGGGGATTGCAAGGCTGGTGGATCACTGTGGTACTAATGATCTGGATGCAATACCAGCGCAAGCGCTGGACGCTTGTATGGATAAGCTGATCGAGCACTATACGCTCAAAACGGGCTTAGAAGATATGCAGGCTTATGTGGCGCGCTACCGTCGACAAGAAGACAGCCAAATGATAGAGCTTGGTAAACGCTTATTTTTTAGCAAAGCTTTAAGTCAGAACTTTGATACCTCCTGTGCTTCATGTCATCACCCTGCGCAAGGTTGCGGCAGTGATGGCTTATCGCTATCTATTGGCGTGAATGCTGAAGATGCTGATGTAATGGGGCTGGGCCGCAGTGATGGGATGACGGTTCCTGCTGTTGGCAGAAATTCACCGCCAATATGTAATTCTGCACTTTGGGTTGACAGTATGTTTTGGGATCAACGTGTACGGTTACGAGAAGCGAATCGAGACAGTGAGGTTGGGACTGTGTCCATGGCAGACATACAAACACCTGAGCTTGATGTAACGCGCTTAATGAATGAAGAAGTAGAAAGTTCAGATCCATTACGTTTGTTGATGGCACAGGCTCATTTTCCAATAACCGCCGCTGCAGAAATGGGTGACCCCAACGGCTTTGAATCGCCACAAGCTTACCGAGAGTTTATCGCACAGCGGCTATCCGATAATTGGAAGCCTCTCTTTGTCGCGGCGTTTGGAGATGAGCAGATAAATTTCTTGCGTATAGCGCGTGCTATGGCCGCTTACCAAGCGTCATTTATGTTCATAGATAACCCATTTTTTGATTATATCGATGGCGAGAAGCAAAAACTGAGTGAAGCGCAAAAACGAGGGGCTTTGTTTTTTTATACCGCCGCAGGTTGTGCAAATTGTCATGACGGTGTGATGTTTACACCTGAACGCACTCGCGGTCCATTGTACCCGCAAATTGGTATACATGGTGTCGCAGATGGAAACTTTAAAAACCAATTTAGAATGCCAAGCTTATTAAATGTGGGCATCACCGCGCCGTATGGAGACAAAGGGGTATTTGCCACATTAGAGCGTGTTATTGAGCATTACTCAGATGTGACAGGGTCGTTGGAGCGTTTTTATGGCAACCGCGAGACCTGTGGTTTACCGCAGTTTCAACACTTGAATGCTGAGCAATGCGAACTGGTTGTTGGTGAGGCAGGAAATTACGTTCTGGCATTAAATGCGCAAAATCGAGCGGCCTCAGATCGGGGGGACGATGCCATTATTCGTGGTTTTACTGAGACACAAATCAGCTACCTTGCAGCATTTTTGCATGCGTTAACTGACCCGGAAGCCTTAGCTGGTAGTAATGAAATTAATGCGCTTATTCCGTTTCGTGATGGTGGGCCGGATGGCCACCAGTTCGATGCCATAAACCGTGATGGAGGTGCGCTGTAATCACAACTTCAAGCAGGTGTATGAGTACACCTGCTATTTATATAAATCATTGAATTACTGTCTCGGCTGGCTTTTTATTCATCTTTTTTTGTTTTAGGATTGTGTACTAATAAGCAATTAATAGCTTGCAGCATTAAGGATAGTAGTGTGGTAGATTTTAATTCCGTTATTGAAACGTGGCATGATTTTTATTCCGTCTTGTCACAAGTCAGTGCAACGTTTGCAGGTTTGCTCTTTGTGAGTCTATCTCTGCGTCACGAGCTACTGAACCACCCTGAGTTTGTGCGGGTAAAACGATTGGCACAGCACACTTTTAAAGCCTTTCTATTTCTGGTGATATTTGCGTTGATATTTATCATTCCTAAGGCAGGGTTGCTGGGGACAACTATTCCTTTGTTCTTGGTTGCGCTCTATGCATTTGTTATTACTGCAAGAGGCCTACAAATTGAACTAAAAGATAAATGTGACTATGCCGTACAGGTATCAGGTGCGAGTAAAATCTACCTGCTTTCGATGTTAACTTACTTGATGTTTGGCATTGTTGCCGTGCTACTGTTTCTTGGCATTGATAAAGCACTCTATTTGGTTGTGGGGTTGGTCATATGGACACTTGCCTTGGTGACCACAAGTTCATGGAAGTTATTGGCAGAATTAAACGAAGATAATATGAATCAAAGTTGTCAGCAATCAAAGTGACCCACTTAATTAAAAAGCCCAGCTTTTAAACTGGGTTTTTTAACTTGCGTAGGTCGTGGTTATGGTGCTGTACTTAACTCAGCGTCAGTCTGGCTAATATCTTGTTGCACCTGTTCAGTTTGCTTCGCAAACTTCAACGCGCTATACCAACATAAGCTGGCAATCGAGATTAACATCACATCGACGATAACAAGATCTACCAACACCATATTTGACAACACATCACCAAATTGCAGGTAATTTGGTATATTGAGCAGTGCAGCCAAGGCATACAACAGCCCTGATAATTTTAACGTGTAGTGACAAAACATGGGTTGCTGCTTGATTAACAGCGACGCGACGATACTGATGAAAAAGCTGATATACACAATTGCTTGAATACTGGTCATACGCCCGGCTAGATCAAGTGGGATAACTTTTGCTGCAACAGCACCTAAGGCCAGTGCAATCATACACCCGATAAATGCCCCTGAGGTTAAACGAGTAACGAAAGTAAGGCTGCGTTCGCTTTGCTTTTTTTGTTTGGCGCGTTTGCTGATCCACATGAGATTACCAGTAACAATCACATAAGCGGTTGCCAGTCCTAGAATAAAAAAGGCAACCCGCATCCCATAACCGGCAAAGTCGCCAAAATGCAAGCTGGCAATCGTTGCAAGACCCCCACGCAAGTTGTTGTCGTAGTTGTCTGTGGTGATATAAATTTGCTGCTGATCTTTGAGGGTATAGCGTACATCCACTTCGTTAGAGAACTCATCATTACTCTTACCCATAAATACCAACACCGCATTTTCATCTCCGAAGTGCTCTATCATCATCAGTCTAAGCTTGGCATCACCCATTGCTTCCATGGCTCTCGGGTACAGCGCATCAATCCCCTGCATTGGCATACGTTTATCAGCTTCTTCAATATGAGGCTCATTAAATCCTGCAGCCTGTAGTACTTTTTCTTGGCTGCCTTGATACAAAATTAATGCGTATGAGATTTGATAGATGATCACAAGATTGAATACTAGGCCTGTGAATGCGTACATGATATGAAATGGTAAGCCCATGGTGCCAATTAGGTTATGGGCATCAAGCCATTTATCTTTGTTTGCGCCAAAGCGGTATTGATAAAAGTTTTTAAACAATTTACGCCAATGGATCACTACACCGCTGAGCAGGGCGACAAAAAAGAACAGAGTAATAATACCGACAAAGTATAAGCCAATGCGCCCAAGGCCTAAATCATAGTGTAAATGGTATACAAAATTGGCGTATTGAAAGTCATTGGCGTCGGCAATCACATCACCTGTCATGGGATCGAGCAATAAGTACATATCTTGGTGATCTTCACCAGTTTCTGGATGAGGCTCATCAAGCTCAACGGCAAAGTAGACCTGAACGAATGGGTTTCGCTCTGATGGCTCATATAAATAGAAGCCATGGTGCGTATCTACTTGGTATTGCTCATCGAGCTTAGCTAAGACGGTATCATAGGAGACCTGCTTGCCATGTGGTGCATGCTCACCTATCAAGGCTACTTTTTCCCAAGTGTCGATGTTCGCTCTAAACAGGCTGATTGAACCGGCAATAAATACGATAAACAAAACAAATGAAATGATGAGACCAATCCAAGCGTGTGCATTGGTGAGTGTCTTTAAAGTTTGGTTTTTCATCGTGTTATACCAGTAAAATAACGTTAAGGAGTGCAGAAGGGAGCAGCACTAAAAACATGTGCTTGGCGGCTTTAATTGCAGTGTCAAATGCGTACACCCAAACCATAACTCCAGCCCAAATAGGGAAGCCTAAAATGAGTCCGATGAGCAAGCGTGTATCTTCAGCAAAGGGTAAAATTAAGTTGGTATTAAGGGCCAACGAAATTGAAATACATAATCCTGCAAAAAAACCTAGAATAGTTTTAGGCCACATAAAGCGTCCCCCCAACTGTTGTACAAAGTACAACGAGTAACATCGATACAGACATAAACAGACGCTTGGACTTACCTGATAAAATTGTCACAGACACCAGCCCTAACATGAGTACCACAACGCTCGCTAAAAGTGCTGATACAAGTGGGAAAGTGTGCGCAAAAAGTGCGTTTGCAATCACGTACAAGGCTAAGGCAATCAGGTAGCCAACGGATTTATTCAGCGGCTTGTCCATTAAGCGCTGTTTTGGGCTAGATAGGTACAGCAGTAGAGAGGCTGCCCATATGGGGATAATAGCGAGAAAGCTCATGTAAATAAAAATCATTGTTATTTTGTTGTTTATTGTTTCAATAAGTGAATCAAATTTCAACAATAAAAGTATGAAGATCTTACAACCTAAGCCAAAGCAGCATGCAAAAATGTATTAAATGAGTGAAAAAGACCACAGTGTTCTTGTTTTTGGGTCGCTGGGATCTGGGCCGACTTCCGTTCCACCCATAAGTTTAAATGTGCTGACAAGCGGTGCATTGATGATCTGTGTTCTGCCAATCATATGACAGTAACCTTGCGCTTTTGCACCACTCAAAAAATACTCAGTTAGCTTGAATATTAAACCCATACCGAGCTTGGTTTTATGTAATTCCTTATTGATAATTATCATATCTGCATATAAGCCGGGTTTGGTATCACTTGGTAATGTTCTGGGAAATCCCCAAATGAGGCCAATGAGTTTTCCTTGGTCAAATGCAAGATAGCCTAAGCTATTTTGCTTAGATGAAAAGTAGTGTTGGGTACGAGAGGGGCTCCAAAATGACACCAATGAAGTATCACAAGTAGGGCAGCGTGTTTTGTTGTGGTATGTCCCTGTGTCTACACTGAATTGGTTGCCTTTACAGTGTGGACAAACATACCCCAATTGCACAACTGCGTCTTTTGTACAGTAGGCTTGATGAAGATAATCAGCCAATACATCAGCACCCCCAATAGACTCAACACTAAACGCTTTGTACTCAAGGTGAGCAACTTTACTGGTCATTTTTTTGATAAGCTTTTGTCTTTTGGTCATAAGTGGAAAGTGGTCTTTTTGGGTTGTGAGATTAATCGTAAGCTCTCTTGAGCTAACAATGTGATAGGGTCTATAGTTGGAATTTTTGCCAATGGCGGCAGATCTGTGCAACCGAGAATAATGAGTTCGGCACCCTGGGAAATAAGGCGCTCGGCAATACCAAGTAGCCTGTTAGATGTGTACTCAGAGCCTAACGCGTGTGCATTGGATACTTGAGACAGGATGAATTGATCAATCTGTCTTTGTTCAAATGAGGTTGGCAGCTCAATTGCTATACCATGTTCATTTAGGGTGTTTAAATATAAGCTTTGCTTTATGGTTTGTGAGGTCGCGAGTAATCCCACTTTTTTTATCTTATTACGAGCAAGAGAATTCACGGCAAGTTCAATGATGTTTAGCACAGGGATGGAGACATGCGATTGAATATCTGCAACAAAGCAGGTCAGTGTATTGCACGGTAAAGTAATTAAATCTGCCCCACCTTTGGCGAGTTCTTTGGCCGACTTAATTAGAAGTGGTCGATAGGGATCAAGTTTTGCGCCTTTGGTTAAGGCTGTTGCTTCCAAGCTGTAAGGGACGGGCAGGCTATCGAGTAATATATGAGGTCTATGCGCCAAGCGATTATTATGTTGTTGTAAGCTTAAATAAAACTGGGCACTTGCACTGGGCCCAACGCCGCCGATGATACCTATGGTATGCATAATCACAATTTTACCGTGTATAAATATTATTATTGGCGATTATCTATACATCTCCATCCAAGTCCATTACGTAAATATTACACCTCATTATCAAGTTGAAGGGCGTTTAATAGAATAGTATTAACTTTTATGTATATTTTATGTGAAAAATAGATGTTTTGTTTTAATTAAAACGATAGGCTATAACAGCGTAGGGTGATAACTGCGCAGATATATTTGTTCGTAATATTTACAAGGAGCTTAACATGAAATATATACAGGGTGCTTTGTTAGCCCTCTCTCTGTGCTTTTCGGCATTTGGGCAATCACGCGTGACGCAAGTAGAAAATGAGTGCGGACCCAGTGCTGTGGCCCAGCCTCAGCTAAACAAGTTTTGGCATGAAAATATGTCAGTCAATACAGGTCAAACGCAACCCAGTGAAAAAGCGGGTATCAGGTTTTTGGGCTTTGATATCACTGAAAATGGAAGTGAGAAAAATCTGACGGCTCGGTTTGCAGGTGGTGATGGACTTACTCTTGCATATGTTGACGTGTTTTCAGGTAATCATCCCCTAATGTGTGGTTCTGTTTTTCGTTCAGCACGTCAGAACAATTTTGCATGGGCCATCAATATGCCGCTTTCTGAGGTACCGGCGATATTAAATCAGGAGGGCGAACTCGAAATATGGATGGCCAGCCTTCATAACGTTAATGGTGTAGAGGAAGAGCGTATCAGTGAAATAACGTATGATAAACAAGCATTAATAGAGCTAGTTAATCATCACACTGACACTACTTTGCCTTATCAATTAACTATCGCACACCCAAGTGACTTAGAGACACAGCGTGGTCTAAACCACATTGTATATTGTCTCAATAGCCGCTTTTTCAATTGTGATTACTCTATTTATGAGCATCCAAGGGGTGATGATGCTCGATGGAATACAATTGGTATTGCGCTGCCATTTAAAGGCCAATTGACTTTAGATGGCTATGTTTCATCTATCCTTTATAAAGAAGACATCACCTCAGATATGAAGGTAATGGCAACAGATATTGGCCTATGGAATCGCGGTGTTTCTGAGCCACTTCAGTTAGGTGCATTACACCCAAATAGTAAAGCCTTTTTGTCACAATTTATGACGCTAAGCCATAGCGTAGACGCAGACTCGGGCAACATGAAGTCGACTATTGCATGGGATATCCCAATAGCGCATGGTGAATTTCTAAGCCATAGCACTTATGCCCGAGACTACAATACTTACCTTTTGTATAACTTTGCAGTACAAAGAAATCCATTAGGTAGCTTACAAGATGCATTGAATAATGGGTTTACCGAAGTGCAGTATCATACACAAACCAAAACGAGCAGTATTGCGATGACAGGGATATATGATTCATTAGACGGTGCTCTAAAACTTACTCCATTAACGGTGACATTCCCATAACTTATCAATGAGAGCAGGCAAAAGCCTGCTTCTCGCAAAGTGCGCCAAAAGGTCTTAGATGTCTTCAGAAGTGTTAGCTTTGTTTTTTCCGAGAGTGTGTAAGGTGTATTTTGGGCACTCAGTAGTGGGTGGGCTAAATCGCGTTTGTGTTCATGCAGCTGTCAATGGGCAACAAACTGACTGAATATCACGGTGTTGTGCTTATTTTCTCTCGGTGCTTACATCGCTCATTTATAGTGCCCCTATTTTGCCTCTTTTATTAATATTCTCTCCTCCAAATTATAAGAGGTGGGTATGGTACCTATTAGTATATGAAGTCTATGAGGCGGGTGATTATCTGTATATTTACGCCCAAGCACGCTACGCAAATTTTTATATATCACCAATGACTTAAAGGTGATTACGTAGAATAGTATTAAATTAAATGTTTGCTTTATGTGAATTGTAGGAGTTTTATTTTAATCAAGACGATAGGCTATATAAACGCAGATTGAAAACTGCGCAGATATATTTAATCGTAATACTTACAAGGATCTGAACATGAAATATATACAGGGTATTGTGTTACTCTATGCGTTTTGCTTTGCTTCATTTGGACAATCAAGAGAGATACCGGTAAGAAATATGTGCGGACCCAGTGCGCAGATGCAGCCTGAGTTAAATCAGTTTCGGCATGACACTATGTCAGCTAATACAGATCCATTTCAGCCTACTGAAAAAGCAGGGGTAAGATTTTTGGGATTTGACGTCACCGAAAGCGCGGGTGGGAAAAACCTGACTGCTCGCTTTGCGGGTCAAGACGACCTTGCATATGCCTTTGTTGAGGTATATTCGGGAGATTTCCCCCTGCTGTGTGGCGAAATCTGGGGATCTGAAGATGAAAAGAATCTCGCATGGGCAATAGATATTGATCTTTCAGCTGTACCCACGAGGTTAAACCCTGAGGGTGAAGTAGAAATATTGCTATTTAGTTATCACCATGCGAATGGTGAAGATGAAGAGCGCTTCCGCGCAGTTGCTTATGATAAACAAGCGTTATTAGCGCTCGTTAATCATCGCTCTGAAACGACCTTACCTTATCAATTAAATATCGCACACCCTAGTAACTTGGTGCCAGGGCCGCCCATGGAGGGGGTAATTTATTGCCTCAACAGCAATCATCAATTTTGTGACTATTCCCAACATAGACACCCCAAATTCGCTGATGACCCTTTGGTAATACATGGTATTGCGGTGCCTTTTAAAGGCCAATTTACCTTAGATGGGTATGTATCATCTATTCTTTATAAGGAAGACATCACACTGGATATGAAGGTGATGGCGACAGATTTTGGCATATGGCATGGGTCGGTTTCTGAGCCATTCCAGTTAGGCGCATTGCACCCTAATAGTAAAGCCTTTTTGTCACAGTTTATCACGCTGAGTCATAGTGTGGATGCGGAAACAGGGGAAGTCCAATCGACAATCGCATGGGATATTCCCATAGAGCATGGCGAGTTTCTAAGTACTAAAACGTATGCCCGTGATTACAATACGCATTTGTTGTATAACTTTGCCGTGCAAAAAAATCCTTTGGGTAGCCTTCAAGATGCACTTAGGAGTGGGTATACCGAAGCGCAGTACCATGCACAAACGAAAACCCGAGCCATTGCGATGGCAGGGGTATATTTGTCAATTCATGATACTTTAAAGCTAGGCCCGTTAATAGTAACTTTTCCATAAGTTTTAGATAAGAGCAGGCAACAGCCTGCTCTATCAAAGCGCAGACAGAAAGGGCCTTAGAGGGTATCTTTCAGTAGTTCTAGGACTTCTCTTACTGAGAGTGTGTAAGTCGTATCTTGGCCGCTCAATAGCTGCTGGGCTAAGTCGCGCTTTTGCTCATGCATGGCAATGATCTTTTCTTCTATGGTTTGCTGTGCAATCAAGCGATAAATGGTTACAGGTCGAGATTGTCCAATACGATGTGCTCTATCTGATGCCTGTGCTTCAACCGCTGGATTCCACCAAGGGTCCATGTGGATCACATAATCCGCGGCCGTGAGGTTAAGCCCCGAGCCGCCGGCTTTGAGACTAATTAAGAATACCTCACCTTCACCGCGCTGAAATGCATTAACACGTGTTTGGCGCTGCGCCGCAGGCGTTGAACCATCTAAGTATTGATAATTCACACCTCGTGTTTTTAAATGTTGCTCTAACAGCTGTAAATGGCCGACAAACTGACTGAATATCAGAGCCTTGTGACCATTTTCTCTTAACTCTTGTAATAGCTCATCTAATTTGTTTAATTTGGCACTTCCCAAGCCTAGCTCTGGAGCCACCAAATTGGGGTTGCAGCAGACTTGGCGCAGTTTGGTCAGCTCAGCAAGCATCGCCAAGTGTTGAGATCCTGCATCTTGTTGTTCATTGGCCTGTGCGATATTGGCAATGGCGTTTTGACGCAGTGCCTCGTAAAGGGTGTGCTCTTCATCGCTAAGCTGGATCGGGACATTGATTTCGGTACGTGGTGGCAGCTCCGTCAGTACTTGATGTTTCATGCGTCTTAAAATGAACGGTTGCAACAAGGTTTTTAAGTTTTGCTGTGCATAGCGCGCTGCAATCGGTTTGTCTTCTTTGCTCTCTATGGGTTGAATGAATCGTTCAGAGAAACGCTTTAGATTACCCAATAGCCCAGGGTTAACAAAACGAAATAATGACCATAATTCTACCAAGTTATTCTCAATAGGCGTGCCTGTGGTGATCATTTTAAACTGCCCTTTGAGTGCACAGGCTGCTTTGGCGCGCTGTGACAGCGGGTTTTTGATGGCTTGTGCTTCATCTGCCACGATACAAGACCAATTAATACTTTTGAGCAGTTCAAGGTCGCGCACCAATAAGCCGTAACTGATGATCACGACATCCTGTGTTTTGAGTTGTGCAAGCAATGCTGCTCGGGCGTCACCGGCACCATAGTGTGACAGCAACTTTAATCTGAGTGTGGGGGCAAATTTCGTTGCTTCTTGCTGCCAATTAAAGCATACCGAAGTCGGCGCGATGATTAAGCTTGGCCCTTCTTTTGCCCTTGCGAGTAGCACAGCCAGAGATTGTAGTGTTTTACCAAGGCCCATGTCATCGGCAAGACACGCACCTGCTCCCCAATGTGCCAGGCGCATGGCCCAGTCAAAACCCGTGTGCTGATAATCGCGCAGTGTTGCGTTTAAGTCAGCTGGTGGGGTTACTTTAAGCGTATTGGCCTGATGCATTTTTTGTGATTGCTCTTCCCAAGCTGGCAGGGTTTTCATGCGCATACCTGTAACAGCTTCAGAGACAATGGGGCTGGCAAGCGGGTGAAAGCGACCTTGCTCAGTGCTTTGATTGAGCTGTATTAACTTTTCATGCAAGGCGTGAGACAGTGCCACGACCTGCTGCCCACTGAGCTCGATAAATCGGCCATGGCTTTGCTGAACCAGTTTTAGTAGTTCTTTAAGTTCGATGACTTGTTGATCATTAATTTTTAGCTCGCCATTTAAGTCAAACCATTGGTTTTTCTTAGAAATGGCCAGCTGCAAATGTTGTGATTCCAAAGGTTTCGATAAATTGATTTTTTTCCCTTTGGGCCAACGAATTTTAACCTGTAAGGGCGGCGAGCTTTGTAAGCCTAGTTCTAACTGTTCAAGGGCACAAAGTGCATCTTGTAAATCAGCAATGCACAAGCGGTTATCAGCCATGGCTAAAAAGGCAGGGCAATGGGCATCTAAGCTGTCGAGCAGTTCTTGTTCTTGGGCCAAGTTGCGTTTCGTAGCGATCCGTTTGCCTTCAATTTCAGCACTGATACTCGCATTGCCAACACCTGGGTGGAATGCGGGCCCTAAATCGCCAAACGGCATACTCAGGCAGTGAAATTCTAACCCTTGTTGATAAGGACTCACGTTGATGATGAGATGAGCTTGTGGCTCAACCGTTTCTAACCCGATCTCTATGTCACTCACTTGAGAGGCGATATTCAGTAGCGGCGCAATGGCTGCGATGCTGGCAATCAATTTTGGCTTGGCTTGTTTTGGTATAAGTAAGCCATTTTCACCAATGATGTGCGCAATTTTCAGATGTTGCTTATCAAAGTAAGTAAATGCATATTGATGCGATGTAATGGGCTTTATGGCATAGACCGTTGAGTACTTTGCAAAATCATTGGGTAAATCAGTCAAGCTAAGCAGCAGTTGCTCCCCACATGTCGTGATGGCGAGTTGTGCTGGAGACTCGATGATGTCCAGAGGCTCGTTCAAATCGTTGGCAGTAAATACATTGGGTGCCAGTGCTGCAGCACGGAGCGCTTCAACGCTATTGAGATGATAGGTGGTGTCTTGCCAATGTTTGTCGATGGACATGGCATCGATAACGGCCAAATCTGATGTCGTTAAATAGGTCAAGTCTTGCTGATTTTGATACAGCGTTTCAAGCGGCATGGCTTTGCCTTTGCTCCAACCATTAGGTTGGCGTTTTTGCACTTTTGCTTGAAACGAAGCTTTACCATTGGCGATATCAAGTAGCCAAATCAAGCGTTCACTGGCTGTTGAGTCAGCGTCATCTGATATGGCTTCTTTTGGCGCAAGCGCGAGCAATCTATCTAGGGCGAGATCCCATTCAGACTGCTGTTTAATCAGTGTTGCGAAGTTAAGACTCAGCCCACTCTCTTTATGTTCATTCGCCACAGCGGTGTATAACTGATCGGCCATACCGGTAAATAAGCCCAATGTCGCGTTACTAAAAAAAGCGCGACATGCTTGCAGTCTTTCTAGATGTTGTTCATTGAGCGATTGCTTACACCAGTGCATCGCCAACAGTGACAAGAGCTGACATGCGTAATAATCCAAAGGACGATTTTGCAAGTCCCGTTCATGCTCTACAAACTGGCTAATAAAGGGGGCCGCAGTCAATAAAGATTCACTCAAGCATTCAAATAATTGGCCAATATAGTAATTCGATTTATTCCCTTTTTTATCAGATAGTTGGTTACTCGCAAGGGACATGGCTTGCTGTGTATGATCATTGTTACTTGATGTTGACGCCAAAAGGGCTATGAGGTGGAGCCAGCCAAAAACACCGTCTAAATAAGGCGCTTTTTTCTTGGAATATTTTTGCTGTGCTTGAAATGCACTATTAAATTGCTGACATGCATGATCGCTTTGGTTGTTGAGCAGTAAAAAGCTAGCTTTAAGCTGCAGTGCATAACTGGTTATATCGTTAGACTTTATTAATTGTTGTGCTTGGCCTATTTGGTTATCGAGTAGCAAAGTTTCACTGAGTAAAAAGCGCAGGTTTCTATTATTTGGGCAGTGCTTTTGCGCTTGAATAAGCAGCTTAAGCGCAACATGGTTATTGATACCAAATTGCCTTTGGTTGGTGAGTAATGTGGCAAATGCTTGGTATTGCATCTCTTCTGGTAACTCAGCAAACGTATCCAGTTGGAATGGGAAAAAAACAAACTGCACCAATGCACTGTTATTTTGTGTGTTTACTATTTGCGGGTTTTTGTGAAAAGCCAATCGTGCTTTTGCTTTAGGTAGCTGGCCAAGTAACAAAAAGTCGCGAGTGAGACGATTTTCATCTTCTGGGTCTCGCTCCCACTCGTAGGCATTGAGCACTGGGATAAACTCTTCTGCATATTTTAATATTGGTAACAATCGCCCAAGCTTTTGTGCATGCTGAGTTACAAGGTTAGCGATAAGTGGGTTTATCCGTACATTGAGGTGCTCAACAATAGCCAGCTGCTTTGCTTCTAATAGGGTTGTCAGTTCTGAGCTAAGTGCAGAAACAGGCCTACCTTGTGCGATGACTTTTTGCTCTGTTAAACGCTTTAATATTTGCTTTATTTTTATGGTAGACGCCGACCTAAAAACCACTGCAAGCACTTGCACCAGTGTTTGGTAGTCTTCATCAAGTGCTAAATAGTCTTGATAGAGTCGCTCTATGATGGCATTGGTATCTGTTGTGAGAGTGAGTGGGCGATTAAGTGAGTGCAAGAGTATTCCTAAGCGTACAGACTGACGCAGGGAAAGTACCAAATGGTCGTCAATGTCACAAGCTTTATGAGGGACTAAAAGTGATAGATATAAAAGGCATTTTGCCCGTCTTTTGCTGTCGTATCGAGATGAAAGTCACACTTCTCAAGTGCGCGAACAGAGCTTTTATTATGTGGGTCTACTCCAGCAATTACGGTTTTAATGCTGGTGGTGTGTGCTAAATAAGTCATTAGCCCAGATAAAAGCTCGCTGCCAAATCCCTGTCCCCAAGCCTGTTCAGCGATTAAGTACCCTATGTGTGCTGTGTCACCAGAGCGGTGGACTATGGATAATCCAATTGGTAGAGAGCGGTCTATGAGTGCGGTTTCACTGCTCATCGCTATGAATACATCAGCTTCTTTGAGCTTGTCATTGAGCCATTGCACTGAATGCTCATCTAGCGGCGGTGATTGCCACTCTTTAGGTAAAAATGCAGTGACAGCTGGGGTGAGTATGTGCGTAATTTGCTGAGCATGATTTGGCTTTGATAATAAAGATTGGCAATGATACACAGAGAGTCTTTGCGTAGTGAATAAAGAGGACATCTGGTTAGCTCCCCAAAAGCGGCAGTATCAGTGCCGCAAGCTTGGTTTATTAATAAAGGTTAGTTACTTTCTGACTTTAATGCACTTATTGTTGAGATTGCTTAAACGCCATCATTTTTTGGTGACCTGTGAGTGCCGGACCTGCGAAGGCTTTTAATAGTAGGCTGCCTACGTAAATGAAAAGGGCGGTTACCAATGCATCCAAAAACCAGGCTATAGGTATTGCTGTTACCCCTAAAAATTCAGGCATATTTTGCAGCACGGGTAAGGTTGCTTGCTGAGTGAGCGCATGCAGCGCTAAGGAGACCCAAAAACCAAAACAGTATGGGCAATGCCATGCTTCATAAAGGTATGCAAGTGGTTTAGGGAGTTTATCGACGAGCGTGTTAAACCACGTTCCCCAATCAGGCAGCTTTTCCCAGATCAGAATATGTAATGTCAGTCCCATCAAAGCAATGGAAAAGTTTATTGTCATTGGAGAGTCAACCATAATATACCTCTAAATATGCGTGTTTTAATATGTGGGCTATTCTAGAGCTAAATTTATTGGACGATAATTGATACAATTTAGTAAAAATCGGCTTTTTTTAAGCTTTTCAAAAAGTGGAGTAACAGTATGCATGCATTGGCCGTTGGCGAGGCGTTTTTTGAAACGCTAACAGAGCAAAAGCATGATTCACATGCCCAATGCGTACTGACTTTTATCGTATCTGGTGAAATGACCATTGCCCATCGTCTGCCTTATCACGTTAAGCCAGGTTCGTTTAATATTGTGCCGCCGGGAGTTCCTCATACGCTGTTAACAGGTGAAAACCTGCAGGTCTTATGGCTGAGTTTTTGTCCTGATTGCTTGGGTTTAGCCGACAGTGAGTTACTGGCGCCTTTTGAGTTGGTTAAAAAAGGTGTGTTGCCAGTGAAAACTGCGAGCTTGGATCGGCATGCCTTCATTACAACTCTATTTTACGAGCTGATTGCCGCTCAGCAACAAAAGTTGAGCCTTGAAGTGCAGCGCAGCTTTGTTGTTTTGTTGTTGAGTGAACTCAGTCTGGCTGTCTCGTGTGGCGCAAATTCGCCTCAGTATAATGAGAAAGTTGAAAGGGCGCTCGCGTTCATACAAACCAACTATTTGCGATCTATTGGACTCAATGAAGTAAGTGAGGCGGTTCATGTGACGCCTCCCTATCTTGCTCAACTATTTAAACAAGAAACCGGGCATACGGTTGGTCAATGGATCACACAAAAGCGCTTATCGCAGGCGTGTACGCAATTGCTGCATACTTCGCAGCCTATAAGTCAATTAGCAGAAACACTCGGGTGGAGTGATACCACCCACTTTATTCGTCAATTTAAAAAATATATTGGCCAAACGCCTGCGGCATGGCGAAAAAGTCAAAAACTCTAGTGTGCTAATTTGTTGATATTTAGGCTTTCAGTGCTTTTAAGCTGCGATTGACCAGTTGATCCGCTTGTCGTGTCGTTTCAGGCAAGCGATATTTGGGGGTGAGCTTTTCAATCCATTGCACAGCCGTTTCAATACTTATTTTATGCCCCACCGAGACAAAAACTGGTTTGATATCTTTTTGCGTGCGCAGCACTTTGCCAATAAGGGTCTCATCATGCATCAAATCAGACACGCTCCCCTTACATGAGCCAGGCATTTCATATTCACCGATCAGTTTGGTTTTACCACAGCCAATAGTGGGTATATTAAGCAGCACACCTAGGTGGCTTGCCATACCAAAACGCTTAGGGTGTGCGATGCCTTGTCCATCACAGACAATTAAATCTGGCATCATCGAAAGTTTTTTTATGGCATTGATTAAAGGGGGGATTTCTCGAAAAGAAAATAATCCTGGAATGTAAGGAAAACTGATGGTCTCTACTACACTACATGACTCGATAACTTGCAGTGTTTTTGCATCTAATAGTACCACTGCGCCAACCACTTGGTTATTGTCTTCATCATAGGCAACATCCACGCCTGCGATTGTATCAATCTTATTGAATTGATCAGTCATAATGACGGTATTGGCTAAAGATATTTGAATTTGCAATGCGTCTTCTTGTGTTGTAGGGGCGTCGTATTGGATCATAATGATTTATATTGGTATTGATGATTTGATTATGATGGGGGGTAAAATATGATTATCAATAGTTTATGTGAGTTTTCTTACCTATGAATGGATAAAAGAACCTCTGTATCGTTAGTGACAGAGGCTCTTTGGGTTCTAGTAATTTATCGAGGTTCTAAAGTCATATCTGAAGCCAACTGACAAAGATTCAAAATCTTGGTCGTTTGTATATGACTTGGTGAGGTATTCAAGGTGTACGCGCAGCGGTGGCGTTGGCATCCATTCTAAAGTGACGTTGTAACCATCGTAGCTTTGATTGGCTGGGTCACTATCGCTGTAGCCGTCGTCAAAATCGAAAAAGCCCGCTTTTAGCTTATAAAATTTTGTCAGTTTATATGCAAAGGAGAGATCAAGCGTTGAGCCATCTCTGTCTGCGATGTTGTTTCTTTCATACGTTTTATCTTGATAGGCAACTGCAGCGTAAAAACGGTCTGTAAAATCATAGGCTAAAGAACCTGCCCAGATGGAGTTTTCCCCTTGCCTGACTTGCTGGTCGTAGACATCGTTCATTTGGTAGGTGATTGCTGCATGCAATCCATCTTTGTCATAGCTGACACCAGCATTGAACAAGTCTGCATAGTTTTCGTTATTTGCTCCATCGTACTGTGCAACAGCTACGAAAGTAATAGGGCCACTGTCAAGACGGTAACTCAACAAGTTGTCAACGAAAAATAGACTTTCGTTATCATAGGCGTAAGGGCTGTTAGCATGATTAAAAATATCGACGTATTCGGCAATAAACAAATACTGCGCTGGCCGCTGTTTACCAATGCCAAAGCGCCCGACAGGGGTAACAAGGGCGGTGTAGGCGCGACGAGAACGGCCAAACTCGCCTGTATTTTGAATGTCTATACTCCACTCACCGTGCAGTTCTGCGGCCCAGTCATCATTAAATCTGTGGGTGGCCTTGATCCCTGCGTGGGATAATGCGTCACGCACATCGTATGTATCTTCCCCATTGTCTTCGATGCGTCCATAGGTTGGGCGCATGGTCGCATAGACATCGACTTTATGCGTTACAGGTTTTTCTGCCACTTTAGGTACAGGCTTTGGTGCTGCCTTGGCAGTGGCGGTGGGTTGTCTGGTGTCTGCTGGTTTTTCAGGTTCTGGGTGCTGCGCTGTAAATCGTCGTTTGAGTTCCGCAAGCTGGGCTTCAAGTGCCTTAATGTCATCCATGGTGACGGGACGGTTATCGTTTGCAATCACTGGATATGCAAATGACGTTGATAGCAAAAGAGCAAATAAAGAACGGCTCGCTGTTTTCATAGTCTTTAAACCAATTAGTTGCGATAAAGCGAATTATAGACAACACTTTGCGATGTTGACTGATTTTTTTTCTGGCGAGTAACTATGAAGATTAGAACCAAGTTTTCAGTCGCTTCTGCGCTGGTGGTGTTTATCATCATTATTGTATTCAGCGGCTCTACTTACTGGTTTATCAATGATTCAATGAAGCAAAAAACAGCTGCGTATGTGGGAGACACAACTCAGTTGCTGGCGATCAGCATTAATAACTGGCTGTCGAAAAAAGCCTCACAGGTACATTTAGTGAAGACACAGCTAGATGTAGATTTTAGTGTCGAAAATTTTCAGCAAGCGTTAAACACACCTTATTTTAGCACCTCATTCTTGCTGGCGTTTGGTACTGTGGATACGGAGACAGGGCTTAGGTCGAACAATCCAAATCGTCAGAATCCACCTGGCGTGGACTTTCGCCAGCGCCCTTGGTATTCATTGGCAAAACAAAAAGGCAAAACGGTATTTACCAGCCCTTATGTGGATGCCGCAACGGGTGAACTATTACTTTCGGTCGTGTCCCCAATTAATTATCAAGGCCAGTTTAAAGGGGTGATCGGTGGAGACCTGAGCCTGACGACCATTGCAAACAGTATCAATGCGGTTGATTTTGATGAAACTGGATTTGCATTCTTAGTGGATAAGCAAGGCGAAATTATTTCGCATCAGCAAAAGGATTTAAATGGCAAAACGTTACGTGACATTTCGCCTAACCTATCACTGGCTCAGTCAAAAACAGTGATTGAAGCGCAGGTCGGTGGTGAAGACAAAATCATGTATTACTACCCACTGGATGATCAGTATGGTAATGCATGGTATTTGGCTGTGATGCTTGATAAAGACAAAGTCTATCAAGTGCTCAATAAGATGACATTGAATACGATTGTTTTGGCGGTCATTGCCGTTGTGTTAGGGTCATTAACAATCAGAACGCTCGCTATACACCTTTTAAAACCACTCAAAGAGTTAGAAGCTGCCATTACCAACATCGCCTCGGGTAGTGGTGATTTGACTCAGCGTTTAACCATTAAAAATGATGATGAATGCGGTAAGGTAGCGCAGCAGTTTAATATATTTTTAGGGTCACTCCATCAGCTCGTCTCACAAGTAAAGCAGGGTACAGATATGGTGGTCTCTAGTAGTCAAGCAGCCCGGGAATTGGCAACGCAGTCAAGCTCTCGTTTGCAAGAGCAGGTTGGGCTCGTGGAAAGTTTAGCAACTGCCATGCATGAAATGAGTACGACCTCCGGTGAGATAGCGGGCAGTGCACAAAATGCAGCCAGCTCTATTACAACAGTGAACGACAAAACTCGAGATGGGCAGCAAGTATTTTTAGAAACGAAAAAAGAGATTTCAGCGTTATCTGAGGAAATAAATGAGTCTCATGCGATGAGTACGCAACTTGCTGAATACAGCCATAGTATCGAAAACATTCTATCGGTCATAAATGGGATTGCTGAGCAAACAAACTTACTTGCGCTTAACGCGGCGATTGAAGCTGCTAGAGCTGGTGAGCAGGGCAGAGGGTTTGCAGTTGTGGCCGATGAAGTGCGTTCGCTTGCCACCAAAACCCAAGAGTCGACAACAGAAATTAAAAGTATGATTGAACAAATACAGGTATCGTCAAATCAGGTGCAAAATGCCATGGGGGCAAGTCGAGACAAGACCTTGTTATGTGTAGAGCAAACAGAGCATGCGACGCAAATGCTGAATGAAATTTCTGAGTCGGTTAAAGATATCATGGATCGCAACATTCAAATTGCGACAGCGATTGAAGAGCAAAGTGTTGTCATTGAAGAGATCAACAAAAACACTGCGAATATCAATGATATTAGCGTTGAGGTTGATAATTTCTCTAGTCAGCAATACGAAGCGAGCCAAGAGCTGGCTGAGCAATCACATGAGCAAGAGGTACTATTGTCTAAATTTACCTTATAGTATGGTGAGCTGTTTTCAGCTGCGCCAAAAGCACGTATGATTTTGCTCAATTGAAATAGTCAGTGATTGTAGGAGCAAATCATGGCCATATGGGTAGATGCAGACGCGTGCCCTGTCGTAATTCGAGAGATTTTGTTTCGAGCAGCAGTACGTACTCAGGTGACAGTCACTTTGGTGGCAAATCAATATTTGAAAACACCACCGTCTCCATATATTTGCAAGTTGCAGGTGAGTGCGGGTTTTGATGTTGCGGACAACGAAATTGTAAAGCGTATGAACGCAGGTGACTTGGTGATCACCAGTGATATCCCTCTTGCTGCTGAAGTTATTGAAAAGGGTGGACTTGCACTGAGCACCCGAGGTGAAATGTATACCACTGAAAACATCCGTTCGCGTTTAAATATACGTGACTTTATGGATACGATGAGAAGTAGTGGCGTGCAAACTGGTGGGCCACCGCCTTTGAGCCAAAGTGAAAAACAGCAGTTTGCAAACTGTTTAGATAGGTGGTTACAGCAGCACAAGACACAGTAAAGCTCACTTTTTAGCCTGCTGATGATGCAGGCTTACTTTTCTTAGCCATTCACCCGCATAAATGCCAATTAAGTGTATTGATCTTCAGTTCATTTTTTGTAACGTTTAATTGTTCATCCAACAAAGGGTACACAGTCTATCGAGGGAGAGAAACATGATAAGAGAGATGACACGGCAAGACTTTGTGGCGTTTTGGCCTGTGTTTAAAGAGATTATATTACAGCAAGAAACTTACGCATATGACCCTAATATGTCGCAAGAAGAAGCTTATCAAATTTGGTGTACGCAGCCATTAAAAGTGTTTGTGTATGTTGAAGATAAACAAGTCTTGGGCACGTATTACATTAAAGCAAATGCTATGGGACCAAGCGACCATATTTGTAATTGTGGTTATATGGTTTCACCGCAAGCGCGTGGTAAAGGGTTGGCAAGAAAATTATGTGAGCACTCTCAGCTGCAAGCTTTGGCACTTGGATTTAAGGCAATGCAATTTAACTCAGTTGTTTCGAGTAATGAAATTGCGGTTTCGCTTTGGAAAAAGTTGGGGTATGAGATCATCGGTACTATTCCGAACGCTTATCGTCACCCTCAGTTGGGGTTTGTTGATAGTTACATTATGTATAAGTGGTTGGAGAAAAAATAGAAGGAGTGAATCTTGAACAAGGAATTAGTGTTTTATTATTTAGCAGATAAACCTGAATACCTACCGACAGTCGCTCATTGGTATTACGTGCAGTGGTGCGAGCAAAGTGGTCGCTACACATTAGCGCAGATAACCGAAAAACTACGAAATTCATTAAGTCGAGACGCGTTACCAAAAGTTGTTATCGCGATGATGGGTAATCAGTTGGTTGCGGCTGCGGAACTAAAAATTCGAGAAATGGATGACTACCCACAATATGAACATTGGGTTGGCGGTGTGTATGTAGACGCACAAATGAGAGGCATGCAGATTGGTAAAAGGCTGATGTCTTATATGATATCGCAAGCGAAATTAGCGCAGATAAAAACACTCTACTTGCAAACAGAGCAATTGAATGGCGGCTTATATCGTCAATTGGGCTTTGAACCAATGTTTGAGACACACTCGACTGGCTATCATGTGCTTGTGATGAAAAAATCACTGGGTTTGTCTGCATGATAACGGGTAAATCATATTACTTTGCCAGTATCAGATCTGCTTTTGTTGATTGAACTCTATTGTTAGTTGGGGGCTTGAACCCACGTTCGTTGGCAAAGTAGTGCTTATATATCATTGGGTAATTTGTAGTTATGTTCATATTTGTGTGGCAAGTACATAGCCCTTTAAGCGTTAAAAGTTGAGTACACCTACATTGCTCTGGATATAGAGCAAGTTGAGTCACCTTATATTCTTGATCCTGATGGGCCATAAGTTGGAGTTACATGTGGGATCATTACAAAGTCTTTAACGTTTAAAAGCCAAGTCTTATCAAGGGCCACTGTGATACAACGCACTTTGAACAACCACAATGAACAGTCATTATTGTCCGGTTAATTACAATTAAAATCAATAATGTTATTACATAACAATGATTTAGAGTTGTTTTTGGTCTTAACTAGATTGACTTTAATTCGGCCAATGATTATATTGACGGCTAATTTATCATGCTAAGGTGCTAGATTTGAACACTCGGATATGGGCTTATTTGATGCTGGTGGCAGTGATTGCATTGCAGTCAGTGTCTCTTGTAACATCTCTATCCGATGTACATTTGGTAGATATAAAACACCTTCAGTCTACACATTCTCATCAATTCGATCTGCAAGTGACCAATATAGTAGAGCTCGATGAGCATGGTCACGCGATTCAGGATTGCCACCACTGTGGTCATTGCTCTGGTAGTCATACCTCTTGGTTAAGTCGATACTGGCAAGAAGAGGTCACATTGATGCCTTCACATGTTGTGATCAGTACACCTGATACGCGTATCCGAAGACGAGCTGAATCGAAATACAAACCTCCAATCTATTCTTAAATTCTCTTTTTCTCATTAAATAGAGCTGAATTCGAGCGTTATTTAATGAGCTATTAAATCAAACGCTTACCTAGAGTATATCTTGCAAAAGACCGAGGCATATATACATAAGGACGAGCATCGTTTTGACGCAATCAGTTTTTGCGTTATGTCATCAGCATCAGTATGCCTGCTTAGCAAGCGTTCATAGAGCTGGTGCGTGATTATTATCGCCCAACGCAAAGTTGAATTGATGTGTTGGGGATAAATAGAGGTTTAGTGAATGAATTTCATAAATAAAGAGTGTGTTTTAGCTGCCGTAACGTTTATCTACTTGTATAGTTTTTCAACTTTTGCATTATCAGCAGGCCATGAACACGCACATCAAATCAGTAACCAGTTTAAACAGACAGGTGAACACCCAAATAAGGAAGAGAATCATCAACATGATACTGAATACGCTGTGCTTGATGAGACTCAGCGTCGAATCGTGGGGATTGAGGTTGCAGAAATCAAAAAAACGCGTTACCAGCAGAGCCATTATGCACCTGCGGAAGTTAAAGCAAATGGGTATACCAGTTATATTGTGTCTCCCAGAACAGATTCAGTGGTTGTAAGTCGTTACGTTACTTTAGGTGAAAAGGTATCGAAAGGGCAAAAGTTGGTGACCTTGTTCAGTCAAGAAGTAGCCAGTGCGCAGGCTGAATATAGGTTAGCACGTAGTGAATGGCAACGAATCGCTCAATTGTCAGGTGATACGGTCAGTGAAAGTGAAAAGCTGGCGGAAAAGACGCGTTTTCATGCGGCATACGGACAGCTTATCGCATTGGGACTGAGCAAGTCAGCCATTCAAAAGTTACATGGCTTGGCCAGTAACACTTTGGGTGAATATACATTGATCGCCCACCAAGCAGGTGTAGTGCTTGAAGATGACTTTTCGCAAGGGCAGCGCGTTGAAGCTGGGTATGCGCTGATGAGGTTAGCAGATGAAAGCACGCTTTGGGTAGAGGCTAAGTTACCGGTTCAAGCAGACATTGAGCCACACACTATTGACCGAGCGCTGGTTGTGTTTGGCAAGAAAAAATACGCTGCTGAGGTTATCCAACAAACGCATACAATTGATAAAAAAACGCGTATGAAAGTCATTCGTTTATCGGTAGATAATAAACAGGATGTATTGCACTCGGGTATGTTTGTTGGCGTGAATCTTATTACTAGGTCAAAAGACCATGCGATGCTAGTTCCAGAGTCTGCGGTAGTAAGAGATCAAACACAAAATTGGGTCGTATTTGTAGAGCAAAATAATACTTCATTCACTGCAATACCAGTCAGATTGGGTGCCCAAGTTGGAGATCAGCAGGTTGTTTATGGTTTGCCAAATAACAGCAAAGTGGCCGTAAAAGGGGCATTCTTCATTGCCTCAGAACTAGCGAAAAATAACTTTGATCCACACAATCATTAAGGAAGTGCATATGTTAAATCGAATGATAGTGTGGTCGGTAAAAAATCGATTTTTAATCGTGGTGTGTATTTGGGCGCTAATAGTGATAGGGGGAGCGACAATAAAAAAGCTATCTTTAGATGCTTTTCCAGATGTGACTAATACGCAAGTTGTTATCAACACTGAAGCACCAGGCCTTGCAGCAGAAGAGGTTGAGCAATTGATCACATTTCCAATTGAAGCCGTGATGTATGCATTACCTGATGTTGAAGAAGTGCGCTCTATCTCGAAAACCGGCTTATCAGGGATAACGGTTGCGTTTAAAGAGGGGGTAGATATTTATTTTGCTAGGCAGTTGGTGTTTGAACGCTTACAGCAAGCCAAAGAGGTTATTCCCAATGGTATGGGAACGCCTGAAATTGGACCGAATACCTCGGGGCTTGGCCAAATTTTTCAGTATTTATTGGTGTCTGAGCCTAATTCAGATTATGACATTATGGCACTAAGAAGCTTAAATGATTGGGTAGTTAAAATGATGCTCATGCCAGTAGATGGTGTCACTGATATATTGTCTTTTGGCGGCGAAGTACAGCAGTACCAAGTGAATCTAAACCCTCAGAAATTATTAGCCTATGAGCTTAGACAGTCAGATATTCAAATGGCATTGGAAGAAAATAATATCAATGCGGGTGGCTGGTATATGCAAAGGGGCCAAGAACAGCTCGTTGTCAGAGGAACTGGGTGGTTTACACATGGTAGCGAGGGTATTGAGCAAATTTCGCAAGTGCCTGTGAAAGTTATAAATGGCACAGTGATCAGTATTGGGGATGTCGCGCAGGTCCGTATTGGTGCGCAGATACGTCAAGGTGCGGTGACTATGACACGGCGTAATGAAGAAGGCCATGTGGAAGTGATGGGGGAAGTCGTTTCTGGAATTGTACTTAAACGTATTGGTGCGAATAGTAAAGAGACCATAGAGGCAATTAACGAGCGGCTAAGTCGTTTAGATCGCGCCTTGCCAGTTGGGGTAAAAATCGTGCCCTTTTACGATCAAGGAAACCTCGTTGATAAGGCCGTAAACACAGTGGCAAAAGCACTGGGGCTTGCATTCATTTTTATTTCTATTGTGTTGACACTATTTTTGTTGAATATCAGGGCAACATTGTTAGTACTTTTCTCGATTCCATTGTCTATAGGCTTAGCGCTGATAGCTATGGTTTGGCTGGGGGGGTCTGCAAACTTGATGTCATTAGGTGGGCTTGCAATTGCAATAGGTATGCTCGTGGATGGCTCTGTCGTGATGGTTGATAACATTGTTCGTAGGCTCAATGAGCGCGATAGTTTGCCACGACCACAGCAAGAAGCTGTTTCTATGGTTGTCATTAGCGCAGCTAAGGAAGTAGCACGTTCAATATTTTTTGCATCTCTTATCATTTTGATTGTGTTTTTACCTTTGTTTAGTTTTGAAGGGGTTGAAGCAAAGCTATTTGAGCCAATGGCGACCAGTATCATGTTGGCGATAGTGTTTGCCATTGTAGTTGCTCTGATGTGTGTTCCGGCGCTTGCATGCATTGTCTATCGATGGGGCTTCTCAGCGAGAAAAAACCATATGGTAGCGCACTTTGAAAGCATGTATCGCATATGCTTGATGAACGTAATGGCCAAACCGAAAATAATAGTGTTCGGCCTGATGAGCTTGGTTCTGTTGAGCAGTTATATTGCAACTAAGCTCGGAACGGAGTTTGTACCAGAGCTCGAGGAAGGAACGATCAATCTACGTGTGACTTTGGCGTCTTCAGCCAGCTTAGAAACCGCACTAGGTATTGCGCCTAAATTTGAGCGTATTTTAATGGAGTTTCCAGAGGTTACATATGCGCTAAGCCGGATTGGGCGGGCAGAGATTGGTGGAGATCCAGAGCCTGTTAATAACATAGAAATTTATATTGGCTTAAAGCCCACTAAGCAGTGGCAAAGTGCGAACAATCGAAAAACATTGCAAGCACTAATGAAAGACAGGTTATCAGTCATTCCCGGAGTACAACTTAACTTTTCTCAACCGATTGCGACACGCGTTGATGAATTGCTCTCTGGTGTGAAAGCTCAACTTGCAATAAAGGTAATGGGTCCTGATTTACATATCTTGGCACAAAAGGGCGCAGAGATAGAACGAGTAATTAAGGACGTTGAGGGGACGACTGATGTTGCACTTGAGCAAACTAACGGTGAGGCTCAGCTTTTAGTAACACCAGACCGACAATCGCTTTCTCGATTTGGCCTGTCTGTTGCTGATGTAATGTCATTGGTCAATGATGGTATTGGAGGACAGCACAGTGGTCAGGTTGTTAGTGGCAATGAACGATATGATATATATACTCGCATTGATGAATCGTTTCGTAACAACGCACAGGCAATAGCAGGTCTAATGCTCGTTGCGCCAAATGGCGAATGGGTAAGGCTTGGCGATGTCGCTCAGGTTGAAATAACGACGGGGACATCTCAAATTAGGCGGGATGATGTACAAAGGCGAATTGTCATTCAAGCAAATGTACAGGACAGAGACATGGGAAGTGTGGTCGAAGACATTCGACAACAGATTGCCAGTAGGGTCGCTTTGCCAGTCGGCTATTCTGTTGAAGTAGGTGGGCAGTTCGAAAATCAACAACGGGCTCAGCAAAGGTTGTTAAAGATAGTACCAGTATCAATACTACTGATAGCCATCATGCTTTTTTTAGCATTTAGATCTGTTCGCCAAACAGTTTTGATATTGGTAAATATCCCATTTGCAATTGTCGGTGGCATTGTTTCGCTATATGTTTCTGGGTTTTATCTTTCAGTTGCAAGCTCGGTAGGTTTTATTACTTTGTTTGGCGTTGCCATTTTGAATGGGGTTGTCATGGTTGAAAGTATCAATAAAAGCATCACTCAGTTTGACGAAAAAACAGCAATTTTACTTGGGGCAAGTGCTCGACTGCGTCCAGTATTGATGACTGCCCTAACATCTGCTCTGGGTCTTTTGCCCATGTTGTTTTCGCAAGGTATAGGGGCGGAGTTGCAAAAGCCAATCGCGACGGTTGTATTCGGTGGTTTAATCAGTTCAACTTTGTTGACACTTTTTGTCATTCCCAGTTTTTATCCTATCTTTTTAAAACGAAGTTTATTAAAAGAGACCTAACGCGGTTAATTTTGTTCGAGGTGTAAAGCCTAAGTTCGGGCTTTACACCTTTTAGAGAGGCAATATGTCGAAAGAATTTAAGACTTTCCAAGCATTTTACTCTTTTTATTTAAAAGAGCATTCAAATAAACGATGCCGAAGAGTGCACTTTATTGGCTCAGCACTGGTTATTATTTTACTGGTGGTGGTGATTGTGACCCAGTATTGGAGGTTGTCAATTGCTTTACCTTTTTTGGGGTATGGATTTGCATGGTATGGGCATTTTAAATATGAGGGAAATAAACCAGCCACCTTTAGGTATCCTCTGTACAGCTTGCTTGCTGATTGGGTGATGTTTAAAGATATCATCACCCGAAAAATATCAATTTAAGCAAAGAGAGATTAATTTTTGGCTGGTTTATTTAGCAAGTAAACTGCACATAAGGCTAAAACGCCTCCAATGAACATAGTCAAACTTAGCTGCTCGTCAAAATACCAAATGGACATACCCATTGCTGTTACAGGCACAATAAAGATGAAAGAGCTTGATCGACTTGGCCCTAATTGTTGATTCGCTAAAAAGAAGATACTGGTTGCGATACTGACGACAATCACGGATAGGTATAGCATGTGATACCAATAAATAGCGGAGTAATTTGTAATACTACTCAACGGCGATAGGTCATACGCAAACAGATAGCTCAATACCATTGCCCAAAAATACATGGCAGCGCTAAATGTAAGAAAATCCCCGAATTTAGTACCTTGCTTACTAATGAGGGTTAAAAATGCCCAAGTTAAAGAGGCGAGTAAAAAGTAGGCATTTCCAGAGGCAAATATTTGCGCCGCGTCGAAAAGCCAGATTTCTATCATAAACAACCCGCCAATAAACCCTAATATACAGCCGATAAGTTGCTTATTAGAAAGCGTAGAGCGAAAAATGAACGTACTAAGAATAATGGTAAAAATAGGGTTGGTTGTGGTTACTAGCATACCTCCTTTGCCGGGCAAACCATCATATAGCCCTAGGAAAAATAACTGATTGTATGCGGCCATTAATATGCCAGCGGGTATGGACCAAAGTAAAGCCTGTCTAGAAAAAAATAGTTTTTGCAGTTTACTTTTATAGACCAATAGTAAAATCGGCAGCATGCTGAGCGTTGCCAGTGTAATGCGATAAAATACTGTCAGTGTTGCAGGAGCCATATCCGCAATGATTTTGCCAGAGATCCAGCTCGAGCCCCAAATAAGCATCGCACTTATCAATGATAGGATAACCGTCGTATCTTTTGATGATTGATTTAGTACCGTCGTTGACATGACTTCCCTCTTTATTAACAACATTGCAATCAAAGCAGCTTATAGGCTTTGAGACTTAGCTCATATTAGAAGCAGTAGGATAATACAATTTCATCTTAATATGTGTATTGAATTCGGAAAAAGACAATGAAAGAGAAGTGTTAGTACTAGTTAGTATTGGTTTAGAGTATTTATTATACCTGTTTTAATTGTTGAAAGTCATAAGTAAGTCAGTTTTAGAACGCTTAAATTAATAAGGAAAGTAGTATCGAAGGAAGGAATAGTGGGTCGGCTTTATCGTATTATAGTTGTATATTTACTGATGATAAGTGTTATTTGAACTTGTTATGATTAATAAGTTACCTAATAAAGGCGAGGACACCTCTAATGCAGGTGTAGACTGAATAGATGTATTTCACCAAAAATAATATGAATATTGGTCCTTTTTGTAGCCTAATTTAGGCTTTACATATTGGTGATTAATAATCGACGTAATTGATAATAGTCAAGGCTTACAATCTAGCTGTAATGCCCCGTAATTGCATTTAATCTTAATCACCCTATAGTTGCACATAGATTATTCAGTTTGAGGGAAACGCTATGGCTGCAAAAGTTACCGTAACATTTATCAATAAAACAAATACGCCAATGTTTGCTTTCTTATGCCAAGATAAGCAGATAGTTGCTTTAACTTTAACTCAAATATTCCCTGGATCAGCGTATAGGTTGTCTGAAGAAGTTGAGGATTTAGAAAGCTTACAGGTAGGGTTTGGTAAGTCTTGGTCTGCTGCGGAACTTGAAATGCAGTTAGATGTAAAAAGAGGTATAACAGATTTCAATGTCACCTTAGATAATGAAGGGGCCATGGAAATCGTAACAAACGGTGACTTAAAGTTAAAACGAAAGCGTTACTTTTATGATGCTGCGATAGCTCAATAGAGCTAAATGCATATGAATATTCATGGCATCCCTTCAGTAACTAGTCTCATTAATGAGCGCAGACCCAGGTTAAGAGCGAGTGTTTCTGCGTTCAATGTGTTTGTACAAGCACACCCTTTATAACTTGCCTTGTTCACAGATATAAAAGTTTTTATAAAAAGTGCTTGATTAAATCATGAGAGTACCTATAATGCGCACCCACTGACACGGCGGGCTGCGAGAGAAAACGCAAACCAAAATGAAGGTTAAAGTTAAATTGAAAGGTTAATTAAAAAATTAAATTTTCTA
>NZ_AUYC01000041.1:0-70485 GCF_001625685.1 Pseudoalteromonas luteoviolacea CPMOR-1 | reverse complement strand
CAAGCATTTTTTAAAGAAAACCGATAAAAACGCATTGCTCGCGCAATTATTGAGCTAAACACACTAAAACTGTACATTTCACGTCCATTTTTCAGTGATTAACTCACTCTAGAGATTTAAATCATTAAACTCTACACTAGAGCTATCTTCATTTTAGAGTCTTAAAATCATGTTAAGAACGTATAAAGGTATCTCCCCTAAGTTATCTGAAGGGGTATATGTAGATGAAAGCGCAGTTTTGGTTGGCGATATTAGTATTGGCAAGCATAGCAGTGTGTGGCCATTAGTGGCCGCTCGTGGCGATGTCAATTATATCACCATTGGTGAGCGAACCAATGTACAAGATGGCAGCGTTTTACATTTAACACGCAAAAGCCCAGCAAACCCCGAAGGCTACCCTTTGATCATTGGTGATGACGTGACGGTCGGACATAAAGTCATGCTACACGGTTGTAGACTAGGTAATCGTATCTTGGTGGGCATGGGTGCGATTGTCATGGACAATGTCACTGTTGAAGATGATGTCATTATTGGTGGCGGTGCGCTAGTCCCACCTAACAAAACACTGGAATCTGGCTATTTATATGTTGGCAGTCCCGTCAAGCAAGCTCGCAAGTTAACAAACCAAGAGCTCGCTTTTTTAAAAGTCTCCGCGCAAAATTACGTAGAGCTTAAAGATGAGTATTTAGAGGAAGGTTAACTCTATTTCACCTGATGCCGAATAGCTTTCATCTTCTATGAGCTCTTCGGCTTGCATTTCATAATCAAACTGATGATTTCTAAAATGCACCAATGGCTCTTCTAACGTTGCAGGTACCGCAATAACACACGGCACTATCATGCCAGAAACCATGGCAGTAAAGACTAATCGACTAAGCGCAGCGTCAAAGTGAATATCATCATTAAATAAGACCGCTTGATTCATGATTATTTTACCCTTTCCAATACCGCTTCAATATTTGGAGATTTACCTCGCCACACAGTATACGCTTCAGCCGCTTGCCCCACTAACATGCCAATACCATCAATCAGCTGACAATTTGAATTGTGTGTCGCTATCCAGTTTAAAAAACTCGTCTGCGTATCACTATAAAACATATCGTAACCCCAACTTGTCTGCGCCACTACATCGCCCGCAATATTCGGTATGTCACCAGTGACACTCGAAGAGGTTGAGTTTATTACACCTGTGTAAGGTAAGTGTGGGATTTCATTGAGTGCGACAGCAGTGACTTTACCATAAGGGGCAAATAGCGTCGCTAATTGTTGAGCTTTAGACACCGTACGATTGGCTATTACAATGTGTTTAACACCCGCTTCTAATAATGGATAAATACACCCTCTTGCCGCACCACCAGCGCCCAAGAGCAAAATAACAGCATCTTGCAATTGCACATGATGCCTGAGTAAATCAGAGACTAAGCCAGCCCCATCGGTATTATCACCTAGAATTGTGCCATCATCTTGCCGCTTTAATGTATTAACAGCGCCAGCCAGTTTTGCCCGCTCAGTTAACAGATCAGCATAATTAAATGCTGCTTCCTTGAACGGTAAAGTGACATTCGCTCCAAGCCCGCCATCTGCAAAGAACGCATTGATACTACTAACAAAGCCATCTACCGGCGCCAATATAGCGGTATAGTCAATCTGCTCATTAAGTTCAGATGCAAATTGCGAATGAATCTCTGGCGATTTAGAATGCTTTATCGGGTTACCAAAAACCGCGTATTTATCCATTTTTAGCCTAACAATAGTGATAGTGAATGAAGCAGTTAATTAAACGTATCTTTAATAAAGATGCAAGTGAAGATCCTAAGACATCGCAAAATCATCATGCACCTAACCCAGAACGCACACCCTATGAATTAATTGGTGGTGAAAAAGGGGCGCTCGCTTTAGCAAATCGCTTTTATGATGTGATGGAGAGCGATCCCTATGCAAAACCACTGTACGATATGCACCCGCTGCCACTTGATAGGATCCGTCAGGTATTTTTTGAATTCTTGTCTGGTTGGTTGGGTGGTCCTGACTTATTTGTAGAAAAGTATGGTCATCCGCGCCTCAGAATGCGCCACATGCCTTTTACTATCAACCAAGACCTGCGTGACCAGTGGATGTATTGCATGGATAAAGCACTGGATGCAGAGATTGATAACCCTTTACTGCGTGAAGGCTTAAGAAAATCGCTAGCACAATTAGCGACACATATGATTAACCAAGATTAGCCTGCTATTTGTAATTTTGCATTAGCGGAGTCACTTTTGCGCTGAGTCAAATTGTACGGGGTTATTCACACGCATAATGGATGCTTAATTTCCATTAGGTGCGATGCGTGTGAAGTCTATTCAACATAAAATATATGCCCTACTCGCCATTACTGGTGTATTGGTACTCATAGCCAGTATCCTGAGTAATAGTAGTCAGCAAAAAAACCTCGCCGAGCAAACTGTCGAAACCAATATTCGGTTACTGGCCGATAACTACTTTGATTCTATCAATACCATGATGCTTACCGGCACGATGTCTAATCGTCATATTCTCGGAGAAAAGCTTCGTAACCATGACAATATTGAAGATGCGCACATCATACGAGGTGATCAAGTCAATAAGCTTTACGGTCAAGGAAACGCCAATGAATCTCCCCAAACGGATGCTGAACATGCGGCACTGAGAGGTGAAGAACTATTAGTCATCGAGCAACGCGGTGATAAACGAGTGATGACTTACCTAAAACCCATGGTTGCCAGTGCTGATTACAAAGGCACAAATTGCTTAGGCTGCCATCAAGCGCAAGAAGGTGATGTGTTAGGCGCAGTCAAAATCAGCTACTCTCTGAGCGATATCGATAATACTGTCGATACCAATACCGTATTTAGTACCGCACTACTAAGTACCATCTTTGCCACTGCGTTCATCATTTTAGGTATCTTGTTCCGCAAACTATTTATCGTTCGCTTAAAAAGGCTTGGCAAAACCATGCGCCTTGCTACGTCCAATCAAGACTTAAGCTTACGCATTGAAGATGATATAGATGATGAGCTAGGTCGCCTTGCTACTAACTTCAATAAAATGATGGCAGCCTTTAAAGATAGTATTGCCGAGGTGTCCCGTTCATCAAAAATCCTGATCCACTCTGCGGAGCATATATACACCGCTGCAGAAACCACAGAAGAAGCAATACAAGCGCAAAAGCAAGGGACAGATTCTGTCGCCGCAGCAATCAATGAACTAGAGAGCTCATCCAGTGAAGTAAAAAATACCACCCACTTTGCCTCTGAAAAGTCTGACAGTAGCAATCACCTTGCAGAGCAAAGTATGTCAATTGCCCACACCACAGAGCAAAGTATCAATCAATTAGCCGATGATATTCGAGATGCGGCTAATCAAGTCAGTCAATTGCAAACACAAACTCTGGCCGTTGGCAAAGTGCTAGAGGTAATAAGCAGTATCGCGGAGCAAACGAATTTACTTGCGCTGAACGCAGCCATAGAAGCCGCACGTGCAGGAGAAGCTGGCAGAGGGTTTGCGGTGGTTGCCGATGAAGTGAGAACTCTGGCAACTCGTACTCATGACTCTACAGATGAGATACGCCGCACCATAGATAAATTACAACAAGAAGCACAGCAAACCGTCAGCGCAATGACGGCTTCCTGTGCAGAAGCGGATGATCGCGCACAACAAGTGCAACAGGTTGCTCAGGCGTTAAAGGATATTTCATCTCAAATGCATGAGATCAATGCGCTCAATGTGCAAATAGCCGATGCCACTGAGCAACAAAATCAAGCAGCTGAAGAGATCAACCAAAGTGTCGTCGCCATTCGGGATAATGCCGAGCAATCTTTGGAAGATGCCCACGGTAGTAAACGAGTCAGTGAAGAGCTACTCGAGCTAGCCCGCTCTTTGGACGAGCAGGTGCGAGGGTTCAAATTAGACTAACCATTAAAAAAGGAGCATCACGCTCCTTTTTTAACAACTCAATCTTTGATAGCTCAACCAATTTATGAGAGCACGTCTATATTCAACCAATCTTGTGGTTTTAAGAAATGCTCATATAACTTTGCTTCATTAGAGCCAGCCTCCGGGGTGAAGTCATACTCCCATCTAGCTAATGGCGGCATCGACATCAAAATGGACTCCGTACGACCACCACTTTGCAAACCAAATAATGTGCCTCGGTCCCATACTAGATTGAACTCCACATAGCGACCACGACGATAAAGCTGAAAGTCGCGCGCTTGCTCAGTCACTGGAGAAACCTTCCTGCGCTCAATGATGGGTACATAAGCAGGCAAAAAGCCTTCGCCAACGGCTTTCATAAAGGCAAAGCTCTTATCAAAACCCCACTCATTCAGATCATCAAAAAATAATCCACCTACACCACGGGTCTCATCTCGGTGTTTTAAGTAAAAATAATCATCACACCACTTTTTATACCGCGGATACACGTCATCACCAAATGGGTCACATAGGTCTTTTGCGACTTGGTGCCAGTGCTTAACGTCTTCCAAATGCGGATAAAACGGCGTTAAATCAAAACCACCACCAAACCACCAAATCGGCGCTTCGCCTTCTTTTTCAGCAATGAAAAAACGCACATTGGCGTGACTGGTTGGAATATGCGGGTTTTTCGGGTGAATAACCAAAGAGACGCCGCAGGCATGGAAACTTCGCCCCGCTAATTCGGGTCGGTGCGCTGTTGCGGATGCTGGCATTGAAGCACCAAAGACATGAGAGTAGTTGACTCCGCCTTGTTCAATGACGTCTCCCCCTCTAAGCACACGCGTTCGACCGCCGCCGCCTTCTGCACGCTCCCATTTATCTTCCACAAATCTGCCGCTGCCGTCAGCTTGTTCTAGGCCTGCACAAATAGCATCTTGCAATTGTAATAAGAATTCCTTGACCGTTTCTAAGTTCACTTTGCTCACGCGCTTAGCTCCTAAATACTTTACCTGTCATTGCATCACGAATTTGACTCGGTGCAGTGCGACCGCCCAGCGCTCCTTCTTGATAAAAGCCAACACGTTCATTAAACATGGCCTTTGCTTCATCGATAGTCATTGCTGGCTCTTCACCACTAAAGTTTGCACTGGTAGATACAAGCGGCTTACCAAAATCCTGACACAACTGCTTAACTACAGGGTGATCGGTCACACGAACTGCAATGCTCGTATGTTCACCCGTTAACCATTTTGGTGTAGTCGATTTCGCTGGCAGAACCCATGTGACAGGCCCAGGCCATGCAGAAAAAATCTCTGCACGTTTATCCATCGGGATCTTTGCATCATCTACATATGCTAAGCATTGGGCAAAATTGTCTGCGATTAGGATAAGGCCTTTTTCAATAGGTCGTTCTTTTAACGCGAGCAATTTATGCACTGCACTTTCGCTATCCGGATCACACCCCAAACCAAAAATGGCCTCAGTGGGATAACAGATCAACTCACCTTGCTGCAATGCTTCAATCGCCGACTGCGGCTTAGCTGTTTGATTTTCATTGTGACTCATAGGGATCCTCAATCATATGCTGACAAGCTTTTTGCGGACATTGTAGCATAGCTTTTCCAGCCCGCTTTTTTTGCACCATCACAGGCCAATCACATTGTTCACACTGATGCGCAACGGGATACTGATTTAAACTATATTTGCATTTTGGATATGCATCACACGCATAAAAAAACTTGCCGTACTTGTTCTGTCTTTTTTGTAAGTGCCCTTTATTGCATTTAGGACACAGGGGGAGCGTATCTGTTTGCTCCTCTTCTTCATGCACAATGAAGTCGCACTCGGGGTAGCCAGTACAGCCTATAAACATGCCATATCGACCATTCCTGATCACCAGTGCTCTCCCACATTCTGGACATGGTGCATCATCTAACACTTTAATTTCATTGCTCTCATGATGAGCAAAAGCACGCATGTAATCGCATGTAGGGTAATTGGCACAACCAAGAAATGCTCCATTTTTGGAGTGTTTGACCACCAGCTCTGAACCACATTTAGGGCAGATCTCGTACTCTTTTTCTAGCGCGTGTTTATCTGCGTTAAAAAGAGAGTGATCAATTTTGCTCATTTTTCTCACCTTCACTGTACATGCTTTGCGCTATTTTACTGCGTGTATCAATATAAGGACAATAAAATTACACCTACATCGAGGCATTCTTCTATAAACGGCTAACTTATACGTAGATTTGAAAACCATATCAGCAATCTGATGGTTTAAAAGGCATGCTGTTAATCGAGGTCAATGTCTGTAGCTACGGCACTTTGATATTTCAAATATGCCGCAGATGTATCAATGCAATAATCCTGATGGTTGTTCAAAAATTAAGTCTTCCATTTGCGCATAGGCATGTTCTTTTCCGGGCACATTAAATAGCACCATTAAAATTACCCATTTTAAATCATCAAGACATATAGATGACTTTTCAAGTGCCAACATACGATCAACCACCATTTCTCTGGTGGTACAATCAATTACGCCAATTTGCTCAACAAACATTAAAAAGCCGCGACACTCGACATCGAGCACTCTACATTCTTCTGCGGTATAAATACGTATCGCTGAGTCTGGCTTGGCATTAAGGTAGGGAAATTCGTCACTGTGTTGAAGATCTGCTAGCTGCTCTAACCAATCTAGCGCTTTATAAATTTCAGCTTGGTCAAAACCTGCGCCGACTAGTTCGTCTGTCAATTGATTTTGCTCTACGAAGATATCCGCTTCGCTGTGAATATAGTTTTCAAATAAATACATCAGGATATCAAACATGTTTAACCCCTCGCTAATTTGATGTAGCCGTTTAATACACGTTCTACTTTGTCTTCAAGCTCTAAGTCCAATAGTCTGGCAAGTACCTGCTCTACTGGCCACTGGGTCCTCTGTGCTAAGGTATCGACGTCAGTTACCTCATAGCCGAGATTGTGCAAAATGGGGCAAGTCTCCTGTTTTTTTTCACTTTCTATAATATATAGACTGTTTTCCGGTAAAAAGCTCACCTCTTCGATAATATCACTGACATTTTCAGTCAGCTTGGCACCTTGCTTTATTAAAAAATGACACCCCTCAGATAAACTATGGCGAATTGATCCTGGGATCGCAAATACATCTTTATTCTGTTCAATGGCATAACGCGCAGTGACCAATGAGCCGCTTTTTATTTCAGCCTCAACCAATAACACACCTAAAGAAAGCCCAGAAATAATGCGATTTCGCCTGGGGAAATGAGTGCCGTGAGGTTTTGTCCCAGGTAAAAATTCACTCACAATCAAACCTTGCTCGACAATACGCCAATACAACTCATCATGACGTTTGGGATAAACAACATCAGCACCAGTGCCTAACACGGCAATCGTTTTTTGGGTACTGTGCAAAGCACCATTGTGTGCTGCCCCATCAATACCTCTTGCCATGCCAGAAGTGATAACAAAATTTGCATCGCCCAATTGCTTAGCAAAATCATAGCCAATTTCCATACCCATTCTCGATGCACTGCGACTGCCAACGATGGCAATTTGTGGTTGATGCAAGAGCGTGCTGTCTCCACGGCAAAATAGCAACCAAGGCGGGCTACTAATATGTGTCAATGATTCTGGGTAGCAGGCATCAAAGTAATGAACGATTTGAATATTGAGTGTCGTACAATGCGCCAAAATACGCTCAACTTTACCCCAGTCGGTACGATGTATTTGCTTTGCCAAATTTTCGTGGAGTCCTAACTGACAAAGTGCAGATTTAGACAGACTAAAAAGGTCTGGTAGTTTGATTTTCTGTGTGAGCGCGATAATCGTGCTAACACCGATACCGTGGCACAAGTATAAGGCCACCGCATCTCTTGATGATAAGTGTTCCATGCTCCCTCCTTGAGCAATTTAGAATTAATCGGTTACGCTATCTCCCACTTGAATAGGTTGTGTTGTCTTCATCACCATGGCATAACTGATATTGTCATAGACTTTAAACAGCATAAGCTCACCAACCTTTTCGCTGGGCATATGCCAAACCGTACTGTTTTCACTGTTCTCTTCACCAAACCAAGAGCCAATGTCACCAATTAATTTATCGAGGCTGCTCGAGTCTTCTAGATACTTTGGCGTGCCATTACGTTCAACCACTGTAGGAGACTGCCGCAAAATATCTAATACGCTCCCCTCAACCAATTGCTGTTCACTGCCAACATTGAGCACCACAACGGACAGAGGTCCAAATTCACTGTGTTGGTTACTACTGGCAATGATTACACCGTCCACTGCTTGGCTCGGCTTACTCATTTTAAAAGTGGCTTTGAGATCTTGTCCCTGAGGTAATGGCATCAAAAAATCGCCCGCTTTAATCTCACGCTTGACCGCTTCAACTTTTACCGTGCTGGGTATCCCATCTTCAATATTACCGGATTTCATCGCCCGAGCAGTGCCCACTAAAATGGTTTCATAGGCCAAAGTGCGTGACCCATCCTTGTATGCACTGCCCTGGCGGTAAACGCCATAATTCCCGCCTTGTAACAGGTTTCCTTTCACATACAATAAGTGGCCAGTAACACTCATTTTAAAATTCTTATTCGAACCGAGTACAATGGGAAATTGAGCTAAATCGTCTTTTTCAAGCGCTTGGTCATAGCTCAAATACGGCTCCAAAACAGCTAAAGGAAGCGTTGGTATCGCAGTACCCTTCTCTGCAATGATACGCACATGAGGGGATAGTTTTCTTACCCCCTTATCAATTATTAATACCGGATTCCCATTTTCATCCAAACCAAGTGACAAAATATCACCAGGGTATATTAAATGCGGGTTATCAATTTGTGGATTTGTCTGCCATAACTGAGGCCATTTCCATGGACTATGCAAATATAAACTCGAAATATCCCAAAGCGTGTCACCTTTTTTCACTACATAGCGCTTGGGTGCGTCTGATTTAACCGTTAATGTATCGGCAATAGCAGGAAAAACAGCGGCAGCTGCCATGATCAAGGCTGCAATTTGAGATTTCATTCCGAATTCCTTGAGTTATTTTTAGATATTATCCACCAAAACCTGTTAAAGGGGAACGTGAATGGCTAAAATAAGACCATACATTACCCCATTTATAAAGACTGTAAAAGGTATCTATGGCAAAGTTAGAAGTGCTTAAATTTCCCGACGAGCGTTTGCGTACAGTGGCAAAGCCTGTGGAAGAAGTAAATGATGAAATCCGTCAAATCGTTAAAGACATGCTTGAAACCATGTATGACGAAAACGGGGTTGGTTTAGCCGCGACGCAAGTTGATATTCATCAACGCATTGTCGTCATCGATGTGTCAGAAGAACGCAATGAGCCTTACGTTTTAATCAACCCAGAAATCATCTCATCAGAAGGCACTATGGTATGCGAAGAAGGCTGTTTATCAGTGCCTTACTCGTATGCAAAAGTAGACCGCGCGGAAAAAGTCACCGTGAAGGCACTTAACGAGCACGGTGAAGAGTACCAATTTGATGCTCAAGAACTGCTGTCTAATTGTGTGCAACATGAGCTAGACCACCTTGCAGGCAAGCTATTCATTGATTACTTATCGCCACTGAAGCGCCAACGTATCAAAAAGAAAATTGAAAAAGAAGCACGCCTAGCGGCAAAAGCATAATCAAATTTATTTAATTGGATAATTTATTCGTGAGTAACCCTTTGCGTATAGTATTTGCGGGCACGCCAGACTTTGCTGCACGCCACCTACAAGCATTGCTCGATTCTCATCATGAGGTTGTGGCAGTCTACAGTACACCAGATAAGCCCGCAGGTCGCGGTAAAAAGCTTAAAGCCAGCGAAGTTAAAACGCTCGCTTTAGAACATGATCTACCCGTGATCCAACCCGCTTCATTAAAAAGCGAAGACGCGACCCAACAGCTCGCTGAATTAAACGCTGATGTGATGGTCGTTGTCGCCTATGGCTTATTACTCCCCAAAGCAATTCTTGAAACGCCTAGATTGGGGTGTCTCAATGTGCACGGTTCTATCTTGCCTCGTTGGCGTGGCGCAGCCCCTATTCAGCGTGCTATCTGGGCTGGAGATAAAGAAACTGGCGTGACCATTATGCAGATGGATGAAGGCTTAGATACCGGTGACATGCTACATATCGCCACCTGCCCGATAGACGCTCACGAAACAAGTGCAAGTCTATATGCCAAGCTTGCCGAGCTAGGCCCCTCAGCCTTAGTAGAAACTTTAGATGCGCTGGGGGCTGGAAAAATCACAGCTGAAGTTCAGGACGACGCACACTCAAACTATGCGAAAAAGTTGTCTAAGCAAGAAGCCGATATCGACTGGACCATGGACGCAGAACAAATCGAGCGCAATATTAGAGCATTCAACCCTTGGCCGATGTGTTTTACACAGATGCAGTCACAGACAGTGAAAATATGGCAAGCAAACGTCATAGAACAGCAAGGTGAAGCGGGTACCGTTTTGAGCGCAGACAAGCATGGTATTGTCGTTGCGTGTGGCACCCATGCCTTACAAATCTCTCAACTACAACCGCAGGGCAAAAAGCCAATGTCAGCGCAGGACTTTTTAAATGGTCGTGCTGAATGGGTAACACCTGGTAATAAGGTAGGTGCCTAATGGCCAATGTACGCGCACTAGCGGCACAAACACTATTTCAAGTCGTTGATAAAGGCCAATCGCTCACAGCGCAATTGCCTTACGCTAGCCAAAAGCTACCAGTCAAAGATCGCGCCTTGCTGCAGCAAATGTGCTACGGCGTGCTGCGCTATTTACCGAGCCTTGAAAACTATTGTCAGCAGTTACTTGATCAACCACTACGGGGCAAACGTCGCGTATTTCAGTTTTTGCTTTATGTCGGTATTTATCAACTTCAGCATATGCGTGTCCCCGCTCATGCAGCAGTAGCGGAAACCGTTAATGCACTCAAGCCACTCGGTGCGCCGGGTATGAAAGGCCTAGTCAATGCAGTACTGCGCAACTTTCAACGTCAGCAGGCAACACTTGAGCAAAGTGCGAGTGAGATAGTAGTCTGTCAGTATAATCACCCAAGCTGGTTTATTAAAAAGCTTCAGGCTGCCTACCCTGACAAATGGACTGATATCCTTGAAGAAAACCAACTACAGGCCCCCATGTGGCTGCGTGTAAATCAACGTCAAGCTGATACGGATACCTACGCTAAGCAACTAGATCAAGCAGACATTGACTATACTCTGGATGAATCGCACCCCGATGGTATTTTACTTGACCACCCAGTAGATGTGACAAAATTACCAGGCTTCTCAACGGGTGCAAGTTCTGTGCAAGATGCAGCGGCACAAATGGCAGCTCGCTTATTATCACCGCAAGATGGCGACACGATTTTAGATGCCTGTGCTGCACCGGGCGGAAAAACCTGTCATATCTTAGAACTTGCAGATACCCAAGTCACCGCATTAGATGCTGACGAAAAGCGTTTAGAGCGCGTCACTGATAATCTGAATCGCTTATCATTAACTGCACAGTGCGTGCATGGGCTCGCGGATGAGCCTGATAACTGGTGGCAAGGCGAGCAATTTGATCGTATTCTGTTAGACGTACCTTGTTCTGCAACTGGGGTGATCCGTCGCCATCCAGATATTAAGTGGCTAAGACGCGCCGCAGACATTGACGAGCTAGCGAAATTACAAGCAAAAATACTGGATAACATCTGGCCATTGCTGAAATCAGGCGGTACCTTGGTCTATGCAACCTGCTCTGTATTGCCGGAAGAAAACCACAAGCAAATCAATGCCTTTTTATCACGTACAGAGGATGCAAAGCACATTGCACTGCATGCGCACGACAAGGTTGAACAGCCCGGCTTACAATTATTGCCAGGCATCACGGATGGCTTCTATTACGCCAAGTTGCAAAAACTCTAAACGTTGTAAGTTTAAGCTATGAAAATCATTATTTTAGGCGCTGGACAAGTTGGCGGCACACTGGCAGAAAACCTCGTTGGTGAGCAAAACGAAATCACCGTCGTTGATATCGATGGTGAGCGTTTACGTGAACTACAGGATAAATATGACCTGCAAGGCGTCAATGGGCATAGTGCGCATCCAGAAGTGCTCAGGCAAGCGGGTGCCGAAGATGCCGATATGATTATTGCCGTGACCAGTTCTGACGAAGTAAACATGGTTGCGTGCCAAGTCGCCTATAGTATTTTCAATACGCCTACAAAAATTGCTCGGATCCGCTCCGAGCAATATTTAGATTACCGCGAAAAGCTATTTCACAATGACGACCTCCCAGTTGACCATTACATTGCCCCAGAGCAATTGGTCACTAAGTATATTCGTCGATTAATAGATTATCCCGGCGCATTGCAAGTACTGCAATTTGCAGATGGCATGCTGTCATTGGTCGCAGTGAAAGCTTACTATGGTGGCTTGTTGGTGGGTTATGCATTATCGGCACTCAAAGAACATATCCCCAATGTCGACACTCGCGTTGCGGCAATTTATCGCCAAGGTAAAGCCATCAAGCCCCTAGGCACAACCGTCATAGAAGCGGATGATGAGGTTTTTTTCATCGCAGCAACGAAACATATTCGTGCTGTTATGAACGAATTGCAAAAGCTAGAGCAATCGTATAAAAAAATCATGATAGCCGGTGGTGGTAACATCGGTGCAGGCCTTGCCCGCTCATTGGAAAAAAACCACAGTGTTAAGCTGATTGAACGCAATCACAGTCGCGCATCACAGCTTTCTGAAATGCTTGATAATACAGTTGTATTTTGTGGTGACGCCTCTGATCAAGAGCTTCTATCTGAAGAACATATCGAACAAGTAGATGTGTTTATTGCTGTCACCAATGACGACGAAGCCAATATCATGGCAGCTATGCTTGCAAAGCGTATGGGTGCGCAAAAAACCATGGTACTGATCCAGCGTAGTGCCTATGTGGACTTAGTACAAGGCGGCGAAATTGATATTGCTATTTCACCGCAACAAGCCACCATTTCAGCACTGCTCACCCATGTGCGTCGCGGAGATATCGTTAATGTATACTCATTACGAAAAGGTGCAGCAGAAGCGATTGAAGCAGTTGCACATGGTGATGAAAACACCTCAAAGGTGGTCGGTCGAGCAATCCGAGATATTAAACTGCCCCATGGCACGACGATTGGCGCGATTGTGAGGGACTCTGAAGTATTGATCGCCCATGATCATACTGTGATTGAGTCAGGTGACCATGTCATTATGTTTTTAATCGACAAAAAGCAAATTGGTGTGGTTGAAAAATTATTCCAGGTCAGTGCTTTATTCGTCTAACATCATAGTGAGATGGCTTATATGCCATCTCCTCCCTTAAACTGTGCTACTCATTACCCAGTACTGAAATATCAATTAAGTAATCTTTGAGTATCGCTTGGACTTGTGCATCTTGGCTATCTAAGTGAATACCCAGTGATACTATATCTTCTTGATTTTCTTTTACTCTACATACCTTACCAACAAGTGTGAGCTTTTTCGCATCTTTGCCTTCAATGAGAATCTCACAAGATAACTCTTTTAACTCTTCTGGCAGGTGGGTTTTCTGCACATCAAACATCAGACCGGCAAGAGAAATATCTTTAATGACACCGACTTCACTTTTTCCTTCCACACTCAAAACAGCAGGGATCAGCGTAGGAATACGCGTCTGAGCACGTAATTTGTATGTTTGAACCTCGTTGGGATAATAAAGATAAATTAGCCTGGCTGGGTGTGTAGTCACTGATTTAATGGTTTCTTTGAAGGCGATAATTTGTCCATCACCTTCCTCAGGCAAGGCACGTACAATCACTTCTGTGCCTTCTTTGACATAATCCATGGCCGCACCCAAACGTTGATGACTGGGATGGTTCAAGATAATAAATTGGTTCTCAAGCGCACCGACAAACTCTGTTTTGATCCGCTTACGATTGGCTGGCAGTACAATCTCCATATCGACAATACTTCCCGCTCGCATCTGTAATACCTGCAAACGATTTTCTGCCAACTCTTGTATAGTCATGCTAAATACCCCTAACTATTGCGCTGTGTATTTTTGCAGTATGGCGCCAGTTTATGACGCCATCGCATAATTACTATGAATTATCGTCTAGATAGAGAAAAACTTTAACTTTTACGCGGGATTTCACACTTGATGATGGGTTTAAAAACCCATCATCAGACTTTTGGAGGGAATATAAATTAAGTTAGATCTATCGGTGTTACTCTCAGCGCGTGCATATTTCAACACGCAAAACTTGCAAGGCTATCCTCGCCAAAATGTCGGTGTGAACAACACCAATAAGGTGAATATTTCTAAACGTCCAAACACCATAGCCAGCGTTAAAATCCACTTGGCTGTATCGGTGATATCACCATAGTGCGCCGCCACATCCCCCAAGCCAGGACCTAAGTTATTCAAACACGCCGCCGTTGCCGAAAACGCCGTGATATTATCAAGCCCTGTGCCCAGTAGCGCGATCATAATAATCACAAAGACCAACGCATAGGCAGAGAAAAACCCCCATACCGCTTCAACGACCTTGTCTGGCAGCGCTTTTCTACCCAGTTTAATCGAGTAGATGGCTCTTGGGTGCACCAAACGATTCAGTTCTCTGATCCCTTGTAAGTACAGCAAAAACACCCGAACGACCTTCATTCCACCTCCAGTAGAACCGGCGCACCCGCCTATAAAGCTAGAGAAAATCAGTAAAATAGGTAAAAACAGCGGCCAAGCTGAAAAGCTATCGGTTGCAAAGCCCGCAGTGGTACTGATTGACACCGCTTGGAATAAAGCATGATCTAGCGTCTCATCACCGTCGCTATACACTTGATTTGAAGACAATACCGCAAAACAGATCACCACCAGCGCCAGTTGAATAAACAAGAAGACTTTAAACTCAGGGTCGCGTAAATACGCTCGCACACTGCGACTAGCCACCGCCGCATAATGCAGCGAGAAATTAATCGCAGCAATGAGCAAAAACACCACACAGATAAAGTTAATCATCGGGCTATCAAAATGCCCAATTGACGCGTCATAAGTAGAAAAACCACCAATTGCAATAGTGGCAAACGCATGACAAATAGCATCAAACCAGCCCATCCCAGCAAACTTATACGCCAAGGTGCAAGCCGCAGTTAGGGCAACATAAATATACCAAAGGTGCTTTGCCGTATCGGCAATGCGCGGTGTCATTTTTGAGTCTTTTACGGGTCCTGGTGTTTCAGCACGATATAACTGCATCCCACCAACGCCAAGCATGGGTAGCACGGCAACAGCAAGTACAATGATCCCCATGCCACCAAGCCACTGTAATTGTTGACGATAAAAAAGCACTGATTTTGGTAAATACTCAATCCCAGTTAATACCGTGGCCCCGGTGGTTGTCAGGCCTGAAAAAGCTTCAAATACCGCATCGGCAAAAGACAGATTCGGTTCATCAAGGAAAATCAGTGGTACGGATGCAAACGATCCCAGTACCAACCAAAATAACACCACGATCAAAAAGCCTTCTCGGGCTTTGAGTTCACCGCGTTCTTTTCGATTTGGGTAATAGGCCATCAAGCCAATTAAAACACTAAAGATAAAAGCCAAAACGAACGGCACACCACCACCATCTTTGTAGATCAAAGACACCAGTGCTGGCGGCACCATAGTCAAACTGAACAGTGCAACGAGTTGGCCAAGGATTTTTATAATGGTACGAAATTGCATAACGCAGATCGCTTGTTGTTATGATTAGACTTGATTGTCTAATACACTTAGACGTTAGTAAACCTCATAACCTCACAAAGCAATTACTTTTGTAGTTTCATTGTCACACTGCCATGGGTCAAATCAAATATCGACTGAATGGCCAGCTTGGCTTCTCGGGCATCAATTTCAATTTGCCAACCTATCGTCGCTGCAAACGTATGCTGAATATTCAGCACTTGATATTGACTCGCTAAATGCTGTTCAATGACCCCTTGCAATGCATAATCTGACTCGCCAGTGAGTAATACGGAAGGTACTTTGACCGCTGTCGAAAGCACATTCAAGGCGTTATTCAAACTGCCGCCATAAGCCCGCACTAAACCACCTGTTCCGAGCTTAATCCCTCCGAAATAACGTGTCGTCACCGCGGTAATTTCACCAATACCAGAGCCCATCAAGACATTCAACATGGGTTTACCTGCTGTGCCGTTTGGCTCGCCATCATCAGAAAAACCTAACACATGACTGCCTCCTGGTGCGCCTGCTACATGTGCCCAACAGTTATGACGCGCATCGGGATAAGCGTCGTTAATACTGCGAATAAATGCTTTTGCATCGTCCACTGTAGGGGTATGTGCAACATGCACCAAAAACGTACTTTTTTTGATTTCTTCGTGGTGTGAAATGGTTTCAGTTGGGATTTTATATTCTGACATAAACTACTTTCTAGCAAAAAAGGAGTCTTTCGACTCCTTTTATTTAAACACGCTGAGCCGCATTTAACCTGTGCGACCATGCCGGCAGATTAATCTAAGTTAAGATCACGCGTCATATTCTCTAAACGGTCTTCGTGGACAATAATATTGTCTTCAATACGGATCCCGCCATAAGGCTTAAACTCTTCCACCTTATCCCAATTGATATGCTGCGCATGTTCACCTTTCGCTAAATCGCCAAGTAACGAATCAATGAAATATAAACCAGGTTCAATGGTAAATACCTGCCCTGATTCTATGCGCCTTGTGCAACGTAAGAATGGGTGCCCTTCAGGTGGCGCTTGATGCGTGCCTTGCTCGTCAGCCATAAAGCCACCCATATCATGCACCTGTAACCCAATGTGATGACCCAATCCATGTGGGAAGAACGTTGATGAAATGCCCTTCTCGACAATCTCATCAGCACCCAAATTAACCACTTTAAAATCGGATAGAATTTGCGCCATACGACGATGACAGTCGATATGTAAATCACCATATAATTTGCCTGGCGCAAGTGCGTTACCCAGGGCGATTTGATGCTGGTTTAACGCATCCACCATTTCCGCAAACTGACCTTGTTTTGCAAAGTCATAAGTACGCGTAATGTCTGATGCATAGCCATTGAAATTAGCACCAGCATCAATCAAGAACGATAAATGCTTGCTCGGTGCCTGACGCTCGAAATGTGTATAGTGCAAAATCGAGCAATGCTGATTGAGCGCCACAATGTTACCGTAAGGCGTATCATTTTCCATGTGTGCAGTGGCATTCAAATACGCCTGCTGAATAGAAAACTCAGAACCACCAGCATAAAACTCATCTCTTGCCGCTTTATGACCAAGCACTGCGATGCGGTTTGCTTCGCGCAAGCAAGTCAGCTCATACTGTGTTTTATAAGCACGATGATAATGCAGATAGTTCATCACCGGCTCTGGATTCATTTGTCCAAACCCAAGCGCTTGCGCGACCTCTAGATATTCGCCGATATAAGCAAACTTTTCTTTGTCGTAAGGCAACAGTTTTTCAACCTGCTCAGGGTGAACCAGCAACGTAATATCGAAATGCTCCGACCAAAAATCATTGGGTTCATCCGGTACCTTATGCCAAAAATCGACTGGACGATAAAAAATCAGCTTAGGTTTATCAACCCCATTTACGACCAGCCAGCAATGTGGATTATCGATAACAGGTAACCAGGCTTTGAATTGTGGATTGACCTTAAATGGATAATACATATCATCCAAAAACTGACGTTTAGCTTGGCCTGAATGAATAACTAACCCATCTAAGCCTTCGCGCTCAACGATGGCTTTAGTACGTGCCTGAAGCGTGGTGATATGCTCTGCATACAAATTTGCTAATGTGTCCACAGTGTACCCATATTAAATCTATGTAATTATACTTGAGTCTAACATAGCACCGTCTCAAAAACGATGCCATGCCAACCCCTTGAAACAAAGTACCAACTACCTTGGATTAGCGGTTGCCGCCTATACTCATATCCAAGATCCCTGCCAATACGTTCCCTTCTCGGCCTAATTTAGTATGGTAGACCTGTCGATATGCCATGACATTTTTCACATAGTCCCGAGTTTCTTTGTACGGGATAAGCTCAATCCACAGTTCAGCTGGCATCGCCTCACCGGGTATCCAACGTTTTACTCTGTGATAGCCTGCATTATAAGAGGCCGTCGCTAATATCTCATTGCCTTTGGTTTTACGTTTCAAATACTCTAAATAATCTGTTCCTAAACGAATATTGGTTGAAGGCTTCATTAATTGTTGTTTAGAAACTCGCTTTTTCGCGACATAACGTGCCGTGCTTGGCAAAATCTGCATCAAACCATAGGCATCAGCGGATGATCTGGCATCTGGGGCAAAACTACTTTCTCGACGAGCCACCGCATAGCTCCAGGCCAGATCGACTCGATTTCTTTCACTGTATCGTTCAAATAAGGTATCAAACGCCATAGGGAAACGTAGATCGACATAATTCCATGCCTTAATTTGCGCTAAGGTATATATGGTGCTGTCATACCAATCTAAATCAGCTGCTAATATCGATGCCGCCAATTTTTCTTGAGTACTAGAGGTGTTGGTTAAATAGTTCCACTCTCTGCGCGCTTGAGTAAAGCGATCTAGCTCATACAATGCTTTAGCACGCTTAAACCCGGGAGCTTGTGATACCGTTGCCAAGGTTTGCTCATCTACATCCAATGACTGTGCATTCATAGAAGGTGGCAAATTGAGTCTCGCGGCCGCTAAAAAGCCGTAATAATCTCTTTTTCCCGCTAATTGTTGCCAAAGTTCAGCCGCCTTCCCGCGCTCTCCACGCTTATCATAGCTATAGCCAAGCCAATAAGTTTGTCCATTACTCAAGTTATCCATGCCGGTGAACAGTGCCGCAATTCCTTCCCAATCTTGCTCTTTGAGCATATTACTCATCAACCACTGACGCAGCTTTACATCCTGCAACTCATTTGGCACTTTATTTAACCAAAAACGTGCTTGCTCATGCCCTTTCGATGCCAGTGCTAAGGCAAAACGATAAGCTACACTGTCTTTTTGTGCCTGGCTAAATTCAAACATGCCCTGCAATTTATCCCAAGCTCTCAGTGCGAGCTGAGGATCTCGCCATATAAGGCGTCTGACACCATACACCGCAATTTCACTTTCTTTTTGACTACGCTTTTTATAACGATATAAACCCGCTGAGGCACTTGGATCTCTGCGTACCGCCACATATAAATCCGCTAAATACGACTCATGCCTTGGCAATAACGTTTTTAAGTACTTGATTAACGAAGTCTGTCCACCTTGAGCTGCTTTAGTAATGCGCTGCCAAATTAGTTCTTGTGAACGATAACCCGCTTTTTGCCACTGTGAAAACAGTTTATCACACGCTTTAGGCTGTGATTTTCCCACCACCCACAAAGGTTCAACTTGATCTAATATGGCTTTTTTAGGCGCACCTAAATCAAGCTGAAATTGCAAATACGTACACTTGAGATCGGCATTCGTCGTTTCTTGAAAGTGGTTAATAAATTGGGCTTTTTTACCCCGCCTTTTTAAATAATTTAGCCAACTTTTGCGTACAGGCCAATCCAGTGGAGTGTGATCATATACAGATAAGAACTGTGCAATCTCACTTTCATATTTCAACTTGGGATGACGTTTATAAAATGTCATCTCAACATAAGGCTTTAAGGGATGATCAAGCTCATCCAATGCCTGTTTAAATTTATTATAATTGCCAGACCAAGCAATACGCTCAGCCTGAATAAAGTCTTGATGGGGTTTTTGTGCATACCCGTGGGTACCTAACAAAGTGAAAAAAGCGCACATACCCGTACTAAAAAACCGAGAGATCCGTAATTTCATGGTGACCTATACTTTACATAAATGCGTTGTATATCTAGACCCAGCCTATTTTTAAAATCATGATTTAAAGACAATGGCTGAGTACTCTCCTTAATTTAACTGCTTAAAACAGTCACGAGCAGCACGTCTGCCCTGCCCATAATCAAGTTATGCATGATTGAAGGTTTAAATAAACTGAATGCGCAAACCTTAAAACACCTTAGTTCAATCTATGCACTTAGCCACCTTAACATCCCAATTTATGCTTTACAGTAAATCTGCGGTAAATTTTTCATTGCAATTTTCATTTAAAGACGCCACACTGAATTAAATGACAACTCATCGTACCAGTGTCACGGAGAACAAGTATGTTAATCAAAAGCGAGTCCTTTGTAGTTGATTTTTGCAAAGGCAATATTGCTGAGTTTAAATTTTGTCTGCCCGGTTCGGTCAACAAACTCTCTCAGCAAACCCTGCAAGACTGTGCCAAAGCACTAGCTGAACTCAGCGCACGTGATGATGTAAAAGGCCTAATTTTTACCAGTGATAAAGACCACTTTATCGTTGGTGCCGATATTTTCGAATTCTTACCCACTTTTGATCGCCCAGAGCAAGAACTCGTCAGCTGGATCAAAGATGCCACTGACGTCTTCGATGCGATTGAAGATTTACCTTTCCCAACCCTATCAGCCATCAATGGCCTAGCGCTTGGTGGTGGGTGTGAGTGGGTACTTGCTACTGATTACCGTATTGCAACGCCGAATGCCAAAATTGGCTTACCAGAAGTTAAACTTGGGATCATGCCAGGATTTGGTGGCACAGTGAGACTACCACGCGTGATCGGCGCTGATAATGCCATGACTTGGATTTCAACAGGTCAAGAAAATCGCGCACCAGATGCTTTCAAAGTCGGTGCATTAGATGCCGTTGTTGCAGCGGATAAATTAATGGATGCTGCCATTAAAACACTAGAGCAAGCCATCGATGGTAAGCTCGATTGGCGAGCAAAGCGTCAGCTTAAACTTGAGCCATTAAAAATGAATCGTGTCGAGCAAGGCATGAGCTTTGCGATGGCTGAAGGCATGGTTATGGCTAAAACCAAAGGTCATTATCCTGCGCCAGTGATGGCTGTAAAAACCATCAAAGCAGCAGCTAACCTTACCCGTGACGAGGCAATGGCAATCGAAAATGCCAACTTTGCAAAATTAGCCAAAACAGCAGAAGCAGCTGCACAAACGGGGATCTTCCTGGCCGATCAGTACATTAAAGGCGTAGCGAAAAAACAAGCTAAAGCCAGCCAACTGAAGATTAACCAAGCGGCTGTGCTTGGTGCTGGTATTATGGGTGGTGGCATTGCCTACCAATCTGCCTATAAAGGCACGCCGATCGTCATGAAGGACATCAACCAAGCGGCCCTTGATTTAGGCATGGGCGAAGCTGCCGGCCTACTGGGTAAAAAAGTAAAACGCGGCCACATGAAAACAGAAAAAATGGTCGCTACGCTTGGAAAAATAAAACCAACACTCAACGAACGTGATTTAGAAAACTCAGACATCATTGTCGAAGCCGTTGTGGAAAACCCACAAATTAAAAAAGCCGTACTGGCTGATTTAGAAAAGCAGTTACCAAAAGGCACTGTGTTGACGTCAAATACCTCTACTATCCGTATTGATGAGTTAGCGACCGCACTAGAAAATCCAGAATATTTCTGTGGTATGCACTTCTTTAACCCGGTTCCTAAGATGCCATTGGTTGAAATCATTCGTGGTGAAAAAACCTCAGATGACACGGTTGCAGCCGTTGTTGATTACGCATTGAAACTTGGTAAATCCCCCATTGTCGTTAATGATTGCCCGGGATTTTTTGTTAACCGCGTTTTATTCCCTTATTTTGCAGGCTTCAGTAAGCTTGTTGTTGAAGGGGCTGACTTTAGCCAAATTGATAAAGTCATGGAAAATGTATTTGGTTGGCCAATGGGCCCCGCTTACCTTCTAGACGTGGTCGGCATCGACACCGCGAATCACTGTACAGGCGTGATGGCTGATGGTTTCCCAACCCGTATGGCCCGCCAAGATAAAGATCCGGTCGCCTTACTAGCCAATGCAGAGCGCTTTGGTCAAAAGAATCAAAAAGGGTTTTATCAATATGCCCCTGATAGAAAAGGTCGTTTGAAAAAGAGTAAAGATCCCGAATCATTGACGCTATTGAGTCAGATTTGTGATACCGCGCAGCAGTTTGACAAGCAAACTATTATTGAGCGCTGTATGGTACCGATGATCAATGAAGTCTTGTTGTGTTTGCAAGAAGGCATCGTTGCTTCTCCACAAGAAGCAGATATGGCATTGATTTACGGTATTGGCTTCCCGCCATTTAGAGGGGGCGCTTTCCGTTACTTAGATCAAATTGGTTTAAGTGAGTTTGTTGCTATGGCAGATAAATATGCTGACTTAGGTGAAATTTACCAAGTTTCTGAGCAAACACGTGCTTGGGCAGCAGAAGGTAAAGTGTTCTATCAAGTGGAGGGCCAGTAATATGGAACATGCAGTTATCGTAGATTGTCTTCGTACCCCTATGGGCCGCTCCAAAGGTGGTGTGTTTAAGCATCGCCGTGCAGAAGATCTCAGTGCACACCTCATGAAAGGTCTACTTGAGCGTAACCCACAAGTTGCCCCAGAGTCCATTGATGATATTTATTGGGGTTGTGTTCAGCAAACACTTGAACAAGGGTTCAACGTTGCACGTAACGCAGCACTTCTCGCTGGTATACCACACTCTGTACCGGCAGTGACCGTAAACAGATTGTGCGGCTCTTCAATGCAAGCACTGCATGATGCCGCTCGCGCTATCATGACAGGCGCAGGCGATACGTACCTTATTGGTGGTGTTGAGCATATGGGCCATGTCCCGATGACCCATGGAGTAGACTTTCATCCAGGTCTGTCTACTTCAGTTGCACAAGCAGCCGGCGTAATGGGTTTAACCGCAGAGTATCTCGCAACGCTGCATGGTATTAACCGTGAGCAACAAGATGCATTCGCAGTACGATCACACCAACGCGCTCACGCAGCCAGTGTTGAAGGCCGCTTTGCAAAAGAAATTTTACCGACAGAGGGTCATGACGAACACGGTATTCCTGTATTGGTTGAACATGATGAAGTGATCCGCCCAGAAACCAGCCTTGAAGGACTGAGTCAATTACGCCCCGTGTTTAATCCAGCCAGTGGCACTGTGACAGCAGGTACTTCATCCGCACTATCTGATGGCGCGTCGGCCATGCTCGTGATGAGTGAAAGCAAAGCCAAAGAGCTTGGCCTGCCGATCAGAGCGCGCATTAAGTCAATGGCGGTTGCAGGCTGCGATCCCTCTATCATGGGTTATGGCCCTGTTCCAGCGAGCCAAAAAGCACTTAAACAAGCAGGTATTCAAGTGGAAGATCTAGATGTAGTCGAGCTTAATGAAGCATTCGCTGCGCAATCTCTACCTGTAATGAAAGACCTCGGATTATTAGACGTAGCCGACGAAAAGGTGAACCTCAATGGTGGCGCAATCGCACTTGGCCACCCATTGGGTTGTTCTGGTTCGAGGATAAGTACGTCACTGATTCATATTATGGAAGAAAAAGATGCCAAATATGGCCTTGCAACCATGTGTATTGGTTTAGGCCAAGGTATCGCCACCGTATTTGAACGCGTGAATTAACACGCTTGTTGTCATCGCCAATTTCAACTTGGTAACCAAGGTAAAGTCATCTATTGTGACTTTGCCTTTTTTATCGCCGATTTAAATTAGACCTTATTCTAACTATTTATCCCAGCCCTCTTTAAATTTTCATACATGCCAAGTTAGAATGTCTTTTTTAATTAAGGCTAAGTGCAATTTTATGAGTTTTGACAATACTGATCATACCTTAGATGCGATTGGGCTTCGTTGCCCAGAGCCGGTGATGATGATCCGTGGTATGGTGCGAAAAATGAATCATGGTGAAACGCTATTAATAGTGGCAGACGACCCTTCAACGACCCGTGATATACCTAGCTTTTGCGAATTTATGGACCACACATTAGTTGCACAAGAAGTGTCACAATCTCCCTATCGCTATTTGATCAAAAAGGGGAAATAAGCCCTTTCATTATTCATTAATATGTCCACTCAAGGTGGCTTAACACTTAACAGCGCTCTAAATTAATCTCTTTGTACAATAACCATCGGATTATTGGCATCTCGATAATCTAGGGTAATGCGATACCACCCTTTCTTATCTGGTGTAAAACTAAAGTAATTATAGATGGTGTTGCAGTCTGCAGGCTGTGGTTTGACTAACGTAATCGCACTAGTATATCGATAACCACAGTTATAACCTTGGCTCCAAGCTTCGTCCGCAATTTTAAATTCATATACTTTACCGGGACTCATAAACCGAGCACGAACGGTATATATGCCATTTCCCTGAGGCTTAAGTTGGTATATGCCCTCAGCATCCCACAAACTAAAATCACCGCGTAAATACATGGGACGCTCGATGACTTTTGCATCAGGTTCATTGGCCCCCGTGGCGATTTGTTCACTTACGTTTGGTGAAGCGCAACCCACAAGTCCTAACAAAATCATAATGGATAACGCGATTCTTTTGTCCATTTGTCTCACCTTTTTAATAATAAAAAAGCCAGCATCATAGCTGGCTTAATACAGTGTGTTTTTACTTAATTTTGTAATACAGAAATATCTGCTGTATTCAAAAATAAGCGGCTCAGCTGACTTAATAATGCAAGGCGATTATTCTTAACCGCTTCATCATCTGCCATGACCATCACATTGTCGAAGAAGTTATCAACGGCTTCACGCAGGCTTGCCAAACGCGTCAATGCTTGTTGATAGTCACCTTGTGCATACACAGGTGCAAGCTCTTCAGTCAATGCCGCAACTTGCTCTGCCAGTTGTTTCTCAGCATCTTCGTTTAACAAATCAGCCGATACTGCAGCGTCACTGGTTACATTGTTCTTAGCCAAGATATTATTTACACGCTTGTTAGCAGCAGCAAGTGCCTCAGCTTCATCCAATGTACGGAAGTGGCTTACCGCTTTCACACGGCGATCGAAATCAACCGGTTGTGCAGGACGACGTGCCAATACAGCTTGGATCACATCAACGCTTATCCCTTCATCTTGATACCAAGCACGGAAACGACCTAGCATAAACTCAAAGACATCATCTGCAACCTTGTCATTGGTCAGCTTGTCGCCAAACAGGGTTTGTGCCTTTGCAACAATGTCTAAAATGTCTAACTGAAGCTCTTTCTCAACCATGATACGTAATGCACCAATGGCAGCACGACGCAATGCAAATGGGTCTTTATCGCCTTTTGGAATTTGGCCAATACCAAAAATACCCACTAGCGTGTCAAACTTATCAGCCAATGCGACTGCAAAACTAATTGGGTTGGAAGGTAGTGCATCACCTGCAAAACGCGGCATATATTGCTCGTTTTGTGCAACTGCCACTTCTTCTGCTTCACCGTCAATGCGCGCATAGTGCATACCCATGACGCCCTGTACATCAGTAAACTCCATGACCATTTCAGTCATTAAGTCTGTTTTGCTCAAAAGGCCAGCGCGCTCTGCCAATGCTTTATCCGCACCTAATTGTTCAGCAATATATCCTGCCAATGCAGCAATACGTTCAGATTTGTCTTTCAGTGTACCCAGCTGCTTTTGGAATAAAACGCCGCCAAGCGACTCCAAACGACTTTCCAGAGTTTTCTTCTTATCTGTTTCAAAGAAGAACTGTGCATCTGCTAAACGCGGACGAACCACTTTTTCATTGCCTGAGATAACCACACTTGGATCTTTGCTTTCAATGTTTGATACAAATAAGAACTTATTGATCAGCTCGCCTTTGTCATTCAATAACGGAAAGTACTTCTGGTCATCTTTCATCGTATAGATGAGGGCTTCATCTGGTACAGACAAGAACGCTTCATCAAATGATGCAGTCAGTGTTACTGGCCATTCAACTAACGACGTTACTTCTTCAAGTAAGTCTTCATCCATTGCGACAACCGCACCCAGTTTTGCAGCTTCAGCTTCAATCTGAGCACGGATCTGTGTTTTGCGCACATCGTAATCAGCAATGACATACGCGTTCTTTAAAGTATCAAAAATGTCATCAGCATGGGCTAAAGTCGTGCGTGCCGGATGATGGAAACGGTGACCTTGCAGTTCATTACTGATCTGTTTGCCCAGTACTTCACCTTTAATGATCTCATTACCTAGCAATGCTGCAACCGTGTGCACAGGGCGGATAAATTGTGTTTTATTCGCCCCCCAACGCATTGGCTTGGGGATCGGTAATTTAGCCAAAGCTTTTGCAATCACATCACTCAGTAGTTCCGTTGCCTGTTGGCCTTTTACAGTTGCCTTATGAAGTAACCAAGCGCCCTTTTCAGTTTCTAACTTGTCTGCTTCACTCACATCAATGCCGCAACCGCGTGCCCAACCCTGTGCAGCTTTTGTCGGGTTACCCTCGGCATCAAATGCCGCTTTAATCGCTGGGCCTCGTTTTTCAACGACTTTGTCTTTTTGCTGCGTTTCAAGTTGCTTTACTTGAATGCCTAAACGACGAGGAGATGCATACCAACTCACACCTTGATGCGCAAGCTCTAGCGCTTCTAATTCCGCCGCGGCATTTTGAGCAAATGCTTCAGCTAACTTGCGTAATGCTTTTGGTGGTAATTCTTCAGTACCAATTTCTACTAATAAATTTTCAGTTGTCATGATCAGTCCTTACAAAGCGGGAATCCGAGTGCTTCACGCGCTTCAAAATAAGCTTGTGCACACGCTTTTGATAATGCTCTTACACGCAAGATATAACGCTGACGCTCTGTCACAGAAATAGCATGACGCGCATCTAATAAATTGAATGCATGAGAGGCTTTCATTACTTGCTCATAGGCTGGTAATGGTAAGCCCGCTTCGATTAACTTTTGGCTTTCTTTTTCGCACTGATCGAACTGGTTAAATAACGCGTCGACGTCAGCATGCTCAAAGTTGTAAGTCGATTGCTCGATTTCATTTTGCATGAATACGTCACCATAAGTCACACGACCCATAGGACCGTCTGTCCACACTAGGTCATAGATGCTATCCACACCTTGTATATACATGGCTAAACGCTCTAAACCATAAGTGATTTCACCCGTTACTGGAGAACACTCAATACCACCGACTTGCTGGAAGTAAGTAAACTGGGTTACTTCCATGCCATTTAGCCATACTTCCCAACCAAGACCCCAAGCACCTAATGTCGGTGACTCCCAGTTATCTTCAACAAAACGGACTTCGTGCGTTAATGTGTCTATACCCAGAGCTTCTAATGAGCCAAGGTATAACTCTTGAATATTATCCGGTGATGGCTTTAGTACAACTTGGAACTGGTAATAGTGTTGTAAGCGGTTCGGGTTTTCACCATAGCGACCATCGGTTGGTCTACGACATGGCTGAACATACGCGCTCGACATTGGCTCTGGACCAATTGATTTCAGGAAAGTCATCGGGTGGAATGTGCCCGCACCAACTTCCATATCTAGTGGTTGTGCAATTACACAGCCTTGCTGTGCCCAATAGTCCTGTAAAGCCAGGATCAACCCTTGAAAGGTTTTGATATCATATTTTTGCATAGTTGGCTTTTATATTTATTTGGTACATGGGACTCAAATTAGCGGCAAATCAAATAGCGCAAAATTGAGTTTTAATGATTGAAAATTATGCTCAGTATACCGTGTGCGGTGCACAGAATTAAGCGTTAAAACGAAAAAAAGGAGGGTTTCCCCTCCTTTTTTATGGATTTGCTATGAGGCAGAGTTATACGTCTAAGTTAACTACTCTCAGAGCATTCTGCTCAATGAAGTCACGACGTGGTTCAACTTGGTCACCCATCAAGGTTGCGAATAGCTGATCGGCAGCAATCGCATCTTCGATAGTCACACGTAGCATGCGGCGTGCGTCAGGGTCCATAGTCGTTTCCCAAAGCTGGTCAGGGTTCATCTCACCCAACCCTTTATAACGTTGTGTATACAAGCCACGCTTAGACTCATTGATTAGCCAATCAAGGGCTTCAACGAAGCTGCTAACAGGCTGAGTCTTTTCACCACGTTGGATGTAGCCACCTTCTTCGATGATATGTGCAATTTGCTTACCTGTGTTTGCAATGCGTGCATAATCTTTAGAAGTAATAAAGTCATAACTGAGAGTGTGTGCTTTATCAACGCCATGCTGACGAATATTCACCACTGGATAATACATGTGACGCTCATCATCATAACTCACTGCTGCAGAGAAAATTGTCGCATCATCATCATGCTTGATAAGGTCAGCAACAAGCGCTTCACTCCAAGCTGATACTTTTGCTTCATCACTTAAGTCTGCTTCAGTCAGTTCAGGCTGGTAGACAAGACGATTCATGATTGATGCTGGGTATTTACGCTGCAAACGCACAATTACATCAACCGTCTTTTGATAATCATGGACCAAATTCTCTAAACGATTGCCTTCAATCGCATCAGCACCTTCGTTTGAATACAGTGCCGCTCCATCAAGGGCTAATGTTGTTAGGTACTCAGTCAATGCGTGGTCATCTTTTATATAGCGCTCTTGTTTGCCTTTTTTCACTTTATAAAGTGGCGGCTGAGCAATATAAACATAACCACGTTCAATGATTTCTGGCATTTGACGATAGAAGAAGGTCAATAACAACGTACGAATGTGTGAGCCATCCACGTCCGCATCGGTCATGATAATGATACTATGATAACGCAGCTTCTCTGGGTCATATTCGTCGCGTCCAATACCACAACCGAGAGCAGTAATTAACGTTGCAACTTCTTGCGAAGACAACATCTTATCAAAACGCGCTTTTTCAACGTTTAAGATCTTACCTTTTAGCGGTAGTATCGCTTGGTTTTTACGGTTACGACCTTGCTTTGCAGAACCACCTGCTGAGTCACCCTCCACTATATATAGTTCAGATAGCGCTGGGTCTTTTTCTTGGCAGTCAGCTAATTTACCAGGTAAACCAGCAAGATCCATCACACCTTTACGACGCGTCATCTCTCTTGCTTTACGTGCTGCTTCACGCGCTCTCGCTGCATCAACGATTTTATTCACGACAGTTTTAGCATCTTGCGGGTTTTCAAGTAAAAATTCATTCAGCTTTTCAGCCATGGCTTGCTCTACTGCGCCTTTGACTTCACTTGAAACCAGCTTATCTTTAGTCTGAGAAGAGAACTTAGGATCAGGTACTTTAACACTCACAACCGCGGTCAAACCTTCACGTGCGTCATCACCGGTTGCACTGGTCTTGTTCTTCTTATTAAAGCCCTCTTTTTCCATGTAGGTGTTAAGTGTTCTTGTTAACGCCGCACGGAATCCAGCAAGGTGGGTACCACCGTCACGCTGTGGAATATTGTTCGTGAAACAATAGATATTCTCTTGGAAGCCATCATTCCACTGCATAGAAACTTCAACGCTGATACCATCTTCACGTTCAGTGGTAAAGTGGAAAACATGCTGATGTACAGGTGTTTTCTTACGGTTAAGGTATTCAACAAACGCTTGGATACCACCTTCATACTTGAAGTGGTCATTTTTGTTTTCTTCACGTTCATCAGTGAGGATAATGCTCACACCAGAGTTGAGGAATGACAGCTCACGAAGGCGTTTTGCAAGAATGTCATAGTGGAAGTTTATATCAGAGAACGTTTCAGGGCTTGGCCAAAATCTCAGTTCAGTACCTGTTGACTCAGCTTCACCAATCACGGCTAGAGGTGCATCAGGCACACCCATAGTGTACTTTTGTTGATGCACTTCGCCATCTCGGCGGATAGTTAGTTGTAGTTTTTCAGAAAGTGCATTAACAACAGAAACACCTACACCATGAAGACCACCAGATACTTTATATGAGTTATCATCAAACTTACCACCAGCGTGTAGTACAGTCATGATTACTTCAGCAGCTGATACGCCTTCCTCTGGGTGAATCGAGGTTGGTATACCACGACCATTGTCGCGTACAGAAACAGAGCCATCAGTATGAATTGTCACAAAAATATCGTCACAGTATCCAGCTAATGCTTCATCAATTGAGTTATCAACAACTTCGAAGACCATGTGATGTAATCCAGTTCCATCATCAGTGTCGCCGATATACATTCCTGGACGCTTTCTTACAGCATCCAATCCCTTCAGTACTTTAATACTGGATGAATCATAATTATCAGACATGGTTAATTCCAATTAATTTGTTATTAAACGACCATGTTCCACGTGGAACATCTCAATACTTTTATCAAGTCGTTCCACAACAGGCGTTAAACTGTCTGAACTGATTGCTGAGATAAACAGCTGTGAGTCGCAAATAGTAAGGAGCTTTGCCACACACCCTAAAGTCTCAGAACTCAATTCAGATGGTAAATCATCGATTAGCAAAATAGACTGCTTTTCAGTCTCTTGTTCAATTAAATTGTTCTGTGTAATCTTGAGCGCATAAAGCAGCAGCTTAAGCTGGCCTCTAGACATGATCCCTTCAACATTATGACCATGCACTTTAAAATTAAAGTCTGCTTTATGAGGACCTCGACTTGTATAGCCGAGTTTTAAGTCTCGCTCAAGCTGTGTTTGAAGGACATCACTTAGTTCCCCTTTCCAACCCGCATCATAGCGAGTTTCAAGGCCTTCAAAAACAGGGCTAATCCCCCCTATCTTATCAAAAAAATAGCCTTCAAACCTACTTATATACGCTTTTCGATAGATATTTATTTGTTCAGCCAATTCAATAAATTGTTTGTCCCAAAATTTAATTTGCTCAATACAATTTGCGGGTTTTGATTTTAATAACGCATTGCGCTGTTTCAGGACTTTATTAAAGCTTTTCCAAACTTCGAAAAATAAATGTTCCACGTGGAACACTCCCAAATCAAGAAACTTTCTCCGTTCTTTTGGGCCACCAAAAAATAACTCATAACTCTCTGGTGTGATGACTTGAACGGGTAAAATTTGTGCTAGTTCTGCAATACGTCGACTTGCTTGCCCTTGAATACGAAGCTGCGTATCACCGCTTTGATCCTTGCTAATTCCAATTGGTATAGACAAGTTATGTAGTTGTTTTTTACCGTGAACAATACATTTTTCCTGACTACTACGGATCATCAACTTGTGCTTATTTGTGCGAAAAGAGCGACCACTAGACAAGAAATAAATCGCCTCAAGCAAGCTAGTTTTACCACTGCCGTTTTGGCCTAGAATTAAGTTAAGGTCTTTTGAAGGGGAAATAGAAATTGCCTCAATGTTGCGAAAATCATTGAGGCTTATATGTGTCAAACTCATTGAGCGCCCTCTATAGGCGCATTGGCATTACAACGTACATTGCGTCATCCTCGCCACTGCCTTCAATCAAAGCACTGCTATTTGAGTCAGCTAACGTAAATTGCACATCCTCTGTTTTTAATGTGTTTAACACATCCAGTAAATAAGAAACATTAAAACCAACTTCAAGATCATCCCCTTGATAGTTCACTTCTACCGTTTCTTCAGCTTGCTCTTGTTCTGGGTTGTTGGCACTGATCTTCAAAATGCCGCTACTTAAATTCAACCTTACACCACGAAACTTTTCATTTGATAAGATCGACACGCGTTGAAATGCACTGCGTAGCCACTCACGATTAGCCGTCACAAGCTTATCGCCACCGCGAGGTAAAACACGACGATAATCTGGGAAGCGCCCATCTACAAGCTTACTGGTAAAAATAACTTCTTGATCAATAATACGGAAATGATTTGCACCAAATTGTATAGTCAACTCTTCATCATCCGCTGGTAGTAAACGCATTATTTCTAACACGCCTTTGCGAGGAATGATCAGCTGACGTTGCGCACCAAGTGATTGCTCAAGTTGCTTCTGCGCGATGGCCAACCTGTGACCATCTGTCGCCACAGTTTTAATTTCGTTACCATCCACTTCAAATGACATACCATTTAAGTAATAACGCACATCTTGGTTAGCCATCGAAAAATGTGTTGCTTCGAGTAACTTACGTAACTCTAAACGCGTTAGCTTAAATTCAACCTCACCTTGCCACTCTTCCAAATTAGGGAAGTCTTCAGCAGCTAATGTCGTCAATGAAAAACGACTTTTACCACTGGTCAATAAAACTTGATGCTCTTGTGTACTGAAGTGCAAGTCCGAATTATCAGGCAGGCTCTTACAAATATCCAACAGTTTCTTGGCTGGTAATGTAAGCTTTGTGTCTGCTGTGTCATTATCAAGTGTAATAGACGCAACTAACTCAATTTCTAGGTCAGTTCCCGTCATTGACAGTACACCATTTTTTACTTCTAAATGTACATTAGACAAAATAGGAAGGGTGTGTTTGCGCTCTATGGCACCAGACACCTGCATTAACGGCTTTAAAAATTGTTCTCTTACTATCGTTATTTGCATCACTCAACCCTTAAGATGACAATGTTCTGATCAAGTTTTGATAATCTTCTTTTACCTCGTGGCTTTCCTCACGAAGTTCTTTTACTTTACGGCATGCATGTAATACCGTGGTATGGTCTCTCCCCCCAAAGGCATCACCTATTTCTGGCAAACTATGGTTGGTGAGTTCTTTTGACAATGCCATAGCAACTTGTCTAGGTCGCGCAACTGAGCGGCTACGTCGTTTAGACAACAAGTCTGACACGCGAATACGATAGTACTCGGCGACGGTACGTTGAATATTGTCAATTGTCACCAGCTTGTCTTGCAGTGCTAACAAGTCACGTAGCGCCTCTTTAACAAACTCAATCGAGATTGGACGTCCTGTAAAGTTGGCATTTGCGATAACGCGATTTAACGCCCCTTCAAGTTCACGTACATTTGAACGTAACTTTTTCGCGATAAAAAATGCGACTTCATGAGGCAAATTAATATTACTTTGCTGCGCCTTTTTCATCAAAATCGCAACGCGCGTTTCAAGCTCTGGCGGCTCAATCGCAATGGTTAGCCCCCAACCAAAACGAGATTTTAATCTATCCTCCACCCCTTCAATTTCTTTCGGGTAGCGATCAGATGTCAATATGATCTGTTGGTTGCCCTCTAACAGTGCATTAAAGGTATGAAAAAACTCTTCTTGAGAACGCTCTTTATTGGCAAAAAACTGAATGTCATCGATCATCAACGCATCAACGCTACGGTAATATCGCTTAAAATCTTCAATGGCATTGTTTTGCAGCGCTTTTACCATATCTTGCACAAAGCGCTCTGAGTGCATATATACGATTTTTGCATCCGGTTTTTTATCAATGATGCCATTGCCCACAGCATGTAATAAGTGGGTTTTGCCTAAACCAGTACCGCCATATATAAATACGGGATTAAAAGCGGAGCCCGGATTGTCAGCAACTTGTGTTGCTGCAGCCTTTGCTAATTGGTTCGACTTACCTTCGACAAAATTATCAAAGGTATAATTTTCTTTGATATTAGATTTAACGCTAGATTTCGGAGCTGGCTCAACCTTTACATCATTAACAGGCGCTTGCATCTGATTCTTTGATGATGCTTGTGACGAACTAGGCGCGCTGAAATCATCAGCAGGCGCACCTGCGGAAACTTGAGGTTGAACTTGCGCCATCGGCTTACTACCGACATCAAAACGTAATTCAGGCGCTTCATCGCCACAGATTTCGATCAGTAGTTCATTTATTCGATTTAAGTACTTTTCTCGAACCCAATCCAACACAAAACGATTAGGTGCATAGATGGTTAAAGTATCTTCGGTACTTTCTGCTTGTAGTGGCCTAACCCACATATTGAACTGCTGCGATGGCAATTCATCTTGCAAAACATATAAACAACTTTGCCAAACCGACAGATACACATTGCACTCCGAAATATTTATTATTCCCGCACATCATTAAAGCCAGTTTTTTGCGTGCATTCACAAAATAACCAACAGAGTTATTCACAGCTAACTCAAAGATCTACGGAAATGTTTGTATATTATCAATTATTCACAGGTGGAAGCCGGATATTATGAAGGGATCTTATCCACAACATCAATATTGACTTTTAAAAAAATTAAGATCTCACCAAGTAAAAAAGATAAACACATGTTTTAAAAGGAATTTTAATTTTACTTATTTACAAAGATCTTATCAAAAAAAGCACAAGATCTCACCATAAAAATCAGATCAATTTAAGTTTTCCAAAGGTTGTTGCCAATTTTCACCCAAGCTCTGTGGAAAACCTCCTCAAGATCAAACAACTTGATCCACAGCTAAGATCTAGATCTTATATAGATAGATCACAAAAGTTGATCCTTCTATATAAAGCAAAGACAATGGCTTTCTTTTATCTATATATAGAAAGCATAAAATAAATTACCTTATTTAGGTAAATAGAACGCGTTTCTGTCAATTTTGCACCAGTTTGCCTATAAATTAAGCCTTCTATCACAATTATGATTGACTTTCGTGCTCGTCGGCTTTAATATCTCGCGCTCGAAATGGCACCTGTGCCAGGATCGCGACCTGCATAGGATGTTTTAACTTTAACCGATCGGATGGATTAGTTATGAAAAGAACTTTTCAACCAAGCGTACTTAAACGCAAGCGTACTCACGGTTTCCGTGCTCGCATGGCTACTAAAAATGGCCGTAAAGTATTAGCACGTCGTCGTGCTAAAGGCCGTAAAGAGCTTTCTGCTTAATATTAAGTGGAAGGTTTAGGCTTCAGCAGGGAGTTACGTCTGTTAACTCCCTCGCATTACTCCCGCATATTTCAAGAGCCTGCTCGTGCAGCAACCCCTGTTTTTACTCTTTTAGCAAAACCTAATGATGTAGGTCACCCACGTCTTGGATTAACCGTTGCTAAAAAACGTTGTAAAAAAGCCTGTCAACGTAATCGCATTAAGCGTCTTGCCAGAGAAAGCTTCCGTCTAAACCGTCATAAATTAGACAACATCGATATCGTTTTGATGGTCAAAACCGGTGTAGATGAACAAAGTAATGAAGAACTTACAAAGCAACTAAACAAGCTTTGGCGCAAAATCAACGAACGTTGTAAGCCTGGTGCGCCAAAACCAAAACATCATAAAAAACGTCCAACCAATAACAAGTCTAAAAAATAACAGCGCTTTTATACCCCAATAACTGTCCTAACATGGCAATTTTTAGCGAATTAGGGTAAGGTTAGCTCACCTTTTAATCACTGATTTATCGAGTCTACCTCGCGACTATGAAACACGCCTCAAAGACAAAAAGCGAGAGTAAACGATTGGTGGATTATCCGCTTTCGGCAATACGTTTATTTTTGATTTCGCTTATCAAAGCCTATCAAAAATTTATCAGTCCAATGCTTGGACCACATTGCCGATTTAATCCAACATGCTCAAGTTATGCAATTCAGGCAATTAATTTACACGGAATTGCAAAAGGGAGTTGGTTAGCGGTTAAACGCATATTAAAATGTCACCCTTTAAGCGCAGGTGGGGATGACCCCGTCCCTGAGAAATCGAATCAAGATAAACAACACGAGAAATAAGAGCTGTTATGGAATCGCAACGCACGTTTTTATTGATCGGATTGCTTTTAGTTTCTTTTTTGCTATTTAGTGAATGGCAAGAAGAACAAGCTCAAAGCAAAGCCGAGACCAGTGCTGTCACACAAGTGGCCACTTCACCTTCAAATAACGATCAAGCGGATATTCCGACTTCTAACGAAGCGGACGTACCGGTTGCGCACACTCAAGCAATCCGTTCTGTCATTACAGTAACGACGGACGTACTTGATGTTAAAATCGACACAAAAGGTGGTGATATTGTTGAAGCCAAACTACTTCAACATGCTGAAACGCATGGTAGCGATACACCTTACTTACTACTTGGTGAATTTGAAGGGAAGCAATATATTTCACAAAGTGGTCTGATCGGCCTAAATGGTCCAGATGCATCTAGTGAAGGTCGCCCTGTTTATTCAAGCGAGCAAAAGTCATATACCTTATCAGGTGATGAACTGCGTGTACCGCTGACATTTGTTGACAAAAAAGGCGTTCAATTTACAAAAACATTTGTATTCAAAGCAGGTCAATATGACGTTGCGCTAGAATATGATGTGGTCAACGCAACAGAAAACCCTGTTCAAGTTCAACTGTACACACAAATCAAGCGTACAGCACAAGACAAAGACAGCATCATGACTCAAACGTATTTAGGGACAGCATATGGCACACAAGATGAGCCTTATGAAAAGTATTCTTTTGACGAAATGCGCGAAGCAAATCTTAACAAGAATACCCAAGGTGGTTATGTTGCGTTTATCCAACACTATTTTGTAAGTGCATGGGTACCACAAGCAGAGACTAACAATACTATTTACACCTCTCTGAGAAATAACCAAGGTATCATTGGTGCTAAGGGTGAGCCGGTAAATATTCAGGCTAACTCAGACGCCAAGTTATCAGCCATTTACTATATGGGTCCAAAAGATACTGACGCACTAGAAGCACTACATAAAGATTTAGACCTAACAGTGGATTACGGTTGGTTATGGTTTATCTCTCAGCCGCTGTTAGTACTATTGAAATTCTTGTACGGTATTTTAGGCAACTGGGGTCTAGCTATCATAGGTATTACCGTGATCGTGAAAACTCTCCTTTACCCGCTGACAAAAGCACAGTACACATCAATGGCAAAAATGCGTGCATTACAGCCGAAGATGCAACAATTAAAAGAGCGCTACGGTGACGACCGTCAGAAGTTTGGTCAAGCCATGATGGAAATGTACCGCAAAGAAAAAGTGAACCCTATGGGTGGCTGTTTCCCACTGTTACTGCAAATGCCAATTTTCCTAGCGTTATTCTATGTATTCCTAGAGTCGACTGAGCTACGCCACGCGGAGTTTGGTTTGTGGCTTACTGACCTGTCAGCGATGGACCCTTACTATGTATTACCAATTTTATTTGGTGCAAGTATGTTCCTAACGCAAAAACTACAACCGATGACCATCACAGATCCAATGCAGCAGAAAATGATGACATATATGCCAGTCGCATTTTCTATATTCTTCATCTGGTTCCCATCAGGTCTAGTACTTTACTGGTTAGTGTCAAATATCATCTCTATTGCACAAATGCTTATCATCTACCGTGGTATGGAGAAAAAAGGCATCAAAGTACGCGACTAACGCGTAACCGCCTTAAAAAGCGCCCGCTACTGCGGGCGTTTTTGATCTTGTACATACAACTAATTCACTTATCGAAACTCCCCCTTATACCGGTACATCTTGGCATTTAACTGGCTGTTATTTTAGACATATTCGCCACACACCATTTGCAACTCCAGGACAAAAACAAATGATGATTTCAAACCGCATACAGGTAACAGTTCCCTCCGCTAAACACCCAATGCGCACTGGCCCAGCCAAATCAAAATCACGCTCAGCAACAGCGCAAAACAACTGTCAAACACACCTGTACAGCGTTACAACCCCTATGCAATGTCGACAAATGAAATGGTAGCCCTGTTTCAACAGCTTTTATCAGAAGGCAAAATAACGGCCCATGAAGCCGCACTAATGAGCTTTGATATTAAGCACACACAGCTATTTCCTGAAGGAGAGAGACTTCAATACGCCCATTGACCAGATCCAAGTTTGGTCAGATAAATTAGCAGTTGCGCAGCAGTATGATTTACCAACCGAGCAAATTCAGCAAACCAAGCATATACTCGGTGTATTAAAGGGGCTTAGATAACTTTTTAAAATCAAATAAAACATAGACTTGATAAATTTTGATATCGATTTGATGCCCCTTTGATAGGCCTTACAAACACGCCCGTGCACTCTAACTACTCATTCACGACATCATAAGAGCAAGCATATGGAGCAAACGATTTTAGGGGCATTGACCACGTCAAACATCAATGGCTGGCAAATCCCAGTCGTATTTTTTATCGGCCTACTAACCAGTTTAACCCCCTGTGTATACCCTATTTTACCAATTACCGTTGCCACCTTTGCACAGCAGAAGCACCCTCGCATTGCCCCCCTACTGTATTGTATTGGTTTTGCATTCATTTATGCTGGGCTGGGCTTTATTGCAGCCACAACCGGCAGCCTATTTGGTCAGGTAGCAAGTGATCCACTCGTTCTATTAGGGTTTGCCAATGTTTTACTGCTTTTTGCTGCCATTAATAAAGGCTTAGTCACATTACCGACTCAGCGCTTTGCGCTAAAAAATACCAGTGCTGTACCCTTGATCATGGGCATGATCAGCGCATTAGTTGCCGCGCCATGCACCTCACCTATTCTAGGCGCATTACTGATATTTGTTGCTTCCGCACAGCAACCTCTACTCGGTGCCAGTCTGTTATTTAGTTTTGCGCTGGGCATGAGCACATTGCTGCTACTGGCTGGCACCAGTGCAAGACTACTCGCAGCCCTGCCCAAATCTGGGAAGTGGCTGGCTCATATTAATAACCTCACCGCACTCATGCTCTTAATCATGGCGCAATATTTTCTTATTCAGGCTGGTAAAAGCTGGCCATAGTAACCACAAGGAATCTATTATGAAGTCTTTAGCACCTCTATTCATCTTACTCGGTGTACATACCAACATTTACGCAACCACCTACCCGCCTTTGTTAGCGAATACGCTAGACGGACAAACGATTTCAAGTCAAGGTCAGGTGACGTATTTGAAGTTTTGGGCCACTTGGTGTGCATACTGTTTGGAAGAAATGCCATTGCTTGAGCAGAGCTATCAACAAGCCAATGCGGGATATCACGTTATTTCCGTCAATATTGGGTTTAACCAAAGCAAACGCAGCATCACTAATTACCTGAAAAAACATGGCTATCGCTTTCCTACAGTCTTTGACAGCGACGGCAGTATCACACGCCAATATGCAGTATTGGGCACACCGCAACATATTTTATTAGATGAGTCAGGCAATGAGCTTTATCGCAGTGCGCTATTCACTGATGAATTAGCCAGTAAACTGACTGAATTACAAGGAAGAAAATAATGTATATACAAGTAAAACTTGGCCTAGTATTGGCTTTGCTTATGGTAACTTGCAAAGCACATGCAGCCGCCACCGAATATGTATTTATCAACATCTGGGATGAATATTACCAATCCACCCAATTGCCGCAACCACTAGGAAAGCGCATTTTTATCCAGCCAGATATGAATATTGATGAGCCGAGCTTAACGCAGTTTGTCATAGCCAACCCCACATTTCAGGGGATCCGTATCGATCACAACAATCAACTGATGTTTAAATTTCAAGTCCGCAAGACCCCGACAAGGGTTGTTGTAAACGAGGGACGTGTGATCTTACAAGAAGCACTTATCAGCAGTGAACCATCAGAAGTCACTTCAAATACCAAGGTACCGTTACAGACATTATCGGGCAAGAGTCTTTCCAAAGCATTGATACATCAACAGTATCAGGTGCTATTTTTCAGTGACAGCCTCTGTCCATTTCAGCATATTCCCGATTGTGAAAAACGCATTGAGCAAAATAATCAGCTCGCGCAACACAATAAGAATGTGCTTACGGTGATAAAGCCCTTTTATGTAGACAAGCAAAGTGCACGCCATTACCAACAGCGCTTTAGGGTGAAGCATGATATTGTCTTTGATACCCATAATCAGTTATTTGAACAGTATCAAATCAATGAGCTACCCTATTGGATTTTGTTAGACAATAAGGGGAAAATCCTCTATCGAGGGATAAATGTGCCGCGATAAGTCATTAAATTACTCTAAAATCCATTTACTTTGACAATACACACTGTAGGGCGCATCCAACAAATCCAAAATATTTTTATCTGTGTGCCCTATTACACGTGTAAATTCATCCAATTGCTGCAACAAGCCATCGCTGTTTCTGAGTGCACTCAACTTCGCTTTGGTGTGTGCAGCAAGGACATCGTTATTTATCATCTGAGCTGCCGCTGAGGTATAAAACAACATAAGATGCGCCTCAGTATTATTACTGTCTGCGAGGGCTAACGCCAGCTCTGGTTGACCTTGTTTAAGATGTATATACATCTTTGTATACTCAGCGTATATCGCCACATCAGACAATTCAAAGCGTTGATATGCCATTAAAGCCTGTTCAGTCAACGTTTGAGCCGTCTCTAATTCCCCCTGCTTTAAACCAATCCAAGCCAGCATAAGTTGCGTATTTGCACGTGTCAGTGGTGAGATATAGTCAGTCTCAAGTAAATCATGATATTGCCGCTTTGCATTATCTAATGCGTTTTGGTCGTTTTTCGCCAAGCCGATGTCCATCCACGCCATCGCCTTAAGTAATCGAAGTTGCTCAATCGCCGGTAAAAAAGACTCATGTATTTGCACTTGATCCAGATAAGATAAGGCTTTTTCACCCTGATGGAGCTGAATATAATAAAACCCTAAGTAAGTGAGTACTTGCACTTTAAAATATTCATTGCCACTATCAGCAACAATATCCAATGCCTCTAATAAACTCTGTTCCCCTTCATTCACGGGCACTAAATAATTTTGCCCATACGCAAATAAGCTGGTTGCCAATTCTAAGTTTGCTGAGATCTGTCGATAGTAGTCTATGGCCTGACTCAGTACTTTTTTACTTTTTACTAGGTTAAGGTGATTTTTTTCCTGTGGGCCGGCAGCTGGTGGGTTTGCAAGATAAAATGAGCGCTGTGCTTCACTGTAAGCAAAAGAGCGACTACCGATAAGTGCATAAGCAGCATTCATCGCCAAGGTATAGTCTTGCCATTGCAAAGTATGCCAGTAAATATCAGCCTGCAATTGATAAGCATTGGCGATCAATTCTATTTGTTGGCTTTGTTGTGCCGCTCGCAGTCCAAGATCTGCACTATTGAGCGCCGCTTCAAACTCCCCTAGGGCCTTTTCAAATGTCCCTTTATACAGATGATAACGAGCTTGCAGTCCATTAGATGCGTCATTTAATGTGATCTTATCAAAGTGTGCTTTCGCCTGCGTCACATCCCCTTGCTGCCAAGCTACTTGCGCCAACTCCAATTGTGAAGGTAAATGCTCAGGTACACGCACTAAAGCCGCCTCAAAATACGACTTCGCAAGTTCAGGGCCATACTCATTCAGTGCTTGTAAACCACGGTAGTAATCACTGAAGTCTTTTACAGGCACAGCTGTATTATTTTCATGATCGGACGTCACTTCTAACGCCAGTAACACACGTGTGGCAATATCACTGAAGTTATGCCCTAACTGCTCGACAATGACATCTTTTGTTCGCCCATCTAAACTGGCTTGCAGGATAAAACGCTGCTGTCTTGGCTTCAATGTCAGCGCTAATGTATGTGGCTGTTTCTCTGTTGGTAGCTTAAGCAGCTCAGGGGCTTGGTTTTTTGGTTTTAATTGATAGTGATTTTGTAGTTGTGCTTTTAATTCGCTTTCGATGGCGTAACCCCACCACGCGTTGGCCTCAACTCCCGTTTCATTTTGCAAAGGTAAAATTAATAAGGCCGGTTTTTGCTGAATTTGCTCACTGGATGAGAGCGGCCAGATAGCGTGCATTTTGTCCACTGCAAACAACAAGACAGTAGCTAGGCTCACTGCCACGCCTATTTGCTTGGCACGTTTTTTTGCACATTTTGCGACGTGCACCTCACAGATCCACTGATAACCTTGTTGTGGTAGTGTTCGAATATAAATAGGACTTTGCGCATTATCGCCCAATGCTTGGCGTAATTCATTGATACTTTGCGTCAGTGCGGCTTCTCGATATTCACCGTGCTGCCACAGTGCGCTCAATAATGTTTCACGCTTAATGACTTGATTGGGATTCGCTAGAAAGTAAGCCAGTAACTGTAAGACTTTAGGACGAAGAAGCTGCTGCGATTGCCCAGTGTATAAAACCAAGCGCTCAGCATCAAAACGAAATGGACCAAATAACAACACAGCCAGAGTTTCCTTCTCTCTACATCTTGCGTAATTAACTCTATTGATTAACTTCCACTATACCTGAGAAATGCCATTTGCTGTACAATTAAGCTCAGAATACACTCATTTAGCAAGAGCCATCATGATTGCACAAGATACAATAGCAGCTCAGGCAACCGCCCCAGGTCGTGGTGGTGTCGGCATCATCCGAATTTCAGGCACAGGTGCCAAACAAGTTGCTGAAAAAATATTAGGTAAATGCCCAAAAACGCGATACGCCGAATACTTACCTTTTAATACCTTAGCTGGTGAACAGCTTGATCAAGGTATTGCGCTATTTTTCCAAGGTCCAAACTCTTTTACCGGCGAAGATGTATTAGAGCTACAGGGCCACGGCGGACCCGTTGTTATTGACATGCTTTTGAAAGAGATCAGCCAGATTGACGGGGTTAGATTGGCAAAGCCTGGCGAGTTTTCAGAGCGTGCATTCATGAATGATAAGCTCGATCTTACCCAAGCCGAAGCCATTGCAGATCTCATCAATGCAACCAGTGAACAAGCAGCGAAAAGTGCCCTACACTCTTTACAAGGCGACTTTTCAAAGCACATCAATGTGCTGGTGGAGCAAGTGATCCACTTACGTATGTATGTTGAAGCAGCTATTGATTTCCCAGACGAAGAAATCGACTTTTTATCTGATGGCAAAGTCTCTGGTGACTTACAAGCGATCATAGATCAGCTTGCTGAAGTCAGACAACAAGCTAAGCAAGGCAGCATTATGCGTGAAGGGATGCGTGTCGTCATCGCGGGTCGTCCAAACGCAGGAAAATCTTCATTACTCAATGCATTGGCAGGCAGAGAAGCTGCCATTGTCACAGATATTGCGGGCACCACCCGCGATGTACTTCGAGAACACATTCATATCGATGGTATGCCACTACATATTATTGATACGGCTGGCCTGCGTGAGAGCCCTGACAAAGTTGAACAAATCGGTATTGAACGCGCATGGGAAGAGATCAGCGGTGCCGATCATGTCTTATTTATGGTCGATGGTACGGATACGCTAGAAACCGATCCCATCAAGATCTGGCCTGAGTTTATGGAAAAACTGCCAAAAGGTATGGATATCACCGTCATTCGCAACAAAATCGATCTATGCGGTGAGCTACAAGGACTATGTCAGCAAGGCAACTACCCTGTTTTAAGACTCAGTGCACAAGCCAATACCGGCGTAGATATACTCAGGGAGCACTTAAAAGCGTGTATCGGATTTACCGGTGCGAACGAAGGCGGCTTCATGGCTCGCCGCCGCCACCTAGATGCGTTAGAGCGCGCAGCGGAGCATCTCGAGATCGGTCAAACACAACTTGAAATGCATATCGCCGGTGAAATTTTAGCTGAAGAACTGCGTTTGACGCAGCAACATCTAAACGAAATTACCGGAGAATTCACCTCCGATGACTTACTGGGTAAAATATTTAGCTCGTTTTGTATTGGTAAGTAACCCACTAGTCCGATGCGCTACGCATCGGGCTTTTTGCACGCAAAGTATCCGCAACTTCCCCTATGACAGCATTAAAAACGTGTCATCACGAAGCGCTGACATTCAACTAATTCTGAATCTACCCGTGGCCGCACTGTGCGACGAATTTTCTATATTTTTAGCTAAAGAACACGCTCAACAGACGCACATTTCCTCTAGATTTAAACCGTATAGTCACTAAAGTGGATATGACTGTCGATCATCTAAATATAGTAACCTAACATCTATGCAAATTTTACCTTGTACACATTGATAGTATGAAACCCGAGTATTTTAGCTCTATTGCAATCTCTCCTATGTGCAATTTATAAGCTGGTAATGCGCCAAAGTTTGCCTCTACACATATTTTAAGTATCGGACATAATGAAGATAATCATCAAGTCTCCACCTATTTATCTCAGTGAAACAATCGCAAATATACACAAGTAAGGCTGTGAAGATCTGGTAAAACTTGCATGAAAGACTGTGAAAACAAATTTTCTTAGAATATTTCCTTATATAGATCTAATTTTATAGATCTAAAAAACCATGATCACAACTCACCAAAAGATCTTTATCCAATGAGTAATTATCCACATTGTTCGAAAACCCTGAAGTGATATATTAAAACCCACACATCTCCCTATCATGTATCTCCATCAATGCGCATTTCCCCCCTGCTTATCCACAATTAATATAGAACATACTGGCAAGGAATATTTTATTAATCCTATATAAAACAGAATCTTATAAATTTAACTCACAAAAGATTGAAAAAGCAGCTAATTAATTTTATCCCAAGGGTTAAGTAAGGCTTTACTTCTGCTCAATCCAGATTAATATGACCCGCATATAACGTAAAGTAACGAGCACAAATGAGTAATATAGAGATCATCATTGGTAGTCAAATGGGTTCAGCTGAATATGTCGCTGAGCAGCTAGCTGAAGATCTAAACACCAGATCTTTAACATGCAATGTGCATGAGCAACCTGATTTATCGGACTGCCAAAGCAATATATGGTTATTAGTTACTTCTACATATGGTGCAGGTGATTACCCAGAAAACTTATTACCTTTTATCTCGCAGCTTAATGAACAAAGCGATCTTAGCCATATTCGCTTTGCTGTGATTGGGATCGGGGACTCAAGTTATGATACGTATAACCATGCCGCGATTAATGGCGAACAGCTATTAATCGAAAAAGGCGCACAAATACTTTTGCCAACGTTAAAAATAGACGTGTTAGATGAAGCGTTACCTGAAGATACGGCATTAGAGTGGTTGCCGCAATTAAGTGCAGCAATAGCAAATCACTGATAACGATCAGTTTTTCATAAGATATCCACATTTTTTGTTATTTTAAATTCCAGATGTGGATAACCTTTGATCTAACTGCTGATCTAACATAAGTTATCCATTGGATAAATCTGATCGGTTTTGTGGCTGTGAATAAATAGGCATTTTGATCAAAGCTTATACGCCCTTTGATCCGATCTAATTCACATTATATGATCTGACTTAAGTCTATGGATCATATTAGGAATATAACCTTATTCACAGATCTAAGCTTCTTTAAATATAAGATCAATAAAGATCTTTAAAAAGATCCTTATATATTTTAAGTGATCCATTTTGAGCTTAGGTTAAAATTTAGTCGTTTCACTTCTGCGTTTTTCTAGGTAGAATACGCACCCTTTCGAAATTTGCTGGTTGTTTTTAAGTAGGATCCCGTAAATGATTTATCATGAACATTTTGACGTAATCGTGGTTGGTGGCGGTCATGCTGGTACTGAAGCTGCATTAGCTGCAGCTCGTATGGGTATGAATACCTTATTGTTAACTCACAATATGGATACTTTGGGCCAAATGTCTTGTAATCCAGCGATCGGCGGGATCGGTAAAGGACATCTAGTTAAAGAGATCGATGCACTTGGTGGTGCAATGGCACAAGCTATTGACAAAGGTGGGATCCAATTTAGAACATTAAACTCGTCTAAAGGACCCGCGGTAAGGGCAACTAGAGCACAAGCAGATCGCGCACTTTACAAAGCAGCGATCCAAGATACTTTGCAAAATCAAGAAAATTTAAAAGTTTTCCAACAAAGCTGTGATGATCTGATCGTTGAACAAGATCAGGTCAAAGGTGTCGTGACTCAAATGGGACTGCGTTTTAGTGCTCAATCAGTAGTACTGACAGTCGGCACGTTTTTAGGTGGTCAAATTCATATTGGTCTCGAGAACTTCAAAGGGGGAAGGGCTGGCGATCCACCTTCAATTGCACTTGCACATCGTTTACGTGAATTACCATTTCGAGTCGATAGATTAAAAACAGGTACACCTCCGCGTATTGATGCCCGGACGGTTGATTTTTCAGTGATGCAAGAACAACCGGGTGATACACCTACACCGGTGTTTTCATTTTTAGGCAAGCAATCTGATCATCCTAAACAGATCCCGTGTTATATCACTTATACCAATGAAAAAACACATGACGTGATCCGTGAAAACTTACATAGATCACCAATGTACGCTGGGGTTATTGAAGGAATAGGACCGAGGTATTGCCCATCCATTGAAGATAAAATAGTGCGTTTTGCCGATAAAGAGAAACACCAGATCTTTGTGGAACCTGAAGGCCTGACCTCTTATGAGCTATATCCAAACGGCATTTCCACCAGCTTACCTTTTGATATTCAATTAGAGATTGTTCGCTCAATCAAAGGGTTTGAAAATGCACATATCTGTCGACCAGGTTATGCAATTGAGTATGATTTTTTCGATCCAAGAGATTTAAAGCAATCTTTAGAAACCAAGTTCATCAGCGGCCTGTTCTTTGCTGGTCAAATTAATGGTACTACTGGTTATGAAGAAGCGGGTGCCCAAGGTTTGATCGCAGGCATGAACGCCGCATTACAAGTTAAAGGTGAATCAGCTTGGACACCGCGCCGTGACGAAGCATACACTGGTGTATTGATTGATGATCTCGCTACTTTGGGCACAAAAGAACCATATCGCATGTTTACTAGCCGTGCTGAATATCGTTTATTGCTACGTGAAGACAACGCCGATTTACGTTTGACTGAAAAAGGTCGCGAACTTGGGCTCGTGAATGATGAACGATGGGCTGCATTTAACGACAAATTAGAAGTGATGGAGCAAGAGGCTCAGCGTTTACGTGCTACATGGATCCACAAGGATCATGAGGCGTTAGATCAAGTCAATGCGTTACTAAAATCGCCATTGACAAGAGAGGCGAGTCTTGAGGATTTGATCCGTCGCCCTGAAGTCAGCTATCGAGAGTTAATGGCGATTGATGGCTTAGCCAGCGAGCACGAAAATTGGCAAGCTTTAGAGCAGGTGGAAATTCAAACAAAATACGCAGGCTATATTGCACGTCAACAAGATGAGATTAATAAGCAATTGCGCCACGAAGAAACTCTATTGCCAGCAGAGTTTGATTATAGCCAGGTGAGTGGTTTATCAAATGAGGTGGTTGCAAAGCTTACTGATGCACGCCCGCAGACGATTGGCCAAGCTTCACGTATTTCTGGTATCACCCCAGCCGCTATTTCGCTATTATTAGTATATCTGAAAAAGCAAGGGCTGTTGCGCAAGTCAGCGTAACAGCGATGGAAAACTGTGTTACTAGAACAACTCAATGCTTTGTTAGTGAAAACGAGTATTTCACTGACTGAAAATCAAAAACAGCAGCTGGTCGATTATGTCGAGCTGCTCGACAAATGGAATAAAGCTTACAACCTCACATCGGTGCGAGATCCGAAGGAGATGATGGTAAAACATATTCTCGATTCTTTGGTGGTTGCACCGCATCTTAGTGGCAAACATTACATTGATGTTGGCACAGGCCCAGGACTACCAGGCATTGTCTTAGCGATAGCCTTGCCGGATACTGAATTTGTATTACTCGACAGTCTTGGAAAAAGAGTACGTTTTTTAACCCAAGTAAAACATGCGCTTGGATTAAAAAATGTGACGCCAGTCCAGTCTCGTGTTGAAGAATATCAGCCAAGTGTTAAATTAGACGGTGTGTTGAGTCGCGCATTCGCATCACTAGAGGACATGGTTCAGTGGTGTACACATTTAATTGACTCATCAGGGCGATTCGTTGCACTAAAAGGAATGTATCCGCAAGATGAATTGGACAGTCTGCCTGAAGGCATTTCTTTGGAGCAAAATATCACTTTACAGGTTCCAGATCTGGAAGGTGAGCGCCATTTAATTATTCTTACTAAAGACTAAATTCGAGGATACTGTGGCTAAAGTCATTGCAATTGCAAACCAAAAGGGTGGTGTTGGTAAAACAACCACTGCGGTGAACCTTGCTGCCTCGATGGCGGCGACCAAAAGAAAAGTACTGCTGATAGATTTAGATCCACAAGGCAATGCGACGATGGGCAGTGGCGTTGACAAATATAGTGATGTGGCCACCATCTATGATCTGCTTATTGAAGAGACCCCTATTAAAGAGGTGATCTGTACTGACACATCAGGTGAGTATGATTTGATCGCAGCCAATGGCGATGTGACAGCTGCAGAAGTCAAGTTAATGGAGTTGTTTGCCCGTGAAGTGCGCCTGCGCAACGCCATAGAGTCTGTGCAGGATGACTATGAGTTTATCTTTATCGATTGTCCGCCATCACTAAATATGTTGACTGTCAATGCGATGGCTGCGGCAGACTCAGTGATGGTACCCATGCAGTGTGAATATTATGCACTTGAAGGCTTAACCGCATTAATGGATACCATTACACAGCTTTCTAAGTTGGTTAACCCTGAACTGCAAATTGAAGGGATCTTGCGTACTATGTATGATCCACGTAACCGATTGGCAAACGATGTGTCTGAGCAGCTCAAACAGCACTTTGGCGACAAGGTATACCGAACGGTGATCCCGCGTAACGTACGTTTAGCTGAAGCGCCAAGTTTTGGTGCACCTGCTATGTATTATGATCGTGCATCCAGTGGTGCCAAAGCCTACCTTGCACTGGCTGGAGAAATGTTGCGTCGTCAAGAAAAACAAGCCGCTGCCGTAGCATAAGAGGATAATAACAACATGTCGGTGAAAAAAAGAGGATTGGGGCGTGGTTTAGATGCATTATTGAGTTCTGCTAAACCACCTACAGGTAATGCTCATCCGGTGGAGCCGAAAGCGCCAGCGGAAGAAATTGCATCTACACCTGTTAGTCAGCCATCTGAAGCATCGGATCAAGAGCTACAGCGTCTACCGATTGAGTTCTTACAACGAGGCAAATATCAACCTCGTAAAGATATGTCTGAACAAGCCTTAGAAGAATTAGCAAACTCCATTCGCGCTCAAGGCGTATTGCAACCCATTGTGGTTAGACAGTCGGGGAGTGAGCAGTATGAAATTATTGCGGGTGAACGTCGATGGCGCGCATCACAACTTGCTGGTTTAGATGTTGTGCCGTGTATCATCAAAGATGTTGAGGATGATGCCGCCGTCGCCATTGCACTGATTGAGAATATTCAACGTGAAGACCTCAATGCCATGGAAGAGGCGGTTGCTCTAGATCGATTACTCAATGAATTTGATTTAACCCACCAGCAAGTAGCTGATGCTGTTGGTAAATCAAGAACAACTGTGACTAACTTGTTACGTTTAATCAATCTCAATGATGATGTGAAAATCTTGTTAGAACATGGTGATATCGAAATGGGCCATGCTAGGTGTTTATTGTCACTACAAGGCGAAGCTCAATCTGAAGCTGCCCGTACGGCGGTTGCGAAAGGGTTGACGGTGCGTGAAACTGAAAAGTTAGTACGCGCTATGCAAGAACCTGTGGTTAAAAAAGAGACAAAAGAAAAAGACCCAGATGTCAAACTGTTAGAGCAACAGCTTGCAGAAAACCTGGGCGCAAAAGTTGAGATCAACTACAATCAAAAAGGCAAAGGGAAATTGGTTATTTCTTATGCTGATCTTGACGAATTAGACGGCATTCTTGGGCGGATCCACCCAGATTTACAACAACCCTCCTAAAGGTCAAAATTGCGACGAAATACGAGCTGAAATTATGCTGCATTTCGTCGCGTCAAGTTGCAAATTGAGCAGAAATCAGTATAATTTCGCCAGTTTTTATACCCTGATAAATTTTAGCGTCATTAAGGTTAATATAAAGTGACTCATTCGTTAGCTGGCCCGTATAGACGCGCCGCATTAAAAGGTGTCTTGCTTCAGGGTATCGTAGCATTAGTAGCTGCAGTAATAGTTTTAGTAGGTTGGGGCGCACATGCAGGCATGTCAGCATTGGTTGGCGGCGTTGCAATTGTGTTTCCGAACCTAGTATTTGCTTTGTACTCATTTCGATTTGTCGGAGCGAGCAAAGCAAATCAAGTGTATGACTCGTTAAAACGAGGCAAAGGATTAAAATTTTTGCTAACCATTTGCATATTTGCACTGGCGTTTAAACATTTGAGTGTCATGGCGTTGCCATTTTTCTGCTGTTACATACTAGTGATGTTTTCGCAGTGGCTAGCACCGATTTTTTTTAATCATTAACTTTTGGGATAAAACATGGCTGCAGAAGAAGTTACTCTATCAAGCCATATTCAGCACCACTTGACCAATGCCAAGATGTGCTCGACCGATGCCGGTCTTGCCTTCAATAAAGCATGTGCGGATAGTGGATTCTGGACATGGCACGTAGATACCCTCGCATGGTCAATCGGTTTAGGTCTAGTTTTTTTATGGATCTTCCGAAGCGCCGCTAAAAAATCCACTACTGGTGTACCTGGCAAATTTCAATGCTTTATTGAGATGATTGTTGAGTTCGTTGGCGACAACGTACGCGATACTTATCACGGTAACAGCAAGTTAATTGCTCCACTGGCCCTAACAATTTTTGTTTGGGTGTTCTTAATGAACTTAATGGACTTGATTCCTGTTGATTTCCTACCTGCATTTGCTGGCTTTGTTGGCGAAACTGCATTTGGTATGGACTCACACGATGTATACATGAAAATTGTACCGACAACTGACTTAAATATGACGGCTGCATTAGCAATCGGCGTATTCCTTCTGATGATCGGCTATTCAATTAAAATCAAAGGCATCGGTGGTTTTATTGCTGAGCTAACGCTTCACCCGTTCAGCACTAAAAACAAGCTTGGTATGGTTTTCCTTATCCCTTGTAACTTGTTACTTGAAACTATCGCGTTGTTTGCTAAGCCTTTCTCGCTAGCACTTCGTTTGTTCGGTAACTTGTACGCGGGTGAGATGATCTTCATCTTGATCGGTGCAATCGGCTTGATGCAGTTACCACTGCACTTTATCTGGGCGGCTTTCCACATCTTAGTTATCGTTCTACAGGCATTCGTATTTATGATGCTTACGATTGTATACCTGAGCATGGCAAGTGCTAAAGATAGCCACTAAGAATATAATTTTTAAAAGATTTTTTAACTTTAACTTTAATTTACAAATGAAACTTTGGAGAAAAAAATGGAACTAGTATTAGGTCTTAAGCTTATCGCTGTTGCTTTACTTATCGGCTTCGGTGCAATCGGTACTGCTATCGGCTTCGGTAACATGGGTGGTAAATTCCTAGAAGCATGTGCTCGTCAGCCTGAGCTTGCGCCTTCACTACAAGTTAAAATGTTCATCCTAGCTGGTCTAATCGATGCGGTAGCGATGATCGGTGTTGGTATCGCTATGTACATGTTGTTCGCGCTTTAATTTTTAAGACAATAGCTGAATCGAACAACTGTCAAGTAAGGAGGAGCGGTCGTGAACTTAAACGCCACTCTAATAGGTGAATTAATTGCATTTACGGTGTTCGTACTTTTCTGTATGAAGTACGTATGGCCACCGCTAAATGGTGCAATTGAAGCTCGCCAGAAGAAAATTGAAGATGGTTTAGCTGCCTCTGATAAAGCTGAAAAAGATCTTGAGCAAGCGCGTGAACAAGCTGCTGAGCAGCTTAAAGAAGCGAAGACTCAAGCGGCTGAAATCATTGAGCAAGCTAAAAAGCGTGCTGCGCTTATCGTTGACGAAGAGACAACTCGTGGTCAACAAGAGCGTGAGAAGATTATTGCTCAAGGACACTCTGATATCGAAACAGAGCGTAACCGCGTAAAAGAAGAGCTACGTACTCAAGTAGCAACACTTGCCGTGGTTGGCGCTGAGAAGATTTTAGAGCGTGAAATCAATCAAGACGCACACAGCGATATCGTTGATAAGCTAGTTGCTGAGCTTTAATTAGGAGGGTATGAGCATGTCTGAATTGACTACTATCGCTCGCCCATACGCTAAAGCGGCTTTTGAACTTGCTGTTGAAAAAGGCACAGTTGAAGCTTGGAATGAAATGCTGTTCTTCGCCGGTCAAGTGACCAGCGATGAACAGGTTCAGACACTACTAGGTAGCCTTGCTACTCAAGCAGAGCAGTCTGAAATTATCATCAAGCTATGTGCTGAGCAACTCGACGAGCAAGGTCAAAATCTTATCAAGCTGATGGCCGAAAATGAGCGTTTATCTGCAGTCCCTGCAGTTGCTGACTTATTCGCTGAATTTAAAGCGGAGTATGACAAAGAGATCGACGTAAGTGTGGTTTCTGCAACTGAACTTGCTCAAGAGCAGCAAGATAAATTGGGCGCTGCGTTAGAAAAACGTTTCGCACGCAAAGTTAAGCTGAATTGTAGCATCGATGAAACCGTAGTAAGCGGTTTGGTTATTAAGGCTGGCGATACCGTAATTGACGGTAGCGTACGCGGTAAATTAGACCGCTTAGCAGTGTCGCTACAATCGTAATTGGGAAAAAGAGCATGCAACTTAATTCCACAGAAATTTCTGCACTGATCAAGCAGCGTATTGAGCAGTTTGAAGTTGTAAGTGAAGCACGTAACGAAGGTACTATCGTATCTGTTACTGACGGTATCATCCGCATCCACGGTCTAGCTGACTGTATGCAAGGTGAGATGATCGAGCTTCCTGGCAACCGTTATGCTATCGCACTAAACCTTGAGCGCGACTCAGTAGGTGCAGTAGTAATGGGTCCTTACGCAGACCTTAAAGAAGGCGTAAAAGTACAATCTACAGGTCGTATCCTTGAAGTACCAGTAGGCCGTGGTCTACTAGGTCGTGTTGTTAACACACTAGGTGCACCAATCGATGGTAAAGGTGCACTAGACAACGATGGTTTCGAACCAGTTGAAAAAATTGCACCAGGTGTAATCGAGCGTCAATCAGTAGACGAGCCAGTACAAACTGGTTATAAATCTATCGATGCGATGATCCCAGTTGGTCGTGGTCAGCGTGAGCTAGTTATCGGTGACCGTCAGACTGGTAAAACTGCACTTGCAATCGATGCAATCATCAACCAAAAAGACACAGGCGTTAAGTGTGTGTACGTAGCGGTTGGTCAAAAAGCATCTACTATCGCAAACGTAGTACGTAAATTAGAAGAGCACGGTGCACTTGAAAACACTATCGTTGTTGTTGCATCTGCTTCTGAATCAGCAGCGCTACAATACCTAGCGCCATTTGCTGGTTGTACTATGGGTGAATACTTCCGTGACCGCGGTGAAGACGCACTAATCGTATATGATGATCTTTCTAAGCAAGCTGTTGCTTACCGTCAGATCTCACTACTACTTAAGCGTCCACCAGGCCGTGAAGCATACCCAGGTGACGTATTCTACCTTCACTCACGTCTTCTAGAGCGTGCATCACGTGTAAACGCTGATTACGTTGAGAAGTTCACTAACGGTGAAGTGAAAGGTAAAACAGGTTCATTGACGGCATTGCCAATCATTGAAACTCAAGGTGGTGACGTTTCTGCATTCGTACCTACTAACGTTATCTCAATCACCGATGGTCAGATCTTCTTAGAAACTGACTTATTCAACGCAGGTATCCGTCCAGCTGTTAACGCTGGTATCTCGGTATCTCGTGTAGGTGGTGCAGCGCAAACTAAAATCGTTAAGAAACTAGGTGGTGGTATCCGTCTAGCGCTAGCTCAGTACCGTGAACTAGCGGCGTTCTCTCAGTTCGCTTCTGACCTTGACGATGCAACGCGTGCACAGCTTGAGCACGGTGAGCGTGTAACAGAGCTAATGAAGCAGAAGCAATATGCACCTATGTCTGTTGCTGAAATGTCTCTGTCTCTATTTGCTGCTGAGAAAGGCTTCCTACAAGACATCGAAATCAACAAGATTGGTGATTTCGAAGAAGGTCTTATTGGTTTCGCTAACAGCACATACGCAGAGCTAATGACTCAAATCAACGAAACTGGTAACTACAACGCTGAGATTGAAGCGCAACTTAAAGAACTTCTAGAGAAGTTCAAGTCGACGCAAACTTGGTAATTTAGTTATTCATGGTGACTTCGGTCACCACTGATTCGGAGAGAGAGTCATGGCCAGCGGAAAAGAGATAAAAAGCAAGATCGGGAGTATCAAGAATACTCAGAAGATCACCAGCGCGATGGAAATGGTTGCCGCTTCTAAAATGAAGAAGGCGCAAGACCGTGTGGCATCAAGCCGTCCATACGCTGAGAACTTACGCAAAGTGATCGGTCGTATTGCTCAAGCAAATCTTGACTTCAACCATCCGTTCCTAGAGGAACGTGATGTGAAGCGAGTTGGTTACATTGTTATCTCAACTGACCGTGGTCTGTGTGGTGGCTTAAACTCAAACGAGTTTAAGAAAATTACACTAGACGTTAAAGCGTGGAAAGAAAAAGGCGTTGATGCCGAATTTGCTACTTTAGGTAGCAAGGCAGCTGGTTTCTTCCAACGTTTTGGCGGTGAGTTACTCGCTAAAAAAGCGGGTCTTGGAGATGCTCCTTCAGTACAGGACGTAGTAGGTCCAGTAAAAGTAATGTTAGATGCATTTACTGAAGGCAAAATTGACCGCTTGTTCGTTGTGTACAACAAATTCGTGAACACAATGAAGCAAGAGCCAACGATCGAACAGTTATTACCTTTGCCAAAAGCTGAAGAAGAAGTATCAGCCCACGCTTGGGATTACTTATATGAGCCGAGCCCAGAAGCGATCCTAGAGACGCTACTGGTACGTTTCATTGAGTCACAGGTGTACCAGGGTGTAGTAGAAAATGCTGCATCTGAACAGGCTGCCCGTATGGTTGCGATGAAAGCCGCAACTGATAACGCAGGCGACCTAATGGATGAGCTGCAACTTGTTTACAACAAAGCACGTCAGGCTGCAATCACACAAGAAATCAGTGAGATTGTTGGCGGTTCGGCTGCTGTATAACGCTTCGGCAAAGTTTAACGAGAGGAATAGACATGAGTTTAGGTAAGGTCGTCCAAATTATCGGCGCCGTTGTGGACATCGAGTTCCCACAAGACAACGTGCCAGCCGTATATGACGCACTAAAAGTTACAGAAGGCGACCTAGCTGGTTTGACACTAGAAGTGCAACAGCAGTTAGGTGGCGGTGTGGTACGTGGTATCGCACTTGGTACTACAGACGGTCTACGTCGTGGTATCTCAGTAGAAGGCACAGGCGAGCCAATCAAGGTTCCAGTTGGTACAAAGACCCTAGGTCGTATCATGGACGTATTAGGTCAGCCTATTGATGAAGCAGGTCCAATTGGTGAAGAAGAGCGTATGTCAATTCACCGTGCTGCGCCTTCATATGAAGATCAATCAAGTTCAGTTGAGCTACTAGAAACAGGTATCAAGGTAATCGACCTTGTATGTCCGTTCGCTAAAGGTGGTAAAGTTGGTCTATTCGGTGGTGCTGGTGTTGGTAAAACCGTAAACATGATGGAACTTATCCGTAACATCGCAATCGAGCACAGCGGTTACTCAGTATTCGCAGGTGTTGGTGAGCGTACGCGTGAGGGTAATGACTTCTACCATGAGATGAACGACTCAAACGTACTAGACAAAGTATCGCTAGTATACGGTCAGATGAACGAGCCACCGGGTAACCGTCTACGTGTTGCACTAACGGGTCTAACGATGGCTGAGAAGTTCCGTGACGAAGGTCGTGACGTACTTTTCTTCGTAGATAACATCTACCGTTACACGCTTGCAGGTACTGAGGTATCAGCACTACTAGGTCGTATGCCTTCAGCGGTAGGTTACCAGCCAACTCTTGCAGAAGAGATGGGTGTACTACAGGAGCGTATCGCATCGACTAAGACTGGTTCAATCACTTCAATCCAAGCGGTATACGTACCTGCGGATGACTTGACTGACCCGTCACCAGCTACAACGTTCGCGCACTTAGATGCAACAGTTGTACTTTCACGTGATATCGCGTCTCTAGGTATCTACCCTGCGGTAGACCCACTAGATTCAACTTCACGTCAGCTTGACCCTCAAGTAATCGGTAACGAGCACTATGAGACAGCACGTGGCGTTCAGACTGTACTTCAGCGTTATAAAGAGCTGAAAGACATCATCGCGATCCTAGGTATGGACGAGCTATCTGACGAAGATAAGCAAGTTGTATCTCGTGCACGTAAGATCCAGCGTTTCCTATCTCAGCCGTTCTTCGTTGCTGAGGTATTCACAGGTGCACCTGGTAAATACGTATCTCTTAAAGACACAATCTCTGGCTTTAAGGGCATCCTAAACGGTGATTACGATGATATGCCTGAGCAGGCATTCTACATGGTTGGCTCAATCGACGAAGCAGTTGATAAAGCTAAAAACATGTAATTTAGGAGGTTGTTATGGCAATGACAGTACACCTTGATGTAGTAAGTGCAGAGCAGAATTTATTCTCTGGTGCTGTGGCTACAATTCAAGTGACAGGTAGTGAAGGTGAACTTGGTATTCACCCTGGCCACGCGCCACTCCTGACTGGCCTAAAGCCTGGTATGGTACGTTTGGTTAAAGAAGATGGTACTGAAGAGTTCATCTACGTTGCAGGCGGTACGCTTGAAGTTCAACCTAAGACAGTAACCGTTCTAGCGGACGTTGCTATTCGTGGTGAAGAACTTGATGAGCAGGCTGCTGAAGAAGCTAAACGTGAAGCTGAAGCACAGCTAGCTTCAGGTACTGCAAGCGAGCTGGATTACCAGCGTGCCGCTATGCAGCTTGAAGAAGCGCTTGCCCAGCTACGACTACTTCGCCAGCTGCGTAAATAAGCAGCCACCTATCTGGTTTGAAACCCACATGCTGAAAAGCATGTGGGTTTTTTTATGCTCTTAATGCAGCGATTCATTTTATGTTACTTTATAGTCTGACTTTTGAACATGTTACCTCTGTTTTTTTTTAGCGCTTCTATGTTATGTTTGTATCTAAAATACGTCCTTAATTTACACTTGTTGTAAGTGGTGTTGAGTTAAGTAATATTCATACCCAATTACTATTAATGTCGTTGTGGCATCATCTAAATGCTTTGTTGCATAAATACGAGTGATGCATTACAACGGTTAACATATTTGCTTGAGTAAAAAATTGCTTTAAGTAAAATAGTGATTTGTAGAGATCCTGTTCACGCAATAGTCATCATGAATGAAGTGAGATTTTCAAGGCAAGTAAAGGAAGTAAAGTTTGGCGAGTGGGTACTTGATCCTAAACGTCAAAGCATTTGCGACGGTGAAGTAACTCGAGAGTTGGAACCGCTATTATTTCGTTTGTTATGTTATCTGATTATTAATAATGAGCAAATTATCACACGACAAGATTTGGTTGATGATGTATGGAACCAAAACTATGTAGACGATAATGCAATAAATCGTGCTATGTCTGAGTTGAGAAAAATTCTTAAATCAGACAAGCAGCGAGGTATTGTGGTAAAAACGCATTATCGAAAGGGATATAGCTTTTTCCTTGAGCCGACGATAATTTATCACGCTGATGAATTGCCACGCACACCATCAGAGCCCAACCCTGATAGAAAACCTAAACAGTCGCCTTCAATTGAACACCATGAGCTTGAGCAGGCTAAAGCAAGCCCTAAGCGTAAACTGAAGCTCAATTGGTTTATGGTGGCGTCGGTGGCGATCAGCACGGCCTTTATTGCGGGAGCAAGCGTTAAGTACTTCAGCTTATCCAAACAAAGTGCCAGTCCGACAAGTTTGGTCGCACAAGAGCGACCAATAAAAGAAAGTGTATTGTCTTGGGTGCAAGGTCGTTATACGTTACTTAACCTATCACCTAATGATGCGATGGTCGCATACTCTTTTGTGCAAGAGGGGATGAAGCACTTTGCTTTAGTTGTAAAAAACTTACAAAATGGACATGAGCGCAGATTAGGAGAGCCTGGGGCTAATTATTACCCGTTAGGTTGGTCTGCCGATTCAAACACGATTTATTACAGTATTGAAGATGGGAATAAGTGCCAAGTTTGGCAATTGAGTGCGGATTTTAATTCGGGTAACCAATTTCTTTTTGAATGTAATAGCAGTAACGGTATGACGGGCGGGGGGATCAATCAGAATCGTCTTGTTTACGCTAAAAAAGGTTATCGCAGTCGTGATGAACTCTCTGCGCTTACCAATAGAGACCTCATTTCTGGGGACGAGTTTCAAATCACATCACCAAATTTAAACTCCTATGGTGATCGATTCTTAGCTTACGTGCCTGAAAAAGAAATTATTTTGTTTGAACGGCGCCAGTATAATACCAATGAATTGTATATGACCGACCCTGATGGGGGAGATCAAATTAAGCTGTATGAAACTCGGTCGCGTATTTGGGCACTCAATTATGACAATGAGACCGACTCTGTCACCTGGTTCGATAATAACAAGAATGTTGTTTACCGCTTTTCGTTAAGAGAAAATAGGCTGGTGAATTTACAAAAGTTGGTGACCGAGCAGCCGTATGCGGAATATGAAACGCTTAGCTCAGGTGACCTGTTAATGACCAGCTACCCATTCCAGTTGGATGTGTATAGCTTAGATCTGAACAGCAAAGCATTTGAGCCCTTGGTTAAAACGCCACGTGAAGACAAAAATGCCATAAAAGTACCAAATGGGTACTTGTTTTTGACTCGAGTAGGTGGGGTAAGCAGGCTCAACTTGAAGCGTCATGATGGTCATGTTGAGGTGTTAGGTTTGCCAGATGCTGATTTTAAGTCGATTAGATACAACGGCAATGCAGATGAATTACTCGTTCATTATACGCACAAAATAGAAACTTATACGTTAAGCAACTTGACGTTAAAACAATCAAAATCAGTCAATGGTACAATCGTATCTGCAGAGTATCTTGATGAAAATGAGATTGGCTATACGGTTGTGGATGAAACGAAAATCAATAGTAAGGCCTATGTACTATCCAGATTAGATAGTAAGGTACGAGAGCTACCAACTCAAAGTGCATTATGGTTAGATCGGATGAGTGACGATAAGCTCGTTACCTTATCATCAAATGATACCTTATCGGTGTTTGATCTGCGTACAGGAAATATCTCATATCAACTGGACCTTCCTGCCGCTATCTACCGACATTCCGTTGCAGTATCCAATGAACATATTTATCACTCCGATGGCAAAAATATATATAAGATTGATTTATCAGCAGCAGGAAAAATTGAGCCTATTTATACTGTGAACGAATCTCAGTTTGTCATTGATCAAATCCGTAGCTCAGACTCTGAACGTTTAATCATTGATGTGATTGAAATGGTGGAGAATCAGTTATTGAAAGTGTCATACGTGGACCCGTCGTTAACTGTACAGTAAATACTGTCGACTTTATTGATTATTAAATCCTACCACTTGATTAAGGCAGATACTCCTGCCTTAATATTCAGCAATGATTACTTATTTGGCACCTGTACCAAGCGCGTTAGCTCAAGTCTAATTTGTCAAAAGACATAGGTTTTTGCAACACTGTGGATTGTAAATTAGATTTTATTTTGAGTGATATTCTTAATATGCAGGGCGTAAGCCGTCGTATAACCACTTGATAAAATATTATGATTCCGAACGTTTTAAAAAATTAAATTTATATCTATAAAAAACAATGGCTTAAAAAAATGTTATTGGAGGTTATATAAGATTTGATAACTACCATAACCCGGTAGGCTTGTTTATCTTAGAAACATCAACTGCACACAGTGATGCGCGGATTGATACACATAAAATGATTAGTCATAGGAGCTACATAATGTTACTTACTCTTAAAACAAAAAAGCTAAAACAACTATCTGACGAAGCAAAACTTGGGCAACAACAAACACAACAGATTGGTGGTGGCGCTAAGTCGAGCGCTGGCACAAATACAGTGACCGGTAAAACTAAGTTACCAGGCTAAATAATAATAAACACAACAATAATAATAAAAACAATAATAACAACAATAATTAAGGAACAAGAAAGTATGTTGGTATTAAAAACTAAAAAGCTCAAACAACTCACCAGTGAAGCAACGCTAATGCCACGACAAACACAGCAAATCGGTGGTGGGCTCAGTACTAACACAAATACAGTGACTGGAGCCGTGACTTCGACAGCTACAACTTCGCAACCTTCTGCTCAATAAAAGAACAAAAAAGAATAACAATAACAATCAAGGAATAAGAAAGCATGTTGGTATTAAAAACTAAAAAGCTCAAACAACTCACTAATGAAGCAACGCTTATGCCACGACAAACACAGCAAATTGGCGGTGGGCTCAGTACGAACACAAATACTGTAACTGGGGCCGTGACTTCGATAGTCACTACAACTTCAAGAGCTTCTGCTGAATAAAAAAACAATAAGAAATAATAACAATGTCAGTCAAGGAATAAGCAAGTATGTTGGTATTAAAAATTAAGAAGCTGAAAAAACTATCGAATGAAGCGTTACTCGGGGCAAGACAAACAAATCGCTGAAGGCACAAATACGGTAACTGGAAAGCCTGAAGCGCACAAATGACGGTTATTGCATCTCCCAAAGTGACAGGTGTTTAAACTCTACCAATGCGTCATCACAAAAAAGAGTGTACAGGGCAGCGTGCACTATCAGATACGTAGAGGCATCTATGGTGGGTGAAGATAAACGCATTAAAAGCGTGCAAGCAAGTGGTGTGCTGCTCAATAGCTCATCACTTGCTTTGCTTACAATTACAATTGGCAGTTATAAATTTAGGAATACACTTAATTTAAATTGATGATTTATATTAATTTTCACGGAAAAACATGAATAGCTTATTAACTTTGTCCTTAGCATTATCAACCATTCACCCCCCCTTGATTGGTCAATTATATCTGCAAGAACCTGCCATCGAATACTACTTTACTCGAGAGTCTGGAATTACCACAGCCTTTAAAGGCGTTAAGGTTGGTAAGATGGTAGAGAAAGGAGATCCTTTGGTGAAGCTTGAGTCCTCTGCGATAGATGTATCAGACAAAGTGTTCATGGCCAATACGAAGGGGTACATCGAGTTTATTAATAAAAGAGTGAATACTGAGTCACCTGTTGCAGTGGGGGATCTGTTGCTTAAGGTATCTTCAAATTATGTCCTTGGTAATTACAATTTAGACAAAAGCTATGATTTAAGTGAGCTATCAGGATCGCTCTGGCTCTGTATGAAGTCAAAACCTGTTAAGTTCAGCGTGGATAGTGTGCTGAAGGATAAACTACTGATTTCCGTTGAGCTGAGTCAGATTCATTTCAGTGAACTTGAAAAACTCTCAGAGCCCAATTATCTGCAGTTATTCACTGAAAAACACGCTTGTGTGCCCGATTAAATAATTCGTCTGCAATAGACAGAGAATACCGCTATACACTGAGGGGATTGTGTAAGTCTTCCGGCTGCGTGCGTTTTACTCTTTTCTTCATCTACTTTTCCCTAACCCCTTTGATGCCTAAATATTTTTATCGCTAGCGTTGTAGCGTACAACTTACTTACTGGACATACAGATTGCATATAGGCACTTGTTTATCTGTTCAAGACTCGCCTTAAATGACTTTTTCAAAGACAAACTATGTACGTGCAAAATACGGTTTAGTCACCAGATACCTCTTTATCAACTCACCAGATACTTAAAGGTAATATGGATTCGGCCGAGTTAGATATTGCAGGGACTAACATGCACCTAATTTAGGTTCTATCATATAAAATGTGTTGTTATCTGCGCACATTGATGAGGGGCTCGTTGCGCAAAGCTTTGCTTTTCCCAACAAAAAAGTGATAAACACGAGTGGGCTTTTACTTATAAAACGGCTTAAACCAATATCGTGCTTGCGTTTGAACGCATTGAGTGTCAATGGAGATAAAACAACTGGTATCTGGCAACGTTAATTTGTCCCAAAACGCATGCTGTGGATATTTATTTGCTTATTATTAAACAATACATAGTTAATTTTAAAGCGAATAATGTGGTTTAAGTTTTTGTTTTATATTCTTTTATTTTTATTTTTTGTGTTTTGACTAGGTCCATTGTACTCGATAAATTAGGACTCATAACTTCTAAGTGGCATCCGATGCCTTGAATGTGAGGGGAAAAAAATGAAGCCTACTGATCAAGATAGCTACAATCCATTTATTGATGGTGAATCCATCAGAAAATCTATTGATTTATTTGATACTGTAAAGCAGCCTGAGCAACTAAAGGATGCACTAAAAAAAATCGCGCAAAACACTGGGTATGAATGTTTGTCATTCATCGATTATGGGCCCATGCCAAATAAGGCTCAACAAACTCAGATTTATGGCCTGTACGAAGAAGAGTTGGCGCATCATTTTGAGTGCGAAAAAGTCATGTCACATGCAAAGTCAGGGATTAGAGTGAGCGCACTTGCCAAGCTAACAGGTATGACGAACTTGAACGCGCATTTATATATTTTACCACTGCGTGGGATCAAAGGCATTGTGGGGGCGTTAGTATTCAGTATGCCAAATATTAAATCCATTCATATCAGTGCTGAGCTTATTGATTGGTATTGGACTATTTTGTCGCCGTACTTATTGAGTGCAGCTTTAAGGTGCAGAAAGGAAAAGCTCAGTATCACTAAAAGAGAACGTGATTGTATGTTTTGGGTTTCAGAGGGTAAAACATCATGGGAGATCAGCCAAATTCTAGGGATCAGTGAACGGACAGTGAACTTTCATTTGACTAACTGTATTACTAAAACGCAGAGTGCGAATCGCCAGCAAGCGATTGCAAGGTGTATCAGGAACAACCTTATTTAATTAGAGGCTACTTGAATTTGCAAGCTTATAAACAATATGAAGGGTGATGCTGCTAAGTTCAGTTGAGGTGTTGCCCTAGATATTTTACAAAGTTTATATTTTGATGTTTTCTACGACGAGCGTAATGTCACTTTAAATTATATTTTATTTTTTAGGTTCTATTCTACTTACTATTTTATTTTGTATCTTCTTTGTGGTTGTAATACTTTAATGTTATACAAGTCAGTAACTTAGGTTTTTTTGTGCTTACGGCCCCCTGAGCTCATAGGGGTTACTTCTTGATTAACTTAACTTAGAATAAAGCAGAAAATTTACTTATAACTAAATTAGTTGTCTTGGTTTTTTTATTAGATAAACTATATATAAGTGGAACTTATCACTAACGAAATGAAAGAAGTTAGCTTTTCAAGAACGGTTAAAGAAGTACGATTTGGTGCTTGGGTATTAGACCCTAAGCTACAGACAATCTATGATGGTGAAGTTACAAGAGAACTTGAGCCACTTCTTTTCAAAATACTCTGTTATTTAATCATTAATAATCAGCAAATTATCACGAGGCAAGATCTCGTTGAGGATGTCTGGTGTCAAAATTATGTAGATGATAATGCGATTAACAGAGCTATGTCTGAATTACGAAAAGTATTGAAATCACATAAGCAAAGAGGATTGGTGGTCAAAACGCATTATAGAAAAGGCTACAGCTTTTTTCTTTCTGCCGAGGTTATTTATTTTGATAAACAAACTGAAGTTATAAATACACTTACCCCCTCTAAAGAAGAGCCCGATAATACTCAATCATTCTCGACATCTAATAGCATTAAATTACCTTTGATTGGCAGTGTGTGCCTGGCGGCCCTAGTATCAATATTCTTTATTTATAAGCCGGTATTATCGACAGAACCAGAGACAGAGGTTGTGTCATCTTTTGAATCAAATTACGAAGAGCATGTGTTATCTTGGCTGGATGGAGAGTACGCAAATGTGTTTTCTTCCCCAGATGCAAAACAAGTCGCGTTTTCATTCACGCCAACTGGGTTGAGCAATGCTAATTTAGTAATAAAAGACTTAGATTCGGGTATAGAAAGAAAGCTTGCTGTAAGTGAAAAATCAATCTCTCCCATTGGTTGGGATGAGGACTCTTCAAGATTATTCTATCGGGTAGATGGAGCTGATGAGGTCTGTGAAATATGGTCAGCCGATGCCGATCTTGAATCTGGTGGGGACAAATTGTTCGACTGCAAAGATCGGATTTATCGTGGCTCTGGAGTGGGTGAGGGCCACTTTATTTATTCGAAATATAATTACAGGCAACGTGACCAACTTTCAGTCGTTACTTATCGAACGTTAGATACGGGGAATGAATTTCAATTAACATCCCCAAATTTAAATTCATATGGAGATCGGTTTCTACTATACGAACCTTCTATTAGGCGAGTTTTCTTTGAACGGCGCCAGCATGACATCAAAGAACTATATATGACTGACTTAGATGGCAGTGACAAAACCAAAATCTTTTCGGCTAGTAGCTCATTCTGGGAGCTAAAATATGTGAAAAGTACGAACTCTCTTGTATGGTTCGACAATAGAACAAACCTTATTTACACCTATTCGATAGGCGAAAATAAGCTATCGAGTATAGCTCAGTTGCCGTTAGACACTGTGACGTATTTGGGACATTCATTTATTTCAGAGTCAAAGATGGTAGCCACAACCTTTCCACATGAGCAAAGCATTTATACCTTGTCATTGGATGATAAAAGTTTGACTCCTCTGATCAATGAAAAGTACATAGATATTAAGGCCGTTAGAGCCGGTGATGATGTGTATTTCTTTCGTGTGCAAGGTGAAGAAGTGGTTGTGATGTATGCTGAAAAATCTGAAGGTGGTTATCGGTATTCAGAATTAGCTGGTGGAATTAATCAAGATATCCTGTATGACTACAACAATAAGTTGCTGATCTTAAAAGCGGATAGATCAATTAAAGTATTTAATGAAGCAAATGAGCTCATTGATGAAATCATTGAGCAAGGCGTCATTTCGGATGTGAATGTACTGAAAAATGGGGATATAGGATATATCGTGGTCGGTGAAGGGGGAGTAGGAAGCCACTCTTATGTTTACTCTGTGAGTTCACGGAAAAAATCACGATTACCAATAAAAAATAATGTTTGGTTTGATACAGGTGATGGTAATCGTTTGTTTTACCTGACGTCAGATGACAGGCTTAAGCTCATTGATATTGAAACAAGAGAAGAGTATCTAGATATAGACTTTCCAACTCGGGTGCTAAAACACCTGATTGTGAAGTCTGAAGCGCATATTTATTATGCGAATGGCAATATCATTTACCGCCTAGTTGACGGAGAATGGACTGTTTTCACACAGCTAGAAGGGGGGATCAACGTCATTAATATGTCTTATTCGTCACAGCATAAGCAGCTTGTGTTAGGCACCTTGAAGCGAAAAAATAACCAGCTTGTTTTGCTGGATATAAACGTTGAACCGCAAAGCACCAGTTTATAACTTACCGATGCACAAAGGGGTTACACGTCTTTGTGCAGACTCCTTCCTCTTTTTGCAATTTGGCGAGACATGCCTCTTTTATGTTTGCTTTTCACACGGATATCGAGAGTATCCTCATGTTGCTTAAAAATTAAAAAGCAGAATTATCTCACGGATGTCTGAAAATTCATCAATACAATCGAATTTATTTATTTTCTTTTCATAAGGTATATTTAAAAGCATATTAAACAAGTAGTTATGTTTCTTTGGTGTCGTTGTATAAAGTGTTTTTTTCTTCCAAGTTGGTGCGTTCAAACGGTATGGTATGTATGTCGATGCGAAATAAGTGATATGCGCGTTTATTTACGTATCAATAAGAACTTCACAGAGGGAAAAGAAATGAAACTAAATAAAAAAACACTCAAGAAATTATCCTTTGAATTAAAGAACAAAGATCTATTAAAAGCAGTTGCCGGAGGGGAACTACAAATACAGTCAATCACTCTCATGGAAACTAAAACGACTGGTGCTGGCTCATGTGGCTATTGATCGTCAAGTGCTTTGATCATGTGTAGATATCTGAAGTCGGCAAAATATGAGCACCATAGAGTTTAGGTAACCAATGCGACTTCAGACATCTTCTGATTGGGTTTATATAACCTAGGGGCGGTATCTCATTGATATGTGATGTAACAGCCCCTTCGCGTCAGCTCGCGTTGTTATTAATATGATCATACACGTTGGTTAGAATTGAGTTAGAGAGCCATCTCACTCAATGTACAGGGGTGTACAACACAGTTAGGGGCATACCTTTTCAAACTGAATACCTTCAGGTATATGATTTATTAGGCTCGATATAAATACGCGACATGCCTTGCTATGGAAATGAGCAATGACACCTTTCATTATCTTCAAAGCATCACCACATGTGGCTCAATCTGGGTTTCTGATACCGACAGTCCGTCAGATACACTCAATTTCATCAATTGCCATGTTATAAAAAGCTGGTCGTCTACAGAGCACTGAGTCGAGGATAAAATAAGAAGTTGCCCAAAGCATGGCGGTGCTTTGGGCTTACATGTGCGAGAATTGCAGATGTAATAAGGACCTTTAAGATACCTCAATAATTTACATTCAACAAGTCTACCTGTGCTTGAATGTCACTTTTACCTTAAATGCCTCGAGTTATTTCAATACAGTTTTAAATTCAATAAGAGACCTGTTCAGGAAGCAACCAGAGTAGTGTATTACTGTATGAATGGGGAGAATCTATTGACGTACATCGAGTGACATCTGAACCTCTGGCTGTATTTGCTTATTTATCTTTTCCACATAGCTAATGTGCGCTCTATTTTGATCAGCAAGGTGATTAAGGTGCTTTTCAGGGCCGGTCAAGAATCGTTTTTATTGCATTTTACCCAGTAATAATTGTGTTTTTTGAAGCGGACAACAGGCTATTTATCAACCTTTTTACTCGTATTGATTATATCGGTATGAAGAATATACGTTATTTTTACGTACCCACCTCAACACCCCTTTATTTTAAGTAATAGAAAGCAATTTAGAGCCTATATAAACCTTATTTCGTCATCTTTTTTTGTTTTATATTGTTGATTTTTATGCTTATTGTGTTTTTTGGTCAAGTTTGATTTCGCTTTTTCTTCGTCGCACTATGAGTTGGAAAGGAAATACATTTAAAAACAACGACGAGTTATACAAAAGAGGTTTATATGACTATCAATGATTATTTCACTAATTATTATTCACTGATCAGTAGTGGTGATTTAAATGATATCGAAGAGATTTTTTCATCTCAGTCCCAGTTTAAAGGGGCGGTAAAACAGCAGTTTGAGATGATGCGACAAAAATGCCAATTTAACATCCAATTAGATAATGCGAACGTACTGGCCAAAACTGATGAGCTGCTTATTGTACAAGATAAAATTACCTTAAATGCCGATATGGATGGCCAGCAAATTGTGAAGGAAAATAGGAACCTACATACGCTTGTAAAAGAAGCGGATGAGTGGAAAATCCACTGTAGCGTTGTCCTACCTAAAGAGCAGGCTGCGTAAATATGGCTGGCCTATTTCGAACAGAAGCGATTGCACATCAAGGACAAAAGTTGGATGGTGATGTGACAATTGCTACCCATTTTTCATTCAATTGGATTTTGGTGTTGATCATGAGCATTGTCGTAATTGGCCTTATTTACCTTTTTGTTGGTGAGTACCATCGAAAAGAGGTTGTTACGGGCTATTTACGACCAACAGCAGGTGTTAGCAAGGTATATCCAGTGAGTGGAGGGATCGTAGATCAGGTATTTGTTGATGAAGGGGAAATCATAAAAAAAGGCGACTTACTCTTTCGTATTAGAATGGATCGATTGCTTGCATCTGGCGTGGACGTCAACGATACGATTTTAAATGAGCTAAACGCACAAAAGCGACTCCTTGAAGAAAATCTTGCAAACCAAAAGATGTTGGCTGAAGTCAATATCGAAAAACTAGACGCTCAGATCACCAGTACGGCAGGCCAAGTTCGACAAGCTAAAAATCAACAAGTATTGCTTGAAGAGCGTATCGCCTTAAATCAAAGTCGCTTATCGAGCACGGAAGCACTTGTAAATAAGGGGGTCGCAACTAAAGTTGATTTGCAGCAGGTAACGGAATCATTGTTAGCCGTTCAGCAGCAGGCTGAAGATATCCACAGTCGTTTATTAAGCCAGCAAGACCAACTTAGTCAGCTTAAATTCCAGCGTCAGCAAATGCCTATTTCATTACGTGAAACTCAAGTTAAGTTAAGGTCGCAGCTTGCTGGGATCAATCAAAAAATCTTTCAAGCATCTTCTCAGCGTAGTTATGATGTTCGGAGTCTGCGCGATGGCAAGGTGAGCGGTTTACTGATTAAAGAAGGGATGATGGCACAAGTAAATATGCCATTGATGAGTATATTGCCAGAAAACGCCACATTGGAAGCTGTGTTATTTGTCCCCACACGTGCTTATGGTTTTATTGAACCAAAACAACAAACTCGAATTCGTTATCAAGCATTCCCTTATCAAAGGTTTGGCTTATATTCGGGGCAAATTGAAAGCGTCTCAAAAACGATAGTATTACCGAATGAAACGATTTTACCCATCTCGATAAAAGAGCCTATTTATCAGGTCATTGTCAATTTAGAGTCGCAAAATGCCAACGCTTATGGTGCCGAGGTACCGCTTCAAGCTGGCATGTTGCTAGAAGCAGACATCATGGTGGATAGTCGCTCTTTGTTTGAGTGGTTATTTGAACCAATTTATAGCATCAAAGGAGCAATGTAATGGAAAATCCGATGCATTTGCTGAGATTTAGTGGCAAAAAAAGGCTGCCCGTTATTTTGCAAACAGAAGCTGCAGAGTGTGGGTTAGCGAGCTTGGCGATGGTGGCTGCATATCATGGCTATAAAACAGACCTAACCACACTTCGTCAAAGTCACGATATTTCTTTAAAAGGCGCGAAGCTGGAAGAGCTCATGCAAATTGCAGACAAGCTCAATTTGAGTACCCGGGCTTTGCGACTTGAGCTTGAACATCTACCTAAACTGAAGACTCCTTGCATATTGCATTGGGATATGAACCATTTTGTTGTGTTGAAAGCGGTCAATAGAGACACTGTGGTTATTCATGATCCTGCGCTTGGAGAACGTAAATATACCAAAGGCGAGCTATCTAAACACTTCACTGGTGTGGCTTTGGAGCTGTCGCCAACAGAAGAGTTTAAATCGGAAGATACCCGAGTTAATTTAAAGCTATCTGATTTTTGGCGCAAAGTAACAGGCCTCAAGTCCACTTTGGGTAAAGTATTCTTACTTTCTTTATTGCTGCAAGCGTTTGCTATCGCTAGTCCATATTATATGCAGCTGGTTGTCGATGAAGTCATCTTGAGTTACGACCATAATCTACTCACTATCCTGGCGGTCGGCTTTGGCTTACTTATGCTCATTGAAATGGTAACCGGTGCTGTAAGAAGTATATTGTTGCTGCATTTTGGTAACCTCATGAGTGTGCAGCTTGGTGCCAATTTATTTCATCATTTAATTAGACTGCCATTGCAGTATTTTGAAAAACGGCATATTGGGGACGTTGTATCTCGATTTGGTTCACTTCAGCAGGTCAAGGAGTTGCTAACCAAAGGCGTTATCGAGGCGCTGATTGACGGCATTATGGCCATTGCTACTTTGGTTATGATTTTTATTTATAGCCCACAGCTCAGTTTTATCGTTATTACGGCAGCAGCGATATACGCCATAGTTCGTATAGCGATGTACAAGCCTTTACGCAGAATGTCGGAAGAGGTCATTGTCACGCAAGCAAAAGAGCAATCTAATTTCATGGAAACTGTTCGCGGTATTCAGACCATTAAATTGTTTGGGCGGGAAGTACAAAGGCAAAGTACTTGGCACAACAAATACGCGGATAACCTCAATGCTGGGATCAGAGTAGGTCACCTTAATATCGGCTACGAAGCCATTAATAGAGTCATTTTTGGTTTAGAAAATGTGTTAGTAATTTACTTTGCAGCACTGTTGGTGATGGAAGGTAACCTGTCAGTCGGAATGCTTTTCGCGTTTATGGCATATAAGCGCCAGTTCGTAGAAAAGATGGCCAGCCTAATAGAAAAGGTGATTGAATTTAAAATGCTGAGCTTACATTTCAATCGACTTGCTGACATCTCCTTGACGAATAAAGAAAGTGATATTCAAAGTAAAACGACGGCAAAAGAGCTAAGCGGGCGGATCGAAGTGAAAGACTTAAAGTTTCGCTATAGCAAAAAAGAAGCACCCGTATTTAGTGCGCTCGATCTCTCTATTCAAGCTGGTGAGTCAGTCGCAATTGTAGGTGCATCTGGCAGCGGAAAAACCACGTTAGCCAAGGTGATGTTAGGCTTATTTGAACCTGAAGCTGGCAAAGTAGAAGTGGATGGAGTGGATATTCGCCAACTTGGATTGTCTCAATATCGCAGCCAAATTGCTGCAGTGATGCAAGATGATCAACTGCTCTCGGGCTCGATTGCTGACAATATTTCCTTCTTTGATCCAGATCTTGATATGAAAAAGGTTGAATGGGCCGCACAGGTTGCTGCAATTGATACGGACATTGTCTCTATGAATATGGGATACAACACATTGGTGGGGGATATGGGCGCGGCGCTTTCTGGTGGTCAAATTCAGAGATTACTCCTTGCGCGAGCCTTATACCGTAAACCTAAAATTTTATTTATGGACGAAGCGACCAGTAACTTAGATACAAGGTTAGAAGCCTCAGTAAACAATGCAGTCAAAGCTCTTGATATTACAAGAATAATTATTGCTCATCGACCTGAGACTATTGCAAGTGCTGATCGGGTACTTGCGCTGAGGTATGGAAAGGTGGTGGAAGAGGAAGTTCCAAATATCGAAGATCGGTTATCGAAGAAGCCGGCGTTTGATAAGGCCATTAAGGATAGTGAGTATTCAGACACCAGCGCCAGTGGTGACTTTGTATTAACTTAAAACTACACCATGAATTTGTGCTTAGCGCTTTGTCCAAAGCGCTAGCATATTAGAGGGTAAAGGAAATTACATACGAATTTCACATTCGATATTAACGTGGGATATTAA
>NZ_AUYC01000040.1:0-33883 GCF_001625685.1 Pseudoalteromonas luteoviolacea CPMOR-1 | reverse complement strand
ACCAATTCCGCCACTCCCGCACATTAAGGTAGTTAGTTTTAAAGTTGCTAATCAACTCGAAAAAGCATGGTGGCTATGCCCTGATTTGAACAGGGGACCCCATCATTATGAGTGATGTGCTCTAACCAGCTGAGCTACATAGCCATCTCTTTTTCGTTCATCACCATCGCTGGTGCGGGGCGTATTATGCGTATATGCCCCCATGCCGTCAACACCTTTTTTCGAAAAAATTTCGTATCACAGATTGTTTGCAGATAAATTAAGCGAAACGGCCTGTTTTTATACCAAAACAAACAGGAAAGTACAATTATCGACAACAACCAAGGTTAAAAAATATAGGCATGCTTTGTACCTTTTAAGGTAAAAAGCGCAATAGGGGCGTTTTTGAATAGATAGAAACGTCGAGCGGACACAAAAAAAGCCCTGAATGAGGGCTTTTTTAGTCATTATATAAAAGAGGTCATTAAACGTTGAACAAGAAGTTCATCACGTCGCCATCTTTTACGATGTAATCTTTACCTTCTTGACGCATTTTACCTGCGTCTTTTGCACCGCTTTCACCTTGGTATTCAATGTAGTCATCAAAACCAATAGTCTGTGCACGAATAAAGCCACGCTCAAAGTCAGTGTGAATTTTACCAGCAGCTTGTGGTGCAGTTGCGCCAACAGGAATAGTCCATGCGCGCACTTCTTTTACACCTGCAGTAAAGTAGGTTTGTAATTTCAGAAGCTCGTAACCGCCGCGGATCACTAAGTTCAGGCCTGGCTCTTCAAGACCAAGATCAGCCATGAACTCAAGCTTATCTTCTTCTTCAAGTTCAGATAACTCCGATTCAATCGCAGCACATACTGGGATCACAACCGCGTCTTCAGCAGCTGCAATTTCACGTACTTTGTCTAAGAATGGGTTGTTTTCGAAACCATCTTCTGTGACGTTGGCGATATACATTGTCGGTTTGATCGTTAAGAAGTTAAGCGGCTTGATAGCAGCAAGCTCTTCCTTAGTTAGCTCTAAAGAACGTAGTGTTAGGCCTTCATCAAGGTGTGCTTTAACTTTTTCTAGTACATCGTTTTGGAATTTAGCTTCTTTATCGCCGCCTTTTGCTTTTTTAGCATTACGTTGAGCTGCGCGATCTGCCGCTTCCATATCTGATAAAACAAGCTCAGTATTGATAACGTCAATATCATCAGCAGGGTTTACTTGACCCGACACGTGTACGATATTTTCATCTTCAAAACAGCGAACAACATGGCCAATGGCGTCTGTTTCACGGATATTTGCTAAGAACTGGTTACCAAGGCCTTCACCTTTTGATGCGCCTTTTACCAGACCGGCAATATCAACAAATTCCATCGTTGTTGCGATGGTCTTTTGTGGATTAACAATCGCAGCCAGTTGGTCTAGACGAGGATCCGGAACGGCAACAACGCCTGTGTTTGGTTCGATTGTACAAAACGGAAAGTTTGCGGCTTCGATCCCCGCTTTAGTTAATGCATTAAATAGGGTTGATTTACCAACGTTTGGTAAACCCACAATGCCACATTTAAAACCCATAATTTTGAACCTTCAGTTAATCAAATTGTTGCCGTATAAAAATACTTTACGGCTTAAATGAATGTAGTCTGTTTTGTGCTTTTAACACACCGTCTTTCGCTAAAATTTCCATGCAACGAACCGCTTCATCAACGACCGCATCAATTTTTTCTTGGTCAGCTTTTGGCGCTTTACCTAATACCCAGCCCGTGACCTTGTCTCTGTGGCCAGGGTGACCAATGCCTATTCGCAAGCGCATAAATTCTTTATTATTGCCAAGCTTAGAAATAATGTCTTTCAAGCCATTATGTCCACCATGACCACCGCCTTTTTTAATTTTGGCGATACCAGGGTCCATATCCATTTCGTCATGTGCAACGAGAATGTTTTCAGCTGGAATTTTAAAAAAGTTTGCAAGGCTTGAGACCGCTTTGCCACTTAAATTCATATAAGTGGTGGGAATAAGCAATTTGAATTCTTGATTATTGATGAGTACTTTGCCTGTAAGGCCATGGTACTTAGAGTCAGGTTTGAGAATGCAATTGTAGCGTTTTGCCAGTTCTTCTATGAACCACGCACCGGCATTGTGACGAGTGTTTGCATATTCGGGGCCTGGATTAGCCAGGCCCACAAGCATTTGAATATTATTCAAGGTGTTAACACCTTAAAAATTACTCAGCAGCTTCTTCAGCTTCTTCTTCAGAAGCAGCGCCTTTAGGAGCGTTTAAAGTAACAACAGCTTGGTCGTGGTCCGCACCTTTAGCTAGTTCTACTGAAACAACACCTGCAGGTAGTACAACGTCAGAAAGGTGTACAGTTGCACCTACTTCTAGCGCAGCAACATCAACTTCTACGAACTCAGGAAGTTGAGCTGGTAGACATGTGATTTCGATTTCTGTTACGTGGTGAGCAACAGTGTTACCGCCTTTAGTAGCAGCGTCTTCGTTGATGAAGTGTACTGGTACTTTAGTGTGGATCTTCTGAGAAGCATCAACACGTTGGAAGTCTAAGTGAGTGATCTTAGGCTTGTACGGGTGACGCTGGATGTCTTTAACGATAGCTTCAACAGACTCACCGCCAATGTTTAGCGTAAGGATGTGAGTGTAGAAACCTTCGTCTTCTTGCATGTGGATCACTTTGTTGTGATCTAGAGTAAGAGAAACAACTTCTTTGCCTGCACCGTAAAGGATTGCAGGAACTTTATCAGCGCGACGTAGGCGGCGGCTCGCACCAGTACCTAATTCTACGCGTACTTCAGCGTCTAAAACGTATTGTGACATAACTGTCTCCAAAATATATAAAGTTAATAATGTCAGAAAACTCGCGACCAAATTTTCTGGCGTATACCTATCAAGCTGACAAATTTTGTCTGCCCAGTAGGTAAAAAAGGCGCGCTAATATAGCACTATCATGGCTAGATTAAAACCATTAGAGCAATAAAAAAGCACCAAACGGTGCTTTTTTATTTAATCTTGCAATGAATTAATGTTCAAACATTGCCGAGATTGATTCTTCGTTGCTGATACGGCGAATAGTTTCTGCCATCATGTCAGCTAAGGTTAGTACTTTAACCTTATCAATTGCGCGAAGCTCGTCAGACAATGGAATAGAGTCTGTGACGATGACTTCGTCGATGACTGAGTTACGTAAATTCTCAGCAGCGTTACCAGATAACACTGGGTGAGTTGCATAAGCAAATACACGCTTAGCACCGTGCTCTTTAAGCGCAGCAGCTGCTTTACATAACGTACCACCTGTATCAATCATATCGTCAACAATAATGCAGTCACGGCCTTCTACGTCACCGATGATGTGCATTACTTGTGATACGTTTGCTTGAGGGCGACGCTTGTCAATAATTGCAAGGTCTTTGTCGTCAAGTAGTTTTGCAATAGCACGCGCACGTACTACGCCACCAATGTCTGGTGAGACAACAACGACATCGTCGAAATCACGCTCTTTCATGTCTTCGATAAGCACAGGGCTACCAAATACATTATCTACTGGGACATCGAAGAAGCCTTGGATTTGTTCTGCATGTAGATCCACAGTTAATACGCGGTCAACACCTACACTTGATAGGAAGTCCGCGACTACTTTTGCAGTAATAGGCACACGTGCTGAACGAACGCGGCGGTCTTGACGTGCATAGCCAAAGTATGGAATGACTGCTGTAATACGACCAGCAGAAGCACGACGAAGCGCATCAACCATGACGATAAGTTCCATCAGGTTATCGTTTGTTGGTGCACAAGTTGATTGAATAATAAAGACGTCTGAACCACGTACATTTTCATTGATTTGAACGCTGATCTCACCGTCACTAAAACGGCCTACAACGGCATCACCTAACTCAATAAATAAACGTTTTGCAACTTTTTGAGCTAGCTCGGGTGTTGCGTTACCAGCGAAGAGCTTCATGTCGGGCACGGTAGGGTTCCTCAGGCACTGAATTTTTGGACTAACATGCAAAGACTAAAATAGCACAGTCGATACAGGCTAACTTAAACTAATTTACTTCTCTTTGTTTAGCCACGTAGCTAATTGCTTGTGAGTGATCGACTCACGTGCACTTTTGGCTACAAAGCCTTGCCAAGATGACGGCATTTGCTGGAGTACACGCAGTGCTGATTGCTCGTCATCAAAAACTGCAAAACAACAACTTCCAGTTCCAGTCATTCTTGACGGCGCATATTTTAGCAACCACGTCAGGGTCTTTTCAACCTCAGGGTAAAGCTTTTTAACTAACTCTTCGCAGTCATTGCGTGTATCAGCCATTTGCCAAGGGGTTTTTAGTTTCGGTGTGCTGCGAGGTAGGTCCGGATCTGTGAACACTTTTACGGTACTTACATGTACACCTGGCGCCACCACTAAATACCACTTTTCAGGATAGTCGAAAGGGGTTAAAACTTCCCCAATACCTTGGGCTAGCGCGGTTTTACCATGCACAAATACGGGAACATCTGCGCCTAGTTTTAAGCCGATTTTTGCCAGTGCTTGCAGTGATAGTTTACATTCCCAAAGCGTGTTTAAGGCAAGTAGGGTCGTCGCCGCATCAGATGAGCCTCCCCCAACTCCTCCGCCCATAGGTAAGTGTTTCGTTAAATGTACGTTTACCCCTTTTTTTACTGTTCGATGGGGTAAAAGTGCATTGGCCGCTTTATAAATAAGGTTATCGTCGCGATTGATCCCCGCCACATCACCTGCAATGCAGATGTCATCTTGCTCAGTCAATTCGAAACAGAGCTCATCACCAAAGTCGAGCATGGTAAATACGCTTTCAAGTTCATGATAGCCATCTGCTCTTCGACTATTAATATGTAAAAAGAGATTGAGCTTCGCGGGTGCTGTTAAAGTGAGTTTGGTCATTGAGGATCGAACTGCCATGCATTAATTTGAATTTTAATTGTAATATCTTGATGTGTGAGTGTCAGCCTTGCTGGTAGCGTGAGGCCATTGAAATTTCTGTAGCGTTGATAATTGATGGTCCACACTTGTCCTTGCTCGTCTTGCCAGCTGGCTTGTTGGATATTGCCCGCTTTGTTAAGTTCATAGCCATCTTCAAAGCGAGTTGCAGTGAACCAGTTTGGCGCTTGCGTTATTGGTAGTTGCCAACCACTGATACGTTGAATGAGGGCGGCGCTTTCGGGCCCTGTATAAGACTTGCCATCTACAACCAGTTCACTATATTGATCTAGTTCCATCAGTTTTAATACTTGAGTACCAATGAAGCTGGTTAAGGTAAGCGCTTGCTTTTTATTTGTGTATTGCCAATTAAAGTTGACCGACTGTCTGTCATCGGGTGCGATAAAGGCGATTTTGCCTCGTGCTTGCCATTTATTGAACTCGGCAAGGGTGTTTAACGTTGCTTGTCCCTGAACTGGGGGCCGTGGAGACTGCGCACATCCGCCTAGAAACAAAAAAAACATGAGCAAAATCAAATGAAATTGTTTCAAATGAGGTTCCTTACTTTCCATATTCGATTGATTTTTGGTAAAATTGGCCGCTTTAAAGCAGGGCTTGGGCAACACTGGCATTTATGACCATCATCGCACTTGGTATTAATCACAAAACCGCTTCCGTCGAATTACGTGAAAAAGTCGCTTTTTCACCCGAGCAATTGTCTCGTGCTTTGGAGCAGCTCAATCAGTTATCAGAATTTCATGAATCTGTGATTGTGTCTACCTGTAACCGTACCGAAATTTATTGTAGCCTCGACAATGATAATTCCCAAGCACTTCTCGGTTGGCTGGCAAATTTCCATGATATCTCGCAACAAGAGTTAGCAGACAATGTGTATATTCATCAAAATCAAGATGCCGTAAACCATTTGATGCGAGTTGCTTGTGGTTTAGACTCTTTAGTGTTGGGTGAGCCGCAGATCCTTGGTCAGATAAAGCAAGCTTATAATAGCTCGAAACACCATCATGTGATCCAGCCCATGTTCGAGCGGCTATTTCAAAAAACGTTTTCGGTTGCCAAGCAAGTTCGAACAGAGACTGAGATTGGTGCCAGTGCCGTCTCTGTGGCTTATGCGGCCGTGAATCTTGCTAAGCATATTTACGGTAAGCTTGATAAAACCAAAGTCTTGTTAATCGGTGCGGGTGAAACCATAGAACTAGTTGCTAAGCATTTATCTCAACATCATCCACAGCATATTACCGTTGCCAATCGAACTATCGAACGGGCAAAAAATTTGGCCGAAGAAATTGGTGGAGATGTGATTTCTCTCGCTCAACTGCCTGACGAATTACAGCATGCGGATATCGTGATAAGCTCAACAGCGAGTACCCTACCGATAATTGGTAAAGGGGTGGTTGAACAAGCATTAAAGCAAAGAAAGTATCGTCCTATGTTGTTTGTCGATATTGCAGTGCCAAGGGACATTGAAAGCCAAGTTAATGAATTGGACGCTGCGTACTTATATACGGTGGATGACCTACAGGCCATCGTCAATGAAAATATCGCTAGCCGCGAACAGGCGGCAACACAAGCACAGGAGATCATTGATGATAAAACCAGAGAGTTTGCAGGTTGGCAGCGCTCTTTAAAATCGGTTGATGTGATCCGCCAGTACAGAACATCAGCACAAGAAATAAAATTAGAGCTCGTGGAAAAGGCTGTAAATCAGCTACAATCGGGTAAAGATTCAGAAAAAGTCTTGCTTGAACTAGCAAATAAGCTAACCAATCGACTCACTCATGCCCCAACGCACGCGATTCAAAAGGCCGCAAAAGAAGGGGATATGGAGCGATTGATGGTACTTAAGCAGGCATTAGGTATTGAACAGGAATAAAATTTAGATGAAAGAGTCTGTCTATCGTAAGTTAGAAACCCTAGTTGAGCGTCATGAAGAAGTGGAAGCGATGCTAGGCGATCCAGAGGTGATTGGCGATCAGAACCGCTTTCGCGCACTTTCTAAAGAGTACTCAGAGCTTGAAGATGTTGTAAAAACATTTACTGCTTATCAGCAAGCACAAGAAGATGTCGCTACAGCAGAAGAGATGCTAAAGGATTCAGATCCTGATATGCGTGAAATGGCGCAAGAAGAATACAAAGAAGCCAAAGCGGCGATTGTTGAGTTAGAAGATCAGCTACAAGTACTGATGCTGCCAAAAGATCCAAAAGACGATAACAATGTCTACCTAGAAGTACGTGCGGGTACTGGTGGTGATGAGGCCGCAATTTTTGCAGGTGACTTATTCCGTATGTACAGCCGCTACGCTGAAACGCAAAAATGGCAAGTAGAGGTCGTAAGCGCTAACGAGGGTGAACACGGCGGTTATAAAGAAGTGATTGCTAACATCAAAGGTGATGGGGTGTACGGCAAGTTGAAGTTTGAATCAGGCGCGCACCGTGTACAACGTGTTCCAGAAACAGAATCACAAGGTCGTGTTCATACATCAGCGTGTACTGTTGCTGTGATGGCTGAAATCCCTGAGGCAGAAGCCATTGAGATCAACCCTTCAGATCTAAAAGTTGATACGTTTAGAGCATCAGGTGCCGGTGGTCAGCACGTTAACAAAACAGACTCGGCAATTCGTATAACCCATATTCCAACAGGGGTCGTTGTTGAGTGTCAGGATGAGCGTTCTCAGCATAAAAACCGTGCTAAAGCATTATCTGTATTAGGGGCGCGACTACAGCAAGCTGAAGATGAAAAACGCCAAGCAGCTGAGGCGAGCGAGCGTCGTAACTTAGTGGGTAGTGGTGACCGCTCTGAGCGTATTCGTACATATAACTATCCTCAAGGTCGTATTACGGATCACCGCATCAATTTAACTTTATATCGTTTAAATGAAGTAGTTGGTGGTGAGCTTGGCGCGATTATTGACCCGCTTCTTCTTGAGCACCAAGCAGACCTATTGGCTGCGATGGGTGATGATTAAGGTGAGCCCTATCTCCAATGCCCAAGCAATCGCTTGGGCAACTCAACAGCTAATTGAACACTCAGATTCCCCTAAACTTGACGCAGAAGTCCTGTTACTACACATTCTAGATAAGCCTCGCAGTTACTTGTTTACTTGGCCTGAAGCCGAGTTATCAGACAACCATCATCAATTGTTCAAAGACTACATTACAAGGCGGCTGCATGGCGAACCGGTTGCACATATTACCGGAGAAAGAGAGTTTTGGAGTCTCCCGTTCTATGTCAATAACAGTACTTTGATCCCAAGGCCTGATACTGAAACATTAGTTGAATATGCCCTTGGTCTCGCCTTGCCACGGGCTGCAAAAGTGTTGGATCTAGGAACCGGTACCGGTGCGATAGCCCTGTCATTAGCGAGTGAAATGCCAACTTGGCAGATCTGGGCTGTTGATTACTCACAGGATGCCGTCGCGTTGGCAAAGCGTAACCAGCAGAGACATGCACTGAATAATGTCACTATTGCGCAAAGTGATTGGTTTTCAAATGTGCCTGATCAGCAATTTGATCTGATTGTCAGCAATCCCCCGTATATTGAAGATGATGACATACATCTGTCACAAGGGGATGTGCGCTTTGAACCGCTCTCAGCTTTAGTCGCTGAGGAAAATGGCTATGCAGATATACGTCATATTGCTTCGCAAGCGAGAGAATATCTGAGCTCAGGCGGTTTTATATTGGTAGAACATGGTTTTGAGCAAGGCGGTGGTGTGAGAGAGATTTTTGCACAAATGAACTATCGCAATATACTTACAATAAAAGATATGGCAGGCTGTGATAGAGTAACTTTGGCACAGATGCCTTAGTGATGCGTTGAATGCATTAAATATTTTTAAATTATAGCCCGCGTCAAACAAGCGTTAAGGACTCTCTATGGATGATTTTTTGTTTTCAGATGAGCCGACTGATGTCATAGAAACGGAGCAAAGTGGCACTTGGAAAGTCATCATTGTTGATGATGAACCAGAAGTACATGCTGTTACCAAGCTGGCATTAAGTGATTTCGAGTTTCAAAAGAAGAAGCTTGAGTTTCTCAGTGCGTACTCAGGAGAGGAAGCAAAACAAGTGGTGACCGACCACCCTGATGCAGCTATAGTGCTGTTAGATGTGGTGATGGAAACCGATGATGCGGGTTTAAAAGTCGCCCAGTATATTCGCGAAACGGCTAAAAATAATAATATTCGTATTATCCTCAGGACAGGGCAACCAGGTCAGGCTCCTGAGCGACAAGTTATCGTGAACTACGATATCAATGATTACAAATCGAAAACTGAACTGACCGCTCAAAAGCTCTTTACTGTGGTGATGTCTAGTTTGCGGTCTTACCGCGATATTTTGTCTATCGACCAGTCTCGTCAAGGTCTTGAGAAAATCATTACCGCGTCTCGGGATATTTTTGCAACGCACTCAATTGAGCAATTTATCGAAGGGGTGATGCAACAACTTACTTCGTTATTGGGCACGGTTGATGAAGCCATGTACGCTACCTCTTTGGTGGCCAGTAATGAACCAGATACCTGTAGCGAAGACTTAGTGGTGTTTACTGGCCGAGGTGAGTTTGCAAAGAGTGAAGGTAAGCCGATTGAAGATGTTTTGAATGAAGAGCAAATACAAGCGTGCAAAAAGGCGCTGAATGAAAAAAGCATTGTTTACAAAGACAATTACTTATTTTCATATTGCTCAAGTGAGTACAATCACGCATCCATGTTATTTGTCTCTGGGATCCCTGAGTTCTTAACCGATACGCAAAAGCATTTAATCGAAATTTTTTCTCAAAACGTACAACTTGCATATGAAAACGTGCAGTTACAAGCGGAAATTGAAGACACGCAACAAGAGCTGGTATACCGTCTAAGTGAGGCATTAGAGATGCGCTCAACTGAGTCTGGCAATCACGTAAAACGTGTTGCGCATATTTGTCATGCGCTTGCTGTGGGGTATGGGCTTGGCAATCGAGAAGCGGATTTAGTTCGCATTGCTTCGCCGCTGCATGATGTCGGTAAGGTCGGTATTCCAGATGCGATTTTAAATAAGCCTGCCAAGCTGGATGAGCAAGAGTGGACGGTCATGCAAAGCCACGCTAAAAAGGGCTATCAACTATTGCGAGATTCTAAACGCGAAATAGTCAATGCCGGCGCGTTAATTGCCAGAGACCACCATGAGAAGTGGGATGGTACCGGTTACCCCAAAGGCACAAAAGGTGAGGATATACATGTGTTCGGCCGCATTGTTGCGATGGCTGATGTGTATGACGCGTTGCGTCACAGACGCTGCTATAAGGAAGCATGGGACTTACCTGAGGTTGTTAAAGAGATTAATAATCAAAGTGGTAAACACTTTGACCCTAAATTAGTTTCCGTGTTTAACGACATTATTGACGAGCTAGAAGCCATTCTTGCGCGCTATCCAGATAAGCAATGAGGTGAACGTGGATTATATAGCTCTAAAGCATACTCATATGGTGTTTGCAGTACTCAGTATTGTCTTATTTTACACCCGTTCAGTGTCGCGCCTAGCAACGGGCAAGCTTGCAAAAAATAAGCTGGTATTTATTTCCAGTCATGGTGTGGATACACTGCTGCTTGTGTCTGCGGTCTATTTAGCTGTGACATTGGGTATGAAACCATCGTCTCAGCCGTGGCTGATGGAAAAAATCATATTAGTGGTCGGATATATTGGGCTGGGGTTTGTGATTGCAAAGTCAAAACATAAATCAAAACAAATCCCTGCATTGATCGGGGCAACAGTATCTCTACTTGCCATTGGCTATCTTGCCAGCACAAAGAGTGCGTTTATTCTTTAAACTTCTTCAATAATACTCACATCATGTGATGCCGTTATCCTGCGCAATACACGGGTGTGAGTAAAATTTCCCCTTGGGAATGGACTAAAAAGTGTTACACTAGCGGCTTATTATTTTCACATGGGTTAGCAGTACAGTCTATGACGGATACTTGGTTTGATGAACAACAAGAATTAGGTATGGATTATTCCGTTCCTGCATTACTTCGTAGCATTTATGCTGAACAGCGATGGGATGCGCAAGCCGACACCGAACAAACGCTGTGCCAATTGGCTGAGCTAGAACTGGCAGTCGATGAAATGTGTGTGAAGGAAAAAGACCTGCATAAGCGTGTTGATTTGATCCTTGATACGTTTTACACCAAATGGCTATTTAGTGGCACTGGTCAAAAAGTACCGGAATACCTGCTCAACAATATAAGTTATGTGATCAAAATGCGCAGTGGTACCAGCACGGCTTTAGCGATTCTGCTTTCGCATTTGCTAGAGCGTGCACACTTCAATGCCACTGTTGCACTGCTGCAAAGTGAAATCATGGTGCATGTTGCGCTAAGTAGTGAAGAAGGTTACATCATAGATCCAAGCTCTGGTCAGCAATCTTGGTATGTCACGCCTGAAAATGGGGCTGAACAAGAGCAGGAGCCGATGGAGTTAGTGATAGGTGATGAGGCGTTTAAACTTTATCTAGCACAGCAGAAATGGTCTTTTATTGCCGCAGAAAAATTTAGCCATGCATTAAGTTGTGTTGAGTTACTGATGGAGCTACTCGGTGATGATCCGTATGAGCGACGTGACCGAGGCTACCTACTCAATCAGCTAAACTGCCCGAAAATGGCCAAAGATGATCTACAGTATTTTGTAGATGAGTGCCCTGATGACCCTACCATTGAGCTGATACAGAGCCAAATTGAAGAGCTCGCTGATCATAATAATATACTGCACTAACCTATTATTTTCATATGCGCCCCCAGTGTTTTAATACACTTGGGGTTTAAATTACCGAAAGTATAATTCTAAAGTTCGACTATGCGCGAGTAGTCAAACTACACATAAGACTATATGCTCAAAACACTTTATTGCTGCTAGTAACTGAACCAAGTCTCCGTAGTGACGTACAAATCGATGCTTGCGACAAGGTACTGGTATGGATTAAACGATTTATAGCGTGTTAATTAATTAGGGACTATGCTTGGTTTGTCACTCGTGCACCCCTTATCTAAGAGAATAAAAAATACAGTGTGCTTGGTAATCGAGTTGAATACTTGCTTGTTACCAGTCTAAATTGGATTGAAATATGAATACACAGATTATAAAAATTGGAAACATTGAAGTGGCAAACGACAAACCGTTTGCCTTATTTGGTGGAATGAATGTTCTAGAGTCTCGAGACTTAGCAATGCAAATTGCAGAGCATTATGTAGAAGTCACCTCAAAGTTAAATATTCCTTATGTCTTCAAGGCGTCATTCGACAAGGCCAATCGTTCTTCGATTAATTCATACCGAGGTCCAGGTATGGAAGAAGGGTTGAAGATTTTTGAAGAAATTAAAAAGACGTTTAATGTGCCTGTGATCACAGATGTACACGAACCATTTCAAGCAGCACCGGTTGCTGAAGTGGCAGACGTGATCCAGTTGCCTGCATTTTTAGCGCGTCAAACTGATTTAGTGGTCGCAATGGCGAAAACAGGCGCAGTGATTAATGTGAAAAAACCGCAGTTTTTAGCGCCACATGAGATGCGCCATATCATTAAAAAGCTGAATGAGGCAGGTAATGACCAAGTGATCTTATGTGAACGTGGCAGTAGCTTTGGTTATAACAACCTAGTCGTTGATATGTTGGGTATGGATGACATGAAGCATATGGCGCCAGTTATTTTTGATGCAACGCATGCCTTGCAGCGCCCAGGTGGTCGTGCAGATTCAGCAGATGGTCGCAGGGCACAAGCGGCAGAACTGGCTCGCAGTGGAATGGCACTAGGTTTAGCTGGATTATTTATTGAAGCACATCCAGATCCAAATATCGCTAAATGTGATGGTCCATGCGCATTGCCTTTAGATAAATTGGAAGGTTACTTAAAGCAAATGAAAGCGGTTGATGAATTAATCAAAAGCTTTGACGCACTTGATACCAGCGCGAGCGCGTAAATTGCCTGATTAATTAGGCCGGGCAGTGACCATAGGATGGTGGTTGCCCAAAGATACAACAACATAAAATATAACAACATGTAAAGGCGTCCTGCTATGGCAAGAAGGTTACCACCACTGAATGCTTTAAAAGCGTTTGAAGCAGCAGCCAGGCACTTGAGTTTTACCAAAGCCGCTGAAGAGCTCTTCGTGACACAAGCCGCTATCAGCCACCAAATAAAAACGCTTGAAGAACACTTGGGGTTAAAGCTGTTCCTCAGAAAAAATCGATCCTTGTTATTGACCGAAGAAGGACAAGGTTATTTTTTAGATATTAAAGACATCTTTTCACAACTGATTGATGCAACAGAAAAGCTACTGGCGCGCGGTGCAAAGGGCTCGCTCACGGTAAGTTTAACGCCAAGTTTTGCCATTCAATGGCTAGTGCCACGGTTAAGTAAATTCAATGAATTGTTTCCCGATATCGATGTGCGGATCAAAGCACAAGATCAGGATGAAAACTCGTTGACTGATGATGTTGATGTGGCAATTTATTATGGCCGAGGCAATTGGAGTGGCGTACAGACCCATAAGTTGCATACTGAATATCTGGTGCCTTTATGTAGTCCTTTGCTTCTGAATGGTCCAAAGCCCCTCAACCAACCCAGTGATTTGGCAAATCATAATCTATTGCATGATACGACACGTCGCTCATGGAAGTCGTGGCTCAAAACGGCCGGAGTACGCAATGTACCGGCCAATACCGGCCCTATTTTTAGTCACTCGTCGATGGTATTGCAAGCGGCTGTGCACGGGCAAGGTATCGCATTGGGTAACAGTGTACTGGCAAAACCAGATCTCGATGCCGGTCGCCTAGTCATCCCGTTTAGTCATAGCTTGGAAAGTAAAAATGCATATTATCTGGTTTTCCGAGAATCTCAGGCTGAGCTGGGTAAAATCGTGTCGTTTAAAGAGTGGATGCTCAGCATGGTTGAGCAAGAACAAATATAATAAGGTATTTTAACTATGAGTGATAAGGTCGCCATTGAATGGCACAAAGCCCAAAACCCTGTGGCACAGTTTGTATTTGCCCATGGCGCAGGTGCGGGGTGTGATTCAGACTTTATGCAAGATATGGCGATTAAGCTTTCTGAACAAGGTATTGATGTCGCACTGTTTGACTTTGAGTATATGGCCACGGCCAAGGCGCAAAACAAAAAGCGTCCGCCGGACAGAGCACCCAAGTTATTAGCGTGTTACGAACAGGTTTTGTCACAGCTCGATGATACGTTGCCGATATTTATCGGCGGTAAGTCAATGGGGGGGCGTATGGCGTCTATGTTGGTATGTGAGACAACAGTCAGGGTTAAAGGCGTGTTAGCGTTTGGCTATCCATTCCACCCACCGGGCAAATCTGAAAAGTTAAGAATAGAGCACTTTGGTGACATACCGTGTCCGTTTTTAGTGTTGCAGGGGGAGCGAGATACATTTGGCAATAAAACTGAAGTGAGCGCTTTGCAATTGGATGCGACACCTGAATACTTTTGGTTGCCAGATGGCGATCACTCACTCAAGCCTCGTAAGGCAAGTGGCATAACTGAAGTGCAAAATCGCGATGCTGCAGCACAAAAAGCAGTGCAATTTATTCGAGATAATTGCCATGGCTAAACTATTTTTATTAGCAGGCAGCCTCTTTTGCATGTTATCAGTGGCATTAGGCGCATTCGCTGCACATGGCTTGAAACACCATGTGAGTGACTATGCTGTGGATATTTTTAAAACTGCAGCACACTATCAAATGACACATGGTTTGGCGCTCATCGCTGTGGCGCTGTTGATTAAGTGGGGCATGCAACTTAAATGGGCAGGCCATGCTTTTATTATGGGTATTTTGCTATTTAGTGGCAGTTTATACCTGTTGGCTCTGACTGGCGCGAAGTGGCTAGGGCCCATTACTCCCATTGGTGGAGTGTGTTTTATTATTGGTTGGCTAATACTAATTGTAAAAGCTGCTAGGCAACCTCTTTAATCTTAGAAACTCTTTAACTTTGGAAGTATTGAAACAATGTCGAGTGTAGTAATTTACTGTCGTAGCGGTTTTGAAAGTGATGCAGCTGCTGAAATTAATCACCATGCGATGCAGCAAGGCGTTGCCGGTTATGTCAAAGCGAAGCCAAATACTGGGTTTGTGACCTTTGAATGTTACGCCAAAGAAGAGGCTGAGCGACTGGTCAAACAAATCGACTTTAAGAGCTTGGTATTTGCAAGACAATGGTTTGCAGGCACTTTGCTGACAAATATGCCATTGGAAGATCGCGTCGGAGAAATTAAGCAATGTGTGGCGGATTTCCCTTTGTGTGGCGATCTCCGTGTAGAAACACCAGACACAAACGAAGGCAAAGAGCTGTCGAAGTTTTGTAAGAAGGTCTCGACGCCATTGGCTAAATCGCTTGAAAAGCAAAATAAGCTAACGCGTAACGTGAAACCGCAAAAGCCTGTGTTGCATGTTTTGTTTTTAGCAAACGATACAGCTTATGTGGGCTACTCGTTTAGCGACAACAACTCACCATTTTTTATGGGGATCCCGAGGCTTAAAATGCCTGCAGACGGTCCAAGTCGCTCAACGTTAAAGTTAGACGAAGCTTTTAATGTCTTTTTAACTAAGGAGCAAGCGGAAGATCGCGTTCGTCCGGGTATGCGCGGTGTCGATTTAGGCGCTTGTCCTGGAGGGTGGACGTATCAATTGGTTAGACGTGGCATGTTTGTCGCGGCCATTGATAACGGTCCAATGAACGACAAGTTGATGGAAAGTGGTCAAGTGAAGCACTTTCGAGAAGATGGTTTTAAATACCGCCCAGAAAAGCGCAACATTGATTGGTTGGTGTGTGACATGGTTGAAAAGCCGAGCAAAGTAACGCAATTGATGATTGATTGGATAGTCAATGGCTTTGTTAAAGAGTTAATATTTAACCTCAAGCTGCCGATGAAAAAGCGCTTTGATAGCGTGTATGAATGTTTGCAGCTGATTGATGATGAGTTGGCGCATTACAATGTAGGTTATCAGCTCCAAGCCAAGCACTTATATCATGACCGCGAAGAAGTCACCGTACATATTCAGGTCTTAAAAGTCCCACAAAATTTGTATAGTTAATCACTATTTTCTAGTCACATGGATGTGGCTTAACCCACCACCAAAACCCCTCATATGTAGAAGAAATATTTTGATACATTGTGAGTGTAATTACTTACTATCAATAAAGGTATCTACAATGCTTGTTTTTAGTTCCTATTAGTGCCTTTTGAATCTACGCCTTTAGTCTAATTTATATACAGTGCTTGTTTTGTTTATTGCTACATTGGACACGTCGCATGCTGTAGCGTGTCGGGTTTGGATAGTGGCAGGACGCTGTGTGACCAATAACAATAACATGTAAGGACAGTACGATGGATAATAAAGAACAAGAGTTAGTGTTACAGGCAACAGAGCAAACATCTCGCCGTAGTTTTTTGAAAAAGTCACTGGCAGTCGGTGGGGTGGTTGGGGCTGCACCTTTGGCGTTGCAATCAACGCCTGCAGAGGCCCGTGGAGAGTATGGGCAATATCACAAAGTATTTGGTAATGATCCGCGGTATATCTCTATGTTACTGGGGTCTAATATGCGCTTTTTAAGTCAGCCGACTTACATCGGTGCCTGTAGCTCTGCCCATGAAGTGTATATGGCTGCCCGTGATGCGATCACACAGGGCAAACGCATCACCGTGCGCTCAGGCGGGCATTGCTATGAAGGGTTTGTTGATAATGACAATGGGGTGGTTATCGACATCAGTAATATGGACCGTATTTACAAAGATGGTGACTATTACGTAGTGGAAGCGGGGGCTAATTTAGGGCATACCTATAAAACGCTATTTAAAGAGTTTGGCAAAATAATTCCAGCTGGGTCTTGTTTTGGCGTCGGGATTGGTGGTCATGTCTGTGGCGGTGGGTTTGGTGTACATTCACGTCAATATGGCTTGTCGAGCGATTATTTGGCTGGTGTAGAGCTGGTGGCATTTAGTGAGTGGGGTGGTCAGGCTACTTACCCGCGTAAATACTTTAAAGGCCAATCTGCACAGGCGGATGACATTGTCTGGGCGCACCAAGGCGGAGGTGGTGGTAACTTTGGTATCGTAACCAAATACTTTTTCAAAGACTTACCAGACGTACCTGCTTTTATTCATACACAAGAGGTGTCGCTGCCATGGACAAGCTTAGACTATCCGCAATTTGCAGCCTTGATTAAAAATTACGGCGAGTTTTGGACCAAAAATAATGGCCCAGAGAGCCGTTTTAATGCACTGCATACATCTATGTCTATGCCAAAATCTGTAGGAGGTGGGGGCAGCATTCGCTTACAGTTATTCTGCGCAGGTAACCCTGGTTTAATTGATGAGTTTTTAGATGCTATTTTTTCTGCGGCGCAATTGGCGCAAGCCAAAGTGGGTTTGCGTACTTCTGATCACATGGGGATACAGAGCCAAGAAGATGCACCGCCAAGGCCCACGCCGCCGGGCAGTTATTTTAGTTTGCCTTGGTGGTATGGTACCCAGTATGCGGCGGGGCCCTTGATAGGTGCCCGAGGTAAAAACAAGTCTGCCTATATGAATAAGCCCTTTCCAGAAGCGCAAATTCGGACTTTGTGGGATGAGCTCAGACATGGTGACTACTTAAACCCAAGCGGTACGTTGCAGTTATCATCGTATGGCGGACAAATTAATGCGCTGTCACCTGAAGACACGGCGGTATCACATCGCAGTTCTGTGATGAAGCTGCAATATCAAACCTATTGGTTTGATCCCAGCCAAGACCCATATCATTTAGAGTGGATGAATCGCTTTTATCATAAGATGTATGGGGAAAAAGGTCCGGTGCCTGATGGTGTTATGGATGGCTGTTATGTCAATTACGCAGATATGGATATTGTGAATTGGCAATACCTTTATTACAAAGACAATTATCCTAGGTTACAAAAAGTAAAACGTTTATTAGACCCTACCAACCGTTTAAATCACGGCCAGTCAATCGAAGTGTAAATTCACTTCACTTGTCATAGATAAGGCAAATTGCGCTGCATATTTGCCTTATATTTTTGTTATCAAACTCTAATTAATGGGTTTTTATTAGAATATGAGTGTGCTAAAAAATGTACATTTATATTATTTCGACTAATTTTTTATTTTGATTTTATTGTATAAGTTGCTGAACTTTAATTGGTTTGTAGTATTTGAGGCGATTTTAATTAGGAGTTAAAAATGTTAAATCTTAAAAAACGTAAATTAAAAGCGCTTTCTCAAGATGCTGCCGTTATCCCATCAAAGATGACCAACCATATCGGTGGCGCAGATGGTGCGTATGTCAATTTGGGTGGCGATCATATCGGCACAGTGACGCCACATGGCACGATTATTCAGACAGGTCCAACAGATCCAGATGGTCCTTACACTGGCACAATCACAAATCCAGGTACCATCACTGGGCCAATCACAGGCCCTGGCACGATCGGTACAAGCAAGTACTTCTAAGCGTGTTGTAACAGGTGCGATGTGCAAAGTAGATTGCACATCGCACTGAAAGGGTTAATACAGGTTCATACAGTTTGCATAAAATGTGGTGGTCGCAGGCCAGTCGCTAAAGACGCCCTTAACGCCAACGTGTTTTGCCAGTACATCCAATACGGTATAGACGTCGCCTTCATTTTTGATTGCGTCATTGATCCCTTGGTAATACCATCCCCCGTTTTGGGAAATTAAGCCTGAACGTTCAAGTGTCCAAGTGATAATATCTAAATTTGCTGCACTGGCTGCTTTTGCATAGGGTGAGGGGATAAGTTTACCTGTTTCGTCTAATGTTAATAACACCCACAGTGGCGGCGCGATAATATTCACTCCACTGGCTTTGATTTCATCCATGCTTGGTTGCCAACTCAAAGGGTTATTAGGGTCAAAATTCTCATCACTGTAGCGCCCATCCAAATATACCCCTTGTCTACCGAAGCGTGTTTGATGTCGCCAATATTGTACATCTTCAATGTTGAATGATTGAGGGAATACTTTACGAGGAGAGACGCCTGCCAAGCGATACTCATTAATCATTTTCTGTGCATAATCTTGCTGAGTCATCCCGTTAAATGGCATATCGACCGCTGGGGCTTTTAATTCTGGTGTCATTTTGACTCGCAAAGACTTAAACAACTCAATACTTTGCGCGTGTGTCATTAAAGTCCCTGAAGCAGAATATAAGTCTGTTCGCCAATTGGCAGTCCCTTTAACGTACTCTTGAGGTGACTGTGCGTTTGGATTGGCCCCATCCATTTTACCTTTAAGTTGCATAAATTCATTGAGCGTTAAATCTGACGTACAGCATTTCGCGCTGGCAGGTGCGCCAGTCTCTGGGTTTGCAGGTGTAAAAGGTTGGCTACATTTTGCGGCAAGCTCGGGGCGCAGCAAAATGTCGGTACTGGTGTGCAAGTCGCACTGTGCATGGCGACAAACGAGTTCTTTATCTTTGGTAAATGTAACATCACATTCAAGGATACCCGCTCCCATGCGCGCAGCTGCTAGATATGATTCTTTGGTATGTTCAGGAAATTGTGTAGGCGCACCACGGTGGCCAATAGAAAAGTCACTTTTAAATACGGGCCTATTCATACATCGTGATAGTTTTGTTTTTAAAGCGCTAGGGGCCATTTGATCGACTAAATAAAATGGTCGAGGGCCTAGCTGTGCAGTGGCCTGTGAATAGGCACTGCATAGCAGTGCCCCAGTAAGTACGATAGTAGTTAAAAATTGCATAACGTCCCAGTAAGGTTGTTTTTTTAACTATTATCGGTATGAATTATGACGTTTGTATGAGCCGTTAGCGGTAGTTACCGCGATAATTTTCTACCCAGAGCTTGGTTGCGCCACACACTGCTGCAGGCATCACTATGAGGTTAACAAACGGGATGGCTGTAAGCACAAAAACAGCAAAACCAAATCCATATGAAAGCCCTTGCTGGCCTTTAAGATCTTGCTTCATTTGCGTGAAGCTAATCTTGTGGTTATCAAACGGGTAATCATTATATTGCACGTTGTACATCCAGCAGGTAAATAGGATCCACAGAATTTGTCCTATTACGGGTAACATCCACAACATTAAAAAGAAAATAATGGCGCGAGGCAGGTAGTAACAGAGTTTAGTCCACTCCCGACCCAGCATACGCGGCACATCTTTGACGATATCAGCAAAACCATCGTCATTGATCGGCTGGCCTGTTAGATGTAATTCTACTTTTTCAGACAATAAGCCGTTGAAAGGTGCAGCGATAAAATTAGTAATCACTGTAAATACCATGCTGTAGCTGAACAAAATAATTAAAATGGCCAGTGGCCAAAGTAACCATTCGAGCCAGCTGAGCCAGCTTGGTAAGGCGCTGCTTAAGTATTCAAACCCTTGTGTTAACCAGTCAAACAAGAAAAAAAGCGAGCCGCCAAATAAAACGATGTTGATCAAAAGCGGAATAAAGACGAATCGTTTTAATCCTTTTTGGCCAAGCATTGAGAAGCCAGCGATAAAGTACTCCATCCCTTTGGTAATTTGCATAAGTAAACTCTAAATTGGGAACAGTTAACGCTTATTATAATCGTTATTGTCATTTTAGTGAGTGATTTTTTCGTCTCATTGAATTACGTCAAAAGCTTGATTTTCTTGGTCTCATGAACTTATGTCACACTCTCTTACAATTATCTTAGGTACATATTCGCCCCCTCCCCCTTGTAAACGGTTAGGTGAGTCCATACACTAATTATTAGATTCTTATGGAGAAAAAAATAGCATGCGCGTCTTTCATCTATTGTTTGCAGTCAGCTTAGCAACGTTACTTTGTGTAACGGCGGCGGGTGCGCATGCAGCAGAAGAAAGACAACAGGTTGTAGAGCTTATTGCCGATTTAGACATTCAGTTTTTAGATGTCGATATTGATGAAGCTTTGCCGTTTGTTGCATCAAAAAGTACTCAGCTTGATGCGCAACAGATCCAGGCTGTTTTTTCTGCCACCTTTAACTCTCAACCGCAAAGTACTCGAATTCGCGCGCCTCCAGCTTATTAATCCCCTTTTAAAACAACATTATTAATTCTAATTAATCGTCGTGAGGTGGATCATGAGCTTTTATCATGCACTAAAAACAGCAGCCGTTGACGAGGGCGCTGTCATTAACAATACATTTAATGTCGTCACTACCAATACTCAAACATTTGAACAGCTTCCAGCAGAGCAGTTTCTCCGACCATTGCCAGCAATACATATTGATGTTGATGCGTGTTTGGACGATGCAACTCTGGTATTAAACAAAACGCATCAGTCGGTGGCTTTAGTTATGAGTTCAGCGAATGAGCCTGTGGGGTTAATCGCATTGGCCCAACTGGGTAGCCGTAACGTGCTAGAAAAGGCGCAAACCATGGGCTTGAGTCGCAGTGAGCTGATGGTCGCTGACATGATGGTACCGATGACTTCGCTCAGACAAATATCGACAGCACAGGTGGTTGACGCGCATGTAGGTGATATCAAGGCGACGATTGAAGCGGATGGTCTATCTTATTTGTTTGTGCAAAATAGCCAGAAAAAAGCAGTGGGCTATTTCGATATTATCGATCTGGTTAAGAGCAGTAATGGCGTGATTTCAACCTTGAAGCCGAGTCATGATTTTAAAGATGTGGTTGCACAAATCCTGCACAATAAAGAAATGTAACAGTTCCCCCAAAGTTAATGTAAATTAAAGCCAAGGCATCTTAATGATGCCTTTTTTATTGCCTTTTTGTTGGCTAAGGCAGTTTGACATTATGGCGCTTGGCATACCAATAAAATAATGGCAACTCGATGATGGTAAAGCTCACTAAGGTAAACCATGCCCAGTTAACTTCAAAAAAGAACAAAGTGAATTCGACACCAGTCGCAAAATAAACCGATCCTGCAACACCTAAAGAGACCATTGAAGCAATAAAATCCTGAGCAGAGATCTTTTTAAAGTCATTTCCCGCATATGCTGGATATATCGCAAAATAAGCAATAAAGAGGATGACAACATTTAAAAGAATTACGTGAAGCTCTGCGGACATAACGGCGTCTCAACTAGGGGTTGGTGAGGGTGATATCAAACGGTATCACATGAATATTGTGCCGCTATTGTAATCACTCTTTTCACTGAGTGCAAAGTAAGCTGCGTGTGATTATTTTGCTCATTTGTAGTGCATCCTACCTCGTCTTGGGCAATTACACTGCCTTTTATTCTATATTGTGTATATACTTCGCTCCTTAACCAAATGAGGTGTGTATGCTGTCTAAAAATCAACAAAAACTTGTTCGCGCTCTGGCACAAAAAAAATACCGTAAACAACATGGTCTGTATCTTGTTCAAGGTGAAAAAAATGTCTTGGAATTATTGCAAGCAGGTGTTGAAGTACAGCAGGTATTTGCCACGCCACAATTTATCAGCACGCATCAAACAGCCTTAAAGCAGTGCTCAGTTACTGAATGTGATGAGCAATCACTCAGTAAGGTGAGCACCTTAGTGAGTAATAATGCCGCGCTTGCCATAGTGCCTATTCCTGAAACGAAAGACATTGATAACAGCGGTCTTGTGTTAGCGCTTGATGGAGTATCGGATCCGGGTAATCTAGGGACGATCATTCGTTTAGCGGATTGGTATGGGCTTAAGCAAGTGGTGGTCAGTGAAGATTGTGCGGATCACTTAAATCCAAAAGTGATCAGTGCCACAATGGGCTCTTTTGTCCGAGTAAATGTGGTTAGGACTGATTTAAACCAGTTTTTAAGTCAGTATGATGGGCCGATTTATGGTGCTTATCTAGATGGACAAAGTGTGCATAAAACAACATTCTCAGTTCAAGGAGTGTTGGTGATGGGCAGCGAATCACACGGGATCCGTGAGCAAGCAGGGCAGTACGTTAACCAACCGATTACGATCCCCGCATATGGACAAGCAGAGTCACTGAATGTAGCGATGGCCACGGGGATCATACTTGATAACTTTCGCCGCTCAATTTAATGTTCAACTGTTACTGTAGTAATAAAAATAAACAACTCTGTCTATGCGTTTAAGTCACATTAAGCTCGCCGGATTTAAATCCTTTGTAGAGCCAACTAAGATCCCATTTCCTGATCAAATGACCTGTGTGGTTGGGCCAAATGGCTGTGGCAAATCTAATGTTATTGATGCGGTACGCTGGGTATTAGGTGAAAGTTCAGCTAAGAACTTACGCGGTGATGCGATGACAGATGTTATCTTCAATGGCTCGACAAATCGCAAAGCCATTTCACAAGCTTCTGTCGAGCTGATGTTTGATAATACCCGAGGGACATTACCTGGTTCGCTGGCAGACAGAAATCAAATCTCTATCAAACGCTTAGTGACCCGAGACGGTCAATCTTTGTATTTTTTAAACGGCAGTAAGTGCCGTCGTCGCGATATTACGGATATTTTCCTGGGCACAGGATTGGGACCTCGTAGTTACTCGATTATAGAGCAAGGCATGATTTCGCGGCTTATCGAAAGTAAGCCACATGAACTGAGAGTCTTTTTAGAAGAGGCGGCCGGAGTCTCCAAATACAAAGAACGTAGACGAGAAACACAAACGCGAATAAAGAGCACGCGAGATAATCTTGAGCGTTTATTGGATATGCGTAAAGAGTTGCAATCGCAGCTTGATAGGTTGGCCCAGCAAGCGGAAGCCGCAAGAAAGTATAAGGAATTAAAAGCCAAAGAACGAACCTTAAAAGGTCAATTGGCAGTGTTAAAGTGGCAGGACTTTAACGATAAACTGCAACAAAAAGTGCAGCAAATTGCTAAATTAGATGAAAAACTACAGTTTTTAGAACAAGCCCATGGTGGGCAAAGTGATGTGGTAGCAAGCTTTGAGCAGCAAGTGACTCATCTTAGCGATGCCCTCAATGTATTGCAGCAAGCTTTACATAAAACACATACCGAGCTGACCCGAGCTGAACAGCAAAAAATTCATCTTACAGAAAAGCGGGTTGAATTGGGCGAAGCAAAAGTAAAATTACAATCGGAGCATGGCAAGGCACAAGCTCTGTTGAGTGAGCAACAAGCTAGTTGTACTTTGCATCAGCAAAAGTGCGAAGATGCGGCCGAGCGCTTAGTACTTGTAGAGGCTGAGCTTGAAGAGCGAATGGCGTTGTATGAGCAAAATCAGCAATTAAATAATGACGTTGAAGACACACTAAAAGTACTCATCGAGCAAGAGGCAAAGGTAAAAGAGCAACATGCAGACAGTAATGTCGCTTTGCAACAGGCAAAGCAAAGGCAGCTTCATGTTGAAGAGCGTCATGCTAGTTTGGTGCTCGATAGTGAGACACTATCGACGCAAGATAGTAGCGAGTTATTAGCGCAAGAAAGCGCAAAGCAACAGTCACTGCTTAAAGAGATGGCGAGCTTGCAAAGCCAAGCACAAAAATTGGTAGAACAACGCCAAAATAGCGATAAGCAAGTGCAGCAAAGTGAAAATAGTGTTCAATCTGCGCAGCAGCAGTTAGTGCAAAGTACCGCAGAGCGCGACACATTGATTTCATTGTTAGGTGAAGTTGAGGCGGCTCAACAGCCTTCTTTTTTGGCTCAATTAAAAGTGAAAGAAGGGTTTGCTGACATAGTTGAAAGCGCGCTACTGGGTCTCAATGGGTTGTCATTGAGTGAGGCGCCTAAGAGTGCTGGAATTTGGGCTCATACACAGGCACTTGAGCCACACAGTGTTGCTCAATTTATAGAGTCTGGTATTTTCCCCAGCGTGTTAAATCATATCAAATGGTTGGCTTCATCTAGGGTGTTTACTTCAGATGCACACTTTATCTTAGCCATTGATGATATGGGATGCGTGTATGGTGATAATTTTAAAATGCCGCGCGCTGAGGGGAGCGCGAGCCAGCTGGCAAACTATCAAAAGCTGGATAACTTGAATGTTGATTTACCTAAATTGCAAGCGGCTTTTGATAACGCCGAGAAAGATAAAGCACGCTCTATTGCCAAGCACACTGAGCTTGAAACGGCGATTGAACACAATAAGCAAGCAGTGCACGGTGTAGCACAGCAAGTTGCTGCTAATAAAAGTCGTTTAGAGGTATTAGAACTGCAGCAGCAAGGGTGGCAAGCGCAATCTGATAAGCTCGCTGAAGAGTTGACAAACATCCGACAAGAAATCACATCCGCGCAAACGCTTGTGCAGCAGTGTGTGACAAGTCATCAACAAGTGACTGAACAGCTAGAGGGGTTACAAACAGAATTAGCTGAAAAAAAACTGCGCGTAGAGGCGAACAAACAGAAAATACAAGCGACACTCGTCGGTAAAACTCAAGCACAAGAGCAAGTGCATCTGGCAAAGTTAGCGTTACAGCAAGCGCAAAGTGATCAACAGATAAGTGCGACAAAGACTCAGCATTTGAAAGAGAGTATGCAGCAGTGTGTGGTTGCGTTAGAAGCCAATGCCGAGCAGTTAATGCAACTAGAGGCACCGCTATTAGAAACGCAAACCCAGATAACGACATTATTGACCATGCATCAGACACAGCAACAAAAACTGACAGATATGGAGCAAGAGGTTACAAAGGCAAAAACACAGTTATCTGAAAAGCAAAGCAGTGTGCAGGATGCTCAAGCAAATAGTTTGAAGCTCAAAGAGCAAAAACAGCAGCTACAATTACAAGAACAAAGTTTAGTTGTTAAAGCTCAAGCCGCACTTGAGCCGCTGTTAGAGCTTAAACAAACGTTAAAAGGTGTGTTGGCTACATTGGATGAAAAGTTAAGTGTTGGCGTGTATCAAAGTCAGCTAACAGCCACGGTACAAAAGTTATCGATGTTAGGCGCGGTCAATTTGGCTGCCATTGAAGAGTTTGATGAAGCACTGGCACGAAAAACGTATCTTGATACGCAGTTAGATGACTTAACTGCGGCATTGGAAACCCTTGAAAATGCCATAAGAAAGATCGATAGGGAGACCAAAACACGTTTTCGAGCGACTTTTGATCAGGTAAACCGTGATTTGGGAGAGTTGTTTCCGAAAGTGTTTGGCGGAGGCAATGCCTACTTAGAGCTCACTAGTGATGATTTACTGGAAAGTGGTGTTACTATAATGGCAAGGCCACCGGGTAAGAAAAACTCGACAATTCATCTGTTAAGTGGTGGAGAAAAAGCGCTGACCGCATTATCATTGGTATTTTCTATCTTCAGATTAAATCCAGCCCCTTTTTGTATGTTGGATGAAGTAGATGCACCGCTAGACGATGCTAATGTTGGACGTTTTTGTCGTCTCGTAGAAGAAATGTCTCAGGCGGTACAGTTTATTTATATTAGCCACAATAAAGTGGCGATGGAAATGGCCGCAAGGCTGACGGGGGTGACTATGGCGGAACCAGGCGTTTCTCGTGTAGTTGCTGTAGATATAGAACAAGCAGTGCAGATGGCACATACATAACAAAAGTAAAGGTGAACAATGGCCACAGAATTAAGATGGGCATTAATCGTGATCAGTGCGTTGATCATAGGTGGGCTACTGATACATGGGCTATGGTCTGTTAGAAAAAAAGAAGACAAAAACGATCGTAGACAAGACTTATCAACTGCGAACGAGGACCCTAAGCCAAAAGAGCCTGAACTAAGCGATATGAGCTTTGCTGCTGTAGAGGAAGAAGCACACCCGAGTACGGTTGACACAGAGCAAACGGACGCCCAGTCACAGCCTGCAGAACCGCAAAGTGCTGAGTCATCAAGCCACAGTGCGCAAGCGGCACCAGAGCCGCAAGATTTTATTATTTTACACATCCAAATGCCTGAAGGGCTAACCATGGCGGGCTCTAAGTTACTGCCAAGTGTATTAAGTCTTGGTTTTAAATACTCTGAAGAGGGCTTTTTTAATCGCCATTTAGAATCTTCTGGTAATGGTCCGGTTCTGTTTAGGTTAGTCAATATGTATAACCCTGGCACATTTGATATTGATAACATGGAGCAATTTAGCACAGCCGGCGTGAGCTTGTTTATGACCTTACCCTGTGAGGGCGACAGCATGGCTGCGTTTAACATGTTGCATGGTGCGGCGAAAAAGTTATCTGATGAGTTTGGCGCGCAAGTATTAGACAGCAATCGCGAACCGTTGACCGTTGATACCATTCGCACGTATGTCGAAAAAGTACGTGAATTTGCAGCTTAAGTTTTAAATGCAAGATGACCCGAGTATCGGGTAACAAAAAAGATAGAGTAAGCCACTGGTACGGACCGGTGGCTTTTGTTTTATTAAGAGGTTGAAATGTCGGAATCTATCAGCAATAGAATCAATGAATTAAAAGCACAACTGGAAGAGCATAATTACAAATATTATGTATTGGATATGCCTACCGTGCCGGATGCCGAATATGATAGGTTAATGCGTGAACTCACTGATTTGGAAATGGCGAATCCAGCGCTGTTGACAGTTGATTCTCCATCGCAGAAAGTGGGGGGAGTCGCACTGAGCAAATTTGATCAGGTGACACACAAAGTACCGATGTTATCTTTAGACAATGCCTTTGATGAGGTTGAATTTAACGCATTTAATCGTCGTATAAAAGAACGCTTGTTGGCATCCAGTGAATTGGCATTTTGCTGTGAACCGAAGCTAGATGGTCTGGCGGTGTCTATTTTATATCGTGATGGCATACTGGTTCAAGCCGCCACCCGTGGTGATGGCCAAGTAGGCGAAAACATCACAGAAAATGTAAAAACCATTCGCAATATTCCACTGCGCTTACGAGGTGATAACATCCCTGCGGAGGTTGAAGTACGCGGTGAGGTCTTTATGGATAAAGCTGGTTTTGAAAGACTCAATGAAACAGCATTAGCCAAAGATGAAAAAACGTTTGCCAACCCAAGAAATGCTGCAGCAGGCAGTTTACGCCAATTAGATTCTAAGATCACCGCAAAGCGACCTTTGATGTTTTATGCCTACTCAATGGGCACAGTAGAAGGCGCTGAACTTGCTGAGACACATTATGGTCAGTTAGAACAATTGAAACAGTGGGGCTTACCCATGTGTCCTGAAACGAAGCGTGTTGACGGGGTATCGGAAGCCTTAGCTTATTATCAAGATATCTTAACGCGTCGAGATGCATTGAGTTATGAAATTGATGGTGTGGTGATTAAAGTCGATGATAAGCAACAACAAGCGCAACTGGGTTTTGTTGCCCGCGCACCTCGTTGGGCAATTGCATTTAAATTTCCTGCACAAGAAGAAATTACTCAATTACTGGATGTCGAATTCCAAGTTGGACGCACAGGGGCTGTGACCCCAGTTGCTAGACTTGAGCCTATTTTTGTGGGCGGTGTGACCGTATCGAATGCGACTTTGCATAACCAAGATGAAATTGATCGACTTGGGATCAAAGTGAAAGATCATGTCATTATTCGCCGGGCTGGGGATGTTATTCCTCAGATCACACAGGTTGTACTAGATAAGCGACCCGAAGAGGCTTACGACATTGAGTTTCCCAAAACGTGTCCAGTGTGTGACTCTCACGTAGAACGTGTAGAGGGAGAGGCTGTAGCGCGTTGTACTGGTGGTTTAGTTTGCCAAGCGCAGAGAAAAGAAGCAATCAAGCATTTTTCATCGCGAAAAGCGTTAGATATCGATGGGCTTGGCGATAAGATTGTTGAGCAGCTGGTGGACAGGGAGTTAATCAAAACGCCAGCAGAGCTATTTAAGTTGCGTCAAGGCCATTTCGAGTCGCTAGAGCGGATGGGGCCTAAGTCAGCTAAAAACTTAGTCAATGCACTAGAAGTTGGTAAACAGACTACATTGGCAAAGTTTTTATATGCGCTAGGCATTAGAGAAGTGGGTGAGGCGACAGCACAAAATCTCGCTAATCATTACTTAACACTTGAAAATGTGATGAATGCCTCCATTGAAAGTTTACAAGAAGTGAGTGATGTTGGTGTTATTGTGGCACACAATATCCATGCGTTTTTTGGTGAACAGCATAATCAACAGGTCGTTGCTGAGCTTCAAGACGTGGGGGTTCACTGGTCTGATATTGAAGCACCGACTGAGCAGTCACAGCCGCTTGAAGGCCTAACTTATGTATTAACCGGGACTTTGAACCAGTTAAATCGTAACGATGCAAAAGCGAGATTACAAGCATTAGGGGCAAAGGTTGCTGGCAGTGTGTCAAAAAACACGCATGCTTTGGTCGCGGGTGAAAAGGCCGGTTCTAAACTAACAAAAGCACAAGACTTAGGTGTTGAAGTCATGGATGAGGCTGCTTTAATCGCCTTATTTGAACAACACCAGAGTTAAATAATAATTATAAGGCTCCTTACAAAGAGGAGCCAATACGTCGTATTTGAGAGGACAATGTGAGTAAGTTAATAGGTCGGTTTGGGCCTGAATATTGGGATAAATATGGGGTCTATCGTACGCCGCTTGGATTCAATTTAGCCTTACTCGTATTGCTTCGTCCCTTCCTTGTTTGGTTGATGTCAGCACTGACGTGGCGACCAGACCTTGACATTATGAGTGTGTTCTTCCCTTCTAAGAGCAATTTTTTGGTGGCCATAGGTATTGCGGCAATTGCGTTGTTACCCGCTGTTGTATTCTCTATGCGCCGGCCTACGAGTTCACAAAAGTGGGGGCGTATATGGCGTCATATGCGCTGGCCAATGTTGTTGGCTGCCGTCTTAGATTGTGGCTGGTTAATTATGCAAGCAGCCAGTAATCACTATCAATTTTCATTCTATCTTGCCGGCCAAATTGTCTTAGTGTCTTGGGTAATCTTATACCTGATCAACAGTCGTTATTTAACCTGTTTTTTTGGCGACTGGCCGGAACCAGATGCAAAATAGCTTGACGAGAAAGCGCCCAGGCGCCTAAATGATATTGGGGTGTTTTATCTATCTGTTGTGACCTAATTAAACGGTTAATTCGTATCAGGCCTTGAACTTCAAAATTAAGTCCGTAACGAATTCATTTTATTTGCGTTAAGGCACTGACTGACCTAGTTGTGTCATCAATGGGGTGTAAGCTTCAAGTGTACTGCCGCGGTGATAGATGAGATAGTTATTATTATCTTCTAATAATAAAAATTAAACTAGTTTGGGAATATCAACATGTTACTTTGGAAAGATATACTTACGTGGGCGAACGAAGGTAACCCAGCTCCACCCAGAAAAGTCGAAAAAAGTCTAATGCAATGGCAGGCTTTGCTCGAACCGTCTGTGTTTCATATTACTCGAAATAAAGGCACTGAGCGTCCATTTAGTTCTGAATCATGCAGTTTGTTTGAGCCTGGACAATATGAATGTGCCTGTTGTGGTGAGCTGTTATTCGATGCGCAAGAGAAGTTTGAAAGTGGCTCTGGTTGGCCGTCATTTACTCAGCCTGCCAGTAAAAATGCCATCGCCTACCATGCGGATACAACTCATGGCATGACCAGAGTAGAAATTGTCTGCAATGTATGTGATGCGCATTTAGGTCATGTTTTCCCTGATGGCCCTAAACCGAGCGGTTTGCGTTATTGTGTTAACGCACTGGCTATGGTCAAACAAGAAACAGTTACTTAACGCAAGCAAATATGGCGCATATAATTGGGGGATACCCCTGTTTATTGCGCTAATCCCATTTCCCTCATTTGTGCCATAAGTTTATCGAAGCGTACTTCTTGATCAGGGTCGAGCTCAGCATTTTGTAAGACTTTTAAACACTTTTTGGCAAGGTTAGTATTAAACGTAATACCTTTTTTCCCTGTTGCATCAGCAAGACATTGTAGTAGGTTTAAGGCGATACTGGCATTTTTTGGCATCACTCTAAAAGCTTGAGAAAACGCCTCTAAGGCGACATCAAGTTGACCTTTATTAAACTGTTTCACTGCGTGGTTATTAAGCTCTTTGGGACCCATAGTTATGTCTTTTCGTTCGTCATGCTGCTGTTGTAAATAATGCATCATAACGGGGTCTTCTTGGCTTTGGTGGCGTTCACAGTGCTCAATTATCTGGCCAAATAGCGCTTGTGCTTTATGCTGAAAGCCTAATTCATGAAATGCCTTAGCTTTATCTAAAGCAGCGTCTACAGAGCGGATCTGAGGCTCATCATCGAGTTGTTCCATCAATTGGCGTGCTTTTTTATGCTCGTCTTTGAGGTAATGTAAGCGGGCATGTAGCACGTCCATTTGAGTTTGATTGATGGCGTGAGGGAATTGCTTTTTTAAATCGTTTAAATATTGCTGTGTTTGACGCGTAATTTTATTGATTTGCTCATGCTGATCGGTTGCCAATGCGAAGTCTATACCGGCCCTTGCTGCATTTAAATACACCTCAGGGCTATCGTGAATCGAGTATCTGGCAAAGCTGGCAATTTCTTTTTGCGCATTGTAACTGCATTCGTAATCATGATTAATCATCGCAACGGTACTTAAAGACTTTTGCCGAGAGAGGTTTCTTGGGGCAATTTGCGATGCTTCATGTAATGCTTTTTGGGCGTGTTCAAATTGGTTTAATTTAATTTCTAACCGCCCGAGTAGATCCAATGCAGCAAGTCGAGTCTCACTTTTTTCTATCAACCCCTTTAATAGTTTTTGTGCCGTCAAGTCTTCATTGTTAGCAATGAGGGCTTCAACTAAGCCTAGTTTGGCCCAAGTAAATTTTTGCAAATCTAACGCTGATTTATAAAACTGTTTCGCTTCCTCAAACCGTTTGAGTTTGAGTAGCATTTCGCCTTTTAATTTAAGCAACATGACTGAGTAGCTTGTCTGCTGCCCATCTAGTTCAGCATTGATAAACTTGAGTGCTTTGGAGTAGTTCTGATCGTCGATTAAGGTATAGAGCTTCTTTAGGCTTTGCTTTCTTTTGAGTACTCGTTCGATCCTTGATTGTAGATCTTTGATGGTAAATGGCTTAACCAAAAAGTCATCGGGTTGCAGCTCAACAACGCTATGAACCAGCTCGGGACTTGTTTCAGCTGACGTAAAAATAAAACCAGTGCTGCGTTTGATCAATCGTTTTTTTAGCAGTTCTTCATATAGTTGATAGCCGTTTTGTCTTTTACTTAAGTCGAAAGAGCAGATGATTAAATCAAACTTAGTGGTCTCACAGGTTTCTTTTGCAACGATTGCTGATTCTGCGACAAATATATTGCGATAGGCTAAACGTTCTAATGATTGCTTCAAATAGCTGAGCGCGAGCGGTTGTTCTTCCACAATTAAAATTTTTGAATTAACAAATGGTTGAACGGCCATATCAGTATCAGGGTGTTACCAACAATAATTTTAGTCTAGTCGTTTCTTCAAACTTTTAAAACAGTCTGAGATAGAACTTAAAATACAATTCAAGAAGAAAAACGTGGTTTAAAAGAAAGAGAAGTAAGAATGGTGGGTTGTACTGGACTTGAACCAGTGACCCTCGCCTTGTAAGGGCGATGCTCTCCCAACTGAGCTAACAACCCGGGATAAGTGTAATTTGGTGGGTGATACTGGACTTGAACCAGTGACCCTCGCCTTGTAAGGGCGATGCTCTCCCAACTGAGCTAATCACCCAAATTACAGTCTATATTGGTGGGTTGTACTGGACTTGAACCAGTGACCCTCGCCTTGTAAGGGCGATGCTCTCCCAACTGAGCTAACAACCCAATATAGATTATGGATATTATCCAACCGCAATGCGGATTTTAAATGGTGGGTTGTACTGGACTTGAACCAGTGACCCTCGCCTTGTAAGGGCGATGCTCTCCCAACTGAGCTAACAACCCGGGATAAGTGTAATTTGGTGGGTGATACTGGACTTGAACCAGTGACCCTCGCCTTGTAAGGGCGATGCTCTCCCAACTGAGCTAATCACCCAAATTACAGTCTATATTGGTGGGTTGTACTGGACTTGAACCAGTGACCCTCGCCTTGTAAGGGCGATGCTCTCCCAACTGAGCTAACAACCCAATATAGATTTTTAGATATGGTGGGTTGTACTGGACTTGAACCAGTGACCCTCGCCTTGTAAGGGCGATGCTCTCCCAACTGAGCTAACAACCCATATCTAAACTTTACAACAAACATTGTGTATAACACCGCGTTGCTGTGGGGCGCTATTATAGGGAGCCAAGCAAAGGAGTCAATACTTAAAAATGAAATTTTCGTTTGCTTGCTGTATTTATAGGCAAATTAATCCAATTACAATAGTTCTTCATTATAAGGAGTTTAAATGACAGAAGTTGAAAACCTTCAACGTTCTGATTTTTTATCATCGTGACATGCTATTTCTCTTAGCTTTTGTGTTCAACAAATGCTGTTAAGGCGGTGTAGTAGTAATTGTTGCTTTTTAAACAATTTATTGAGAGTTAGGCCAGTGAAAAAGTGAAAACCTGTCACAGTCGTTAATTAGAGTAGGGAAGGGAGGGGTAAATCAGTACAAAAATCAAACTAAAACAAAAGGTTTGTTTGAATTTAAGGAGGGTTTTGTTTATATTGTGTCCTCTTGGGTGCTTTTTAAGGCAATTAGAAAAAACTTAATTAAAAATTGTTGACTTTATTTTCCTGCCTGCATAGAATGCGCACCGCACTCAGCGATGCACAGTGATGAATTTACTGTATGCAAAGGGGCTATAGCTCAGCTGGGAGAGCGCCTCGCTGGCAGCGAGGAGGTCGACGGTTCGATCCCGTCTAGCTCCACCAAGCACATCGTTGAACGAAAGTCCTAGTGACATCAATTAGTTTTAAACTTCGAATGTTTAAAATTAATATAGTGTCCCCTTCGTCTAGAGGCCTAGGACACCGCCCTTTCACGGCGGTAACAGGGGTTCGAATCCCCTAGGGGACGCCACTTACTTAGGTAAGTAACAAAAACTCATATGGTGAGAGTCTAAATAACCAGTCCTAGTGACACAAAACTGTTTTGTTATAATGAAGTTCGGTCTATTCGACCTTCACGCTAACAAAAAATTATTGAA
>NZ_AUYC01000039.1:0-149612 GCF_001625685.1 Pseudoalteromonas luteoviolacea CPMOR-1 | reverse complement strand
CCGTAATATCAATTTTAACACTTGAACAGTGCCTCTTTTATTTTCCACTTAGAGATAAGTGGCGGACGCGGGAGGATTCGAACCTCCGACCGCCTGGTTCGTAGCCAGGTACTCTATCCAGCTGAGCTACGCGTCCGTAATATCAATTTTAACACCTGAAAAGTGCCTCTTTTATTTTCCACTTAGAGATAAGTGGCGGACGCGGGAGGATTCGAACCTCCGACCGCCTGGTTCGTAGCCAGGTACTCTATCCAGCTGAGCTACGCGTCCAATTACAAAGAAAACCATTATAAATGGCGGAGGGGGAGGGATTCGAACCCTCGATAGGGCTACAAACCCTATACTCCCTTAGCAGGGGAGCGCCTTCAGCCACTCGGCCACCTCTCCGTCTTTGTGGGGCGTATAATATAGAACAGAAAAAATAAGTCAAACACTTTTCTTGTAAAAAATGACTATATGGTGACAGATTGAACACACTGTCTTTTTTTCTAACAAATTGCTCTAATCATAGTCATTTCTTGGGGTTGTAGAAGAAGTGAATTGACTCATCAGGCGCTGCTTTCGATCAAAAACCTCTTCAAGGTAGGAGTCTAAATAGCCTAGTTTCTGAAACTCGTTGATACACTGTCTGCAATATTCCCTTCTCGCAGCTTCATGCTTGATTTGTTCTTCATCTATTTTCGGCATAATTTATGTATTCTTATTGCTTATTATCTGTGATTCATCCTAAATGCCCACACAGTATAGAAATGCACAATTCAATTGCCAACTAAGTCACTTTAGATATTTTGTTTTTATTTCAGAAACAAAAACAATAAAGCACTGTTTTAGAATATAAATAATAAAATTATTGCTAAATGATAAATTATTTTTGAGAAATGTCTTACACAGATCAAAGAAAAGCGCCTCAATGGCGCTTATCTTTCAATATTATTTTAGTCTGCTTGCGGACGCATGTGCGGGAACAAAATAACATCTTTAATGGTTGGTGAGTCAGTAAATAACATAACCAAACGGTCGATACCGATACCTTCACCAGCCGTTGGCGGAAGACCATACTCTAGTGCTTGAATATAATCAGCATCGTAGTGCATTGCTTCATCATCACCAGCATCTTTTTCTTCTACCTGACGTGCAAAGCGCTCAGCCTGATCTTGTGCGTCGTTAAGCTCAGAGAAGCCATTCGCCAATTCACGACCACCTACGAAAAACTCGAAACGATCAGTAATGAATGGGTTTTCATCGTTACGACGAGCAAGTGGTGACACTTCCCACGGGTACTCAGTAATGAAAGTCGGTTGAATTAGCTTGTGCTCTGCTGTTTCTTCAAAGATCTCACATAAGAACTTACCAGCACCCCATACACATTTCTCAGGGATCTTAACGTGTACTTTCTTTGCGTAAGTCACTAGCTCATCAAAGTGGTTTTCAGGATCTTTAAAGATGTGCGCAATTTCTTCAGCATCAGGACCATACTTGATGATGGCATCTGCCATAGATAGACGCTCGAACTGCTTACCGAAGTCATACTCGATAGTCTCAGTGACTTCACCTTCAGCGTTCTTAACTGTGTTAATCACTGTTGTAGTACCAAGTACATCTTGTGCAACAGTACGCAGCATGTCTTCAGTTAAGTTCATTAGGTCATTGTAGTCCGCGTATGCTTGGTAGAATTCGATCATCGTGAATTCTGGGTTGTGACGCGTTGAAAGACCTTCGTTACGGAAGTTACGGTTGATCTCGAATACACGGTCAAAACCACCAACTACCAAACGCTTAAGGTAAAGCTCTGGCGCGATACGTAGATACATGTCGATGTCTAATGCATTGTGGTGAGTCACGAATGGACGCGCTGTTGCACCACCAGGAATAACCTGAAGCATTGGCGTTTCTACTTCCATAAAGTCACGCTCAGCTAAGAAACGACGAATACCTTCGATCACTTTTGAACGAATGCGGAACGTCTCACGCGTGTCCATGTTGGTGATCAGGTCAACATAACGCTGACGGTATTTTGCTTCTTGGTCTGTTAGACCGTGGAACTTCTCTGGTAATGGACGTAGTGACTTAGTTAGTAGCTCGTACTGAACCATGTCTACATAAAGGTCGCCTTTACCTGATTTATGAAGTGGACCAGAAACACCAATGATGTCTCCAATATCAAGTTGACCATACTTTTCTTTCAGTGCTTTTTGCACATCTTTAGAAGCATACGCCTGAATTCGGCCTTTCATATCTTGTAATACAAGGAAAGGACCGCGCTTTGCCAGGATACGACCAGCAACTGACACCTGATGGTCTAATTCAACAAGCTCTTCTTTCGATTTATCACCAAACTTAGCCTGTAGATCAGCCGTATAATCTTCACGGCGGAAGGTGTTCGGGTGGCCATTGGCATCACAATTCTCACGAATTGAGTCCAATTTTGCGCGACGCTCAGCAATGAGTTTGTTTTCGTCTTGGATTTGATCTGTCATTTTATAGCTCTTAGTTTAGCTTGTTGATTAAAGGCCTGATTTCAGGCTAGCTTCGATAAATTTATCTAAATCACCGTCGAGTACCGCTTGCGTATTGCGATTCTCAACGCCAGTTCTTAAATCTTTGATCCGCGAGTCATCTAGTACATACGAACGGATTTGACTCCCCCACCCGATGTCTGATTTCGCATCTTCTTGCGACTGTTTTTCAGCGTTCTGTTTTTTCATTTCAAGTTCAAACAGTTTTGCTTTTAACTGCTTCATTGCTTGTGCTTTGTTTTTATGCTGAGAACGGTCATTCTGACACTGTACTACGGTATTCGTTGGTAAGTGGGTAATACGTACCGCAGACTCTGTACGGTTTACGTGCTGACCACCCGCCCCTGACGCACGATATACGTCAATACGTAAATCTGCAGGGTTAATTTCAATTTCAATATTGTCGTCAATTTCAGGGTAAATAAATGCAGAGGCAAAAGAAGTGTGTCGACGACCAGTCGAATCAAATGGACTCTTACGAACTAAACGGTGAACTCCCGTTTCAGTGCGTAACCAACCATAAGCATATTCACCGGATACGCGAACAGTCGCGCCTTTAATACCGGCGACATCGCCATCTGTTGCTTCAACGATTTCGACCTTAAAGCCTTTCGCTTCTGCCCAGCGTAAATACATACGCAGCAACATGTTACACCAATCTTGTGCTTCTGTACCGCCTGATCCAGACTGTAAATCGATATAGGCATCGTTGGCATCTTGCTCACCTGAGAACATGCGACGGAATTCTAGTTTTTCTAACTGAGCAACCAAGCCCTCTACTTCTTGCTGTGCTTCAACAAATGTGTCTTCGTCTTCAGCTTCAACAGCCAGTTCCACTAGACCTTCAGCATCATCTGCACCAGCAACGAGGTTGTCAATAGTTTCAACTATCACCTCTAATGAGGACTTTTCACGGCCTAAAGCCTGTGCTTTTTCGGGCTCATTCCATACTGCCGGATCTTCAAGCTCTGCATTGACTTCCTCTAAACGCTCTTGTTTTAGAGCATAGTCAAAGATACCCCCGAAGAAGCTCAGTACGTTCGCGAATTTCCTTGATTTGATTAATCACAGGATTCACTTCAAACATCTACATTACTCCAATTTACACCTTAAACATCTAGCCCACACACAGTATTTTCGATTCAATTTACGGTGTTTGTTCTGGTAGGCTATCTAAACGGCCAATACTATCAAAATTTGCCATCATATATCAGCCCCAAAATGCGATAATTTTGGGGTTTAACCCAGATATATAACTTTAATGAGCAAATCAAGTGGCACTATGCCCAACTACATTGCAGCAGCTTGGATTTCACGAACAATCAACTGCAGTGAAAACTTACCTCTAAACTCATTGATATCTAACTGATACGCTATATCTGCGTGCTGGGCCGACATATTTGGCCATGCTCTCACATCAACGTTAAATGCAATGGCATCCACCAGTTTGCCTGTAGGGTGTTTTAACACTAACTTAAGGTGTTTTTCGGCCACCAAACGTTGCTGCACCAACTCAAAGCGTTCACTAAAAATTGGCTCTGGAAATTGCTGCCCCCAGGGACCTGCAGCTTGGAGCATATTGGCAAAATCCATGTTAAAACATTCGCTCGGTAATGCCCCATCTGTCAGTAAAACGCTCTGTTTCAACTCTTCAGTCAACTGCTGTTCGACTTCAGCTTCAAACGCTTCTTTAAATGCAGCAAATTGAGACTCATTGATACTGAGTCCAGCGGCCATAGCATGACCACCAAACTTCAGAATTAAACCTGGATTTTGAGTATTAATATGCTCGAGTAAATCCCGCATATGGATCCCTTCGATAGACCTACAAGACCCTTTGATCTGTCCATCATCTCCTTGTGCAAAAATCACAGCGGGCCTGTGATACTTCTCTTTTAAACGACCAGCCAAGATACCAATCACACCTTGGTGCCAGTCATCCTGATATAAACACACAGCTGTCGGTACACTTTGAGATTGATAGCTTAATCGTTCCAGCACAGCTTGCGCCTCTTGCTGCATACCCTGCTCTATTTCACGCCTTTCATGGTTTAAGCTATCAAGCTCATTCGCAATCCGACGCGCCTGATATTCATCTTTCGCTAACAGACAAGCAATACCCAAACTCATATCATCCAAACGACCCGCGGCATTGAGCCTAGGTGCCAGCGAAAAGCCGAAATCACTGGCTGTGAGCCGGTTCATATTGCGATTCGAGACTTCAATTAGGGCTTTAATCCCAGGTCGTGTTTGACCATTTTTTATGCGGGCCAGCCCTTGGAAAACCAAAGTACGATTGTTCGCATCCAACGCAACCACATCGGCGACAGTGCCCAATGCCACAATATCTAGCAATGATGCTAAATTTGGCTCTCGGCGCTGGTGTGTCTCGAAATAAGATATAGACCGCAAATGGTGCCTCAGTGCAATTAATAAATAAAACGCAACGCCAACACCGGCTATCGACTTTGATGGAAACTGGCAGTCATGTCGGTTGGGGTTAATAATCGCATCAGCATTAGGTAATTGCGCACCTTGTAAATGGTGATCGGTCACGATAACTTTGATACCTGCCGCCTTAACAATGTCGATACCAGCAATACAGGAAATACCATTGTCGACCGTAATCACCAAATCTGGTGCAAGTTGCACAATTTGCTCAGCCAACGCAGGACTCAACCCATATCCAAGACTAAACCTATCAGGCACCAAATAATCTACATGATTAAAGCCAAATTCAGGCAACCCTTGCATCAGCACTGCGGTACTGGTGGCACCATCAGCATCAAAGTCACCCACAATCAGAATGCGCTGCTGAGCATCAAGTGCGGCTGCCAAAATATCACAGGCAACTGATATATCTTTAAATAGCTTGAAATCAAGCAGTGTTGCTGCGCTATTATTTAACTCAATTGCAGATTGTACACCTCGCGCCGCATAGAGTTGCTTAATGACAGGGTGGAGGGTATCCGGCAAGTAACTATCATCAATACGCTCTCGTGGCTGGATCTTAGTTTGCATAAAACTCTGATTACTCTTTATTGAACTGTTTCTGTATTAAAATTGTGCCGATGAAAAATCAATTACAGGCACAAAAAAAGGCCTAACGGCCTTTTTTCACAATGTGTCTATTATACGTAAAGCTTAAGACTTTGCATTTCTTTCTAAAGATGCAGCTAACTCTGCAGCAGGCTGGTAACCTGGAATAATCGTACCGTCACCAAGAATAATCGCCGGCGTGCCAGTTACACCAAACTTTTGACCTAGCTGATAGTGCTCAGCAACAGGGGCTGTACAATCTTTAACATCAGCAACAGGGTTACCTGCTTTAGCTTCCGTCATCGCCGTTGCCGAATCTTGTGCACACCACACATTCATCAAATCTTCATAGCCTTGGCTTTGGATACCACCACGTGGGAATGCCAAGTATTTAACTGTGATCCCCGCTTCTAGATAGTCTTCTAACTCACGGTGCAATTTGCGACAGTAACCACAAGTGATATCAGTAAAGATGGTCACTTGATGCTTCTCATTTTTCGCCTTGTATACGATCATCGAATCTTCGTATTTCTTTAAGCCTTCTTTACGAACACCGCTTAATGCATCTTCGGTCAAATTTTTTCTGTTTGGAATATCGATCAATGCACCCTGCATTAAATAGCGACCATCAGTACTTGAGTAGAAAACACCACGATCTGTGATCACGGTTTTCAATCCAGGAATTGGACTATCAGTAATGTCATTCACTGATAATCCTAGACCCGCTAGTGACTGCTGAATAGGGTTAATTGCAAAAACTCCCTCTTTTTGCGTTGTTTCTTCTGCATAAGCAGAAACACTGGCCGCAAGCGCGGCTGCTAAAAATAACTTTTTCATCTTTGTTCTCGTAAATTCGTTTTTCATTCATCACTAAGACCGTGAAACTTCAAAAAAATTCCATCAAGCCCGAGGATGGTGCTGCTCATGTAAAGATTTTAATCTCTCACTGGCAACATGTGTATAAATTTGTGTCGTTGACAAGTCACTATGACCCAACATCATTTGCACAACGCGTAAGTCCGCTCCATGATTCAGCAAATGTGTTGCAAATGCATGACGTAACGTGTGTGGCGATAACGGAGACTTGACATCAGCCAACATAGCATAGTGTTTGATTCTATGCCAAAAAGTTTGCCGTGTCATACCTATACCTCGTTTAGATGGGAAGACAAAGTCATTGGCATGCTTAACCATTTGAGGCCTGCCGACTTTCAAAAACTGTTCGACCCAACGCAATGATTCTTGACCCATCGGCACCATGCGCTCCTTGCCGCCTTTCCCCTTAACTAACACAACTGCTTGACGCAAGTTGATTTGCTCTATCCGCAATCCAACCAGCTCTGTCACGCGCAAACCCGTGGCGTATAGAAGCTCCAGCATAGCTTTATCTCGCAGCCCCATCGCATCTTCGATATTAGGCGCATTTAACAAAGCTTCCACCTCTTGCTCTGAAAGCGTTTTTGGCAAAGACTGTACTGTTTTAGGTTGCGCAATATTCACCAGTGGACTTTGGGAGATTTTTTTCTGATTAACCCAATATAGGTAAAACCTTTTCAATGCACTAATTGAGCGAGCGGTACTTCTTGGTTTCAGGCCTAAATCAACACGATATGCCAAATAAGCCTCAACATCAGCGGGCCCCACTGCGAGAATATCGTGACCATCAAGGTGTGTACTCAAAAAATTTGAAAACTTCTCTAAATCAGTTCTGTACGCGGCAATGGTATTATCACTTAACCCTTGCTCTAAGAACAACGCATCTAAAAATGACTCTATAGGGTCAAAATAGTCATCTTCTATTTCTTCTGATATGGTTTCTTGTTCGTTCACGGGCTGCCTGTATCAATTGATTAAGCCTTAAGGTAGACTGCCCTCATATAATAACAGCCATTTGAGTGAAGAATACAATGCAAATCGGGTTATTTTACGGTTCAACAACCTGTTATACAGAAATGGCCGCCGAAAAAATACAAGAAATCATTGGGAAAGATGTCATATCTTTACATAATATCAAAGATGAACCACTTAAAAACGCAGAGCAGTTTGACTTTGTGATCTTTGGTATTTCAACATGGGACTTTGGAGAGTTACAAGAAGACTGGGAATCTCACTGGGATGACATCGATGGTGTTGACCTAAGTGGAAAAACCATCGCCTTATTTGGCATGGGCGATCAGCAAGGTTATGGGCAGTGGTTCCAAGATGCTCTGGGTATGCTTCATGATAAAATCGCACCTCAAGGCGCTAATTTTATTGGCTTTTGGCCTAATTCAGATGACTATGAATTTGAAGCATCAAAAGCATTAACAGAAGATGGTAAACACTTTGTCGGCCTTGCTCTAGACGAAGACAGCCAATACGACAAGAGTGATGAGCGCATCGCCACCTGGATTGAGCAGGTGATGACTGAATATGCTGAAACACTCTAACTCTGCTTGAGCGGGCATCCCCGCTCACACACTTAGACCCAAGACACCGTTCGGATCCAAGCCTGCATGTTGGGAAAACCTTGCTCTGGACAACTCATTTGATAAGCACCTAATAACGGGTGACCTATGCCGCCACCTTGCTCAAAAGCCTGGATCAGGTTGTCGCTATTTCCTCTATATCCATCGTCATGAAAGACAACATCGAGAGAAAAGCCAAGGTATTTGGCTGCGGCAACAGACCATGCTGTGGCCGCCATTTCTTCGCCCATCATTTGCTGCTTTGGACGCTGATGCTGAAGCCCTGTTTTATAAATATCTCCATCTAAAAGATGTCGCTCTTTAGGTTCACATACCGCATAATGCCCAGCTTCATGCAATATATCTCCGGGATGACGCAACTTAGCCATATCAATGTCTAAGACACCTTGACTATGCCTGAGCCCGGGTAAAAAAGTGTCTCCAGTGAACTCTAATACCCGATATGGCAAACCAATTTCATTCAAAAAGTTTAATATCAGTTGCACTTGCTGTGCGTGCTCCATCACACTCTCCATTCATTGTGCATACGTTCGTACACGGTTTTACATTTTTAAATAAAAAGCACGACACAAATGCGTATACTCAGCGCTGTATTGATTATTGCCATCATAAATACACAAAGACTCTGTCGCCAATGCCTGCTCTACTTTAGATAATTCAAACATGATCCGTGACACAGATTTAGAGGGCGTCGTTTTCACATCGCATTGACGAATCAAAAAGAGCCCCTTTGCTTGTGCAAGCGCAATAAATATATGTGCTCCCTCTGAGGGCAGTATAATAGCCAGCCTGCCACTTTCTGATGAAAGCCGCAAAAAAGATGCAATTAAATCTGCAAAGCTCAAACTATCTGTATGCCTTGCTAAATTTCGCTGTGCATTTTCTCCTTTTAAGCTTGCTTGAAAATAAGGTGGATTGCTAAATATCAAATCAAACTTGTCCTGCGACTCAAATTCTTGCACGGCTATACGATGCAGTCGAATATCTGGCCACGGCGAGCACGCAATATTATGACTTGCATCTTTACTTGCCTGCGCATCTATTTCAATCGCAGATAACGTTAAATCTGGTAACCGTTGTTTTGCCATTAAACTCAACAACCCCGTCCCTGCACCTATATCAAGTACATTTTTCGCATTATCGAGCGATAACCACGCGCCAAACATGATCCCATCCGTTGAAACCTTCATTGCGGCATGGTTTTGGTCAATTTTAAATTGTTTAAATGCAAAGCTTGCCATATTGCACCTTTTAGAAAACGCTAAGCACAAGTATAATTCCGCTATTGTCCTTTATTTGTGATGCATTATGCAATTTTCTGAATTTGATCTTGATGGCAAAGTACTCTCTGCCATAAAAAAAATCGGTTATACAACCGCCACCAGCATTCAACAGCTGGCTATCCCTGAAGCGCTACTTGGGCGTGACATTCTTGCATCAGCACCCACTGGCACAGGAAAAACAGCCGCTTTTCTTATTCCTGCGATTCAATACTTGCTGGATTTTCCAAGAAAAGATCCAGGTTTTGCACGTGTCTTAATTATGACACCTACCAGAGAGCTTGCTTATCAAGTACACGAACAGTGTCAGGCACTTTCAGAAAACACACATTTGCGTATTGGTGTTGTCACAGGTGGTATCAACTATGGCAGCCACAAGGAAATCTTCGAAAAAAACAATGATATTCTGATAGCCACCCCGGGTCGCTTAATGGAATACTTGGAAACTGAAAACTTCCACGCTGACAACGTCGAGTTACTGGTACTCGATGAGGCCGACCGCATGCTAGACATGGGCTTCAAAAAAGAAATGCTACGTATTTGTGAAGAGGCTAAAAACCGCCGTCAAGGCTTCTTATTCTCCGCAACACTTGAAGGTGATAGCGTTGAGTTATTCGCTGAACGCATGCTCAATGACCCTGCATTACTGGAAGCTGAGCCATCAAGAAAAGAAAAAGGCAAAATCCACCAGTGGGCTCATCTTGCCGACGACTACACCCATAAATTAGCGCTATTAACGCACTTACTTAAAAGCGAAGAAGTCGAAAAAGCCATTGTTTTTGTTAAAACTCGAGAGCGTCTAGAGCAGTTAATTGGTGAGCTGTATGCCAATGAAATCAAGACTACTTGGCTACGGGGTGAAATGCCGCAAGATAAGCGCATGTCAGCCATGGCGAGCTTCCACAGTGGTAGAACCAACATCCTAGTTGCAACAGACGTTGCTGCACGAGGCATCGATGTTCCCGACATAACGCACGTAATCAACTTTGATATGCCACGCACTGCAGATATTTATGTTCACCGTATTGGCCGTACAGGTCGCGCAGGCAAAAAAGGGACGGCTATCTCACTGATTGAAGCACATGACGTTGAAATTTTAGGTAAAGTCGAGCGTTATACAGATCAAAAATTAAAACGCCGTGCCATTGAAGGGCTTGAGCCGAAGCACAAAGAAGCTAAAGCACCGAAAAAGAAAAAAGACGCAGCAAAAATTAAAGCCAAGAAAAAAGCGGCTAAAAGTAAAAAGAAAAAGAAAAAATAATCAAAAAGCCCCGGTTGGGGCTTTTTTGTATCGCGTAGTTGCTGCTAATCTTAATTTAACTTTGTGTTGTTAACATACAAAAGAATAGCGCATTTCATACTCCTGACGTGTTTAAATATCACACTTTACGAAGATCAATATAAAATCTAATCATCATGAATGAGCAGCAACGGCAACAATTAGAAAGTCACTTGGCACACCTAAGGCTCGAAATCGATCCTGTATTAGCAAAACAATATCCAAGCTTTGCGGGAAAGCCCTACCCTCTTGGACGTTGCAAAGAGATTCGCAACGCCATACTTGATAAACTACATATACAATTAGCACAAGAGAAAATACCTGAAGCAATAAAGCCCCTTGCAGCCCAGTTAAGTGGTGAGCAAACACTTAAACCAGTCTGGGGATCTCTCAGAGATGAATACTTCCAAAATGCCATTTTAATTGACGACTGGTATATTGATGCCGCAAACGATACCGTGAACCCAAACAAACCACGTGTAGAGGTGGTAAAACTTGAAAAAAGCGGCTTTAGTCCCATCTCAAGCTTTGAGCAGTTTTGTGCTATTGCACAAAAATACTGGCAAGTTACTTTATATAAAAATGACGTATTTCCTGCACTTGCACCGTTTTTACCGCTTGTGTGTGTCAATCAGCAAGGCGTTTGCTGGCTGGGTGCCGCCAATGATGACATGATCTCATTGGCCAGGACATCAGAATTTACCTTAAGTGAGCGCGTATTAGCCACCTTGCCAAGCACACCAAATCACATAAAAACGGCTTGGTATACTCACTATAACCACCTGCCAGAACACTTATTGCAACAAACACAGGTAGACCCTGTCACCTACTGTCAATCATACCGTATACAACATAAACACTCAGACCTTCTGTTTCGAGATGAAATTGTTAAGGCTTATCTGCAATTGGCAAAAGGGGTGAGCGTCGTCTAAACCAAACGGATGCTATGAAAGCCAACAAAACAACGGGGATAGACCACACATTTAAAGCCTGCCAACCAATTTTGCTCTCTAGCCAACCAGCAAACAAAGACGAGAGTACCACCATACTAAAAACCACAAACTCATTCGACGCTTGCGCCTTAGCGCGCTCGTGCGGACGGTAGGTCTCACTCACCAATGAGGTGGCACTAATAAACATAAAATTCCACCCCACACCGAGCAAAAATAAGGCTATCAAGAAGTGCCAATGGCTCACTCCCAGTAGATTAATGATGGCGCAACCCAGCATGAGTAAACACCCAATCATAATCACTGCCACCGGTGTGTATTTCTCCACCAGCTTACCCGTGAAAAAAGAAGGTAAGAACATACCAAGTACATGCCACTCAATTACCAAAGCAGAATCTGCTAAATCAAAACCATGACGATGCATTGCCAGCGGAGTTGCTGTCATCAATAAGTTCATGACAGAGTAACTTATCATGCCTATGAATGCGGCAATCATAAATTGCGGCTGAGTTATTATCAGTTTAATTGGCCTTTGTTGAAAAAGGCTTTGTTGACCTGATATCTCATTGAAAGCGACCAGTTGTAATAGTGTCAGAGCAAGTAAATACACACAGGTCAATGCCAAAAATGAATTTGCAAAATTAATCTCCGGTAAGTAGTGATTCACCCAAACTGCCAAGTTGGGCCCCAGCACTGCTGCGATAACGCCACTGGCCATAATCATCGAAATAGCACGTGCAGGTTTGTCACTGACCTCAATGGCAGCAAAACGATACAAGGTGGCGAAGCCAATACCGATACCAATGAGAAATGTGGCTAAACAAAATAAATAAAACTGACTATTTATCAGTGCCAAATACCCCAATATTGCACCAGAGGTACCAATCAGATTGCCCATACTAAAACCTAACTTTCGGCCGGTTTTAGCCATCACCAATGAAGCAGGTACAGTTGCAAGCAGTAATCCCAACATTTGGGTCGCGATCGGCAAAGTGATCAAGGTGTCTGACGCACTTAGCTTTTGGCCAACTAAAGCACTGATTGTCACCAGTAAGATATTACCCGTGGTCATCAGCCCTTGGCAGCATGCCAATAAAAAGACATTTTTATTCATTATTCAGTGTCCTTACTTTTTTGCAAAAAATAGACGGTTTCAGCTAAGGCTAGAAAGTAATATCGAAATGAAAACAGGGTGATGAACGAACAAGTCAGACGGTTACAGCATATGTTACCTCATCACAGCGGTCTAATACGATGAGGTAATAATCACTAACGTACTGCGTTGTGCATTCAGTGCTTTTTAGAGCTAAATACAATAACTAGGCTTGCTCTTCACGCAAAAATACCGGCTCATTCGCTTTTTGTGTCGCTTCTTCACTAAAATAATAGCCCGCGATGTCGAATGCTTTCAGTGACTCAATGTCTTTAACATTATTTTCCATAATATATCTGGCCATCATGCCACGCGCTTTTTTCGCATAGAAGCTAATCACTTTATATTGGCCATTTTTACAATCTTTAAATACCGGAGTAATAATGTCAGCATTAAGTGCTTTTTTGTTTACGGCTTTAAAGTATTCATTGGAGGCCAAGTTAATAAGCTGATTAGAACCTGACGCTGACAATGCTTCATTCAGTTTTTCTGCGATAACCGTGCCCCAAAACTCATACAAGTTTTTCCCGCGCGTATTCGCCAATTTTGTGCCCATCTCTAGACGGTATGCCTGCATAAGATCTAATGGTTTTAGTACCCCGTAAAGGCCAGACAAGATTCTTAAGTGTTGCTGAGTGTAGTCAATAGCTTCTTCTGATAATGTGGTCGCATCAAGGCCAGTGTACACATCACCATTAAACGCAAAAATCGCTTGTTTTGCATTATCAGTTGTAAATGGCTGAGACCAGTCGGCAAATCTTGCCGCATTTAAACCAGCCAGTTTATCGCTGATTTTCATCAAACTACCGATTTCTTGAGGACTTAAGTCACGACAGACTGAAATTAATGCTTCAGAATGCGTCAATAACTCAGGTAGGGTGTGGCGCGTTGTCGGCGCACTAGAGTCGTAATCGAGATTTTTTGCAGGTGAAATAACCGTGATCATTGATAGCCTATTGACTTAAATATTGATTAATGTCAATTTCAACACTATCCACAGTTGATCGCAAGCGTAAAATCTTCCGCCTTTGGGTGTTCAAACAAATAGCCGCAAGGTAAGACCGCACCTTTACTGTGGGTAAACACAACTCACCTGAACATAACAATAACTAAACCGGCTATGTCGAGCCATATGATAATCCATCATAAGGACATTTGACCTATAAAAGCTGATCACGGTATTGCAACATAAGGTGTGTAATTTATTTAAGCTGCAAAATTAGGAATGAGGACAGCATGACTTCAGCATTAGATAGGCTAAAACAGCATTCATCGATCGTTGCCGATACGGGCGACATCGAAGCGATCCGTAAACACCAACCGGAAGACGCAACAACAAACCCTTCTCTTTTATTAAAAGCAGCACAGACGCCTGCCTATCAGCCGTTTCTAAAACAAGCGTTAGATTACGCAAAATCGCAAGAGCAAGATGAGCAAAAACAAATTGAACTAGCTTGTGACTATTTCGCGGTTTTAATTGGTAAAGAGATTGCTAACATCGTACCTGGCTATATCTCGACAGAAGTCGATGCGCGTTTATCATTTGATACTCAGGCGACGATTGCAAAAGCAGAGCAGCTGCTTGCGCTTTATGCAGAGCAAGGTGTAAGCAAAGATAAGATCTTAATCAAAATAGCTTCCACTTGGGAAGGTATAAAAGCAGCTGAAGCACTTGAAAAACAAGGCGTAAAATGTAACCTAACGCTGCTATTCAGCCAAGCGCAAGCGCGCGCATGTGCAGATGCAAACGTATTTTTAATCTCGCCTTTTGTTGGTCGTATCCTTGACTGGCATGTGGCGAACGGTGTCGATAAACCAACAGATCCGTTAGACGATCCAGGTGTTCAATCTGTTCGCACGATTTATGACTTCTACAAGCGTCATGGCTACAAAACAGTGGTGATGGGCGCAAGTTTCCGCAATACAGGTGAAATCGTTGCACTAACTGGTTGTGATAAGCTGACTATTAGCCCTGCGCTATTAGAAGAGCTAGGAGAGTTACCGGCAGCTGATGATTATCTACTAGAAAACGCACAAGCGTCAGCAGATAAGCCTGCACCGCTTACAGAGAGTGAATTCCGCTGGTTGCATAACCAAGATGCAATGGCAACTGAAAAGCTTGCTGAGGGCATCAGAGCGTTCGCTCACGCGCAAGAAATATTAGAGTCTGAAGTTTCTAAATTATAGTGGGAACTGAAAATTAAAAAAGCGCCTCATTGGGCGCTTTTTTGCTATTTAAAACAAACTATCGACGCATGCTCAAATTTCTAATTTTGATTACGGTATTACCACACCATTTCATCGGCGTGTCACTACGATTGAATACATTGCCAGCCGCTTTGCCTGTTGCCGCCATTGTCATGGCCATACTGTACAAACGATTATATTGGCCTTCTGAAAACTCTTTGCTGTCTAACAAGTAAAATTGATTACCCATCAATACAGCAAAATCCTCTCCACATGTAAAAACTTGGTCAATCGACTTACCCGATGCATCTGAAGGGTTTGATAAAGCAGCAAAAGATGCGAATATCAAAGATAAAACCAATAAAGCTATTTTCATAATTATTCTCCTTAAATATCGTTTCGAGGCCACATTGTACCCATAAAGATACAACGTTTGAAACCTGAATAATTAATATTTTCACTCTTTAATGTCATCAAACTGTCACCTTGTTTTCACTTTAAAGACATATTTGTGTTTTATTTTTCTACTGTCTGTGGTATACCAGCATTACTCAAGTGTGTTTTTCATGCAAATGGGGTAATGCTTAAGCACATGTTTTGAGGTTAGTACATCAATAGGAGATATTCATGGATAGCCTAGACGATATGATTGAAGTTGTAGAAAGTCCAGAACCAAAAAAAAGAGCCTCTTCGAAGGGGAAAAAAAGAAAATGGCGTGAAATAGAAGCGCTAAAAGACCGACAACGCCTTCGTAAGGAATTGGAAGAACTAGATATATTCGCAGACAGTGTCGATTTAGACGAACTCGATTTTATATAGCAAAAAGGCTCTACTATAGAGCCTTTTTGTTTGTCTGTATCAAACCCACTGACGTGCTTAGCACGTCAGTTATCTGGTTTCATATTTGCCAATCGATGGGAGATTTATCCATAGATTGAAGTAATGCGTTGGTCTTGGAAAAATGTTGGCAGCCAAAAAAGCCTCTGTGTGCAGACAGCGGTGATGGATGTGGTGCATGTAAAACATGATGCCGTGACGTGTCTATCCCTTTACCTTTCTTTTGCGCGTGTGCGCCCCAGAGTAAAAATACCACCCCCTCGCAGTGCTCATTTATGGTATTTATCACCACATCGGTGAAACGCTCCCACCCTAGCTGTTTATGAGAGTGCGCCTGACCTTGTTCAACAGTCAACACTGTGTTTAATAACAAAACACCTTGCTGAGCCCAAGGTAATAAGTAACCATGGTCGGGGACCTCAAATCCATCTATATCGTTAGCTAACTCTTTATACATATTTACCAAAGAAGGCGGCGTCTTTACCCCAGGCAATACCGAAAAGCATAGCCCGTGGGCCTGGTTGGGGCCGTGGTATGGATCTTGTCCGAGAATCACAACCTTAACATCCTCGAGTGCCGTTTCTGAAAGCGCTGCAAACACCTGCTCATCCGGTGGGTACACTGTCACGCCTTCACTACGTCTTAGCGCAACATGTGCCAAAGTTTCCTGCAAATAAGGCTGCTGCGTTTGCGCTTCAATAAGCGTTTGCCACGATATCATAGTCACTTTCCGTAATAGTTTCTTGAAGCATGGAGTTTATCACACATATCTTGCACCCCTTCTAGCATACGTGTGCTAAAACGATGCAATAAATCTGCATCCACCTCAATATATTGCTTGTGTTTAACGGCGGGGATCTCTGTCCACTTTTGCCACTGAACTTGCTGCGGTTGTTTTACCGCTTTCTCGTTTGGAATAATAATAACCTGAGGGTGCTTGGCAATCACATTCTCGAGACTAATTTGCGGGTAGTCGGTTGTTGCCTCGGCAAATACATTGCGCACGCCACACATATTCAGTGTCTGATGTATCCAAGTTTTGCCATTGATGGTCATCAATGGAGATGGCCAAAGCTGATAAAAAACATCCACGGCGACCTTATCATGATACTGGTTAATGATATTCTGATAACGTGTATTAAATTTATCAGCAAGTTGCTCTGCTTGCACTTCATGCCCTGTGAGTTTGCCTAGTTTAATCAATTCCGTTGGGACTTGGCGTATATCTTTAGACACACTGTATGCAATCGGAATACCCAGTGATTTTATCTTTTCAATATCCGCTTCTTTGTTACCGTTTTTCCAAACGATGACCAGATCAGGTGCCAGCGCAAGTACTTTTTCCAGTTGTATTCCGTGATATCCCCCAATTCGAGGAATACGATTAGCTGCCTCTGGGTAATCCGCGTATTCCACAGTACCGACTATTTTATCACCAGCCCCAATCGCATATAGATTTTCAACGATATGCGGTGCCAATGCGATGATCCGACTGGGCTGCTTCTTCTCTTGCGCGAAGCTGCTTACAGACACTAGCAGGCCCATAAACAGCCACCAAATATGTCTGGTCATTAGTAATCAAACCCTTTTTGCGCCTGAATACCAGCTTCAAACGCATGTTTTACATTTCTCACTTCACTCACTGTATCCGCAAGCTCAGTCAGCCTGCGGTGCGCACCGCGACCTGTGATGATCACTGACTGCATTTTAGGTCTATTACTGAGCGTTTCAATCACCTCATCAAGGTCTAGATAGTCGTAACTCACCATATAAGTCAGCTCATCTAATAAAACCAAGTCAATATTCTCATCTTGCAACCATGCTTTTGCATGCTGCCACGTTGCTTGTGCAGCTTGTGTATCGCTTTCCCTATCTTGTGTTTCCCACGTAAAGCCCGTTTTCATCACCGCAAATGGGACACCCGCCTTCTCTAGTAAATTGCGCTCACCGCATTCCCATGTCCCTTTAATAAATTGCACCACTGCAGCGTTCATACCATGACCTACGCAACGGGCAACAGTGCCAAAGCCAGATGTTGATTTGCCTTTACCATTGCCGGTGATCACCTGCAAGATACCCTGTTCAATGTTCGCTTCAGCGACCTTTTGGTCTACTTGCTCTTTTACTTTTTGCTGTCGCTGTTTGTGCTTATCTTGATTCTTATCCGTCATACTGGACTCCTATACCTTGAGTTCAAAAATCTTATCTATATCTAAATGCTGCTCACACATATCCGCTAATCTATCAAGCTGTACTTCACGGTGCTGCGCAAGATCAAAGCCATCAAAATCAAACTGCTTATCACATGCCCATTGTAAAATAGCACGGCTCGCAACAGGATTATCAAACAGCCCATGTAAGTAAGTACCCGCTATCAAATTATCATTTGAAATAAAGCCATCTTTTTGCATACCTAATGGATGTTCATCGAAAGTGAGGAACGGCTGCGCTAGCGCCTCCCCACGACTTTGACCACAGTGAATTTCATACCCGGAAATGGCGACTGCTGTGCCATTTAATAAGCAGTGCCCAGACACATTGGTTAGCTGCTTTTTTTCACCAAGCTCTGTAGTTAGTGCCGCCAAACCGAGTGCATTAGTACGAGTTTGAGTTGATTCTATATTCAACGGATCTGTAATTTCTTGCCCGAGCATTTGCAATCCACCACAAATACCCAACACCTTGCCTTGATACCTAATGTGCCGATAGATTTCTTTATCCCAGCCTTCGCTGAGTAAAAAGGCCAAATCATTGATGACATTTTTACTGCCCGGAATAATGATCAGATCAACACTGCCAATTTTCTCACCATGACGCACATATCTTAAATCCACTTTTTCATTTAATCTCAAACTGTCAAAATCGGTATGATTGGAAATGTGAGGTAACAGTAAAACAGCAACACGTATCATTGCATCGTCGGTGCGATTCTCGATGGTAATTGCGTCTTCCGCATCCAATGCCAAATCATGTAAGTAAGGCAAAACGCCTAATACGGGCTTGCCCGTGTAGTTCTCTAACCAATCTAAACCAGATTGCAATAAACCAATATCACCACGAAACCGGTTGATCACAAAGCCTTGTACTAAGGCCTGCTCCTGTTCACTTAGCAAGGCAAGCGTCCCAACAAGGTGGGCAAATACACCGCCTTTATCAATATCAGCAATTATAATCACCGGGCATTCGACTTTACAGGCAAACCCCATATTGGCAATGTCGTTTTCTCGCAAATTGATTTCAGCGGGACTCCCTGCGCCCTCCACCATGCAATATTGATATATTTGTCCTAAGCGCTCATGGGACTCAATCACAGCCTGCATCGCAACCGCTTTATAATCATGGTACTTGCCCGCTTCCATATTGGTCAGTGCTTGGCCATGCACAATCACTTGTGCGCCCGTATCGGAATTTGGTTTGAGCAAGATAGGGTTAAAATCAACACTGAGTGGCACCTTTGCCGCCATCGCTTGCAAGGCCTGTGCACGACCAATCTCTCCACCACAGGGCGTTACGGCGCTATTAAGCGCCATATTTTGTGGCTTGAAAGGGGCAACTTTAAGTCCCTTCCTGGCCGCTACACGACACAGGCCTGCAACTAACGTGCTCTTACCTGCATCTGAAGTGGTGCCCTGTACCATCAATGTCTTCATTTTTGTCCACTTTTTAAATTTAATGTTAAACCTGCCATGACAAAATCCACATGATCTGCCACTGCTGCAATGTGTTGATGCAAACGACCTGACTCATCTACAAATTGACGACTCAGCGCCCCGAGAGGAACAATGCCATGGCCCACTTCGTTGCTCACTAGTATGACCTTGCCTTTCGTATCTTGAAGTGCTGTGAGCAATTGAGATTTTTGTTTTTCGTACTCTGGGAATTCAACTTCACACAATCCATAAGTCAGCCATAATGTTAAGCAATCAACTAGCACGCATTGGGACGGTGACAACGAGGCAATAAGCGGGGCAATATGCCATGGACATTCAATCACTTTCCAGCAAGAAAGCCTTGAGGCTCGATGGTGTGCAATGCGCTCAGCCATCTCCTCATCTTTACTTTGCGCAGTTGCCACATAGATAAGCTCTTTGACTAAGCCACTCTCCAACCAGCTTTGTGCTCTTTGCTCGGCAAGCGCGCTCTTCCCCGAGCGTGCACCACCCAAAATTAGTTCAACATGCTTAGTCATATAAGGCTTACAACCAAAAAGATATAAATCATTAATTCTGAGATTTGCTGCGCTGCGCCCAAGCAATCTCCAGTGTAACCGCCCAGCTGTGTTTTAAACCAATACTGGCACACAAGGCGGGTGAGCCATAAAGTGACGATTAAAGCAATCACTTGCCATAACGTGAGCACTGAGTAGACACAAGCAGCAGCTAGCACGGCAATGCCTGTTAGATATAAAGCTGTACGGCAGGATAATTGTAGGCTTTTTGCCACAGGCTTTACTTTACTCTGTGTATCTAACTGTACATAAGGCAACTTGCCAATCAAACTGGTCGCGTTTAGGCGGCTCAATGACTGCGCAAGCACAACTCCCCATAACAGTGCGGATAGGTTGCTGCTAAGAGCAAGCATCAGGTGAAATTTACTCAGCATTAAGATAAGTAGCGCTACACTTCCATAGGTGCCCAAGCGACTGTCCTTCATGATGTCCAGCTTCTGCTGCTGACTCCAGCCGCCGCCAAATCCATCCCACACATCTGCAAACCCATCTTCATGGAATGCGCCTGTGAGCAATAAGCTAGCCCCGATAGTAAATAAAATCGCCACACTCATTGGTAATACAAGCGACAAAGCCCACAGGAGGAGTACCATCACCAAGCCGATGCAAACACCCACACAGGCAAAGTAACGACTAGACTGATTTATATCGGCATCCGTAACAGACGCCGTTAATTTAATCGGGACCCGAGTTAAAAATATCACGGCCAATTTAAATAAAGACCACTGTGTCATATCAGCCAACAACCTGGGTTACTTGCGCCTGAGAAAAGCTCGCCATATCGTTATAAATCGCTAATGCACTTTGAATGATAGGCAGTGCTAATGCTGCACCGCTTCCTTCTCCTAAGCGCATATCTAACTGCAGTAATGGCTCTACATTTAGCCACTCTAGCATCTTCTTATGCCCTTGTTCGTTAGAACAATGCGCAAACACCATATATTGCTTCGCATTGGGCGCCATCGAAATGACCAACATAGCCGCAGCTGTCGCAATAAAACCATCCACTAAAATTGGTTTTTGCGCCTCCGCGACGGCGAGCATAGCACCAACCATATGGGCAATTTCAAATCCGCCAACGCATTGTAAAATCTGTTTTGGGTCGTTGCAGTCCAACTGATGAAGGTCAAGCGCCTGCTCTATCAGCAGCTGTTTTTTAGCAACAATATCTTGGCTTACGCCAGTGCCCTGCCCGACAGTTTCCTTCGGTGATAAGTTACACAGCGCAGAAAAAATGGCGGCAGCAGACGTGGTATTCCCTATCCCCATTTCACCAAACGCAAATAAATTACAACCCACGTGCAACTCTGCTGCAACAAGCTGTTTGGCATTATCAAAGCTTTGCGCTAACTGAGCCTCACTCATCGCCGGTTGCAAATGAAAAGGTGCAGTCGTTGCCCCAAGCCTGTTGTCAATCACATGACTGCTTTGGACAGACTTAAGAATACCGCAATCCACTATATTCAGACGCCAGCCCAACTGACGGGCTAATACGCAAATCGCAGCACCGCCATCAGCAAAATTAGCCACCATTTGGCCGGTGACTTCACTCGGCGCAATAGAGACGCCTTCAGTGGCGATACCATGATCGCCTGCAAAAATACTGAGCGATGGGTTTGCAATGTTAAACTGCTGCGCAGTAATGACCTCTTTCGACATGCCTTGTGCGTATATCAACACCAGCTGCTTTGCCAGTGCCTCTAACTTACCCAAGGAGCCTTGAGGTTTTGTTTTTAAATCTAGTTTTTGCTGAACAAAATCACTGTGTGTTAAATTTAAAGCAGGGATCATACGTGCCTCTGTTAAATACTTGCCGCTCGCTTGCGAAACATAAGTAAAGATAAGAAAAAGACGCTACCTATGGCCGCAGTAATCACACCAATAGGTAACTCTTGGTTTTCTATGATTATTCGGGCTAACACATCCACCCACAGCATCAATAATCCACCACTTAAAGCAGTGACTAACATGCCTAATACACGTGCTTGAGAGATAAAAAATCGCACTATGTGTGGGATCATTAAGCCAACAAAACCGACACCGCCGCATGCGGCGACTAACACAGCTGTGATCAAGGAGCTCACTAGTAACATGCCCAAGCGCAACCTGTGTACATTAACGCCTAAGGTCACTGCACTTTCATCGCCCAAGAGCAACGCATTTAGATGCCGCCTAAAACACACGACTGTCACAATCCCACCTAACACCACAATAGCGGGGAGCCACATCCACATCCAATCGGCACGACTAAAACTACCTAAACTCCAAAAGATAATGGCGGTAACCGCTTGTGGATCACTCCAATATAAGAGCAAGCTCGTAAACGCATTAAATAAAAAAGACAGTGCAACACCCGCCAGCAACATATTTTCGATTTGCGCGGTGCCTTTATGATACGCTATAAGGAGCAATAAGCTCATGGCTCCTATGCTGCCAAGCAAAGCTGCACCAGACATCGCCAAAGCGCTTTGCACACCGAATAAAGTCAATAGCAACACCACACCAAAAGACGCCCCCGAAGAAATGCCAAATAAATATGGATCAGCTAGGGGGTTACGCGTCACTGTTTGTAAAATAAGTCCTGCTGTCGCAAGCCCTGCCCCGGCCAAAAATGCAAGTACGGTGCGCGGTAACCTCAGCTCGATAACAATTTTTTGTGCTAATTGCGAGTTGTCATATGACCATAAAGCCAACCAAACATCGTAAAAGTCTACTTGCACAGCCCCAATGCTTAAAGCACACACAAAGCTAAATAAACATGCGAGTAACAATGCACTGCTTGCAGCTAATCTCATGCTCGTCCCCTCGAGGACAACGCCCCTTCACTCGATAAGTGATACTGATAACGAATATGTGGGATCTCTTGTTCACTCGCAGGACATGTTTGGAGGGTCACGTCGGCTTTGACGCCAAAAACATGTGATAACATGGATTCACTCACCACCTCTTTGGGCGTGCCATGAGCAACAAGCTCACCATGATTTAAAACTAACATGGCATCACATAAGGCTGCAGCCAAGTTTAAGTCATGGAAAGAAGCAACTACAGTGATCCCCAATGACTTAGCTAACGCCATAATTTCGATTTGATACTTAACATCTAAATGACTGGTAGGTTCATCCATTAGAAGTAAACTCGGGCGCTGCACAATGGCTCTTGCTATCATCACCCGTTGTTTTTCGCCCCCAGATAAAGACTCATAAGATTGCTTTTGTTTATGAGTTAATCCAACCTTTGATAGCGCTTCGTGGATGGCCTGTCTATCACGCAGCGAAACGCTAGAAAATAAGCTTTTATGGGGTGTGAGCCCCATAGCAACGACATCAAAAACGGCAAGATTAAATTGACTTGGGATCTCCTGAAGCACAGCAGCGACTTTACGAGCATAGCTTTGGCGATCATACTCACTTACATCTTTACCGTTTATACAGATCACGCCAGATGTTGGACTCTGGAAACGGTATAGACACCTCAGTAAAGATGACTTACCAGCGCCATTAGGCCCGATCAAACCTATAAACTGCCCCTCTTCAACGGAGAAGCTGATGTTAGATAAAATAGATTTATTATTGATAACTAGATGTAAGCTATCGACTGATATTGGTGTTGCCGCCATAATTCCTCTAGATGGGACGCATACCAAATTACCGATATATCATTACACAAGACTTGGTAACATGACATGACCCAAGTGCGCCCGCTTAAGTCTTTATCTCAACCTTGGTATCTGGCTATAAATGATTAGTGGTGCAATCATTTTTTACAGTTGCGGGGACAGCTGAGGGATTTCACCTCATTCCCAAGTAATGTCGAAAAAATTTTATGTATTATGAAGTCTAGATGGCTAAAACACAACTTTCGGCCATGCTTTACCTTGCTCATCATAGAAAACAGACACCTGAATGACCTTCCCGTATCCAACTTCAAAACAATTTAAATGATTGATAGCGCCATCAGGTAAAGCTAGCCAGTGTGCCAGAAGCTGCTTCATAACCCCTCCATGGGTTACAATGATGATTGTGTCATCACTACTTTGAGATGTGAAGGTGCGCCACCAGGCTTTGATTCGCGAATTAAAACAGGCCATATTCTCTCCTTCAGGCGGCGTCACTGCCCAAGGGTTTTGCCAAAAGTCGCCAACACTCGGGGAGCGAGTATGCTGCCAAAGCCACTCATAGCTTTTACCATCCCACTCGCCAAAATGCATTTCTTGTAGTGCATTGACGACTGTAAACTCTACATCCAGCTTTTCTGAAAATGCTTTTGCTACAACCTGACATCGCAGTCTTGGCGAGCTCAGCACTCGATTAGGTCTAGGTAAACCGTGTAATATTTTTAGTAATTGATTTTGACTTTGTTCGGTTAAAGGAGGATCGGTTTGACCTAATAACGTACCTGATAAGGTAGTTTCAGTATGACGAACAAAGTAAAGAGTTTGCAGCATATACTTGGAGATAATAAAAACGCAGGCTAGCCTGCGTTTTTATCTAATTATAGAATTTGGTTTTCGCGCCAAGATTGCTCTTTGGCTAGACGCTTTTTGCGTTTGTCACATGGGTCATCACAATCACAGATTTTATCGATACCCATTGAGCCTAAACCACCACAGCTACTTGCCATTGATTTTTTCTGAACGATTACACCCACAGCCATAGCTGCAGCGATCAAGATAAGTAACCCAAAGGTAAGAATAAATAGTGACATAGGCAAAGGCCCCTCAATAAACTAGCTTGGTCAAGTTCCAAGCAACTGACGGTGTATTGACAATATTATATATCTAAATCCGTCAAAGTTGAATGAATTTACCACACTAAAAGCAATGATATTTAACCGAATCCACTGATTACTTTTTTACATCTAAATACGGCTTAAACGCAGTGCTTGAGAATGTCTCTAGGCCAGCGTCTGTCTTACTGATCAAGTACACGGGTAGATTATGCTCTTCAGCATAAGCCCTTGCTCGTTGCGTACCCATCACGGTAAGCGCCGTTGCCAAACCATCAGCTGTCATTGCTGAAGGGTGTAACACCGTCACAGACACCAGATCATGACGAACCGGCCTGCCTGTACCTGGGTCAATTAGGTGCGTGAATACCTCGCCATCCATTTCGTAAAAAATACGATAGTCCCCTGACGTAGCAATGGCATTATTACCAGGCTCCACAACACGGTGTATTTGACGCTGCCCTGCTGGTGCATCTGGTTTTTCAATCGCTATTCGCCAAGGTGAACCATCAGGCTTATTACCAGAGATACGAAGTTCTCCGCCAATCTCTACCATATAATTAGATAAGCCTTTTTTCTCAATCAACTTTGCAACTTTATCGATTCCATAACCTTTCGCGGTCGCTGAAAAAGATAATTCAAGATGTGGCAGAGATTTCGCCAGCCCTTCGTCTGTCAGTGTTAATTTATTTACACCGATATTTGCCTGCATGGCGTCAATGTCAGATTGCGAAGGTCTTTTGGTCGGTCTTTTATCTGGTCCAAAACCCCATAAATCAATCAGTGGTCCCATAGTCACATCTAAGGTTTTAGTCGACTCACCTAAGCGAATAGACTCTGCGATCACGGCACGAAAATCGCCACTAATCGGCATTACTATATTAGCCTCAAGGCGATTAAAGCGATTGATTTCTGAGTCGGGGATGTAGGTAGACATGGATTGGTTAACTGCCACAAGCGCTTCATCCACTTCTTGCTTAAAACGCTGCGCTTCTAAGCTCACCGGACCAGGAAATACTTTAATGTTATAGGTAGTTCCCATGGTTTTGCCGTTAATTTCAACCGGCTTTTGTTGAGTTTGCTGTTGTCCACAAGCGGACAAAAAAAACATCAAAAAAATAACAGAGAATAAATAGCTGAGTTTTTGCATCTACTTTTTAGTCCTTAAAGCATATAAAAAAACCCCTAGGGAATGCCCTAGGGGTTTAATCTTATTAAATACGATTTATCATCATATCTAAGTTCCTAATTAACCACCGAAGTCATCAAGTAGGATGTTTTCGTCTTCAACACCTAGATCTTTCAGCATGTTGATAACAGCCGCGTTCATCATCGGTGGACCACACATGTAGAACTCACAATCTTCAGGCGCTTCGTGGTCCTTCAGATAGTTTTCTAGTAATACGTTGTGGATGAAGCCTGTGTAACCTTCCCAGTTATCCTCTGGTTGAGGATCTGAAAGTGCTACGTGCCATTCAAAGTTTTCGTTGTCAGCTGCTAGGCCGTCAAAGTCTTCTACGTAGAACATCTCACGCTTAGAACGTGCACCGTACCAGAAAGACATCTTACGGTCTGAGTTAAGACGCTTAAGCTGGTCGAAGATGTGTGAACGCATTGGTGCCATACCTGCACCACCACCAACGAATACCATTTCTGCATCAGTTTCTTTCGCGAAGAATTCACCGAATGGACCAGAGATAGTGACTTTATCACCTTCTTTTAGTGACCAGATGTACGATGACATCTTACCACAAGGTAGGCTTAGGTTATTTGGCGGCGGAGTCGCAATACGTACGTTAAGCATGATGATGCCAAACTCTTCTGGGTAGTTCGCCATTGAGTATGCACGGATTGTTTCGTCATCAACCTTAGACTCAAGGTTAAAGAAGCCGAAACGCTCCCAGTCGCCACGATACTCGTCAGGAATATCGAAGTCAGCGTATTTAACGTGGTGAGCTGGCGCTTCAATCTGGATATAACCACCCGCACGGAAAGGTACAACCTCACCTTCAGGGATACCAAGCTTAAGCTCTTTGATGAATGTCGCTTTGTTATCGTTAGAGATAACTGTACATTCCCACTTTTTAACACCGAAGATAGACTCTTCTACTTCGATTTCCATGTCAGTTTTAACTGCAACCTGACACGCTAGACGACAACCTTCGCGTGCTTCACCTTTAGTAATGTGGTCAAGCTCAGTTGGAAGGATATCACCACCACCAGAATGAACATGTACGCGACACTGGCCACAAGAACCACCACCACCACATGCTGATGAAATGAAGATACCTGCATCAGCTAGTGAGCCTAGTAGCTTACCACCTGGTGCTGAAGTAATTGCTTTATCTGCATCGCCATTGATGCCGATTGTGATGTCACCGCTTGGTACAAGCTTCGATTTCGCTGCGATGATGACTAGCACCAAAATCACAACGATAGCGATGAACATACTTACACCTAATACAATAGTTTCCATCGTATAGTTTCCTCGCTAATTAAAGTGAAATACCAGAGAATGACAAGAAGCCAAAGCCCATAAGACCTACAGTGATGAAGGTAATACCTAAACCACGAAGACCGTCAGGGATATCAGCATACTTCATCTTCTCACGAAGACCTGCTAGCAATACAATTGCAAGCGCCCAACCCACACCAGAACCTACGCCGAATACGACTGACTCTGCTAGGTTGTAGTTACGCTCAACCATGAATGCTACCGCACCGAAAATCGCACAGTTTACTGTGATCAGTGGCAAGAAAATACCAAGTGCGTTGTATAGCGCTGGGAAGAACTTGTCCAAAGTCATTTCAAGGATCTGTACCAGTGCTGCAATTACACCGATGAAAGTCAAGAATTTCAAGAAGCTTAAGTCAGCCTCTGGGAAACCAAGCCACTCTAGTGCACCTGGTGCTAATACTGCGTGATAAACGATGTTGTTTACCGGTACAGCTACACCTAGTACGAAGATAACAGCAACACCAAGACCAAACGAGGTAGTTACTTTCTTAGATACCGCAAGGAATGTACACATACCTAAGAAGAAAGATAGCGCTAAGTTTTCAATGAAAACAGCTTTTACAAATAAGCTAAGATAATGTTCCATCTTTCTCCCCTTATGCCTTCGCTTCTACTTGGTCTTTCTTATAAGTACGAAGTACCCAAATGAAGAAACCAACTAAGAAGAATGAACTGAATGGCATAATTAATAGACCCATTGGCTGGTACCAACCACCGTCAGCAACAAGTGGAAGAATTTCAACACCAAATAGTGCACCTGCACCGAATAGTTCACGTACAAAGCCAATTGTAATTAGAACTACTGAGTAACCAAGACCGTTACCGATACCGTCTAAGAAAGACATAAGCGGTGGCGACTTCATTGCATATGCTTCTGCACGACCCATTACGATACAGTTAGTAATGATCAGACCAACGAATACCGTTAGTTCTTTAGCCGTAGCATAGACAAATGCTTGAAGTGTTTGGTCAACAACGATTACCAATGATGCGATAATCGTCATTTGAACGATGATACGTACACTTGACGGAATGTGGTTACGGATCAACGAGATAAATAAGCTTGAGAACGCAGTTACCACAGTCAAAGCAAGTGACATGATAAGTGCATTTTTAAGGCTTGAAGTAACCGCTAGCGCAGAACAAATGCCCAGTACTTGCAGAGCAATTGGGTTGTTTGCGAAGACTGGTCCTAACAAGACTTCCTTCATTTCTTTTGCATTAGCCATTAGTTCAATGCCCCTTCACGTACTTTCGCTAGGAATGGACCAAACGCTTTGTCGCCTGTCCAGAACTTGAATGTGTTATCAACACCGTTCGAAGTTAGTGTTGCGCCAGATAGACCATCAACTTTGTGAATATCGTTGCCAGCTGTGCCTTTTACGATATCAACAGGTAGTTGCTTGCCTTCCCAAGTAGCTGTCCACTTAGGATTCTGGATTTCGCCACCAAGACCCGCAGTCTCGTTGTGCTGATAGAAATTGATTGCTTTAATCGTTTTCGTATCAAGGTCTAGTGCGATAAAACCGTACATGATGCCCCATAGGCCGTAACCTTGGACAGGCAGGATCACAGACTCAACCTGACCGTTGCTATCTTTAGCAAGGTATACAGGCGATTCGTGCGTCATACGAAGAATACCAGCAAGGTCATCTTCTTTTGGCACTGCGAAGCTGCGCTCTGCATCGAACTTAGTCATTGTGAAATCGAACGAGTTAGGATCTGTGTCAACAAACTCACCTGACTTTAAGTCAACAACGCGTGCATCGATAACTTGGCTGTACTTTTGTGAAACGTTCTCAACGTCTTTAAAACCAGCTGCTGCTAGAATGTTACGCTGAACGTCTTCAATTTTGTTTGCCTGTTGTAGAGGGCGCAATTGAACTGCCGCAAAAGATACGACGATTGCACACACTAAACATAAACCAACAACAACGCCTAACGTTTTGCCGATAGTTTCATTGTTACTAGACACGTGCCAATCTCCTCTTCACATTTGACTGCACTACAAGGTGGTCGAATAGCGGTGCGAATAGGTTAGCGAATAGGATTGCTAACATCATACCTTCTGGGTATGCCGGGTTAACAACACGGATAAGCACTACCATAACACCAATTAATGCACCGTATGCCCATTTACCTTTATCAGTGAAAGACGCAGAAACTGGGTCAGTCGCCATAAAGAACATACCAAATGCAAAACCACCAAGCACTAAGTGCCAATGCCAAGGCATAGCAAATGTCGCGTTCGTGTCAGAACCGATCATGTTCAGTAGCGTAGACATCACAACCATACCTAGGAATGTACCTAGTACGATGCGCCATGACGCGATACGAACATACATCAAGAACAAACCACCAATTGCCAGTGCTAGCGTCGACGTCTCACCCATTGAACCTTGGATAAAGCCGTAGAATGCATCCCACCACAACTGCATGTTGTTGTAATCTAATGAACCGATCGCTGCTTGACCTAGGTATGTAGCACCAGAGAATGAATCTACTGCTGTCCATACTGTGTCACCTGAGATATCACCTGGGTATGCGAAGAAAAGGAACGCACGACCAGCAAGTGCAGGGTTAAGGAAGTTACGGCCTGTACCACCGAATACTTCTTTAGCTACCACAACACCAAACGTGATACCTAGTGCAACTTGCCATAAAGGAATGGTTGCAGGCAGGATCAATGCAAATAATACTGAAGTTACGAAGAAACCTTCGTTTACTTCGTGCTTACGCACTGATGCGAATAATACTTCCCAGAAACCACCTACGATAAACACCGTACCGTAAATAGGTAAGAAGAAACACGCACCATAGAACATTTTCGCTGCCCAGCCAGAATCTGCTGTCAGCTCACCACCTAGCGCTTGGAAAATACCAGCTTGCCAAGTAGATGCAATGTCAAAACCACTACCAATCGCTAATGCCGCTTGGTGACCGATGTTGAACATACCAAAGAACATAGCCGGGAACGTCGCCATCCATACCAAAATCATGATACGTTTCAGGTCGATGTTATCACGCACGTGCGTGCCGCCTTTGTTTACGTAACCAGGAGTATAGAAAACCGTCGCGATAGCTTCATAAAGCGCATACCACTTCTCGTGCTTTCCACCTGGTTCAAAGTGAGGTTCAATGTCTTCTAAAAATTTCTTTAAGGCCATTTTTAACCTTCCTTCTCGATAGTAGTCAGGCAATCACGTAGGATTAAGCCATAGTCATACTTGCCTGGACATACGAAGGTACACAATGCTAAATCTTCTTCGTCAAGCTCAAGCGCACCTAAAGAGATAGCGCTATCTAGATCGCCTGCGATCAGATCACGAAGTAATAGCGTTGGTAGGATATCCAGAGGCATAACACGCTCATAGTTGCCGATTGGCACCATTGCACGCTTAGAACCACCAGTAGACGTTGTAAACTTGAACAAACGGCTAGGTGCTAAGTGTGAAATAAATGTACGTGTCACAGAGAATTTTTTACTACCTGGCGCAATCCAACCAAATAGCTCTTTCTCACGACCTTCAAGAAGAACTGAAACCTGTACGTGGTAACGACCTAGGAAACCATGAGGGCCGGCTGCTGTTTTACCAGCTAACACAGAGCCAGAAATGACTCGGTTATCACCGTCTTCAAGTTCACCAGATACTAAATCTGTTAACGACGCACCAACTTGAGTTTTAACTAAACGAGGATTCTTTACGCGAGGACCTGCCAAAGAAACAACTCGATCAGTGTAGATCTCGCCAGTTAGGAACAGCTTACCAAACGCGATAACGTCCTGGTAACCTAAGTGCCAAACTTGCTTGTCTGCACTAACTGCATCTAGATGATGGATATGAGTACCCACTAAGCCAGCTGGGTGAACACCCGCGAACTCATGTACTTCTACTTGCGATAGCGAAGAGCTTGGTACTTTACTACCAGACTGCTTACACACAAATACTTTGCCATCAGTTAGACGTGAAACCACAGCAAGACCCGCTTCAAACGCTTCAACGTTTTCAGCAATGATCACTGCAGGATCTGCGGCTAATGGGTTAGTATCTATGGCTGTCACGAAGATTGAGCTCGGCGTTGCGCTTGGAACAGCAACACGGCTAAATGGACGTGCACGTAGCGCTGGCCATTGACCAGATTCAATAAGCAATTCTTTAACTTTCTCACGATCTAAGTTGCTTAAATCAGCAGCTGCGACCTTGTCGAAAGTGATTTGCTCATTGCCTTGTACTTCAATCACAACAGACTGAAGAACACGCTTAGCACCACGGTTGATTTCTTTAACTACACCAGAGGCTGGCGCAGTAAACTTGACGCCAGGATTCTTTTTGTCTTCAAAAAGAATTTGGCCTTTTTTGACTTGGTCATCCACGCGAACATGCATGGTTGGACGCATACCAATAAACTCTTCACCAAGCACAGCTACGCGTTTGATGGCAGCGCCATCATGAATAGCTTGCTGTGGTGCGCCCTCTATGGGTAAGTCCAGACCTTTTTTTATGTTGATCATACGCACTTGCATTACATTAACGGAAAGAAATTGAAAAATCTTTAGTTATCACGGCCGCTATCTCATCGTGTTTTCAGTATCAAAGAACTCGCCTAATCAAAAGAGACTTGACAAAAGTCAAATCAACCAAAAACAAGCGTCGTGATATATAGTCCTCACATATTTCCGCAATTTTAACATTAATCGCCCTGACTATGCGAGTAGAATTATCAAATTAATACGACTTAACAATGGTTTTAGCTCAGTTCAGCTAATTGCGATTAATTCAATATAGACCAAAGTGGTATTGAATGAGAAAAAGATAGGTGTGTTTAGTGGGGTAAATATAAGGTGGTGCAGCAAATGTGCTTCACCACCCGTTCAATAATTAAACTAAATTATTGATTTCAGCAATAGTATTCACATCAGCGTCATAATCGACACCATCAACACCAAAACCAAATAATTTTAGGAACTCGTTGTGATAACCTTCATAGTCAGTTAATGCATCAATCGTATCCGTATCTACTGTGTCCCAAATATGCTGAATACGTGCTTGCACACCCTCTTCTAGCTCTTTGTAGTTTTGGAACAGGTGACCACCGTCATCAAAACGCGGGCTATCACTGTACAGACTTTCATTAAACAGACCATGGATCTGCTCAATAGTCCCTTCATATGTACCATCTTCTTTAGTTACTTTAAATAAAGCTGAGATATAAAGGGGCATGATTGGAATTGCAGAACTCGCTTGTGTCACAACTGCATTTAGAGAAGACACATAAGCTTCACCATTTAGCGCAGCTGTAGATGCTTTAATTGCCGCTGCAGCTCTATCTAAATCTTCTTTCGCTTTACCGATTGTTGCATGACCATAAATTGGCCATGTTAGCTCTTTACCGATATAAGTATAAGCTGTCGTCTTAAAATTATCTGCTAGCACATCTGCTTGTTTAAGCGCGTCTAACCAAAGTTCCCAGTCTTCGCCGCCCATCACTTTAACAGTGTTAGCGATTTCTTCTTCATTGGCCGCTTCAACACTCACTTCATCGATAACGCGCTTAGACGTGTTTAAGTTTTTAGTTGTAATTGCTTCGCCAATTGGCTTAAGTACTGAACTGTGTGTTTCACCTGTTTTAGGATCAGTACGACGTGGCGAAGCTAGGCTATAAATAATTAAATCAACTTTGCCCATATCCGCTTTAATCGCTTCAATGGCTTTTTCTTTTAGTTCAGTTGAAAACGCATCGCCATTAATGTTTTTAGACCAAAGGCCTGCTTTATCAGCTGCGTTTTGGAAAGCTGCTGTGTTGTACCAACCAGCAGACGCTGTTTTTTTCTCTGTACCTTCTTTCTCAAAAAAGATACCCAGTGTTTTAGCACCAGAACCAAATGCCGCAGTAATACGAGACGCTAGACCATAGCCAGTAGAAGCACCGATCACAAGTACATTTTTTGGACCATCTTTTAACTCGCCCTGTTGCTTAACATAAGCGATTTGCTCTTCAACATGTGCAGCACAACCTGCTGGATGAGCATTTGTACAGATAAAACCACGGATCTTCGGCTTAATTACCATTATATTTCCTACTAAATTTTGAATTTGTCTCAAGTATTTAGGCCCATCATTTACCACAAACAACTGAGGGGTTAGAAAGATGGTGCCAGAAAAATTGCGTATAGTGTAATCTCTGATGACCTAAATACAGGTCTGATCAGATGTTAGTCGAACTTTGACCCACCTAAACAGTTTGGTGACGCTGGTACTTGCCCAGACTGCTCACTAAATTCTTCAGGTGTATGGGCATGAATAGCCAGAGCATGAATATCATTGGCTAATTCAGACTTCAGTACCTCATTTATGCGTCTGTGACGAGGCAATAAACGTAAACCAGAAAACTCTTCACTGACAACAATCACTTTAAAGTGTGAATCACTCCCGCGACTGTGCATATGGCTTTCATTGATCACCTCAAGGTGCGTGCAATCAATTGCGTCACTGAGTTTGGTGTGTATTTGTTGCTGCATAGACATGGGCATACTCTTTACTATCATATTGTTAAACATCACATACTATACGCCCTAAACTAGGATTAACCAACCGTTCTAAATGTCAGATTAATTCGTCCCTGCTTGACTTTTGTTTGTTTGGGTAGACTGTGCTCATAATCGTGCTGACTGTCTCCAGACATAATCAACAAGCTGCCCGTTTCAAGCACAAAAGAAGTGACTTTGCGTGTTTGTCGATGACGTATTTTGAACATTCTTGGAGCACCCAAAGATACCGAGGCTATTAATGGCTTATTGCCCAACTCTTTTTCATCGTCACTATGCCAACCCATGGTATCCATGCCATCACGATACCAATTAACCAGCAGTGCATTAAAATCGTTATCATATTGGTTTTTTAAACGCTGGCGCATCGCAGCCAATGCGGGTAGCCACGGAACATTATCCAATGACTTACCTGAGTAACCATAATGCACACTCGGGTCGGCAACGAAACACTGTAACCTCGGAATAAGATGATATTTACCATAGACCTGAATTTTTGGCTGTTGCCAAGGCAAACTCGTGGTTAAGTGCTCGTATAAGGCCAAGCTTTTATCAAAAGAGATAACCTGTGGAAAATACGTAAAGCCTTCAGGCAAACATTCTTTGTTCAGCTGTGACATGATATTATGCACTCACATTGTTAGTGAAAAATATAGACCTATGACAACCGACGCGGTATTGGCTAATCGCCCATTTACTTTACATCGATTTCCTCTAGAACAAAAAAATCGCAGTTTACAGGCTTGGGATGCCGCAGACGAGTATCTACTTGAACACATCAACGAAGACTACTCTGATGTGCGAAAAATATTAGTGTTAAATGACAGCTTTGGCGCACTTAGTTGCGCACTGTCCGTTATTTACCAACATGATGATCAGCTCCCTGCCATTCATTTTGTCAACGACTCTTTTGTGAGCACTGCAGCATGTAAATACAATTTGAGCGAAAACCAGCTACCTGATACCCATATCTCATTTTTAGATAGCTTGGATGTGCTGCCCCATGACATCGATTTAGTGATACTAAAAATACCTAAAAATGCCGGTTATTTACAGCACCAGTTAGCAAAATTGAGTCACTTACCCGCAGACATCCCTGTTATTGCCGCAGGTAAAGCAAAAGAGATCCATACCTCGACACTAAAGTCGTTTAACCACTTTATTTACGAACCAAAAACCAGTTTGGCCGTTAAAAAGTCTCGGCTCATTTTTTCTAAGACGACCAACAAGCCCGTTGCTTGCAAGTTTCCAATATCTTGGTCATTAGAAAACACAGAGATGACTATCACCAATCATGCCAATGTTTTTTCACGTGATTCCTTAGATATAGGTGCACGGTTTTTCTTCAATTATTTACCTGCAGGTAAAAAGGCGCTCAACATCATTGATTTAGGTTGTGGTAATGGCGTGATTGGACTGCAAACATTAAACCGTATGCCCAATGCAAAAGTCACCTTTGTAGATGAATCTGCGATGGCAGTGGCCAGTGCAAAATTAAATGTCGAACATAACTTGCCAGATAGATTCTCTGACTGCCAATTTATTCACAATGATTGCTTAACTGGCTTTGCACCGAATAGTGCGGATTTAGTGCTGTGTAACCCACCATTCCACCAAGCACAGGCCATCACAGATCACATTGCATGGCAGATGTTCTTGCAGGCTAAACATACCTTGCGAAATGGAGGGGAACTCAGAATCATAGGCAACCGGCATCTAGACTATCTAGATAAGTTGCAACGACTTTTTGGTAATTGTAAGGTGCTGGGCAACAATAAAAAGTTTACCGTATTAAGCGTAATAAAAAGGAGCTAATCATGGCAAAAATATTCTACTCTCTTGCAACGGCTGGCATTTTAACCGTGTTATCAGGTTGCGCAGCAGCCCCAAAGTCAGTCATCATGAACCCTGAATATTCTGCTGGCCAAGTCGTGCAGCTCAATGTGCCTTTGAACGTAAACATTGTCGACCTGAGAACATCCAAGTTCACCGTCAAAGTTCTGGATACAGAGCCTGCTGTTTACTTACCTGATGCAAACTTGCCGGTCACTATTTCTAATGTATTTAAACAGGCCTTGGTAGCGAATAACGCAAACATTACTTCAGAAGCAAAAACAACAATTACACTGGAGATAAATAAGTTCTTAGCGCAAGTGACTGAAACATACAGCAAGCATGAAAGCAATGCCGAAGCTGAATTTAAAGTGACGGTCAATAAGCCAAGTGGTACTTTTAGTAAGTCATACACAGGGACTCGCGCGCTATCGGGCTCATTAAAACACGACCAAGCCAAGGTGGAAGGTCAGCTTAATATGCTCGCACAACAACTTGTCACTCATATAATTAAAGACAAAGAGTTAATTGATTTTATCGCACAACAATAATAAGAGGCAGTCAACATGATCCGCATATTGGTTTTTGCTTTCATAATTGTAACAGCAAGCTTTGCACAAGCAGCTAATAAAGAAGGACGCTTCGTCCAAAAAGACAATCTGTTCCCTAAAGTTCAGATCAATACATCACTGGGTAAAATCATCGTAGAGCTGGACCGCTCGCGCGCGCCGTTGACGGTCAATAACTTTTTAACCTATGTTGTCAATGGTGACTATAAAGGTTCTGTTTTTCATCGAGTTGAACGTGATGAAGCCAATGAAAAAGATTTTGTGATCCAAGGAGGCGGCTACGACAAAGACTATGATGGCATGTTCGAGCGCAAACCCATTTTCAATGAAAGTGGTAATGGCCTTAAAAATGAAATGTACTCCGTCGCGATGGCCTACCAAGACAGTAAACCGCATTCGGGTACCCGTCAGTTCTTCTTTAATATGGATGACAATGACCATTTAAATCCAGGTAGAGACTGGGGGTTTGCAGTATTTGGTAATGTCACCGATGGCTATGAAACATTGGATAAAATCATGCAAGTGGAAACCGGCTACAATCAAAAGTTAGGTTACTCATTTATCCCAAAGACCGCGGTTATCATTCATAGCGTCGATATCTTACCCGCTGAAGAGTTTTAACTAAACCATGATGACATCAGCCAGTATTTCCCAATACCTAAGTTATTACAAAGACAAACGACTGCTGACTGTATTTGCATTTGGTATGAGTCAGGGCTTCCCTTGGGTGCTGATTGGCTCAGTCATGTCTGCGTGGCTAAAAGATGAAGGCCTTAGCCGCAGTCTAATTGGATTGTTTGGTATTGTTTTTAGCGCCTATACCATTAACTTTCTGTGGTCTCCATTGGTCGATAGACTGAAGCTCCCCGTGCTTGGTAGTATGCTGGGTCAGCGCAGGAGTTGGATTTTACTCGGGCAAGTCGTTATTACGGCAAGTGCCGCATGTTTGGCATTTATTGATTTAAAAACGAGTCTGTTTTATGCGGCTCTACTGTGCTTTTTAATTGCATTGTTTGCTGCAACACATGATATTGCTATCGATGGTTATCGTATTGATGTACTGCCCCAATCAGAAAGTGAAAAGTCAACAGCAGCCGCAGCCATGGCAACCTCAGGTTGGTGGAGCGGATATGCCTTGCTCGGCGCAATTCCTTTCATTGCAGCCGATCTGCCCAATATATCATGGTCAGATGTGTATATACTGCTTGCAGTGATAATGGCGTTACTCTGTATTGTGACATTGGTAGCTAAAGAGCCGGAGTCTCACCGTGATACAGCACAAGCGCAAATACAAAAAGCATACGAAGAAAAACTCTCTCAACTTGGCCATTCCAAAACCAATAAGCTACTCGCTTGGCTTGGAGTGACACTGGTCGCGCCATTTGTCAGCTTTTTTAATAAAAATGGTGTCAAAACAGCACTCGCGCTTTTAACCTTTATCTTTTTATTTAAGATTGGCGAAGCGTTTTTGGCGCGTATGTCCATCGTATTTTATAAAGAAATTGGATTTACAAATACGCAAATTGCGCAATTCTCAAAGCTCGGCACCGGGCTTATTACCATTGTATTTGCTTTCCTTGGCAGTATTTTTAATCATAAATACGGCATCGTAAAAGGTTTGTTTATCAGTGGTGTCGCAATGGCTGCCTCTAACTTGATTTTTTCTTGGATAGCCGTTGCTGGGCCAAAAGTGTCACTTTATGCTCTGGCCATTGTTGTTGATGGTTTTACCCAAGCGTGGTCATTGGTTGCCATGGTCGCTTTCATTTCTATGCTCTGCGATAGAACCTTTAGTGCAACGCATTATGCGCTACTGGCATCATTAGGCAGTTTAGGCCGAACCGTATTGTCGAGTTACAGTGGTGTCGTTATTGATGACTGGCTAGGGGGTAACTGGGCAGTATTCTTTGTTATAACTGCGTTGATGGTGATCCCATCTTTGGTCTTTCTCTACTTTATCCGACATAAGCTCTATGCAATAGAGACTGATTATAAGAAACAAGACTAAGGTGCATTTCCCTGCACCTTGTATTCTTAATCCCGTAAAGGGTTATAGCTCTTCTTTGTTAATTAAAGATAAGCCTTCATACGGGTCAACTTCTAACGCTTCACAATAGCGTAAAAATTCAATCACATCTAAACGGCGCTCTTGGTTCTCAATCTTTCCGATAAAAGAATGCGGCGTCCCTAAAACTTGAGCAAGGCTACGCATTGTATGACCTTTCTCATGACGCTTCGATTTTAACCATTTTGTTAACTTTCCGTTTTCTTCCGAAGAAACCGTTTTACCCATCATAAATAAACATCTCCTACTTGATGATTAATCTCAACTGGCCTCGTGAAATTTGCCCGTCTCACTCGGCTGGCTATTGTATTTTAAAAAATAATACCTCTGTAGGCCCTATAGGCCTTGCACATTTCCTGTATCAACAACAGGCGTGTTCCTATGTACCCAATTAGGTATAGACTATCTTACCGCTAAAACCTAATAAATTTTTGAAAAACTATATTCGTTTTTTTCATGTAGGGTACATACTACACTTTAACAAAAATTTTATATCTTGTACCAGTATTTGAAATAATTTATTTTTCTTTTAAAAATAAGCATTTACAGCTAATCTTAAAATTAACTTAAAAAAAAGGGCTTCAAAATGTTCCGGATCTTATTTTTATTGCCACTTATTTTGTGTTTTGGATGGTATTACTTTTTGCGGATCAATAATGTCCCCATTAAGCAAGGAAAACGCGGTTTTGTTTATATTCTTTTATTTTCAGCATTTATCCTCGGGTTTTTTGTCTTAATGATGCATGTGACTAACCCGGCATAAAAAAGCCATGCTATTGCATGGCTTTTCCCAGTGATTTGAAACCGTCTCAGTTGTTACACACTGAAACTTGCACCACAACCACAAGTCGTCGTCGCATTTGGGTTGTTTACAAAAAAACGTGCACCTTCTAACCCTTCAGTGTAATCGACGATACCATCCATTAAGTATTGAATACTCATTGGGTCCACCACCATGACCACACCATTTTTTTCGATTTCCAAATCGCCTGGGTTTACCTTTTCGTCAAACGTAAATCCATATTGAAAACCAGAGCATCCTCCACCAGTTACATATACACGAAGCTTTAGTTCAGGATTTTCCTCTTCGGAAATCAATTCTTTTACGCGTGCAGCAGCTGCATCGCTAAACTTAATCGGTAACTCTTCTGACATGTGCATTCGACCCTTGTACAATAATTAGCGGAATTATCTAATACCCGACTATTTTAATCAAGTATGGTCATGTCCCTGAATTCTTGCACGCCCAGTATGTACCCAAACTGAATAATCACTGTCATAAAAGTGTATAAAGCTAGATTTATGTCAGGGACTTAGTATTATTCTTTTGATAAAATACTGATGAAACTTCAACCTCAAGCATTGAATTATGACACTTGATCAAGTGAGGCGACGCCTTGCACAACCTCGAACTTCCGCCCAGCTTTGCCTGCTAGGCGTGTGCGCAGGATTAATTGCTGCAATTTTAATCATCTTATTCCGTTTGATGATAGAGTTTGTTCAGTCTACCTTTCTTGAAAGTCATGATGACTTTACCTCTTTAGCAGAACACCAAAGGCTACTGCTTCCCGTCGGCGCAGCATTAGTTATCGCACTATTTGCAAACTTAACGGGGTTTAAGCATTATCGACTCGGTATTCCTTTTGTTATAAACCGCATAAAGCACCACTATGGACACATGCCAATTTGGAACTCTGTGAACCAGTTTTTTGGCGGTGGTATCGCACTTATCTGTGGCTTTTCAGTGGGTCGTGAAGGGCCATCTGTCCACATGGGAGCAACAGGTGCAAGCGTTTTGACTGAACGCTTACACTTACCCCATAACGCAGCAAGAACACTGGCCGGCTGTGGTGTTGCAGCCGGCATTGCCGCCTCATTTAATACCCCTTTAGCGGCTGTTATTTTTGTTATGGAAGTCGTGCTTAGGGAGTACAAAATCCATATCTTTGTTCCCATCATGCTGGCAGCCGTTACTGGCGCCTTAGCAACACAGTTTGTATTTGGTAATGTCTCCGAACTTTCATTAATTCAAATAGAAATGCTCAGCTTCTGGCACTACCCGTACTTAATCATATGTGGGTTTGCACTGGGTGCTGTTGCCTTTGCATTCAATCAAAACCTGATGTTAATTATCAAAACTTTTAAACCAATTAGTATGTTCCCACGTTTGCTACTTGCTGGTTTAATTGCTGGACTCATTGGCTATATGGTGCCTGAGGCCATGGGCTCGGGTATGAGCGCCATTAAACTTGCCGTTGAAACGCCAGACAATTTGCAATTGCTCACGACTATTTTCATTGCAAAGCTACTTGCCACCTTGTTTGCAATTGGGCTGGGTATTCCCGGCGGATTGATAGGACCGGTGATAGGGCTTGGTGTTATCATGGGCACCCTCATGGCCTTTTTTGCACAATTTATTTCACCAGAAGTCAATGTCGCTGGTACCTATGGAGTACTTGGCATGGCAGGACTATTAGCAGCCACCTTACATGCCCCACTAGCGGCTTTAACAGCCGTGATGGAACTCACCTCAAATCCGCAAATCGTGGTACCTGCAATGTTGGTGATTTCTACCGCCTATGTGACCGCGTTACAAGTTTTTGGTAATCGTTCTATTTTCATTCAACAACTTGACTTTCAAGGCTTGCCTTATCAAGTTTCTCCTGCCAAAGAAGCCCTGCAAAAAGTCGGGATCGTGGAAGAGATGGAAGAAGATTTTAAATTGCTGTACTCAAACGACCCAGAGCAAATTAAAGCAACACTTAGTGCAGTCGATAGCCAAACTCCCCTGATCACTTACGATGAAGAAAATGGCTACCGTTTGGCAGAGTATGATTTAACCTTGGTATCTGATGACAGCGCAACGATTAAATATTTGCCACTACAAGGGCTCAGTACACAAGCGACATTGGCTGAGGCATTCGAAATATTGAAAGATAAGCGCTCTGGCGCAGTGTATGTTTACAACCAAAAAGATAGCTTACAAATAATGGGGGTTGTGCGTTGGGATAAGCTGCGCCACATCCTCACCATGAGAAACAGTTTACTTTAATCAAAAAAATAAGGGGCATTATGAGCGCTTTGCTGATTTATAAAGCTTTGCACATATTTTTTATGGTCGCGTGGTTCGCCGGCATTTTTTATTTGCCAAGGTTATTTATCTATCACACCATGACAGAAGAAAAAGCCTGCTCTGCCATGCTAAAGATTATGGAGCGAAGACTACTCTACTTTGTCACACCATTTGCAATTTTGACCACCGTCTTTGGTGTATTGACTATCATGGAGTACGGTAGAGAGTGGTTTAAATACAACATGTGGCTACACTATAAACTCGTGTTTGTGATTATTCTTTATATTTATCATGCGTATTGTTTCAAGCTCCTCGCCGACTTCAAACACGACAGAAATATTCGCAGCACTCGATTTTATCGTTTCTTTAACGAGTTCCCTGTGTTCTTATTGCTACCTATCATCTTACTCGCAGTCTTAAAGCCACTTTTTTAATAGAAATATGACGGTATCCTGCCGTCATACTCTCCTGTTAGCGCGCAATTATGCTATCATATCGTTCCAGTAACCTGCGTTGCCAAGGTTATCTCGGTTAGGAGCGCACCCCGCCTCCTGTTGTCAATCTGTGATTAGGAATCGCCGCATGCTAAGTTTCCAAGGTGAAAACATCCTTTCTGTCAATCAACTCGATAGAGAAGCCATTGAATTAATTTTTGACGTTGCAAAGCGCATGGAACCTTATGCTAAAAAGCATAAGCGTACTCAAGTGCTTGAAGGTGCTGTACTGGCAAATTTATTCTTTGAGCCAAGCACTCGTACCCGTGTCAGTTTTGGTACTGCATTTAACTTATTAGGTGGTTTAGTAAGAGAAACCACAGGTATGCAAAGCTCTGCATTGGCTAAGGGTGAGTCTTTGTATGATACAGCGCGTGTTATTTCTGCCTATGCGGATGCTGTTGCTATGCGCCACCCAGATGCGGGCAGTGTGGCTGAATTTGCCACAGGCTCAGATGTACCTGTTTTGAACGGTGGTGATGGGCCAAACGAGCACCCAACGCAAGCACTGTTAGATTTATTAACGATTGACCGAGAGCTTAGCCGCTTTGACCGTACTGTTGATGGTATGCATATCGCGTTAGTGGGCGATCTAAAGTATGGCAGAACCGTGCATTCGCTATCAAAGCTTCTTTGTCACTATAAAAATATTAAGTTTTCAATGGTTGCGCCAGATGGCTTGCAAATGCCAGATTATGTCTTGGATGCGGTCTCCAATGCTGGACACCAAATCGAGCTTGTATCTCAAATGGAGGGGAATCTCGCTGCGGATATCGTTTATCAAACGCGTATTCAAGAAGAGCGTTTCCCGTCTCAAGAAGAAGCAAACAAGTACCGTGGCGGCTTCAGAATAAGCCAAGCAATCTACGACGCACACTGTAAGCCTGAATCAGTATTAATGCACCCACTCCCTAGAGATAGCCGCAGTGATGCGAATGAACTAGACAACGATTTAAATAGTAATGATAACTTGGCAATCTTCAGACAAGTACAAAACGGTGTTTTGATCCGTATGGCCCTTTTCGCACTGACGCTCGGTGTAGAAAACAAAGTACAGCAATACGAAACCAACGTACCTTGGTTCAGCAGAAAGCGCCAAAGTTAACCAAAAAGGATACATTATGACAATTAGCCAAGACTTATTTGAGCGTGCACAAACCTCTATCCCAGGAGGCGTTAACTCGCCAGTAAGGGCATTTAATGGTGTGGGCGGCACACCATTATTTATCACCAAAGCAGAAGGTCCATTTACCTTTGACGCTGACAATAATCGTTACATTGACTATGTTGGCTCTTGGGGACCGATGATCCTTGGCCACAACCACCCAGAAATTAAACAAGCGGTATTAGAAGCTGTGGAAAACGGCCTGAGCTACGGTGCGCCTACTGAAACTGAAATTTTAATGGCAGAAAAAGTTAAAGCTCTTGTGCCGTCGATTGAAAAAGTTCGTATGGTGAGCTCAGGTACTGAAGCGACAATGAGTGCGATCCGCCTCGCTCGTGGCTTCACTGGCAGAGATAAGATATTAAAATTCGAAGGCTGCTACCATGGTCATGCCGACTCTCTACTGGTAAAAGCAGGCTCTGGCGCACTAACCATGGGCGTACCAAATTCTCCGGGTATTCCTGCTGACTTTGCAAAACATACACTTACAGTGTCATTTAATAATTTGGATGAAGTCAAAGCGATTTTTGAAGAATATAAAGACGAAATCGCGTGTATTATCGTTGAACCCGTTGCAGGCAATATGAACTGTATCCCACCTGTTGAAGGGTTTTTAGAAGGCCTTCGTGCAGTATGTGATGAGCACAAGTCAATACTTATCTTCGATGAAGTGATGACAGGCTTCCGTGTTGCCCTTGGAGGTGCGCAAGCTTATTACAATATCGATCCAGATCTGACTTGCTTAGGCAAAGTGATCGGTGGTGGCATGCCAGTAGGTGCCTTTGGTGGTAAGCGTGAAATCATGGATTACATCGCACCAATAGGTCCTGTTTATCAAGCGGGTACGCTCTCCGGTAACCCCATTGCGATGGCAGCTGGCCTTAAAGCACTTGAGTTACTTTCTGAGCCAAACTTACATGATACGTTAGAAGCTAAAAGCAAAGCGCTATGTGCTGGCTTCCAAGCGGCAGCGGATAAGCATGGTATTCCACTGACGACTAACTTCGCCGGTGGCATGTTTGGCTTCTTTTTCACTTCCGCCGAGCGTGTTGATACCTACCAACAGGCGACTGAATGTGACCTAGATAGATTTAAGCGCTTCTTCCACTTGATGCTAGAAGAAGGTGTATACCTTGCACCATCCGCATTTGAAGCTGGCTTTGTCAGCACTATGCACAGCGAAGAAGACATCAACAACACTATCGCAGCGGCTGATCGTGCTTTTGCGAAGCTCCTTGCTTAAATAAAAAAGCCCTTCATGGGCTTTTTTTTCATCTTGAAGAAAAAATTTCTTTTCCTTTGAACTATTCTTTGTATTACTCAGGTCTCTATCTCGTGATTCAATAACAAAGACTTAAATTATGACAGGACTCAGATCACTATGTAGCCCCGCCATTGCATTTATGGCGCAATTAAAATACAAAACAAAAATTAGCCTCGTTTTTGGCATTTTGCTCTTACCACTGGCATTGAGTCTGTTTTTTCTTAATTCGACGTTGACTCATTCAATCCAAGTTAGCCAACAGCAGCAGCAAGGGCTTAATCTATACCCTAAACTACTAGAAAATATTATTAATGACAGACAACAAGATAACCAAAGGTTGCTTGACCAAAGTGGTTTTTCTGTCAATGCAAAAGCGTCGAATACACCACTGGAGCAAGTTTCTATCGCATCCAAGTTGGCCATCGATAACGACTTAAGCCGCTCTTATTTAAATCGCTCATTGGTCGAGTCTCTGCCGAAAGTCGTGTATCAAATCAACGATATTGCGGAACAAGCAAATGGGATCATAAGTCGCGGACGATTTACGCCGGACTCCTTCATTGCACTGTCCAACCTCAATAAAGCATTACCTATCGTAAAATCACAATTGCTCGACAAGCTAGAGGTCGCCGCATTAGAGAGCCAGTTTGTAAAACAGCAACTATCAACACAAATTAATGCGCTTAATTCAGCATTAGATAGCTATCAGCAAGCCATTAAAACCAAGCTACTCGACCCCGATGATATTGAACTGACAGCCGGTGCATTTTCAACTGCACACCGCAATGTTCAGCGTAAAACACAAGATTTAGTTACTGTTGCTTTACCCACGCTCAAAGCCATGTTGCAGGAAAAGCTTGAAAGAGAGCAAACTATTCGTAATTTAGTGGCCGCTGCGTCTATTCTCAGTTTATCCATCGCGCTTTACTTAATGCTAGGGTTTTATTTCGCGGTCGTAGATACGATTTCTGAGTTTTCACAATCAGCACAACGCGCTGCGCAAGGTGATCTGCGAGCTCGTGCAACTTCCCATGGCAGTGATGAGCTCAATGAAATCGTCGCTCAATATAATCGAGTGCTCGATGCTTTTACAACGCTTCTTGGTGATGTGCACAACACCACCAGCGACTTACACCATGCCACAGATAAGCTAAGTCATATCAGCCAAGATACACGTCATGATGTTGCACAGCAGCAAATCAAAATCTCTGGTATACATGCAGCTTTGTCAGAGATGGCAAGTGCCGCAGACTCTGTTGAAACCTCTGCACAACATGCAACAGAGCTTGCAAGTACCGCTGCTGAGCAGGTAAAACAGGGCAGTCTAAATACCACAGAACTGGCGCAACATATGACTGTGCTACAAAGCGAATTTGAAGAAAGTCGACTCGCTTTAGACAAACTCGCGCAAGATAGCCAAAACATCAGCAAGGTAAGTTTAGGGATAAGCGAAATTGCTGAACAAACTAATTTACTTGCGCTCAACGCGGCAATTGAAGCTGCTCGTGCAGGTGAACAAGGCCGAGGGTTTGCGGTTGTAGCTGATGAAGTGCGCACATTAGCAAAACGTACACAACAACAAACTGAAGAGATCCATACCATCATCAAATCATTGCAAAATGCCTCAAATGATACGCAACAAAAAATGTTAAGTAGCGTTGAAAAAATGGAAAGAGGGGTGACTGCCGCAACCCAGACTAATCAGATATTAAGTGCAGCAGAACAAAGCATGACGGATATTGATCAACAGGGGCATGTCATTAGAGAGCTTGTCCAACAACAGACTCAAGCAACACAACAAGCGCTCTCAGAATCTGGCGAAATCAGTGACCTTGCAGAGCACACTTTGGGTTCTGCAGAAGCCACTCAAGACGATGCACATCAACTCAGTAGCATGGCTGCCAACTTAAAGTCTGCGATGAGTCAGTTCAGAACTTAATCATCACTGACAGCTAGGGTTTGGATTAAACAACTCAGCTCGAAGTGGCAGCTGTATCGCAGGGCCGCAATGCGGCGCTGCTTGCTTGCCCGTTTGCTTATTCACAAAAGCCCATTTTACTCCAGCAGGCCGTTCATCGACTATGGCTTGCGGATTGAGCGGCTTCAAATAACGAATATAGAGCTCAAGTGCACCTCGCCCGCCAGTTAACTTCGCTGGCTTATTATCGTCACGGCCAATCCATGTCACCGTAACCGTGTTGTGGTCAAACCCCGTAAACCAGCTATCTCGCATGTCATTACTTGTTCCGGTTTTACCTGCTAGCTGTACCGAGGGGAAATGCTTATTTAAGCGCTTACCCGTGCCACTCTTTGTCACACGTTTGAGGCCATATTTGGTCATATACACAGAAACAGGATCAAAACGTTGCGCACGCTCAGGATGATGCTTATATAGGGTCTTACCAGCAGAGTCCGTGATCGCAGAAATACTGGTAAGCGCACTATAACGGCCATTGGCAGCCAATGTAGTATACATTTGCGCGACATCGAAGCTTGATAGTTCAACAGCGCCCAATAACATCGAGGGGTAAGTTGGAATATCACTTTGTATGCCAAGTTCAGTCATCGTTTGTGCAACTTGATGCACCCCCACATCCAGTCCTAGATTAACCGCTGGTATATTCAAACTTTTACTGAATGCTTCGTATAAAGGCACCTGGCCTCTAAATTTATGATCAAAGTTTTCCGGAGACCAGGTTTTACCTGAAGCATCCGTTACTTGTAAAGGCGCATCCTCTATCAATGTCCCTAAATTATAATCTTGCTGTAAAGCCGTCAAATAAATCGCAGGCTTAACCAATGATCCCACGCTCCGTTTAGTGTCCAATACGCGGTTAAAACCAGAAAACCGCATCTGTCTGCCTGCAACTAATGCTGATACGCCAGACTTCTCAGCATTGACTGAAATCATTGCAACTTCTAATCCAGAGGTACCAAAACGGCGCTCCAAATACGGCAACCCAGACACGACAGCCTCTTCCATCGCGCTTTGTTTTTGTAACTCAAAATACGTAAATATCCGCACACCAGCATGAATAATATCGTCACTGGGGACTAGCTCTTTTAACTCGCGATTCACTAGCTCCAGATAACCTGGGTAAGACTGCAGTAAGCTCTCCTTCAGAGGCTGTATCTCGATTTTCCGCTCCAGTGACTGGCGATATTCTGTGGTGGAGATGATGCCGTTTTCTGCCATTAAGCGCAGCACCAAATCTCGACGCTCCATGGTTCGCTCTGGGTATCTTCTCGGATTATAAAACGAAGGCCCTTTAACCATGGCCACTAATAGTGCAATTTGATCAAACTCCAACTCATCAACAGGTTTGGCAAAATAAAACTCTGAAGCTAAGCCCATTCCATGCACGCCCTGATTATAGGCTTGACCCAAATAAACCTCATTAAGATAGGCTTCCAAAATTTCATCTTTGCTATATCTATAATCTAAGATTAAAGCGATGAACGCCTCATTTATTTTTCGGATGATTGAGCGCTCTCGAGTGAGGTAAAAGTTTTTTGCAAGTTGTTGTGTCAGCGTACTTCCACCTTGTACCGTGCGGCCAGCGCGTATATTGCTGTATAAGGCACGCATAATAGACCACACAGATACCCCGTGATGTTCATAAAAGTTACGATCTTCAACGGCCAAAAGCGCTTGCTTTAACACATTTGGAAATTTAGCCAGAGGTACAAATTCACGGTCTTGATTAGTTTCATTGCCAATACGGGCAATTTGTACGGGCTCCAGTCGCTCACCAGAAATACGTCGACCACTTTTATCAACGATATTTGCCAATTTCTTACCTGCAAAGTTCAGCGTAAAGACCCGAGGTGACTCTGCGCCTTCATAAAACTCAAATGCACGTCGAAAAATGGTGATAGTACGCCCTTGGACAAGATATTGGCCTGTGCCTTTGATTCTATTAACTCTTGAATAATTTAGCCGCTCTAACTCCCAGAGCACTTCTTCTTCTGAAAGATATTGATCCGGATAAAATGACATAGCTCGCGCATAGACTTGCACAGGCAGCTGCCATTTATTTCCTTCAAATTGCTTGCTCACTTTGGCGTCGAGGTAAATCACATACATTGCGACTGCACAACAAACGGCAAGCCCACCTTTCCAAAACAATGCCCACAGTGTCTGCAATACACTTGATTTTAATATTCCAAGGCGCTGCTTTATTGACATTTTTTTAGGGTTAGGCGCTTTTCTCGTGGACCGTTTTGGCTTTGACTTGTTTGCAGGAGTACGTTTTTTCTCTGACATTTACCGAGGCGATGTTTACCGTAATTACAATGATGCTAGATTAACTTAGATTCACTGTGACTGAAACTAAAAAAGCAGGCTTATACCTGCTTTTTTAACCGCTTACGTATTAGTGATTTCGTATTGTGACAAATTCAGGGTAAGCATCTACACCACAGTCATGTTGGTCCATGCCACTGAGCTCTTCTTCTTCTGTCACCCTGATCCCCATGGTTTTTTTCAAAAGTGCCCATACTAGATATGATGTGACAAAAACAAAGCCTAGAATCGATACCAACCCTATCAACTGCGATACGAAATTCGCGTCACTATTAGAGAAAGGCACCATCATTACCCCTAAACAACCACACACACCATGGACAGATATCGCGCCAACAGGATCATCTATTTTTAGCTTGTCCAAAGTGACGATGCTAAACACCACTAGGCTGCCGCCAAGCGCACCAAGAATACACGCTAACAGAGGAGTTGGAGAAGCAGGTTCAGCCGTAATTGTCACAAGACCTGCCAATGCACCATTTAAAATCATCGTTAAATCTGCCTTTTTCCACATGATTTTACAAACTAACAGCGCTGATATTGCGCCTGCTGCAGCGGCGGCATTGGTATTGAGCATGATCTGACTCACCGCAATCGCATTTTCTTTATCCGCTAAAAATAGCTGAGATCCGCCATTAAATCCGAACCACCCCATCCATAAAATAAACGTACCGAGCGTTGCAAGCGGTAGGTTGGAGCCAGGAATTGGGTAGATCTCTCCATGCTTACCATACTTGCCTTTTCTCGCGCCCAGTAGAAGTACACCAGCCAATGCAGCTGCGGCACCTGCACCATGCACAATGGCAGACCCTGCAAAGTCAACAAACCCTAATTCAGATAAGAAACCCGCACCCCAACTCCAATAACCTTGTATTGGATAAATAAGTCCAGTAAGTACCACTGTAAATAATAAAAATGCCCATAACTTCATTCTTTCAGCAACCGCGCCAGAAACAATAGACATCGCCGTTGCGACAAATACCACCTGGAAGAAAAAGTCAGATTCCAACGCATGGTCTGCATCCGCGGAAGCTTCCCCGATCAATGCGCCAAAGCTTGGTACAAATCCGCCTTCCGAATTGCCCACATACATTATGTTGTAGCCAATTAACAAATACATGGTGCATGCAATAGCATAGAGCGCAATATTTTTAGTCAGAATTTCAGTGGTGTTTTTAGATCTCACCAAACCTGCTTCAAGCATGGCAAAGCCAGCAGCCATCCACATAACTAAAACACCTGATATCAAAAAATAAAAAGTATTGAGTGAAAATTGTAATTCTATGATTGTGTTATCCATCAGGTGCTCCTCAAATAGCTTCTTCGTCTAATTCACCCGTGCGGATCCGCACGATTTGCTCTAAGTCATAAACGAAAATCTTACCATCGCCTATTTTTCCGGTGTTTGCCGCTTGTGTTAGGGTATCGACGACGCGTTGGCAGTTTTCACTGTGAGTCGCAATTTCAATTTTAATTTTGGGGATAAAGTCGACTTGATATTCTGCACCTCGGTACAGCTCAGTATGGCCGCGTTGTCGGCCAAATCCTTTCACATCGACCACGGTCATGCCCTCTATTCCGAGCTCGGCAAGTGCTTCTCGCACTTCGTCCAATTTAAAAGGCTTAATTATCGCACTTATCATTTTCATTGTTGGCCTCCAATGGAGTGTGATTCCTGTTGTTGATGGAATACACAATCCAACCTTTATGCCAAAAAGATAAGTGCCTATTTATCAGTAAGATATGATTGTAAGGAAGAAATAAAAGTTAAAAAGTGCACTTAGCTGGTGCACTGTTCAAGCATTTTGTTTGATTTGGTGCAAGCGGTCACTGCGCTATTACGCCCTTGCGCTTTGGCCTGATATAGCGCTTTATCCGCATGGCGCATCACTTCACTTAAAGTTGAAAATTCACATTTTGCAATGCCAATACTCAAGGTACACCGCAGTTGATGCTCATCCACATGAAAAATGTTATCCGCAAATTTCATACGAAAATTATCAAAAGCCGCTTTGGCTTTACGCATATCACTCTCAGCCAACAATACCGCAAATTCTTCTCCGCCAACACGTGATACTAGGCTTTCAGAAAATGATTCATTCAGAAGCTGCGCCACTTGTGTCAAAATGCTATCCCCGCCCAAATGACCATATTGGTCATTGATTTCTTTGAATAGGTCAAGATCAAGTAAAGCTAAGCAACTATGGTCTAAGCCTGATTTAAGTAAGCGATCCATTTGTTGGCAAAAGTAACGTCGATTGTATAAACCGGTCAGATAATCTCTGTGGGCATAGTCTTTTATCTCAGCAATCAAGTTAAGCTGTTCCATGGTTTGCATTACACGGCAATGGAATTCTTCATTCATAAATGGCTTCATCAGAAAGTCATTTGCACCGTATTTAATAAACTTTGCAGACAATCCATGGGTCCCTGCACCAGATAATCCAACAATGGCCAAATCATCTCTACCACGGAAGTTACGAACCGCTTTTACTAGTTCAAAACCGTCCATCGTAGGCATCGCATAGTCAGTTAATAGCAGTTTCACGTCATGATCAGCCTTGAGCATAGTAAGTGCTTGCTCACCATCTTGCGCTTCAAAAACCGTAAAAAGTTGTTTTTCTAGCATTTGCCTCATAACCGCTCGGCTAATCATCGAGTCATCGGCGATCAGAGCCTTGCAACCTTGGTTACGCAGTAATCGGCTAACCAGTTTAATTGCATATAAGTAGGAATCTCGGTTATCTTTTATCACATAGTCGACTACACCCATTTCCAGCATTTGTTGTCGACTGTACTCATCAATTTTAGAAGTCAGTACCACTGTGGGAACGTTATGACTCAAAGTTAATTGCACCACTTCGGCGTCCATTGCATCGGGCAATGTTAAATCTACCAAGGCCAAAGTGTAGCGATTACTCGCAAGTAGCGCTTTACTTTCCTTGAGAGACCAAGCAAAGTCTATGTCGACATTTAAATATTGTGATGCCAAATGGCGTAAGATTTGTTGAACAACCTTACTATCTTCAACAATTAATACTTTTTGCATGGAAACTTTCTCTAATGACTACAATGAGAGCGTAGTTAAACAAGAATTTAACAGGGCTAAATACTTTAATACTACAGACATAAGGGTGAAATATACGCGATTTTTGTGACAAAAAAAACCTGCATCGCCCCTAAATGGTAAACAAATTGTAATGGGCTGCAAATATTGCTGTTTAGTCTCATTGACTTTGAATTCAGCATTAAAAAAGCTTTAAATGTAAGCTGGAAGAGAATACCGAGGAACCCCATGACAGCCGTACCCAAAATAGTATCAGGTCTCATGTTACTGTGTATCAGTGCGCTCAGCAGTGCAAATAGTAATACAAACGGTCAATTAAGTTTTGACATAGATCATCAGGTCACGACAAAACATAAAACAACCATCAATGGCTCAAAACTAAATTACTCCGTATCAACAGGCACTCAGCCTTTGTGGGATAATGAAGGCCACCCAATCGCTTCTTTACACTATACCTACTACAAAAAAGATAAAGTAAAGGACATCGCTAAACGACCACTGCTCATTTCATTCAATGGCGGACCAGGCTCGGCGTCAGTCTGGATGCATATCGCTTACACTGGCCCGCGCGTGCTCAAAATAGACGATGAGGGCTATCCGCTGCAACCGTATGGTTTAAAAGATAATCCTTACTCCGTTCTAGACACAACCGATATTGTTTTTGTAAACCCAGTTAACACGGGTTATTCAAGAGTACTACCTGACAAACAAGGTAAAATGCCAAGCAAAGAGTTTCAACAAAAGCAATTTTTTGGCGTCAATGCGGACGTAAAATATCTTGCAACGTGGCTCAATACTTTTATCAACCGTCATGACAGAGCACTGTCCCCTAAATTTTTAATTGGTGAAAGCTACGGTACAACACGCGTTGCAGGACTAGCCCATGAATTACAAAATCAACAGTGGATGTATTTAAATGGTGTAATTTTAGTTTCTCCTACCGATATTGGGATAAAACGCGATGGTCCTGTCAAAGCAGCTAATCGCTTGCCTTATTTTGCTGCAACAGCGTGGTACCACAACGCGTTAGATAACCAGCTCCAAAATAAAGACTTACTTGAAGTATTAGAAGAGGTGGAAGCTTATACACTTAATACCTATCTACCTGCACTTGCCAAAGGCGCAATGATCAGTGCCGAAGAAAAACAAGCCGTTACCGCTCAAGTTGCTAAATATTCTGGCTTAACAGAACGATTTGTCGCACAGAATAATTTAGATATCCCAACAGGAGCATTTTGGAAAGAACTGCTTCGTGATAGAGAGTTAACCATCGGTAGGCTTGACTCAAGGTACTTGGGTATTGATAAACGTGCAGCAGGTGACATCCCGGATTACTGGCCAGAGCTCACTTCTTGGTTGCATTCATTTACACCAGCTATCAACCACTACTTTCGCCAAGAGCTCAATTACAAAACAGATATAAAATACAATATGTTTGGCCCTGTCCGCCCATGGGATAGAACCAAAAATACTGTTGGTGAGCGCTTGCGTTTAGCAATGGCACAAAACCCTTATTTGCATGTGATGGTGCAATCAGGGTATTACGACGGCGCAACTAACTACTTTGATGGTAAATACAACCTATGGCACTTAGATCCAAGTGGTAAAATGAAAGATAGACTGAGTTTTAAAGGTTATCGCTCTGGTCATATGATGTATCTACGCTATGAAGATCTGAGGCTTTCTAACGAAGACTTAAGAGCATTTATAAATCAAGCTTTACCGAAATCTGGTCAAGCTGCCAAATATTAATGCTGTCGAAGTGGAGGCCTTCCCTCCACTTTCTTGCTCCAATCCACTGATTAACACATCATTAATCTCATCCTTGACTTATAGACAGCACTCATTTCCAATGCATCAATTGCTATAAATCACTCTCGTAGATTTATTCAATGCTTCCGATGGCTTTTTGGGTATACTCTTCCTATTAGAAAAAAATGAGATCATCTATGAGTGACCAATTTAGAGTTGTTTTTGTCGGATTTAATGCTGATACAGACAGCCAAAATGCGATGGAAAGCTTAGCCACAAAGCTAGGTGTGTCAAAGCAAAAAGTTATTGCGTTTACGCAGGGAAAACCACTATTTGGTGCAACTGATAAAAACAAGTGTTTAAAGCAAGCTAAACTTTTAGCCATTTACGGATTTCAAAGTAAAGTACAGCCTCAGCAAAGCAATATGCAGAGTGCTCCAGTTGCTAATAATGCAGCGAATGAGCGTGTATTTGAAGCCCTCGATTATATCACCAGTAGCCTAATCAGAATTGAAGAAAAGCTAGAAGAGCTTGAGCAAAGAATTGATGGGAATGAAAAAAGCGGTGATGAAAAAGAGGAGGAGCAATGGCAAAGTGATGAACTTTTCGATGAACTTGACTTAGATACCGAGCCAAAACCAAAGTCCAAAAAACTGCTTTATGTACTACTTGCCATTTTATTTATCTTACTCATCATATTGGGTTTCAGTTTAGCTTTCCCTGAAATGGTGCAGTTCTAATGAAAGAAAATTCAAGTTGCAACTTGGAAAAGGCGCAAGTAAGAAAAAAAATTCGTACATCCATACGAAAAAAAAGAAATTCTCTGGATGAAAATTTTCAATCTAAAGCAGAATATGACTTAAACATTAATTTTATTCAACACATAAAACCCCCAAAAAACACCCGAATTGGGGTCTATTTACCCAATGACGGAGAATTGAGAACAAACCTTTTAATTCAATCACTTTGGGATAATAAAACGGATGTTTTCCTACCTGTAATTCACCCTTTTATCGGCACAACTTTACTGTTCCAAAAATATGAAAAAAACTCAACCATGAGCCAAAACCGCTATGCTATCTTAGAACCTAAATTGAATTGTAGTGAAATTTGCCCATTAGAGCAGCTGGATTATTTGTTAATGCCATTAGTCGCATTTGACGGGCAAGGCAACAGGTTAGGCATGGGTGGCGGCTATTACGACCGAACACTTGCCAATTATTATAATCAGGGGTGGAGCAAGCCACAGTTAATTGGATTAGCGCATGACTGCCAAAAGGTCAGTCAACTGCCGGTTGAGGCCTGGGATGTGCCTTTACCCGCAATATTAACGCCTAGCCAATATTACCAGTGGCGATAAGTGTATTTGTTCCTGAAATTCACGCTTAAGAGTGTAATTATTTGTCATACAATTCGAGTGTTTAAGCGTATAATCTCAACCAATTAAAAGACAACAAAGTGATTACGTTATGACACAAGATGAAATGAAAAAAGCAGCTGCGTGGGCTGCACTAGAGCATGTAGAAGAAAATACCATTGTTGGTGTGGGCACAGGGTCTACTGTGAATCATTTTATTGATGCTTTAGGCAGCATCAAAGATGACATTAAAGGCGCCGTTTCTAGCTCAGAAGCATCAACCGAGAAACTCAAAGCACTCGGTATTGAAGTTTTTGAACTGAATGATGTTACACAGCTTGATGTGTATGTAGATGGTGCTGATGAAATCAACGAACACGGACACATGATTAAAGGCGGTGGCGCTGCACTGACACGTGAAAAAATCGTTGCTGCGGTTGCAAAAAAATTCGTATGTATCGTCGATCAGAGCAAACATGTTAGTACGCTGGGGAATTTCCCACTGCCAGTAGAAGTGATTCCGATGGCACGCAGCTATGTTGCTAGAGAATTGCTGAAGCTTGGCGGAGATCCAGTTTACCGCCATGGTGTAACTACAGATAACGGTAACGTCATTTTAGACGTTCATGGATTAAACATTACGGATCCGAAAGCGTTAGAAGAACAGATCAACCAAATCGTCGGTGTTGTCACTAATGGGCTATTTGCTCACCGAGGTGCAAACACCGTAATTACAGGGACACCACAGGGTCCACAAACTAGGTAATAGGAATGAGTCATGAGTAAGGTATCTTTGTCTAAAGATAAGATTAAAATATTATTGTTAGAAGGCGTGCACCAAAGTGCCGTAGAGACATTAAAGCGCAATGGATACAGTAATATAGAGTACCTCAAGACATCGCTACCTGAAAATGAATTAATCGAGCGTATCAAACACGTTCATTTCGTTGGTATACGCTCGCGCACACACCTGTCTGAAAACGTATTAAATGCAGCAGAAAAACTTGTCGCTATTGGGTGCTTTTGTATTGGTACGAACCAAGTTGACTTAGATGCGGCTAAACGCCGTGGTATTGCTGTCTTTAACGCTCCATTCTCTAACACCCGCTCAGTCGCAGAATTAGTGTTGGGTGAAATCTTATTATTGCTTCGTGGTATTCCAAAGCGAAACGCAATGGCACACCGCGGTCAATGGTTTAAATCAGCAATTGGCTCTTTCGAAGCGCGTGGAAAAACATTGGGCATCATTGGCTATGGTCACATTGGTACACAACTTGGGATCATGGCTGAGAATATCGGTATGAAGGTCGAGTTTTACGACATAGAGGATAAACTGACGCTCGGTAACGCACAGCAAGTTCAAAACCTGACACAATTGCTCCAACGTGCAGACGTGATCAGTTTGCATGTGCCTGAAACGCCACAAACTAAAAACTTAATTGGTATGGCTGAAATTGAAGTAATGAAACAAGGCGCAATCTTGATCAATGCATCACGTGGCACCGTTGTGGATATCGACGCACTCGCAGAAGCTCTACAACATGAAAAGCTCGCTGGCGCTGCCATCGATGTATTCCCTGTTGAGCCTAAGTCAAATGATGAAGAGTTTGTATCTCCACTTAGAGAGTTCGACAATGTTATTTTGACACCTCATGTAGGGGGATCAACCCAAGAAGCACAAGAGAATATTGGTATTGAAGTTGCTGGCAAATTAGCCAAGTACTCTGACAACGGCTCAACAGTCACGGCAGTCAATTTCCCTGAAGTATCACTACCAGAACTATCAAATCGTAGTCGTTTATTGCATGTCCATGAAAATAGACCTGGTGTACTTACGCAAATCAACCAAGCCTTCGCACAGCATGGTATCAATATCGCTGCACAGTATCTGCAAACGGATGACTGTATTGGTTATGTTGTTATTGATGTTGATAGTGATCACTCAGAAGTTGCTTTAAAAGAATTGAGTGCGGTAGAAGGGACTATTAGAGCACGTATCCTGCACTAAGTTTCTTCATACAAATGAACATAATCAAGCTGGCAAGTTGCCAGCTTTTTAGTGCCTCAATAAAAGAGTACAAACAAAAAAAGCTGCTTTAAAAGCAGCTTTTTTTAGTGTAATAACTTGGCATTAAGCCATGAAATCAACACCTTCTTTGATGTCTTTTTCTAGCGTCGCTAGCATGTCGTCTTTTGCTTTTTGCTCAAACGCACTTAGTTCACCGTATGGTAAAAGCTCTTCAACACCATTTTTGCCTAGACGGATAGGCTGTGCAAAGAACTCAGCATCGCCAGTGTTACCTTCAACATATGCGTACTCAAATACGTTTTCTTCGCCTTGAAGACCTTTAACAAGTGAGAAGCAGAAACGTGCTGCAGCTGCACCCATTGAAAGCGTTGCAGAACCGCCACCCGCTTTCGCTTCAACAACTTCAGTACCTGCGTTTTGGATACGCTTAGTAAGAGAAGCAACTTCCTCATCAGAGAACTCAACGCCTTCAACCTGAGAAAGTAAAGGTAGGATTGTCGTGCCAGAGTGACCACCAATAACTGGTACTTTAACTTCTGATACGTCTAGACCTTTAAGTTCAGCAATGAATGTTTCAGCGCGGATAACGTCAAGTGTAGTTACACCGAATACGCGTGCAGCATCATAAGTGCCCGCTTTTTTGAATACTTCACGTACAATTGGTACTGTGCCATTTACTGGGTTTGTGATGATACCAACAAACGCTTTAGGACAGTTTTTAACGATACCTTCAGCTAGAGTTCTAACGATACTCGCGTTAACGTTAAACAGATCCGCACGGTCCATACCAGGTTTACGTGGCATACCAGCAGGGATCAAAACGATGTCTGCACCCGCTAGAGCAGGATCAAGGTCATCTTTACCGTAACCAGCTACTGATACAGCTGTTGGGATGTGAGAAAGATCAACCGCAACACCAGGAACAACTGGTGCAACATCATATAGTGCTAGCTCAGAGCCTGCAGGCAAACCGTTTTTAAGCAGAAGTGACAACGCTTGACCGATACCACCAGCGGCACCTAATACAGCAACTTTCATTATAATTCTCCATATATTGAAGGTAGGAATTTTGTGTGCTGTAAAGATAATGAAAAGCGAGAGTAAAGACAAATTTATCCGCGTTATTTTCGAGATTTTTTCGACTATAGTTGTAAACAACAGACAACTTTTTGCAATTTGCCTTTACGATACACCATGAAAATTACTCCATCGTGAAAATTTGGGTAACGGTTAGGATTTGTGTAAAATCGGGCAACCAAAATTAATTGAAGAGATGTATATGCAAGCGCAAGACAAACAAGAAGCCTTAGTTAAAGCCTTTAAAGCACTTTTGAGAGAGGAAAACTTTGGTTCTCAGGGCGAAATAGTTGATGCGCTAAAAGATCAAGGCTTTGATAACATAAGCCAAAGTAAAGTATCACGAATGTTAAGTAAGTTTGGCGCGGTACGGACCAGAAATGCCAAACAAGAAATGGTTTACTGTTTACCCGCTGAGATGGGTGTACCAACAGCAAAAAGTCCGCTTAGGCAACTGGTTATCGACATCATGCACAATGAGATGATGATTATCATAAGAACCAGCCCAGGTGCGGCGCAATTAATCGCAAGACTACTTGACTCATTAGGTAGTGCCGATGGGGTACTTGGCACAATCGCTGGTGATGACACGATTTTTATTGCTCCAGCAAAAGTATCTGAAATTGACGAGACTTTAGATAAAGTAAAAACGTTATTTGATAACGTATAACCTTAATCGTCCTTCACTATTTGCGCCATCTCTATCAAAAATTGCAAAGATGGTGCAAAAAAAGATGCGCCCATATCTGCTTCAGAATAATCAAGTAACGGATCATAGCAATCTTGCCCAGAGAGTAAACCAAAACGACTCATCAACACGGTCTCAAAGGCATTACCATGGGCTGCACAACTCAAATTTATGCTCCCTTGCTCAAACACATCCCCAAATGGCATGCTCTGGTCTAACAATAACACCAACCCTTCAGCATCCTTCAATTCTGCTCTACTGGCGTGACTGAATGCTGCTTTAGGCTCAATCAGCTTATTGTCTAAACGCGTGCGCCCCATTAAAGCCTCTTGTTCTTCAATGGGGAGTTGTTGCCACCGAGATAAATCAAACTTTACTCGTTGAATGTGGATATAGCTCCCTTGATGGTCCATACCTTCTGGATTATCGACTAAGGCGACTTTGCGCTTGAAGCGACCATGAGGCGATTCGCTCGCGTAAATAAAACCATTAAAATTTCGCCCGTCCAAAAACCGGAAACCGCGTACGTGCGCGACGAGCTCAACACAACCACCCAGCATATGTATGACGCTTTGTGCAAATAAGTGATTTACATCTTCTCTGTCCGAGCGAATGACATACAACAAATCAAAGGGCTGACTATGGATCAAATGATCATTTGAACGAATATGAGGAAAGCTTTTCAGCTCTGGAGGTATGAATTCAGGATAGATATGTGGCCAGTACTGAGCACCAATTGCGACAAAACTGCTGAGCATGGATTCAGAGAATCGATCGCTTAACTCGTCTTGTAAGCGCCCAGCCTGTGCTAATGCTTCTCGCACAGCTTCATCTTGCCCTTCAAGAACATTAAAGAATAAATGTAAGCCATGCAAATTTGCTTCTGCACAAATCCCCGATTGCGGTTGGGCCATACCTTTTCCTTATCGTTAATCGCTCTAAGAAAAGAAATTTACCGCATGAGGCTTAATTTTTAAAGAGATAGGCTTCGACAAATCTAACGGATTGTCTGCAGGCTTGGCAATTTCTAACTGCTGACCTTGCAATTCGATAGCGTATAAATACTCTGTACCCACAAACCTCTCTTGATTGACTTTTATTTCGCCGTGGTCGGTATTGAACAATTCAATATGGCTCGGTCGAACAAATATCTTACCCTTATGCTCAGTATCACTTTGCTGTGTTAGTGAACTCACTTGCCCAAACTGTGTACTAAATGCGCCATTGCCCGCATGTGTCGCGTCTAGATAAACTCCCTTACCTAAAAACTCGGCAACCACCTGATTTTTAGGTTGATGAAACAGCTCTGTTGGGCACCCTAATTGGGCAATTTGGCCTTGATGCATGATGGCCAACCTATCTGAAAAAGCAAACGCTTCATCTTTTGAATGGCTAACAAAAATCGCAGAAACTTTTTGATCTTTAATAATACTTCTTATATCACTGATCAACTGAAATCTAACTTGCGCATCAATATTTGAAAACGGCTCATCTAACAACAATAAACTCGGCCGATATGCCAACGCTCTGGCAATAGCAACACGTTGTTGTTGACCACCAGAAAGTTCATGTGGAAAACGCGATGCATAAGCTCCTAAATGTACAAGCTCCAACATTTCAGATACGCGAGCTTGCTTTTCATCACGACTCAACTTCCCCAAACCAAAGGCCACATTTTGTGCAACCGTTAGGTGCGGAAATAACGCATAATCCTGAAACATCATACCAACATTTCGATGCTGTGGCGCTACAAAGCGCTTGCCATCATTCACCGTATTTTGGCCGATAGTTATCACGCCTTGCTGTGGTCTGATCAAACCCGCAATGGCTTTTAGAGTGGTTGTTTTACCGCAACCACTGGCCCCCAATAAACAGACAATTTCATTTTCTTTCACCTGTAGATCAAGGTTATCGATCACGGCATGTCCATCGTAACTATATTGCAAGGATTCAATAGCGAGGCTGTACATTATGATTGCTGCTCCATTGAGCGATTGACTAAATAAAGAGGAATTAATCCAACCAGTACGATAAACAATGCTGAGATGGAAGCCAGCTCTAACTGTTCATCACTGACAAACTGAAAAACATGTGTCGCAAGTGTCTCAAAATTAAACGGCCTGAGCAGCAGCGCTGCTGGTAATTCTTTCATACACTCAATAAAAACCAGTAAACCTGCGGTCAGTATGCCACGCTTCAACAGGGGAATATGTACACGACCTAAAGTCTGTAGATTATTTTTCCCCAAAGAGGCGCTGGCCATATCAATACTGGGGCTTATTCGGACAAAACTCGCCTCAACGGCACCTTGAGCAATGGCGTAAAAACGCACCACGTAAGCAAACACTAAAGCGAAAATAGTGCCGCTAAATAACAGCCCAGGCTCAAAGCCAGTGCCATCTAACCAACGATTTAAGTAATCATCAAATAAAGTCAGTGGTAGTAACACGGCTATCGCCAAAACTGTACCGGGTAGCGCATACCCCATACTCGCGACTTTGCCGGGAAAACTCTTCGTCTTTTGCTCTCCAATTCGCTGATAAAACACCACCAAAATACTAAAACAAATTGCGATTGCGCTTACATATAGGCTGATCTTCAAACTTTGCCACGCGTAATTGAAAAACGCGTCATTCCAAGCCTGGTCAAAATAATCGATGGCGTAACTTAACAGGATCCCAACCGGAATAAAAAATGCCAAGATCAATACTAAACTGCAAAATGCGGTCGCCAACCAACCATTTTTACCACTTAGCTCATACAAACTCGTGTCGTTCACACTGCTTTGCCGTTCATGCACGACTTTGCTGCTGCGGCTCATTTTTTCTAGCGACAGAGCAATAAATAAAAACAGTAACATAATACCGGAAATTTTAGCCGCGGCTGTCAGCGAGTAGTAGCCCAACCAGGTATCATATACTGCGGTGGTCAGCGTGCTAACCGCAAAGTAATGTACCGTAGCGAAATCAGCCATGGTTTCCATACTTATCAGTGCAAGAGCAGCCACAATGGCACCACGAGACAATGGCAGGCTCACTTTCAGAAAGCTCTGAAATGGCGACAGTCCCATTAATTGACTTGCCTGAACCAATTTAAAAGATTGTTCTCTAAGCGCCGTTTTAAAAATTAAATATAAATAGGGATAGAGTACAAGTGCTATCATGACGATGGCGCCGGGCAAAGTTCGAATGTCAAAAAACCAATAGTCATCAGGGCTTGCCCACCCAAACCAGTCCCTTAAAAAAATCTGTACTGGCCCCGCGTAATCAAGTAGATCAGTATATACATAAGCGATGATGTAGGTAGGCATGGCAAGTGGCAGCATCAAGGCCCACTCAAATATTCGCTTGCCAGGGAAGTGGCAATATGCCGTTAGCCATCCAAGAGGCAGTGCAATGAAAGCACTGAGTAACAAGACACCGACTATTAACAAAACCGTATTGCTAATGTAATCCCAGAGAACAGTATCCCAAAGGTGCGAGAATACTTCAGATTCTCCTTGCAATGATTCAAAAATGAGAAATGCCAGCGGGGTAGACAGGCAAATGCCGATCACCCACGCTGTTATCTGCCAATTCGACAGTTTATTTTTTAGCTGCATTAAAGGTCAAATTTTACCTCATCAATTAGCTTCAGAGCCAACGGACGGTATTTACTAATTTCAGCAAGTGGTAAGCTGTCTTCCTTAAACGCTCCCCATGACGCTACCATTTTCGATAATTCGACGCCCGGTTTAACCGGATATTCCATATTCGTCGATGCGTACATATTCTGTGCCTTATTGTCCGTCATAAACTCTATGAGTTTCAAGGCATTTTCTTTATTTTTTGCGTACTTGGTTAGAACAACACCGGAAACATTCAAATGAGAGCCGCGGTTCTTTTGATTAGGGAAATTGATGTAAACAGAGTCAGCCCAAGACTTTTGTTTCTCATCCGTCATCATTTTGCCGAAGTAATAACTATTACCTAATGCAATATCACACAGCCCCTCTTTCACCGCTTTCACTTGTGCGCGATCATTACCTTGAGGTTTGCGTGCCAAGTTATTCTTTACTCCAACCAACCACTCTTTAGTTTCAGTCTCACCGTGATGTGCAATCATAGAAGCCACAAGGCCTAAATTATATGGGTGTTTGCCCGAGCGAGTACAAATCTTACCCTTGTATTTAGGATCAGCCAACTCTTCATAACTGAGCGTTTCTAACCTGCCAAGCCTTGATTTAGATGAGTACACATTGCGCACACGTTTGGTCAATGCAACCCACTGTCCCTCTGGATCTCTAAATGATGCTGGGATGTTACTTTCAACCGCTTTACTGGCGATCTTTTGAGTTAAGCCTAAATCTTCCAACTGAATCATGGCACTAAAGTTTGAAGTCAGAACCAAATCCGCACGAGAGTGCTTACCTTCTCTTTTTACACGCTCTATCAAGCCTTTTTTTGCAAAAACAACATTCGTTTTTATTCCTGTCTGCTTTGTAAAATCATCAAGGATAGGCTGAATTAAAAATGGTTGGCGAAATGAATAGATATTTACTTCATCCGCTGCGAAAGCTGGCATACAGGTCACAGCGGTCAATAATGTGGCGATAGCTCGTTTCATGAAGACTCCAAATCCAAACAATTATTATTATCAACTAATTCTAACGCGATTATACATAAATTACAGCCCACTGACTCGAGTGACTAAAATTATTATTGCCGCTTATCGACAATTTATCTGTAAGAGATATCTCACTGTATCTGTAGATATCGAGTAATCTGATATAGATTTCACCGCCCTCAAATTAGGAACCTATTGTTATTTAATAATTTTTATTTATCAAATAGAACATAGTCTTTTTTTTATAATCTTCAAGCCAATGTTTTCCAGCCCAAACCGACATATACTTTAGCTGTCTCTTAGGGAGAGGCATTGCAAGGAAAAAGGATGTAAGACGCAATACATGGATAGGTTCCCGGTATTGGAATATGGAACTCGGATTATGCTGTATTTGCAGGACGCAAATATTTAAGTAAGGATGTTTACATTTTCAGGATGTCAGGACTAGATGGAGTTAGGAAGGGTAATGGAACAACCCATAAGGATTAATTGCAGGGTAATGTCAAACAAAGGATAAGTTTGATGCAAGCTAGGACGGGGTTAGGACAACCCAAGTGGACTTGTACAGGAAGTGCAATAATTCGCAGAACCAAAACACCAAGCGAATTGTATGGAAATGAATTAGGGAGTTGAGTTATTCAACATGGCAGGATGCTGTTTAGAAGATTCCGTCAAGCGCGACTCGAAAGAGTCGCGCTATCTTCATGTCTAAACTTCCACAAATTTGCTTCGTTTACCTCTTAAATACGCATCTCTAAAATCTACAAAGTGGGAAGTTAAATTTTCTGCGGCCTCTGCTTCACCATTTTCGGCAAAAACAACACAAGCCACTTCGGCTGTACCTAGTTGATGCTCATGCGGTGCTACACGCAATTTATAATTAGACAAGCTTTGTGGAGAGATAGATAACACTGGGAATCGATCTAAATAGGGACTTTTCCTGAACATCTTTTTCGCTTCTCGCCAAGTACCATCGAGAAAAATAAACAGAGGCTTTTTACCGTCAATACGTTGGACGGACTTGATCACTCGTTGCGGCTGAACATTCTCTTCAGGAAAAACGACGATTGGCTGATAGTTCGGATTGTCCAAAAGCGCGAGTAGGGCTTCACTGGGTTCGGTTCTGTCCCATCTAAAGGCATGATTATCTGGAACGATATCAGCGATTAAACGCCCAGTATTTGATGGCTTAAAACTTTCGTTATGATACATTAATAAACACACGGCACTTGAACACTGGGCCTGTCTGATACCTGCACAGATACATAAAGGCTCAGCGAGCAAACAAGCCTCGCAGCGAGTAAGTTTTGAACCACGTGCTTTAAATTCTCTCTTCGATTCAGAAATTTGCTGCGCACGAAGTGCCAATACTGAGTTGCCCAAAATATTCTCCCAACAAAAAAGACAGGCCATTGTACCAAGTCTAACAATAAAGGATAAAGCTATTATTATGAGAGTTAATCAGACAAATCGACTAACCTATCGCCTGCTCACTCCGGACGATGCGGATCTGCTATTTGCATTAGATCAGAACCCAGAAGTTATGCAGTTTATCAATGGTGGTCAAAGCACAAGTCGAGACGACATCAACTCGATATTCATTCCTCGCCTCAAGCAATTTTCTAACCAAGACAAAGGCTGGGGGCTATGGGGCTGCTTTTTATTGGATAGCAATGAGTTTATTGGCTGGATACTCGTGCGCCCGATGGATTTTTTTACAGCTAAAAGAGATGACTCTAATTTGGAGATCGGCTGGCGATTTATGCAATCGAGCTGGGGAAAAGGCCTCGCATCAGAAGCCGCTTTGCAGATAGCAGACACTTTGACCGAGCATAAAGTCGCAACAAAGCTCACTGCACTGGCTCACGCTGACAATCAGGGCTCGATTAATGTCATGAAAAAAATTGGCTTAGAATACCTCAAAACAGCTATTCACACTGAGCCGTTAGGCAGTGCAGAAGTGGTCGTGTATGAAAAAGCACTCGATTGAAGAAAAATCTGGGGCCAAAAAGCCCCAGACTTGTATTTACATCGACAAATAAACCACTAAGAACATACCTAACGCCAGTCGATAAATAACAAATGGCAACATACCCATCTTCTCAATGACTTTTAAGAAGTAATGAATACACGCATAGGCGGCAAAAAAGGACAGCACTGCACCTGTCACGATATCTGCAATATTAAACTCATCTCCCTCTGAAATAAGTTTATAGGTCAGATAACTCCCCGCAGCGGCAATCACTGGGATAGACATTAAAAACGAAAAACGCGCTGCACTTTGCTTGTTCAATCCCATCATCAGACCAATTGTCATGGTGATCCCTGAACGAGATGTACCAGGCAACAACATCGCAATTACCTGAGATAGACCAATGCACAACGCCATGACCCAATTGATTTGATAAATTGTTTTAATTTGTTTTGCTGTTTTATCTGCGTACCAAAGCAATAAACCAAAGCCAACCGTTGTCCCTGCAATGATCCAGGCATTGCGTGAATATTCCTCGACCAAATCTTTAGCAAAATAACCAATAACCAGCGATGGCAGTGTCGCAAGTAAAATAAACCAACCTAGCTTACTGTCATCCGTGGTCCCCTGCGCGCCAAATGACTTAAACCACGCAGTCAGAATTTCCGCTACTTCTTTACGAAAATAAATGACGACTGCAAACAACGTACCTACATGTACCGCGACATCAAACGCCAACCCTTGATCTTGCCAGCCAAAAACTTGGGACGGTAATATCAAATGCGCGGAGCTCGAAATGGGTAAAAACTCCGTCAACCCCTGAATTAATGCTAGAACAATTATTTCTATTAGACTCATTGTAATTACAACTCCACTTTCCATAGCTTTTGACACGGGTTACTGTAGTTTTGCCAAATGGCAGAAATTGTTTCACCTGTCGTCGGCAGTGTGACATGTCCTCCTACCTCAGACAAAGGTAAAAGCACAAAGGCATTTTTGGTAATTTCATCACGAGGCAGCTGTGCTGGTTGTTCGCATACTAAATCGTCATATAGCAATAGATCGAGATCTAAAGTCCGAGGACTAAACTTTTTATCTCCATGTATTCGGCCGTTGTCCCGTTCAATTTTTTTTAGTAACTTGCAGACTGCTTCTACTGACATATCTGTTGAAGCTGCAAAAACAGAATTAAAAAAGTTGCGACCGTTAAACCCAACTGGCTCACTTTCATACACATTAGAATGCTGATAGTCAGGAAAGTGTTCTATCAAGGCGGTCAGGCCGTTTTTAAAATGTCGCTCTCTATCCACGTTAGAGCCAATACTAATGTAAATTTCTGCCATGTTATTTTTTCCGGTATATTTCAATACCTACAGTAGCCGCTTGTGCGACAGCTGCGGGTTTGCTGACTTTAATTCGAACATCACTCACAGCAAATTCGCCTAAAATCATGGCAGCCAACCTTTCTAACAAGGTCTCTAAGAGCTCAACTTGGATAGATTCCGATAACGTAATGACACGTTCGCTCACCTTTGCATAATCGACGGTGAGGTTAATGTCATCAGTTTGCGCAGCTGGGGTAATATCTGTAGACATTTCAATATCAAAATAAAGGCTTTGTTTACTTTCTTTCTCAAAGTCGTAAACTCCTATTATGGTCTCGACGTGTAATTGCGAGATATAGACCTTGTCCATGTATACTCCTAGCATGACTAAAACGGGGTCGGCGAAAAATATTAGGCCGTGTAAAAAGAATCGCGATCATAGCCCAAAACAAAGCAATAAAAAATAAGGAAGCTTGTGTTAGTCATTTTAATGTGTATTTGTGCTTATTTATTTGGTTCTATTTCCTCTGCAATTTTAATCTCGAGGCTCTTTTCGCTGCCTGATCCACGCTTTTCTGGCTCAAATAACCCAGGCGCAACCAATGTTTTGCGTATTGGAGGTAAGGTACCTGCCGCTTTGGTACTTATTTTTGACGTATTAAAGGGAACTATCCCAGTTTGGGGTGCTTACTTTTTAAACATCGAGCCTATTTGGCTTGGTGCTGTCGCTGTAAGTGCGTGTCTTGGGCATATTTATCCGATTTTCTTCCATTTTAATGGTGGAAAAGCAGTTGCGACCGCATTTGGCGCACTGCTACCAATTGGTTTGTCTCTCGCAGGGCTGCTTATTTTAACTTGGCTCACAGTGCTGTGGGCCTTTCGGTATTCATCACTCGCCGCTATCGTCACAGTAACAGCTGCACCGTTCTATACTTGGCTAATAAAGCCTCAATATACATTGCCCGTTGGCTTCTTAACGCTATTGATTATTTTCAGGCACCGAGCAAATATCACTAGGCTCCTACAAGGAAAGGAGCCTAAAGTCGGCAAAAAAGCGGCCAAAAAAGACTAAGAGATGGCAGGTAGACTGTCTAAAGGCCAACGTGGCTGCGTCTTCATATCCAGTGGCGCGATATGTCCTGCCTTGAGACGCTGCATACCTGCAAAGGCTATCATTGCACCATTATCTGTACAAAACTCAGTGCGAGGGTAATAAACTCGACCTCTCATCCCTTGCATCATTCGCTCAAGCTTTGTTCGCAGTTCAACGTTGGCACTGACACCACCGGCAATCACTAAGCGCTTAATCCCTGTCTGCTTTAGCGCGCGTTTACACTTAATAGCCAATGTATCAATCACTGCACTTTGGAATGCATGTGCAATATCAGCCTTCGTTTGTAAATCCTCACCTTCATTTTTTATGGTATTGGCAGCTGCGGTTTTGAGGCCACTAAAGCTGAAATCTAGACCAGGCCTATCTGTCATCGGCCTAGGAAATACAAATCTCTCAGGTGTCCCTTGGGTTGCTAACTTCGCGAGTAATGGTCCGCCTGGGTAATCTAAGCCTAACAATTTAGCCGTTTTATCAAAGGCCTCACCTGCTGCATCATCAACTGATTCACCTAAAATCTCGTACTCACCGATACCAGCCACTTTCACCATCATGGTATGGCCGCCGGATACAAGTAGTGCAACAAAAGGAAACTCTGGTTTGTCATCCTCTAACATCGGTGCCAGTAAATGCCCTTCCATATGGTGTACTGCAACCGCGGGTATGTTCCAACCAAATGCTAAAGAACGCCCAATAGAAGTGCCCACAAGCAAGGCTCCAACAAGACCTGGACCTGCGGTATACGCAATACCGTCTAAAGATTCAGGGCCGCATCCAGCCTGCTCAAACGCCGCTTCGATTAATGGGATAGTTTTGCGAACATGATCTCGAGAGGCAAGCTCAGGAACCACTCCGCCATAATCGGCATGTACTTTAACCTGACTGTATAGCTGATGGGCAAGTAACCCTTGTTCATCGTCATAAATAGCTATACCTGTTTCGTCACAGGAAGATTCAATACCTAAAATACGCAATCTTATTCTCCACTACATTCTTTAACTACATATTCTCAATGGACAAACCAATATTGGTTTGTCCATCGATTATCGCTTGCGCTTTTAATTGCTTCACATTTTCAGAAGTTATACGCCCCATACGCTCAACAAAGTCGATAAGCTCACCCAATACTTCAATTTCGTATTGCATTAGTGGGTGCTCACGAACCTGCTTATTATCTGGAATAACATCTTCTTGGGCGAACAAAAATTCAATGTATCGCGCCACCGTGGCTTGCGAGATTTTTGCAACATTGACAAACTCAATCTCGTCTTTAGTCATGAGCCCTTGAATAAATCCCAATAATGCCGTCGAAACATCAATTGCGGGATAAGTACCAAACATATCAAAATCAGATAACTCTGGTACGTTGGGTTCTATTTTTTCAACTTGCTTTTCCAGGCTGATTTTACTCTTTGGTAATAGCAGCTTTTCCCAGCACAAATTCAACGCATTTCTAAATACTTGCTCATCACCAAACCCTGTAGCTTCACTAAACAATCCATAGTTAGGTGTCATTCTCTCCAAAATAGCAGCCGCTAAAACTGCTTTTTGTAAATAGTTCAGCTCACGAATGCGCTGAAAGTTGTTTGCTTTACTCATATTCTTTTCCACAATGCCAACAATACTCAAACGCTGAGCCGTTAAGCTCATTGCAATGTTGACACTGCCAATCTAATTTTGATTTTTTCTGGCGATAGTTTACCAATATTTCTTCTCCAAGGGGCAACTTTATCGCTGGAACAAAGATCTTAATGGTATTGTCGGCAAAAGGTAGCTCACCCAAGGTTGAAGACAGCGCCTCCCCTTGCATGCTGGTTTTAATGCGAGCCTGATGTAATAGGCCATTTACCAAGTGGGCTTCAATCATATTATCTGTACTAAAAATACAGCACCATTGTTCTAATTCAACCATCGCACTCAATGCTAATTTTGCTATCATAAACAATATTGTAGTGTGTAAATTGGAAGAGCTCTATGACGCTTACCACCCCAGGGTTGTTATTTCCCGCTATTTCACTGTTGTTACTGGCCTATACCAATCGCTTTTTGGTACTTGCGCAATTAATAAGAGAGCTAAACGCACGTGAAGGAGATACTTTGCGTCCTTTAGTCGTGCAGCAAATCAACAATTTAAAAAAACGGATTAAACTCATAAGGCTCATGCAAGTATGGGGGGTGTTCTCATTCATCTTATGTACTTTATCTATGTTTGCACTGTTTATCGATATTAGCTTACTTGGCATAATCTTATTTGGTGTCAGTCTATGTTGCCTCATCGGATCACTGATGCTGTCTTTATACGAGATCCATATTTCATGTGACGCAATAGAAATCGAACTTAATAATATTGAAAAAAAGCCACTGCAAGAGTAAGCAACTCGTATTGACCTTACTATACTGACAATATCAACGATTAAAGGTAGGTCATGTGTGAGTAGTTTTCTTTTTTCAAATGAGCAACTAAGGGAAGAAACTTCACAGCCTGAAGAGCACGCTTTTTGGGACGTATTGGTTGTAGACGACGAAGAGGATATTCATCAGGTTACCAAATTAGTTCTATCTGACTTTAAGTTCGAAGAAAAGTCATTGCGATTTCATCACGCGTACTCCGCCAAGCAAGCCATGAAAATTTTGGAAGACCAAGACTGTATCTCCGTTGGACTAATTGATGTGGTTATGGAAAATAACCACGCAGGGTTAGATTTAATCAAATTTATTCGCAATGATATGGCGAACCATGATATTCGGTTAATTCTCAGAACGGGGCAACCAGGCGAAGCCCCTGAAGAATCCGTAATACGTGACTATGATATCAACGATTATAAAAATAAAACCGAACTCACTGCTGTAAAACTTAAAACACTGCTGTATTCAGCACTGCGCTCTCACCGAGACATTCAAACCATAGAACTTCACAAAAAAGGATTGGAGAGGATCATTGCAGCATCTTCGAGCTTTTTAGAGTGTGACAATGTACAAGATTTTGCATCGACTATTTTAGAGCATGTCGCACAAGTACTCGGACTTTCCGATTCAGAAATTTATTGTGCAGCTGCAACTAATCAACAGACTGATTCTGGTTCTCAGTTCAAATTGTTAGCCGCATCAGGAGAAGGTGTAGAGCCGAGCTCAGATAAAATTCCGAGCAACGTCAAAAATTTATTCATCGAAACGCATAATAGGAAAACTTCTTGCAAGTCTTGCAATGAATATGTCGGCTATTTTACGTCCAAGGGCGGGCTCGAAACCATGTTATATGTCAGTAAAGAGAGTTCACTTCGTAGTACTGATTGTCAACTACTTGAATTTTTTGCGAATAACATCGCTTTGGCCCATGACAATATTAAATTAAGGGAAACAGTCAAAGAATCTCAAAGAGAGCTGTCCTATATTTTAGGGGAAGCCGTTGAAAAACGCTCCAAAGAAACTGGCTCACACGTCAAACGTGTTGCGATGTACAGCAAACTACTTGCAGAGTTGTATGGGATTAATAGTTACAAAGCTGAAATAATTAAAATGGCATCGCCATTGCACGATATCGGCAAAATAGGCATCCCAGATGTTATTCTGAACAAACCCGGAAAACTGACCAATGATGAGTGGGAAATAATGCAAACGCATGCGCAACTCGGCTATGACATATTGAAAAAATCCACGAATGAAATACTGCAATGTGGTGCAACAATTGCTCATCAGCATCACGAAAAATGGGATGGTTCAGGATATCCACAAGGTTTAAAAGGAGAAGATATTGATATTGTTGGAAGAATTACTGCAATCGCTGATGTTTTCGACGCTTTAGGGAGCAAACGCTGTTATAAAGCCGCTTGGACCCTAGAAAAGGTACTTGACGAGATAAAATCTCAGAAATCCAAGCAATTTGATCCCAAATTAGTTGATTTGTTTATAAATAATCTGGAACAATTCATTTTAATTAAAGATACCTATCCCGACTAAAACTTTGTAAGCGAAATGTAAAAAATTCACTTGGATGTTTCCTTAATCTGTATTAGTATTAGGAAATCAACGTCATGATTGCATTTTTGTTGAAATAAAAGGAATTTCAAATGAGATTTGAACAACTTGAGCAGTTTGTTGCTCTTGGCAACCTTCGTCATTTCAGACAAGCTGCCGAACAAACCCAGATTAGTACATCAGCTTTAACTAGAAGCATACAAACTCTGGAAGATGAGATTGGCTGTGAGCTAGTAAAGCGCTCTACACGCTCAGTGAAATTAACAGAACAAGGTGAGTTGTTTTTAAATTACTGTAAAGCCACGCTAAGTGAGCTTGATGTAACAAAAAACACCATCAAACAAAGCCTATTTGGCAGAGATCAGCAAAAGCTTGTTGTGGGTTATACCGCAAAAGCAAGCGAGATTGTCCCCATGTCTTGTGGCCGATTCTTGGCAGACTCGCCAAATGTTAAAATTGAGATGCAATTGCTGGATGAGCATGAACTGACAAGAAAACTTCAACTTGGTGAAGTCGATATCAGTGTGTATTTATCCTCTGCAACAAGCTTGATCAGTGATATTCATTTACCTGACCAGCTTATTTTATTTGTGTCCAAACAACACCCTCTTGCGCAGCAAGAGTGTATTCGAAGAGGTGAATTATCACAGTACCCAATGTATAGCTGCTTCTCCCAGTCTAAGCAGGTTCAGAGTATGCTAAATGAAGCGGTTGAAGGTTTAAATAAGTCGACAAGTGTGAAAATTGGCAACATCACACAAGTAATTGATGGATTGAAGAACAGCCAGAGCTTTGCAATTGCAAGTATTGAACACTCTAAAACAATTGCACAGGACCCTGAGTTGGTACTTCTTAAAACCAACAAAGACAACAGCCACGAACAATTAGTCATCAATACCAACCACCAATTAAGCGGCAATAGCCACGTTAGTAGCTTACTTCAGTTGATTGAAAAAACAGCCTCTCAACTGCAGGTAAACGATGCGCCAGTGCATTCTTAACTCCTCTCCTTACTCGACGCGCTACGCCCACACTTTTCAGTGTGGGCCAAACGACTCAACTAACCACAACCCCAATAAACAGTGCTAGGCCAACATAGTTATTGTTTAAAAATGCTTTGAAGCAAGCCTCCCTACTGCGAGTCGTAATTTCACGCTGTAGATACACCAGCATGAGACAAGCACTAGCCAGAGAAATCCAATACCAAAGGCTTAAATCAAAATATAAGCCAACCGCTAACATACATAGCAAAAAACTGATATTCAATAATGCAATAATGTGCCTGTCCCACTTGCCAAATAAAATCGCTGTGGACTTAACGCCAATTTTAATATCGTCATCCCTATCAACCATGGCATACATAGTATCGTATGCCACCGTCCACAGAACATTGGCTATAAACAACAGCCATGCGATCATAGGTACTTCCCCTGTGGCCGCCATAAATGACATTGGGATCCCCCAGCTAAATGCAGCCCCTAGAACCACCTGAGGTAGGTGTGTATAACGTTTCATAAAGGGATATAAAGCAGCTAATATAACCCCCCCCACCGACAGGGCTATCGTTTGCCAATTCAAAGTGAGTACAAGTGCAAAAGAAGCCAAAATAAGCACCAAAAACAGAGAAAGCGCTTCACGCTCTGAGACTGCGCCACGAGCCAGTGGACGCATTGCCGTTCTTTTCACTGAGCCATCTACTTTTCTATCAGCATAATCGTTAATGACACACCCTGCACTGCGCATTAGGAAAGTGCCCAGTGAAAAGACTATTATGTGCAATAAGCTGGGCACACCTTCTGAGGCAAGCCACAAGCTCCACATCGTGGGCCACAACAGTAAAAACGTGCCTATTGGCTTATCAAGTCGCATTAACTGTTTATATTCAGAGATGTTTGCATATTGCAACGAGACACTTTTCATTTATTTATAATCTCACTGTTAAAAATCTCACACACCAAAACTTTAGCAGAGCCTTTCGTAAATACGCTACGTCGAGCAAATACAGGTCTCTCTTCTACACCAAAAAGTTCACATAATTGTGCCCGTGCTTGCAAATCATCAACACAACTCACCTCCAATTCACCTCGGTGCCATATTGACTGTTCAAATAACTTCTCACCAAGGGGTTTTTCACCCAGGTTTTGTAAGCCGTGTTCGTTTGCTTCCAATGAAATCCAGCTTTGCGCATATACATGTGGCTGTTCATCACAAAATAGTAAAACCTCTCGGCATATCGCCAGCTCAGTTTGCTCTCCTAAGGCCTCCATGATGCACGGAGGTGGCACGAGCGGTTGTTCTCCCAATACGCCGACTCTAAAGCTGCTACTTTGGCTTTTCAGTAATGCCGTCAAAGAGCCTTGCTCAACCAGTCGTTCATGTATTTGTACAGGAGCTTTGTCTGCAACTTGGGTAAAGCTCCCCCAATTAAAATCTAAAGAAATAGGACTTTTTAACAATTCGATAATTCATTCAAGACTAAACCAAAGCCATGATAACAAAGCTTAGCAACGCAAAAAAGTTCGCGATTATCTTATTGCTGCCTGTTCATGCTTTAAATTTAAGTATAAACTAACGATATTGTTGACATTTAGTTACGTATTTTCAGACGATTATGGTTCGTACTCTTTTATTAATTGCAGCACTCATCGCAAGTACTACAAGCTTTCAACTCAAAGCGGAGTCTAGCGTGGGTTATTATGGCTTTGAGCCAGACATCATTACGAACTATATTGGCCAGTCAAATAAAAAGTTAGGTTATGTTCGTGTAACGATAGACTTGATGCTAGACGACATCGCAAATATTGCGGTGGTCGAACACCACACCCCCCTGCTAAGAGATGCCATCGTACAGATCTTGAGCAAAGAGCCAGAAGAGACCATAAAATCTTTGACCGGTAGAGAAGAGATAAGAAAGCGATGTGCAGCAAAGCTGAAATCTCTGTTAAAAGACGAGACTGGTCAAGAGATCATTAGAGAAGTTTTATTTACGAAGTACCTGTATCACTAGGCCGATACATTATTGCAGCAAGGCTCATTCCTGTTAACAGACCAATTAAATGGGCCCAATTTGCCATACTAATAAATAACACATTGGTGAACCCCAGTATCATCCACACCAGCATAAAGCCAATAATGGGCTTAGACAAAATAGCCTGTTCATGCTTATTTAGGTGTGAGTAAATCCAGCAAAACCCCAATTGTGCATACACAACTCCACTGAGTCCGCCAAAGTTTTCATCTACAAGTAAAAACTGAGCCCAATTACTCAATAATGCACTGGCGGTAAAAAGAGAGAGTAAAGTTATAAAACCTGCTCTGTTGGCAATTTGGTTACCCAAAAAAATCCACCAGCTTAAATTAAACAATAAATGTACCGCACCAAAGTGCATAAAAGCAGGAGTTAGCCAACTCCAAGGGTGATTAGTATCAAATTTGAGGGCTTCAAAAACAGCATTAGGCGTAAAGTAATAAAAACTGACATAAACAAGCAAAGCAATCATTGCGACTGCCTGTATGAGCCAGTTTAGTCGAATAAAACGTTGGAATAAATTTAGCTGTGTTCCTTGATATTTTAATGCGCCATCCGTTTCACCCACTTGCCAAGACGCATTGCTGTATTTTTCATGATAAGGGTTTTTGAGAAACTCTTGCCAAACAGCTTGGGCAGTCTGCAAGTCACTCTCTTGTACCCAGACTGACACAGTCCGTCCATCTTCACTGTGTAACTGGCTTTCTACTCCAATTGTTCTCAGATAATCAACGGCTCCTTGAACCGCTCTAGGGTCTGAAAAGGAGCCAAGCAGCTTCATTTTTCTATGTGTTCTGGGAGTGTTTGCTCCCATTGAGTAAAGCCACCATCCATGCTGTAAACATCTTCAAAGCCTTGCTCAACTAAATAGTTCGCAGCATTTCGAGAGCTGATCCCATGATAACAAACAATAATAATTGGCTGTTCAAACTCTTTTTCCTGCATAAAATGGGCTAAATTTTCATTCGAAAGGTGCTCTGAACCAGGAATGTGTCCCGCTGCAAACGAATTAGGGTCGCGGATATCTGCAACAACCACGTTACCTTGTGCGATTAATGCTTGTGTTTGTTCAATACTAATATGTTTAAAAGCCATATCTCTCTCATTAAAAAAGCGGCTCAATTAATACAATACCTTATACGAAGGAAAGTACAATTTAAAGCCGCCTATTGGACTTAAATTACTTTGTCCAGTCTAGAATCACTTTACCAGACTGGCCTGAGATCATTGTATCAAAGCCCTGCTGGAAATCATCCACATTAAATTCATGGGTAATGATAGGTTCTAGGTTCAAACCAGACTGAATTAAACTTGCCATCTTGTACCAAGTCTCGAACATTTCACGTCCGTAAATACCTTTGATAACTAAGCCTTTAAAAATGACTTGGTTCCAATCAACAGCCATATCACTTGGTGGAATACCCAGCATCGCAATTTTACCGCCGTGATTCATGTTGTTCAGCATGCTATTGAATGCAACTGGTACACCCGACATTTCTAGGCCTACATCGAAGCCTTCTGTCATACCTAGTTCTTCCATCACATCTTCAAGGCTTTCGCTTGCCACATTGACAGCCTTAGTAGCCCCCATTTTACGTGCAAGGTCTAGTCGATATTCATTCACATCGGTTATGACAACATGGCGCGCGCCTACATGTTTAGCAACCGCAGCCGCCATAATACCAATTGGACCAGCACCAGTGATGAGTACATCTTCACCAACCAAATCAAATGATAGAGCCGTATGTACAGCATTACCAAATGGGTCAAAAATCGATGCTAATTCATCTGAAATATTATCTGGTATCTTAAAGGCGTTATAAGCTGGGATCACTAAGTATTCTGCAAATGAGCCTTCTCGATTAACCCCTACACCAATGGTGTTGCGACACAAGTGTACTCGGCCAGCTCTACAGTTGCGGCAATGCCCGCATGTAATATGACCTTCTCCTGAAACACGATCACCTACAGAAAAGCCTCGTACTTCTTGGCCCATATCGACGATTTCACCCACATACTCATGGCCCACGACCATAGGGGTTGGAATCGTATTTTGAGACCACTCATCCCACTTATAAATATGGACATCGGTGCCACAAATTGCCGTTTTACGGATCTTGATCAGTAAGTCGTTGTGCCCCATTTCTGGTTTTGGCACATCGGTCATCCAGATCCCTTCTTCAGCTTTCAACTTGGATAATGCTTTCATAATGTTCACTCGTTAGAAAGTAGGTGCGCTAGCACCTAGCAATTAAATCACACCTAAATCTTTACCAATGCGGATAAACGCTGAAATCGCTTTATCTAATTGTTCTTTAGTGTGTGCCGCTGAAATTTGCGTACGGATACGAGCTTGACCTTTTGGCACCACAGGGAAAGAGAAACCAATCACGTAAATCCCTTCAGCAAGTAATCTATCTGACATTTCAGCAGCGACTTTTGCATCGCCAAGCATGACTGGAATGATTGCGTGATCTTTACCTGCACACGTAAAACCTGCGGCTTCCATTTCATTGCGGAAATAAGCTGCATTTTCCCATAATTGATCGCGAAGCGCTTTTCCATCTTTAAGCATATCAAGTACTTTAATTGATGCCGTCACGATTGATGGTGCCAATGAATTAGAGAACAAGTATGGACGTGAGCGTTGACGTAACCACTCTACAATCTCTTTTTTACCTGATGTGTAGCCACCTGACGCACCACCTAGTGCTTTACCAAGCGTACCGGTGATAATGTCCACTCTATCCATAACACCACAATACTCAGCTGTACCCGCACCATTCTCGCCAACAAAGCCAACTGCGTGAGAATCATCGACCATGACAAGTGCATCGTACTTATCCGCAAGATCGCACACTGCTGCTAAGTTACAGATAACACCATCCATTGAGAAAACACCATCAGTTGCTATCAGTTTAGTTTTAGCGCCCGCTTCGGTTGCGGCAATCAACTGCTTCTCTAAATCAGCCATGTCATTATTTGCATAACGGAAGCGTTTAGCTTTACACAGACGTACACCATCAATAATAGATGCGTGGTTCAAAGAGTCTGAGATAATTGCGTCTTCTGGGCCAAGGATCGTTTCAAATAAGCCTGCGTTAGCATCAAAGCATGACGAGTATAAAATCGTATCTTCAGTTTTCAAAAACTCACTGATTTTTTCTTCTAACGTCTTGTGAATATCTTGAGTACCACAAATAAAGCGTACAGATGCAACGCCAAAACCATGATCAGATAAACCGCTTTGTGCTGCGGCAATCAGATCTGGATGGTTAGCCAAGCCTAGGTAGTTGTTTGCACAAAAATTAATAACGCTTTCACCTGTTGATACAGCGATTTCTGCCTGCTGTTGTGATGTAATAATGCGTTCTTTTTTATATAAGCCTTCAGCTTTCACTTCTTCTATTTGTTGTTGAAGTTGGCTGTAAAATGCCGCTGATCTCATGTAGAGTCTCCATTGGTTGCACGGAGTGTGTACGCCTAATTTTGCTTCTGAGGTGAACACACGACTATGATGCCTCGAATACTGCATGGTTTATTAAACTCAATGCAATGTTGTTTCGATTCGATAGACGTTGAAACTCAGGTTAAATCAATTAAAAGGGTACACACCAAATGAAAAGTCATACTCAAGCCAATTACCCACTTGTTGTATGAATGAGTTAAATTACTTGAGTATATTTTAAAAGGTTCGCAAGCTAAATGCACGGATTGTGATTATCTTGTTTTATATGAGCGTAAAGCTAAATGGGCGTTAGCCTAATTTTTGGGGCAGCTCCGCTAAAGAGCCACAAACAAAATCAGCAAATGATTCATCCTCGGCAGTGAACTCTTGCCCTGAACGCACCAGAACTTTGGTCTTCACGCCTGCCGCAATGGCAGCCTTCATATCTGAAACTTTATCTCCAACCATAATGCTGTTTTTCGGATCGATATCGTGCTCTTCAATCGCTTGTAATAGCATGCCAGGTTTTGGTTTTCGACAATCACAATCACGCAAATACTGTGGTAATGCTTTTTTAGGGTGATGTGGGCAAAAATAAACCCCCGCAATGTCAATACCCAGCCTATTAAACTGCTCACACATCCACTGCGTTAAACGCTGGAACTGAACTTCATCGTAGTATCCGCGACCAATACCAGATTGATTCGTCACCACGACAAGCTTATAACCTAATCCTGTAAAGTATTGACACGCCTCAAACACGCCATCAATGAACTCAAAGTCTTCAATGGCATGTACATAAGCATGATCATGATTGATCACACCATCTCTATCTAAGAATACTGCTTTAGATTTCATAATTTCTCTTGCTGAACAACTTTGTCAAACATCGCTGTCACATCATCAACGCTAATTTGCGCCATTAAATCTGCGCCTTTTACTCGAGTACCCCACGGCAACTCACTGGCAGGCTTACCTTTTTGCTTAAGCACATTTTGATGATACACCTCAACAACATAGTGCTGATACAAATACGGCCCGGTACGTTTGGGGTTTGAATGTGCGTACAAACCGATCACAGGCGTGCCAACCGTCACAGCCATATGCGCAGGACCCGTATCAGGTGCAAGCACTAACTTTGCTTCTTTAAGCACACATAATAGTGTTTTTAATCCCGTTTTGCCGACTAGGTTTAAAATATTACACTGTGCATGTTTCACAATAGCCGCACTTAAACTGATTTCTAACTCAGTTGGACCACCTGTTATAACAACATTAAACCCCTGATCCGCCGCATAATCTGCAAGCGCAGCATATCGTTCTGGCAACCAATTTCGTTCCTGTTTACTTGCAGCCGGTGAGATAACAAACACCCGTTCAAGACCGTGTAACAATGATCTTGCCTGTTCCTCATCCTCTGCTGTATAGGGCATACTCCAAGTCGGGTCTTGAGGCTGAGCGCCAATTGCCTGAGCGAAATGGTGAAAGCCCTCTAATACATGTGGCTCAGTTTGACGTGTGATACGTTGATTAACGACTAACGAGTGCAACTCTTTAGCACGCGTACTATCAAAACCAATTTTCACCTTCGCAGGAATACACAGCGCCGCAACATTAGACCTAAAAGCCACTTGCATGTGCAACAATACATCAAATTGTGTGCCTTTAAAGTGAGCTCTCAGGTCCTTAAAAGCCGCTTTGCCGCGTTTTTTATCAAACACCACAAATTCAACGCCCGGTAAATCGGCCAGTAACATCGCCTCTACTTTCCCAATCACCCAGGTTATCTTAGCTTGAGGATGTGCTCGTTGAATCGCTTGAACAGCAGACACTGCATGACAGACATCGCCGATGGCTGATAGCCGAAGCACGCAAATAGAAGAAATCGTTTTTGACACTCGTCTTACCCAATCAGTTTAAGAACGCATGATCTTAAATTAATCGTCTCGATTTGCAACACTTGTGCATTTCACTCTAGAGAAAAAGTCGCTAAACTTGCCGCATATTACCATTTTGCAAGCCTCATATGCTCAAAATAGACAACACTGACAATCATTTCATATTAACGCCACAAGACAGCGAATTAAGCATTACCCACGACTGGTTTAATGTCGAACATTGGCGACAAAAAGATGCGGTCGTTAACAGCAAACTTGGCCGTGCCCCAGCTTGGTTTATTCGATATCAGAATAATAATATTGCCGTATTAAAACATTACTGGAGAGGCGGTTTAATTGGCAAGTTGCTCAGTGACCAGTACTTATTTTTAGGTCTCGAAAAGACCAGAGTGTTTAAAGAATTTAAACTTCTCACACAACTTAAAGAATTGCAGCTCCCCGTGCCAGTACCTATTGCAGCCTATGTCAAAGTTACGTTTGGTATTTATCGCGCGGACATACTAACCCAGGCGATACCTGATGCACAAAGTCTGTGTGAAAAACTTAAGCAACACTCTGCGACAAAGAAAGAGCTCATGGCTGTGGGAAAAACCATCGCGGATTTTCACCGAAAAGGTGTCTATCATGACGATCTCAATATCAATAACATTCTTTTCGATGACCAAGGACACGTTAACCTCATTGACTTTGATAAAGGTGATATACGTCATATAGAGGGTTCTTGGCAACAGGCGAATATAGACAGGTTAGCCCGTTCATTTAAAAAAGAAGCCGGCAAGTGGCCGACTTTCTTTTTTGATGATGCGGATTGGCAAACACTGATTAGTGCCTACCAAACACATCTAGATAGTTAACTTTTACTTAAACGTGCTTTTTTAATGACATTTGAGGTTGAGCAACCGTCTAGAAAAGACAATACCTCAACCTGACCACCTTGTGCTAATACATGATCAGCGCCAGCGATTTCTTCAACCTTATAATCGCCCCCTTTAACCAATACATCAGGGCTGATCGTCGCTATTAAGTTAGCAGGAGTATCGCCTTCTTCTTCTTTCCCAAAAGGAACAACCCAATCAACCGATGCCAACGCAGAAATCACCATCGCACGCTCATTTAATGGGTTAATTGGCCTGTCCGCACCTTTTAAGCGAGAAATAGATTCATCATTATTTAACCCAACAACTAAACGGTCTCCCATCGCTTTAGCCTGCGCTAAATAGCGCACATGACCTGCGTGTAAAATATCAAAACACCCATTAGTAAACACAATTTTCTCGCCATTTTGCTTGGCAAATGAAATGTGCTGTAACACATCTTCAAATGGGGCTTGATAGTGCTCGCCTGTCTCCCTCAAGTATTGACTCAACTTCGCACTGAGCTCCTCAGGAGAAACTGTCGCAGCGCCCAGCTTGCCAACTACGATACCTGCCGCCAAATTTGCCATTTCTACCGCATCTTTCGCATTCATCCCAGCACCGAGCATCGTAGTCAGTGTCGCAATCACGGTATCGCCAGCGCCAGTCACATCGCTAACCTCTAGCACCTGCGCAGAAAAGTCATGCTTATCATCAGCAGAGATGAGTGACATCCCTTGCTCAGAGCGCGTCAATAACATTGCACCAATGCCAGCATCAGCGATAAGTTGCCTTGCGCTGTTGGTAAGTGCCGACTCAGTGCTTGCGTCCCCGCCAGCCAACTTAAACTCATTGAGATTTGGAGTAATAAAATCAGCACCACGATAAACAGATAAATCGCTCATTTTAGGGTCTACAAGCACCGTTTTTCCAGCTTGTTTTGCCACCTCAATCATCTCTTTGATATTGGCAAGCGCACCCTTGTTGTAATCAGAGAAAAGAACATACTCATAAGCCTCAATAACGGCCTTTAACTTCTCAGTTAGTAACGCACTATGCTCAGGTAAGAACTGCTCTTCCATATCCAGCCTAACAACCTGCTGATGACGACTTATCACGCGCATTTTGGCTATCGTCGGTAAGGTATCAACACTAACCAATTGAGAATCAATACTCTCATCTTCTAAAATACTGTTAAGCTTGCGACCGTTTTCATCTTGGCCAATCAAGCCTAGTAATCCTACTTTGCCGTCCAAGTGCGCAATATTTTTCGCAACATTAGCCGCGCCACCCGCTTTATCTTCTAAGCTACTTACTTTCACAACTGGAACAGGCGCCTCCGGAGAGATCCTGCCAGTATCCCCATGCCAGTATCGATCTAGCATCACATCACCCACAACTAGAATTTTAGCGTTGTGAAGGTTTTGTAAAGCAGCTAAGTTCATTGATTTTGCTCCGCAATTGACAGGTCCACAGCCTCACAAAGCCAATGCCCAATAAACATATGTGCTTCTTGAATACGCGCTGTTTCGTCAAAGTTAATGATAATCGGTAATTTAGCGATGTCTTTGACTTCACCGCCTTGGCGGCCAGTTAATGCCACTGTGAACGCACCAATTTCGTTAGCGGCAGCCAAAGCCAAATTGATATTTTCACTGGTACCAGAAGTTGTCAGTCCAATAACCAGATCCTCTGGCTTACATAACGCCTGAACCTGTCTTTCAAACACGGTATTAAAGTGGTAGTCATTGCTATGTGCAGTTAAAATAGATGTATCTGTCGTCAACGCGATTGATGCCAATGGCCCACGTTCTAATTTATATCGAACTACAAACTCTGCCGCAAGGTGCTGCGCATCCGCTGCACTGCCACCATTGCCAAACCAGATAACCTTTCCGCCCGCAGCAAGCGTTTTCTGACACGCCTCTAAAAGTGCTACCGATTCTTGATGATAATTGGCCATATTGGCAAATAATGCCATGTGGCGTTCTAAACTGTCCAAGTAGCTATTTGCAATTTGTTCATTGACTGACATAGTGAACCTTCAATTTCTTACAAGCCCAAAAATTGTGCTATTTCTTAATTATTACCCGTGTATTACCAGTATACATTGACTGACAGCCAAGTGTAATTTTCTCCAAACACATCTTTGCCCACGGTCAGGCTTGTTTCTAGTTGATAGTCATCAATTTTTCTAGAGTTAGAGAGCTGGATTTCATTTTGCTTTTTGTAATCATATTTCTCATTATTCTGGTTATCTACTGTGGTCCATTTTAATCGCCACAGTGAATCAAAGCTCTCTGCATACGTGACTTCAATCACTTGACTCTGCGTCGCTACGCCATGATTAAATACTCGATGATTACTTGCAAAATGACCCAACACGAAATCATTGATACTATTACCTTTCGCAGGGTAGATATGGTGTACATACCAAAGCTCACTAATATCTGAAAACTCATAGCGCATCGAGACATCTTTCGTTAATTCTGGCATGTAAAAACCATAGCTGGTCACAGAGTTACCAAATAAATAGTTTTTATGCTCTCGGGTATCTTCACCGCCATGCTCGATATACCACTCAACAGGTGTATACCAATCTGTTTTAAAAGACGTAGTGACTGTAGCCCATTGATCGCCAAGTTCGTTGTCGGTACCACCGGTTAATGCGTTATTATCGCTGCCTGCAGGGTCAAAAAATGCTTGCAGCACATCCTTACCAGACACTTCCCTTGGGCCACCTCCGAATTGCATCATCCGGTTAATACCTATTTTCCAATTCGTCAGCGGCTCAATACTCAGATGTGTACCTGCTAATTTAGGCGTACCGTCGTGTCGTTTGTTTTGGTAATGAATGCCTTTCTCAACATGCTCTAATTCAGCATAGAAGAATTCAAAATCTAAGTTCCACCAACCTTTTAGTGGCGAGTTGAGCCCCAAAGAGACAGATAAAGGCGTCTGAGCGTTTGTCGAATACACTTGAGCTGAATGTTTAAAGGGCGAAAACCAATGCTCTTTGTAACCTATATTTAGTTGTAAATTCTCCCCCCCCAGCGCATAAAAAGTATTATAAGGCACTAACCTACCAGCCTCGACGCGGTACTCAGCGCCAAACTGTAATAAAGAATTATCGCTACCACGATAAATGCCATCTAGCGAAATCTCAGCATATTCGGTCGAATAATTGCCTCGATCATTGGCAATTCTTTGCTCTTCGCCTGAATCTATTCGTAATTTAATTCCTCTGCGAGTGATCGCATCGGTTTGAAGGTAGGGTGCAATACGCGCTCGAATACTTGCTTGCAATGCAGGATCTATGTTGCCAAGCTTTACAATGTGTTGGTTAATTTCTGAAATGCGATAAGGCTTACTCATCGGAGTAACAGCCGTCAGCGTGAACATCTTTTCGATCTGATATTCTAGTATATTATCTTTACCAAGAGGGAGATAAGCCGTCGGCATCGCAAACGCCGTTTGAGCGACAAAAGACAAAGGTAAAGAAACAGCAAACAACAACTTCTTATAAATTGACAACATTATATTTCTTTCAAAAATAATCAGGGGCGAGCATACTAGCAAATTTAGTGCTTTTGAGCACGTTCCGATATGTGTAAAATTGTTATGGTAATTTCCATTACGCAACAAGCGCGTTAAACTATGCTTTTATTTTTGCCCTGACACTATGATTCGACTTATTTACTCCTTAATTTTAATTTTGCTTGCGCCACTTATTGCGTTTTACCTATATCAGATCAGGGGTAAAAAAAACGGCGGTTACAAAGCGCATTTTAGTGAACGTTTTGGTACCGTAAATCTGCGCCTACCACAACAGGCCATCATCATTCATTGTGCATCAGTTGGCGAAGTCCTCGCAGCAGTGCCACTTATTAAAAAAGTAAGCGCACAATACCCAAGTAATTCAATCATCGTTACCTGTAATACACCGACTGGCCGTGATGAAATTACTAAACAATTCAAAGATTCAGTCTCTGTCTGCTACCTCCCCATTGATTTTGGATTTGCAGCTCGCCGTTTTATCAAAACATTAAAACCAAAGTTACTACTTGTCTTAGAAACTGAGTTGTGGCCAAACCTGTTCTATTATGCCAATAAACACCAATGCCCTGTCGCCGTCATCAATGCTCGGTTATCAGAGAAATCATACCGAGGCTATCAAAAAGTCGCACCTTTAACTCGACATATCATGAGTCACATCACGGTGCTGGCAAGTCATAACGAAGAAGATGCGCAAAGATTTGTCGCGCTTGGTCTGCCGCCAGAGCGCGTGTCCACTACAGGGTCAATTAAATTTGATGTCACACTTGATGATCATGATCTGCAACGGATGCATGATTTAAGCGCTCAGTTGGGGCAACGGCCAATTTGGATAGCCGGTTCAACGCATCCTGGTGAGCATGAGCAAGTCATAGCCGTGCACAAAAAGTTATTAGAAAAAATACCCGAGGCTTTATTGATCATCGCGCCACGTCACCCTGAGCAATTTAACCCTGTCGCAGACTTATTAAGTGACGCAGAGCTTTGTATTAGCCGTCGCAGTGGGCCATACAATTCAAACTGCCAAGTTCTCCTCGCTGATTCCCTCGGTGAGCTGAAGTTTCTATACGGGTGTGCCCAAATTGCCTTTATCGGAGGGAGCTTAATTAAACGAGGTGGCCATAACCCTTTGGAATCGGCAGCAAGTGCTGTCGGTGTGTTAAGTGGGCCTAGTACCTATAACTTTTCTCATATTTATCCGCAGCTCATTGCTCAACAGGGCGCACAAATTTGCTCAGATCAATCTGAGTTGCTTGCACACGTAAACAACTATTTAACTGATCCCACTGCTACGAAGTTACTTGGCGAACAGGCGCATGCATGCCTGGCACTAAACCAAGGCGCAATCTGTCGCACCCTCAATATTATCGATTCACTACTGGAGCAGTAAATGAGTGATCACATAATCAATACAATGAAAAGCTGGGTGAGTAATGTCATCGTCAAATACAACTTTTGTCCCTTTGCTAGAAAAGAAGTGGAACAAAACGCCATCTATTATCACATCAGCGAGGCCACCAGTCATGACGATGCAGTCATGGATATGTTGAAACAGTGTTTTGAGCTAAATCAAAACGCATCGAGAGAAACCACTCTGCTGGTTTTTTCACATGGCTTCACTGACTTCGAGTCATTTTTAGATTTGGTTGATTTAGCGAATGCACTGCTCTGTGCACAGGGTTTTGAGGGCGTATATCAAATTGCTAACTTTCATCCAGACTATGTCTTTGCAGACAGCGATGAAGATGACCCTGCCAACTATACTAATCGCGCCCCCTACCCAACATTGCACCTGATCAGAGAAGAGAGTATGGCTGCTGCATTGGAAACTTATGAAGATCCAGAGTCTATCCCAGACAATAATATTCGCCTAGCTAGGCGTAAAGGTGAAGCATTTTGGCAACAATTACTTGCTAGCTGCACGCACAAAAAGTAAAAAGTTAAATAAAATAACTGCGCTAATTAGCGCAGTTATTGCAAACTGACACTACTTTTTTACCCACTTACCATTCACTTGAATAAAGTGCCCAGAAGAAGTCTTTTTATACGTTTTCTCCGCAGCCAGTTTTTCTACCTGTGACAAACTAATCCCGTTTTTCTTCGCTAATTGCTGATACTTCGCCTTGCGCTTTTTATTGATATCCGCAACAAGCTTCTTCACGTCGCTTGATCCTTTAATTACCCCTAAATAACCCGCTGCATTTTCGCCCACCATCCCCTGTGATTTTGCTTCATTCAATGACAAGGCCATCACAGAAAAGCTCATACATGCAGCTGCGATTGTGGTCAATATAATTTTTGCTCTCATGTTTTCACTCCTTAGAATAATTCGCTTTCATCACTAAACAAGTCGTCTAGCTCTTTGTCTACTTTCACACGAATTTCGTGATCAACCTTTACATTTAAATTGATGGTAATTGGTTCTTTTGTCTCAACCTGCACTTTATGCGTACAAGCTGATGTAACTAAAACCAGCACCAAAGTTAGCATCCATTTCATGCCTTATTGCTCCTGTTAGTTTAATGCTTTCTCAACTTCTTTAGTGATTTCATCGCTCAAGCGCAACGCCCTAAATAGCTGAAAAATATTTTCTTTGTGTGTGTAATTAAAGTTAATTGGTTGCCCTTGTTGCTCATTGACTCCGGTTATTTGCACGCCTAAGTCTAGCCAACCGTCGGACGACATATTCACGTCACTCGACAGCTTCTCGATATTCAATCTCTCCAACATACCAAAAGCAGTTTCCAAGCTCGGTTGCTGTGCTTTCAACGCCTCGACTGACTGGTTATTTTTAATACTCAGTAAACCCACATCAATGTTATTGAGCTTACCATCATGGATCTCTAGTTTTCCATCAATTATCGTCACAGGTAATTGCCCATAAACACGTCCACTCAGCTCAACGCCTGCATTTTTTGCCGCATTGGCAATCACTGCGAGATCCCAGTTGTCAGCCTCGACTAAAAAGCGTTGATCATCTGTTGAGAGACTTACCTGCTCAGCACTGAGCTGGCCATCAAATATATACGCACTGATGTTACTCAACATCGGCTTGCCATCATAAGATGATAAGATTGCTTGAACATTTTCAATGACAGCGCCAGAGCGGATCTCTTGAATACCTATCAGCGACTCTTCTATCGTGATTTGATCAGCTTGCATTCTCCCTGTAATGGGCATATTTATCCCACTCAAATAATGGGAGTCATACAAAATACCGCCTTCTTCCAAGGTCATATCAAAGAAATAGGCACGTGCTGTCATATCCCCTTTCAACTTGGCTGAAACAGTCCCTTCACTAAGTTGTAGCTTAGGGTCAAGTTGTTGAATTATTGACTGTAAAGTTAAGAAACTTTGCTCCGGTATGGTCACATCCAGCTCGTTTAGCTGTGGCCCTATTTTCTGCTTCGCTAACACCTCTAATTCATCAAGATGAAAAACATGCTCTAACGTTAACTGTTCAGAGAAACGCCCCGCTGAGGTCAAAACACCATGCCTAAAAGATAACTGAGGTGTGGCCACTAACCCAAGGTGCGTCTCCCCATCAAATTGCACAGCCAATTCAGTCTCGTTAAGATCGCTATTAAATACCATGGCATGAGCAATGTCTTTACCTCGTAGCTGTGCCCGCTTGAACGACCCCACTTCAATATCAAACGATCCAGTCAATTTTTGCTGCGCATTTAGCGTGAGTTTACTCTCAATTAAAACGTGTTTGCCCGATACATCTTCAAGTCGATAGCGCTCTGCACTCATGTCTGTTTTCAGTAGTTCCACTTCAAACGCTTGGTTCAACGCTGTTTCCAAATGGCCCATGTCCACAGTGAAGCGCGCATCTACATTCAGCTCAGTGTTATCAAAACCCGCTTGCGCTTTTGTCAGCTTACCAATCGATGTGTGTGCTGTGAAATGAACCTTGATAATTTCTCCAAGTTTGCCTGACAGCGAAAAGTCTCCCTGGCTAACCAAATCTTGTACCGTTACAGCATCCTCAGAGCCCAGCGCTGCGCTACTGATTAGCCAATCTCCCTGAGTTGATAGGCGACTGTCCTCGACTTGCAGCTTTGACTGAAGCGCCAACCAACCCAGCTCATGTTGATGGCTCACTTTCAAATTGGAAGAGAGAGTGTGTTGGGTCATGCTAAACAATACGTTATTGAATTCTATAGAGGACTTATCATTGTGGTCACTCAAGCGAAGCTCGGAAATTTCAAGCTGACTCATGGTTGCTGAAAATGGTTTAGGCACGGACAGCTGCCAACTCGTGCTCAGCACATCTGCTGGGAGAGAATGTTGGAGACGAACCATCCCTTTGCAAGCTTTACCATTGAGGCGCATATCTAACATCGATAAATCAATATTGGCACCAAGTGTATTTACATTAACGCGGCTAGACACGTCTCCGCTGAGGTGCGCCTCAACCGGACAATCTACGACGCTGTTATCTACAATATGCGCTGTCAAGTTGGCTGCTAGGTCGGCTTGTATACCATCGAATGTGACCGACAATTGTCCCGACAGATGCTGGATTTGCGCTGGAAAATACGGTGTAAAACCTGCACTTGATAAATTAGTATTCACTGTGATGTTATCTGATGCTACGGTGACTTGCGCGAGTATATCGCCCTTGATGTTAAACGTATTGAACGCTGTTTCATTAATTGAGATATTCAATGGCTGATGCAAATGCGCTGATTCTATAAGTGCATTGTTTACCAACAACAGTGGTCGAGCGTTCAACAAAGGCAGTGAAAGCTTTTTCAAAGGCTTAGATGACTGCGCTGACGCATCTAAGATTTGCTCAACCTTCAGCGACTGGACCGCGATCAAGTTAGGTGTTAGAGAGATATTCTCACCAACCACATTGGCTTGTTCATGCCTAAAACACACCTTGCTAATGTGTATTTCAGTGAAGCCTGCGACAGACCACTCTAAACAATTTAGCTGACCTTGATCTTGTGTTAGATACAGGTTGGCAACCGCAAGACTTAAAGGCGATCGAAAAATAAAAGCCGTGATCAGTAATAAGCCGCAGCTTATCCCAACGTATACTAAAAAACGTCGCATTCGTTCCTAAACTATTTTCCATCAGAAAGATTAGTTTAAGCCATCATGCACACAATGTAATGTAGAAGAGCGTAAGAAGTTGTAAAATTAGCAAAAGTTATAGAGATACCGCTAACTCTGTATATATTTTGATTTTTAAACAGGTAGTTACCTCACTCATATAAGATTTTAAGTAACCGTCAAAGAGCAAAAAAGGCCACCTTAGTGACCTTTTGTCGTATTAGTCAAACTCGACCAACGCCCTCGTATAAATAAAGTTGTCAAATTCGGCCCGATGTCGAGACTCTCCCTTTGCGATAACATCTAACAACCTCGCATATGTCTCAGTGTCAGTTTCGTTACCTAGGTACCCGTATAAATATGCGCCTAACTCCTCCAACTTTGTGTCTTCTTCCGGTATTTTGAACACATCTCCAAAAGACAACTGTGGGATGGTCCCTTTAATTCCGCCATTTATCTGCCAGTCATAGCGTGTCTCAGCATTATCACTGACCAAGTAGCTATATTTAAATTCAACGCGGGTCAAATCCTCATTTATTGTACTAAAGTCATACGTCGCGTTTTCTCGACCAGACACGCCCAATATCTCGTCATTCAAACTTCCTGATAACAGGGGTATTTCATTCTCGCCGAACTCATGTTCTGTGTTTACTTTGCTTCTAGCTGATGTCCATACCTTGAATCGAGCCACGTCTGTCGTGGTTTGCTTGAACTCTATTTGGTGGTAGTAACTGTGCTCCACTGCATCAGGGAAAACATATAACGGCATAGTTTCATCGGTTGTTTGCCTTTGATTAAATACTAATGCAGATGCGTCTGAGGCAGTACCAAAAGTGCCTATTACTTGGGCTGTATGACTTATCTGTTTATCCACTGTCACGCCATGATGAATAAAGTCCGCATCAGAAATTTTGACCGTTTGCGGGCTATCTGGCAATGAAATAACCGCCGCTTTAGCATCGTTATGTTCACGTGAAATCGCCGCTAAATATAACGTTTCACTGCCATCACACACAGCTATGTTACCATTGGATGGTAAGGTACTATTAGAAAGAAGGAAGTACCCATTTTGCGTTAATGTTAAATCCGAATCATCCACTTTATACATCTCACAGCTGCACTGCTTAGATGTTCTAAAATAATAAGTTCCCAAGTTCTCTCTATGTTCAATATCAAGTTCTGTGCGGATATACTTGTATTCACCGTCAACACTGTCACTCACTTCACCAATCACAGAAAGGTGCTTTGTGCCGACAGGAAGCTCTCCGGAGAAATTACCATTGAAGTCTGTTTGAGCTGAGCCTAACGATGCCCCGCTCTCATCGTGAAATACAATATCAACTTGCATAGGTTGATAACGCCAACATTCTTCAGACTCAGCTCTTAGAGTAATTGTTTGTGCTTCAGTCTTGTTAACTTGTGCAGTGCCCTCTGTATTGGTTTGTTGGGTTTGATTTGTTGCCTGAACAGTATTACTCCCACCTGAAGACCCGCCACAGGCAGCCAGTGCAAGTGTCATTGACGCAGCTAAAGTGGTGTATAAAAGTCTCGTCATTACTTCTTCCTTTTTTATTATGAATCTTAGCTGTTAAAAAGCATGGTCAATTTACACTGAACTAAACGAACGATAAACTCGGATTTGTATCTTATGATTATGTTTATCGGCCGCTAGATAAGGTTGACCTCGTTTGCTCCCGAACATGTACTTCGATGCGTTTTTATTATGCTTTTGCTTATCTAACAGATATAACGACAGAAGCCACAAAAAGGGGTGATTTTTTTGTCAGAAATAACCATGATATCTTTTATAATTGATCATTGATTCAATCTTACCAAAAAGGTCACTGCCAACTCAGATACACGGTCATCGTAAACCTTAGGTGGCTGTATCAATAACAGCGTACCATCAATGCAAACGCCGTTTACGAACGCAACATTTACAACTCCTTCTCTGCAAACCTGATATTTTTTCAACAATCAAACCGTATGAATGCGTATAAGAATCAATTATATTATGTCGATCTGTACCTAATTTAACTATTAATTCACGCTGATCGCTATGTTTTGAAGCCGCCTTACTCATCTGTTTTAGGCGTATCATTGGAGATATAAAAATGAAAAAAATCACTCTGTGTATCATTGCCCTGTTACAATCATTTTCAATCACGGCTAAAGAGCCAACACAACCAGATCCTGCGCAGCTCATGCTCATGGGTGTATTTCACTTTGCAAACCCGCAAGCTGATACCGTAAAAACCAAACAAATTAATGTCATGACACCCGAAAACCAAAGCTATTTAGAGGCACTCGCTAAGCGGATCAGTGACTTTAAACCAACGGTGGTGCTACTGGAATATAATAAAAAGTATCAAAAGCAAACTCAGCAAGAATATACGCAATACTTACAAGGGCAATTTACTTTAAAAAGTAATGAAATCTACCAACTGGGATTTAGAGTAGCCAAACATGCAGGTCTGAGCCATGTGCATTTATATGACGAGCAAGAAATCCACTGGCAATCTAAACCTTTGTTTGAGTACATGGCGCAACATGACGCCAACACGCAAAAGCGTTTTGGAGCATTTATTGCTCAACTCACCCAAGAAATGGAACACAACCAAATGACAAAGTCATTAAAAGAGCTGCTACTTATCAGTAATAGTACTGAGTGGGACAACCTCAATAAGTCTTTATACTTTAAAACCAACCATGTGGGTGCAGGAAAAGGATTCGAGGGCGCAGATGCCGCCGCCAGTTGGTGGCACAGAAACTTCCGCATGTATGCCAATATTCAACAATATGCCCAACCGGGCGAACGCGTGTTAGTGATTGGCGGTCAAGGGCACACATCAATATTTAAAGACTTTTTAAAGTTAGACACAGCACGTCAAGCAGTAGATGTAACTGAGTATCTAAAATAACAATATATTATGGTGAGACTCAAGTTTCAGAATAGAAAAGGTCACTCTAAAGTGGCCTTATTCAAACAAGCTAAATAATTAGACAATATTCATACGTGTGTTACGAAACATGCGCATCCATGGGCTATCTTCTTTCCACTCTTGTCGTGGGTATCGCTGCCAAGAGTTCGCTTTCTTCAAACAATAAAAAAGGTCACCGAAGTGACCTTTTTTTCATACTACAGAGTTCTCAATTAACCCACGTTCTTACGTGCGTTGCGGAACATACGCATCCATGGGCTATCTTCTTTCCACTCATCTGGGTGCCAAGAGTTAGCCACTGCACGGAATACACGCTCTGGGTGTGGCATCATCACTGTTGCGCGACCGTCAAGCGATGTAATACCAGTAATACCTTCTGGTGAACCATTCGGGTTATTCGGGTATTGCGTAGTCGGCTGACCAAAGTTATCAACATACTGAACTGCGACTGTGCCTGACTCAAGTGCTGCTTTCACTGCTGCGTCGTTTGCAAACTCAGCGTGACCTTCACCGTGAGATACTGCGATTGGCATGCGAGAACCAGCCATACCTTGGAAGAATACTGACGGGCTTTCTTGTACTTCAACAAGGCTGAAACGTGCTTCAAAACGCTCCGACTTGTTAGTTACAAAACGTGGCCAGTGCTCAGTACCAGGGATAAGCTCTTTCAGAGTTGATAACATCTGACAGCCGTTACACACACCTAAGCTGAACGTGTCTTGACGCTCAAAGAAGGTTTGGAACTGGTCGCGTGCCATGTCATTGAATAGAATTGACTTAGCCCAACCTTCACCAGCACCAAGTACGTCACCGTAAGAGAAACCACCACATGCTACAAGGCCTTTGAACTCTTCTAGCGTTAGGCGACCTTCAAGGATGTCACTCATGTGTACGTCGACTGCTGCAAAGCCTGCACGGTTAAATGCCGCTGCCATTTCAACGTGTGAGTTAACACCTTGCTCACGAAGAATTGCCATCTTAGGCTTCGCACCGGTTGCAATGTAAGGTGCAGCAACGTCTTCATTTAGGTCGAAGTTCAATTTGACGTTAAGACCAGGATCTTTTTCGTCAAATTTTGCATCAAATTCTTGCTTAGCACACTCTGGGTTATCACGAAGTGCCTGCATCTTATAGGTCGTTTCAGCCCAGATAGTACGAAGTTCAGTGCGTGTATTGGCAAGCACAGCTTCGCCGCCACGGTTGAAGATAACTTTGCCTTCCGTGTTTAGTGCACCGATAGTGTGGCTGATTGCAGTAAGGCCGTTATCAGCTAACACCGCCTCAACTGCTGCAAGATCAGAGTTGCGAACCTGAATGACGGCACCTAGCTCTTCGTTGTAAAGCGCTTCGATGTCAGAGCCTGTTAGGCTATCCAAGTTTACTGTCACACCTGTGCGACCTGCGAATGCCATTTCAGCGACAGTTGTGAATAAACCACCATCTGAACGGTCGTGGTAAGCAAGTAGCTTGTCGTCTGCTACAAGTGCTTGCATCGCGTTGTAGAAGCCTTTTAATAGCTCTGGGCTATCAACGTCAGGCGTCTTGTCACCAAGTTGCTTGTAAACCTGTGCAAGGCTTGATGCACCCATACGGTTTTGACCGGCACCTAAATCAACTAGGATGAGGCTTGAATCACCTTTGTCAGTGCGAAGCTGAGGCGTGACTGTTTTACGAATGTCTTCTACACGGCCAAATGCAGTGATTACTAGAGAAAGTGGTGCTGTAACCGCCTTGTCTTCACCATCGTCTTGCCATGTTGTCTTCATCGACATTGAGTCTTTACCAACTGGGATAGTTAGACCAAGTGCTGGACATAACTCTTCACCTACCGCTTTAACTGCTTCGTAAAGGCCTGCGTCTTCACCTGGGTGACCTGCTGCTGCCATCCAGTTTGCAGATAATTTGATGTTCTCAAGACCACCAATGTTTGCGCCTGCAATGTTCGTTAACGCTTCTGCCACTGCTAAACGTGCAGATGCACCGTAGTTTAGAAGTGCCGCAGGTGTACGCTCACCCATTGACATAGCTTCACCGTGGTAAGTATCAAACGCAGCTGCTGTTACTGCACAGTTTGCCACTGGTACCTGCCAAGGGCCAACCATTTGGTCACGTGCCACTAGACCTGTTACCGTACGGTCACCAATGGTGATAAGGAATGTTTTCTCAGCGATAGTCGGTAGACGAAGTAAACGCTTAGCAGCTTCTTCTACGTCGATGCTATCTGTTTTAAGTGCTTCACCTTCAACTTGCTTTGACTCAACGTCACGGTGCATCTTAGGCGCTTTACCAAGTAGCACTTCAAGTGGAAGGTCGACTGGGTTGTTATCGAAGTGGCTATCCGCAACGGTTAAGTGGCGCTCTTCTGTCGCTTCACCAATCACCGCGTACTGTGCACGTTCACGCTTACAGATCTCTTCAAAGCGTGCGAAGTCTTCAGCTGCTACGGCAAGTACGTAACGCTCTTGTGATTCGTTACACCAGATCTCATGTGGTGCCATACCCGGCTCATCGTTCGGGATGTTACGTAGTTGGAATTTACCACCACGGCCACCATCGTCTACTAGCTCAGGGAATGCATTTGAAAGACCACCCGCGCCCACATCGTGGATGAATGCGATTGGGTTTTCATCACCTAGCTGCCAACATTTATCGATAACTTCCTGACAACGACGCTCCATCTCTGGGTTTTCACGCTGTACAGAAGCAAAGTCTAGGTCTTCGTTTGACTGACCCGATGCCATTGATGATGCAGCACCACCACCAAGACCAATGTTCATAGCAGGACCACCAAGGGCTACTAGCTTAGCGCCTACTGGGATTTCACCTTTTTGCACATGCTCAGTACGGATATTACCTAAACCACCAGCAAGCATAATTGGCTTGTGGTAACCACGTACCTCTTCACCGTTGTGGCTATTCACTTTTTCTTCGTAAGTACGGAAATAACCAAGTAGGTTAGGACGACCGAATTCGTTGTTAAACGCCGCGCCACCTAGAGGGCCATCGATCATAATGTCTAGTGCATTAACGATACGGCCAGGCTTGCCGAAGTTTGTTTCCCACGGCTGCTCAAAACCAGGAATACGAAGGTTAGATACAGTAAAGCCAACTAGACCTGCTTTTGGCTTAGAGCCGCGGCCTGTTGCACCTTCATCACGAATTTCACCACCAGAACCCGTCGATGCACCAGAGAATGGCGCAATCGCCGTTGGGTGGTTGTGCGTTTCAACCTTCATCAAGATTTCAATGTTCTCTTGATTGTAGCTGTACTCGCCTTCTTTATTTGGGAAGAAACGACCCGCTTTAGAGCCCTTCATTACCGCTGCGTTATCTTTATAAGCAGACAGTACATTTTCAGGGTGCGTCTCGTAAGTATTCTTGATCATTTTAAACAGCGACTTAGGCTGCTCTTGACCGTCGATTGTCCAATCGGCGTTGAAAATTTTGTGACGACAGTGCTCAGAGTTCGCTTGTGCAAACATGAATAGCTCGATGTCGTTCGGGTTACGACCTAGCTTTGTGAAGTTTTCTACTAGGTAGTCAATTTCATCATCCGCTAATGCAAAACCTTGCTCAACGTTGGCCGTTGCAAGTGCTTCACGGCCACCGCCAAGAATGTCAACAGATGACATTGGGCGCGGCTCTTCAACACGGAATAACTGTCCTGCATCTTCTAAATTGCTATGTACAGACTCTGTCATGCGGTCATGAAGTAATTTGGCCACATCCGCTAATTGCTCTGCGCTTAGTGCGCCCTCAACATAGTAAGCGATACCACGCTCAACACGGTGAACCTTATCTAGACCACAGTTGTTCGCGATGTCAGTTGCTTTTGAAGCCCATGGAGAAATAGTTCCAATGCGAGGCGTCACTAAAATAAGTGTTCCCTCAGGCTTGTGCTCGACGGCGGTAGGCCCATACTTTAATAACTTGCTTAGCTTGTCGAGTTCTGTCTCTGAAAGGTCAGCCGTTACATCAGCAAAATGCATAAATTCAGCATATACGCCTGTAACAGGTAACTCTGCATCCGCGCAGCTTTTAAGGATCTTTTGGACTTTAAAATCAGAAAGTGCAGGTGCACCACGTAGGATTAACATAGATATTTCATCCGGGGTTAAGGATTGAACGATATTTTGGGCCGCTATTATAGTCGAATTGACGCACAGATTTAACTCAAAATTGTCATTTATCGAAAAAAACCCGCTTCACAAATAGGTATATACTTGAGAGCATACGATTAAAAGTTTGATTTTGCTTTTAGTGCACACCCACATCGCGTGCAAACACACTGTATCTCAAAGAATTAACACATAACTTAATAAAGTTCATATATGGAAAAAGCATGGTACAAAACAAGCTAAAGGGTTTATTAAGCATTGTAATATTGTTTCTCTTGCTCGTTGGCTGTGACAAAGCGCCCCCAAATCAACTTCAACAGATCAAGAACAGAGGGACATTGAATGTTGGGATTTTGGTCGGCCCTGCGACCTATTATCAGGGCAACAACGAGGAAGAAGGCTTCGAATATGAATTGGCGGGGATGTTTGCCGATGAGCTCAACGTCCACCTTCACATCACTCCATTTTTCAACTTAGCAAAGCTCTTTGAGCAGTTAAAGCGAGGCGACATAGACATCATTGCCTCAGGGATAAGTTACCACCCAAAGCGCGCCGAACACTTTCGCTTTGGCCCTTTTTATCGAGACATCAGTCAAAAGTTAGTATACAAACAAGGGAAAAAGCGCCCTCGGCACTATGGTCAATTAACAGGGCCTGTTACCGTACTCGCCAATAGCCATCACTTACTTTCGTTACAAGCGGCAAAACAAGATTATCCTGAGCTACAATGGCAAACGACCCAAGCCTTAGATCAAGAAGAATTACTGCAAGGTATTTTATCAGGTGACATTGAATACACCATCGTTGACTCTCACTCACTGGCACTCTTTCGACGTTATCATCCCAACCTCAGCATTGCGTTTTCTGTCACTCAATCAGATCCTATCGCTTGGGTGATGAAAAAGCATAATGATGACTCACTCTATGCTTTACTGCTGCCATTTTTTGCCAAGATACAAAGCAACAATCAGCTTGCCGCTTTAGAAGAAAAGTATTTTGGTCATGTTGAGCAGTTCAATTACGTAAATACTGTGGCGTTTGTCGAAGCAAGCAAAGCTGTACTACCTAAATACGCGCCATGGTTTATCGAATATGCACAAGAACATAACGTAGACTGGCGACTACTGGCAGCGCTGAGTTATCAAGAGTCTATGTGGAACCCCAGAGCAAAATCCCCCACCGGCGTTCGTGGCATTATGATGCTGACTCAAAGTACAGCCAAACGTGTTGGAGTTAAACACAGACTTAAACCGGAACAAAACATCCGTGGCGGCGCAAAATACCTTGCGAACTTAATTTCAAGGGTACCTGAGGGTGTATCTGATCCAGACAGAACTTGGTTGGCTTTAGCTGCGTATAACGTAGGTATGGGGCATGTCAGAGATGCATTAAAACTGACAAAACAACAAGGTGGCAATCCGAATAGTTGGGCGGATGTTAAAAAACGACTACCACTGCTGACTAAAAAACGCTACTATCGAAGTACAAGATATGGATATGCGCGTGGCGATGTTGCTGTACATTATGTCGATAATATACGCCGCTACTTCGACGCTCTGGTCTGGTTAGACGAAAATGGAGCGCTCCCTTTCAGTTCCGGTAATTAACGGCATCCTAGTCTCGTTGTCATAAGCCTGTCATATAAAACAGGTATCTCTGTCACGCGTAAAGTTTTTCTCTCACAGTAAGGAGGTTCTGATGTTAAGAAGACGTCGAACTCATCAATTTAAGCGCAATACTCGTAACACGAACCCAAATCGCCGTCGTGTGATGCTCAAAAACATACATAAAAAAATTCTCCTGCGCCGCCGCATCTACTCTTTATTACAGCTTGCTGCAGATGCTAAAACGGCTCAATCTTGAGCCGCATTATTATCTTGCAATTTGCGCGCTTTTTTCGCAGCCTTATGTTCTTTTCTTCTACGTCTAAAAAAGTTCGATAACTTCTCACTGCATTCCTGAGCAAGTATACCGGAGCATACCTCTGGCTGATGATTTAATTGCGGTTCTTGCAATAGATTCATGACCGACCCTGCCGCGCCAGTTTTAGCGTCATGCGCACCAAAAACTACACGTTTAACCCGGCTATGTACCAACAGCCCTGCGCACATTGGGCACGGCTCCAATGTGACATATAAGGTGCAATCGACTAAACGATAATTTTGCACTTGCTTGCCCGCTTCACGGATAGCCATCATTTCTGCATGCGCAGATGGGTCGTGGCAACCAATTGAGCGATTCCAGCCCGCAGCAATCAATTCTCCATCTTGCACAATCACAGCACCAACGGGGATTTCATTCTCTGCCTCTGCTTTGTCAGCATATGCCAGCGCTTGTCGCATCCAATATTCGTCTAATTCTTGGTTATTCATACTAAAATTTACAGAGTAACTATGAAACCTAGTATACCAGCTTGCGCTGTAGAAACCCCTTGGTTACAGAATTATTGCTAAAATTACCAAATTACCATGGCTCACCAATATAAAATTAGGCTATAATTCGCCGCTTTTTTTATTTAATGAGCTCAAAACACACGGGTAAAACATGAAATTTCCGGGACACCGTAGGCATAAGCATTATTTTCCTGTGGAAGATAAGGACCCACTTATCAACCACTTAAATGCTGAAGATCGCTTGAAACGTAACTATATTTGCGGCATCGACCAAATCGTTGTCGACATCGAAGCGAAAGTCGACCAAGCTTTTTTGGATGAATTCCACCTGCAGCGTGGTATGTCACAAGTCATAGACAATGATGTCACCAATGCACTTTATGAGCGTTTAAAACGTGATGACATGATTGACTACGAATTTGCTGGCGGCACCATTGGCAACACCATGCACAACTATTCGGTACTGGCTGACGATCGCTCAGTGCTATTAGGTGTTATGAGTGAAAGTATTGAAATCGGCAGCTATGCATATAAGTTTTTATGTAATACATCAAGCCGCGTCGATCTAGACCACCTTCAGCCAGTTGCAGGTCCCATTGGCCGTTGCTTCACACTGATTGATGATAGCGGTGAACGTACCTTTGCTATCAGCGCAGGTTTAATGAACTACTTGCGCCCAGAGTCAATTAGCCAATCATTGATCGAAAACGCATCTGCCTTGGTGATCAGTGCGTATCTCATGCGTACCAAAGGCGATGAGACAATGACACAAGCAACCATGCAAGCGGTAGAATATGCTAACAAAGCAGGCGTACCAGTTGTACTCACTTTAGGTACCAAGTTCTTAATTGAACAAGATCCGCAGTGGTGGGCTGAATTTGTCGAAAAACACGTTGATATTCTCGCGATGAACGAGGAAGAAGGCGAAGCTATCACAGGCTTTGATGACCCACTGATGGCGGCAGATAAAGCACTTGACTGGGTTGATTTAGTGATCTGTACAGCAGGCCCTACAGGCTTATATATGGCAGGTTATGTGGAAGATAGCATGAAGCGTGAAACCGAATACCCGCTATTGCCAGGTGCTATTCCTGAATTTAACCGCTATGAATTCTCGCGCGCAATGCGCAAGTCTCACTGTGATAATCCTATTCGTGTATATAGCCATACAGCACCATACATGGGTGGTCCAGACACCATTAAAAACACCAATGGTGCAGGGGACTGTGCACTCGCTGCGGTATTGCATGATTTGTCAGCTAACGTTTACCATCGTTTGAACGTGCCAAATTCTGCTAAGCACGAGCAAGCTGCAATTACCTATTCTTCACTTGCACAGATCAGCAAATATGCAAACCGCGCAAGCTTTGAGGTACTGGTACAGCATTCACCGCGATTATCTCGTGGTTTACCAGAAAGAGAAGACTCTTTAGAGCAATCTTACTGGGATCAATAAATTGATTTGCGCACATGTAGTGTGCGCAAACTGAGCTGCGTTAGAAAATAGCTGTTCCGAGCTCTTCAGCAAGAAACTCTAACGCGGCAATTCCTGCAACTGAATTCCCCACTTTATCAAGACCAGGTGACCAAACCGCTATCGTAAAACGACCCGGTACTACAGCAATAATAGCACCAGATACACCCGACTTTCCTGGCATACCAACTCGATAACCAAAATCTCCTGCCGCATCATACAAACCACTGGTAAATAGCAATGAGTTAAGTTGCTTGATCTGTTTGGCAGGCAAAATTTGCTGCTGTGTTTGCGTGCACACACCACCATTGGATAAATATGAAAAGCACTTCGCCAATTCCGCGGCGTTCAATTCAATCGCACAGAAGTTAAAATAAGACCAAAGCACTTCTTCAACTTCATTATTGAAGTTACCAAAGGACTTCATCAGGTAAGCCATCGCTGCATTACGATAACGGTGTTCATATTCTGACTGGGCAACCACTTTGTTGACACCCAGCTTAGGATTACCGGTTTGCATTCGGTAACTTTCTAACATGGTATGAATAGGCGCGCTTAAACGCGAGTAAAGCGCATCACACGTGACTATCGCGCCGGCATTGATAAAAGGGTTTCTTGGAATGCCATTTTCAAACTCTAACTGTGTTAATGAGTTAAATGCGGTGCCAGAAGGTTCCTTCCCTACTCTTTGCCATAAGTCATCACCATAGCGCTGTAGTGCTAATGTCAGAGTCATCACTTTCGAGACTGACTGCACAGTAAATTTAGCCTCACAGTTGCCCGCACTATATGTCTCACCATTTTGTGTTTGGATCGCAATAGCAAACTGACCTAACTTCTGCTCTGCAAGGGCTGGAATGTAATCAGCGACCTGACCATGGTGTAATAATGGCTGAACATGTCGCACTGTGCGCTCTAGAATAGATTGATAGTCTGTCATAGTAAAAATGCAAAAATCACAATGAGCGGAGTGTAACAAAAGCGCTATCACCCGGCCATAAAAAAGCCGTTGAAAACGGCGTTTTCAACGGCTTTTCATAAAATAAGTAATGACTTACTTCGCAAATAAATCTTTAATATTAGCAAGGTCTGACTTACCCTCGATTAACTCATCTGGCGTTAAGCCTGATAGCTCATGTGGGAATACTAGCCACTCATCAGACTCATGAATATAGTAGTCCGGCGTCATTGGTACTTTTTTGTTTGCTGGTTTGTAGTATGGGCAAGCAACGCGAATATCTTTAGGCAAGTTTAGGCGCATTAGCTCTTCTAGCTTTTCTTTTAACGCAAAAATACTGCGGCCAGAATCAAATACATCATCAACAATCAATAAAGAGTCACCCGCGTTAGCATTTTCTATGATGTAGTGCAGGCCGTGAACTTTGATCTCTTTCGACTGCTTGCCAATCCCATAGTACGAAGATGTACGTACTGCGATATGGTCAGTTTCTATACCTTTGTAATCATAGTACTCTTGCACAGCGATACCTATTGGCGCACCACCTCGCCAAATACCGATGATAAAATCCGGACGAAACCCATCTTCATACACTTGAGCCGCTAAACGAAATGAATCCTCTAGTAGCTGTTGCGCCGTGATATAGCACTTATCAGACATAAAAACCCCGTATTGTCAGTGCGAGTGGCACCTGATCATGTGTCACTCTGAACAAGAATAACTTATAACCGTGTATTCTAGCTGAGTCGGGTAGAAATTGCTTGCGGTACATCAGAGTTTTTACGACAAAATGACGGAAAAAAGACGTTGAAATGAAAAATAATAGAAAGATTATTAGCGGTGATTAAATCGTGAGCGGGCAAAGCCCGCTCACCACTGTATTTATTCTGGCGTATCTGCTTCTGAGTCGTCTTGTTCAATTAACTCAATTTCAAAGTTATCAACGCGTTGTAAACCTCGAGGCAATTTATTACCACGACGGCCGCGCTCACCAAAATAGTGCTCTAAGTCAGAGTTCTTGAGCGTTAATTTACGCTTACCTGCGTACAGGGTAACTGCACGCCCATCTGGTACTACAGCGAGCACTTTAACAAACTCTTCTCTTGCCTGTACCTTAGCACTTGGAATTGAGATAATTTTATTACCTTTACCTTTGGCAAGTTTCGGTAAGTCTCTGAGTGGGAATAGTAACATGCGCCCTTCATTAGAAATCGCCATACAACGATCAGTGGCAACATCATTCACCGAGATTGGCGCAATGAGCTCAGCACCTTTGGGAATGCTAACCAATGCTTTACCATTTTTGTTTTTACTGACTAAATCGTTAAACTCAGCAATAAAGCCATAACCTGCATCGGTTGCCATTAAATAAAGTTCTTGCTCCTCCCCCATCACGACATGTTCAAAGTTCACACCCGCAGCGAGGTTAAAGCGTCCAGTCATAGGCTCACCTTGGCTTCTTGCCGATGGCAAACTATGCGCATCGGTGGCGAACGCACGACCTGAACTATCAAGGAAGACTGCCGGTTGATTGCTCTTGCCTTTGGCTGATGCCTTATAGCTGTCCCCTGAACGATAATTTAAGCCTTCAGCATCAATGTCATGACCTTTAGCGAAACGCGCCCAGCCTTTTTCAGATAACACAACTGTGACAGCTTCAGATGGAATTAAGTCTTTTTCACTCAGTGCTTTAGCTTCTTGACGTTCAATCACAGGTGAGCGCCTTTCATCGCCATATAACTCTGCCGCTTCTTGAATTTCTTTTTTCATCAAAGTCGACATGCGACGCTCTGAGCCTAAAGTAAGTTCAAGCTTGTCACGCTCTTTGCTCAGCTCGTCTTGCTCACCGCGGATCTTCATCTCTTCCAGCTTCGCCAAGTGACGAAGTTTCAGATCCAAAATGGCTTCGGCTTGCGTTTCTGATAAACCAAAACGTTTTATGAGCTCTGCTTTTGGATCATCTTCATTTCTAATGATTTCAATCACTTCATCAATATTCAAAAAGGCGATCATCAAACCTTCTAGAATATGCAAACGCGCCAATACTTTATCTAAACGATATTGTAAACGTCTGCGTACCGTCTCGCGACGGAAGATCAACCACTCAGATAAAATCTGTTGTAGATCTTTAACCTGAGGGCGGCCATCTAGTCCGATCATGTTGAGATTTACACGGTAGTTTTTCTCAAGATCAGTGGTGGCAAACAAGTGCGCCATCAACGGCTCAGATTTCACCCGATTGGAACGAGGCACTACGACAATACGCGTCGGATTTTCATGGTCTGATTCATCACGTAAATCTGCCACCATAGGCAGCTTCTTCGCGGTCATTTGTGCCGCAATCTGCTCCAGTACTTTTGCACCCGATGTCTGATGAGGCAGCGCTGTTATAACAATTTCACCCTGCTCTTCATGGAACACCGCGCGCATCTTAATTGAGCCACGACCCGTTGTGTAGATTTTACGGATATCGTCTTTTGGTGTGATGATTTCAGCTTCAGTTGGATAGTCTGGCGCTTGGACAACTTCTAACAACTCTTCTAGCGTTGTTTTTGGCTTGTCTAACAACATACAGCAAGCAGAAGCCAATTCATTGACATTGTGAGGTGGAATATCCGTCGCCATACCAACGGCGATACCTGTAACCCCATTTAATAAAATGTGTGGCAGTCTTGCAGGTAATACTTGCGGCTCTTTCATCGTGCCGTCAAAGTTAGGTACCCAGTCCACTGTACCTTGACCAAGCTCTTTGAGTAATACCTCAGAAAACTTAGACAAGCGCGCTTCGGTATAACGCATTGCAGCAAATGATTTAGGATCGTCAGCAGCACCCCAGTTACCTTGACCATCGACCAAAGGATAACGATAAGAGAATGGCTGCGCCATTAATACCATGGCTTCGTAACAGGCACTGTCGCCATGTGGATGGTATTTACCCAATACATCACCGACGGTACGTGCTGACTTTTTATATTTTGCAGCCGCTGATAAGCCCAATTCACTCATCGCATACACGATACGACGCTGCACAGGCTTAAGGCCATCACCAATATGTGGCAATGCCCGGTCCATGATCACATACATGGAGTAATTTAAATAGGCGTCTTCAGTAAAACGCCCCATAGGTAATTGTTCTATGCCCTGTAAAGAGAGGGCTTGTGGATCAGTCATGATACACCTTACTTCTTGTTATACCTCGGCTTTATCGCCATGTTGCTCTAACCAAGCCTTTCTATCACCAGAGCGCTTTTTCGCCAGTAGCATATCCATCATTTCTAATGTTTGCTCTTGCTCATCCAATGTGAGCTGAACCAAGCGGCGAGTATTCGGGTCCATTGTCGTTTCACGCAATTGCATTGGGTTCATTTCACCCAAACCTTTAAAGCGTTGAACGTTCACTTTCCCGCGTTTCTTTTCGGCTTCAATACGATCTAAAATGCCCCGTTTTTCATCTTCATCTAGGGCATAAAATACTTCTTTGCCGACATCAATTCTAAATAGCGGCGGCATAGCAACGTACACGTGTCCCGCCTGCACTAAAGTTGGGAAGTGCTTAACAAATAGCGCGCACAACAGCGTTGCAATGTGCAATCCATCGGAGTCCGCATCGGCAAGAATACACACCTTGCCGTAACGCAGCGTCGATAGATCTGTTGAATCGGGGTCGATACCAAGCGCGACAGAAATATCATGCACTTCTTGCGAGGCAAGAATTTGACCGGAGTCCACTTCCCACGTGTTTAAAATTTTACCACGCAGTGGCATAATGGCTTGAAACTCTCTATCACGTGCTTGTTTAGCTGATCCGCCCGCAGAGTCACCCTCTACTAAAAATATTTCTGAACGCTCTGTTTCACTGCCCGAACAATCGGTGAGCTTACCTGGCAGTGCCGGTCCACTGGTGACTTTTTTACGTACCACCTTCTTCGCTGCACGTAATCGTTTTTGCGCATTACTGATACACAACTCAGCCAACAGTTCCGCTGTTTCTGTGTGCTCATTGAGCCATAAACTAAATGCGTCTTTCACTATTCCTGACACAAACGTTGCGCATGAGCGCGACGACAGTTTTTCTTTAGTTTGACCAGCAAATTGGGGGTCTTGCATTTTAACAGATAAAACGTAACTACATTTATCCCAAACATCATCTGGCGTGAGCTTTACGCCTCTTGGCAACAAATTACGGAACTCACAGAACTCTCGCATTGCTTCCAGCAAACCTTGCCTTAAGCCATTCACATGCGTACCGCCCTGTGCAGTTGGAATAAGATTCACGTAACTTTCAGCAATGGACTCACCGCCTTCTGGCAACCAATGTAGCGCCCAATCAACCCCTTCTGTCGAGCCGCTGAAGCTACCTGTAAATGGAGACTTTGGCAGCACTTCTAAATCTTTGGCGCTGTCACTTAAATAGTCTTCCAAGCCAGACTCATAATGCCATTCTTGCGTCTCTTTCGTTTGCTTATTGATAAAACGGATACGTAAGCCCGGGCATAAAACAGCTTTGGCCTTAAGCAAGTGATTTAGCTTAGTTAAAGAGAAATTAGCAGAGTCGAAGTAGCTCGCATCTGGCCAAAATTGCACAGAAGTACCGGTGTTGCGTTTACCCACACTACCTGTGACCTCTAGATCTTGAACTTTGTCACCGTTTTCAAATGCGATTTCATATTGCTGAGCATCTCGCTTAACCGTCACTTCTACACGGGTAGAGAGTGCGTTCACAACGGAAATACCTACCCCGTGCAAACCACCGGAAAACTGATAGTTTTTATTTGAAAATTTACCACCCGCATGGAGCTTAGTCAGGATCAGTTCAACACCAGGAATGCCTTCTTCAGGGTGCACATCCACAGGCATGCCTCGGCCATCGTCAATCACTTGCAATGAGTTATCTTCATGCAGAATCACATCAATTTTGCTTGCATGCCCTGCCAGCGCTTCATCGACACTGTTATCAATAACTTCTTGGCCCAAATGATTGGGTCTCGTGGTGTCTGTGTACATCCCAGGGCGGCGTTTAACCGGCTCTAAGCCATTCAACACCTCAATGGCTTCTGCGTTATAATTTTGCTGACTCATAAATGCTACTGACTAATTTTAGTTCTAACTGTTTTATTTAATTTTAAGATAGTTGGCAATGCGACTAAAGTGCCTCTCAAAGCCAACGAAACTATGGTCACCACCAAACTCTATTATTGATGGGCAGTCTCGGTAATAGTTCACAGCATCTTGATAAGGTAATACTTCATCTGCTGTTTGCTGCAATAGTAAAAGATTACTTGGCATTGATGGCTTTGCAATATACATGCGTTGCAATGCACTCATATGCTCTATTGTAAGTTCATAATTCACTTCTTGATAGGGATTATACTGAGGACCTAGGTAATCCCATAGTAATTTGTCCGGTCGCACTGCCGGATTGACCACTACCGCGCGTAAATTAAACGTTTGTGATAAGTATGTGGCAAAAAAACCACCCAAAGAACTGCCAACCAGCGCGCACTTATCATCAATCATACTTTCCAACTGAAGCATTGCAACGCGCGGATCATAATGTAACCGAGGAACACAGTATTCACAACGGTCTTTAAAATATTCCCCCAGTTGCTGGGCCTTAAATGACTTTTCTGAACTATTGAAACCGTGAATATAGATTACTTTGTTAGCCATTTTACCTCTGTCTGCACCCCGCCTTCTGACCAGTTAATTATGCGATACCCTGCACCGAGGTTTTCTTGCTGCCAATCATTTGTAAATTTCTTAAACTGGATGGAGGTCGCGGGGGTGGCGTATACAGACAGTTCTCTAAATCTAAAGACGTACTCATTGTGCACATGGCCATGAAAGAGCGCGATAACATTTTGCGAGTCGACTAAACGATTGAGTAATTGTGGGCCATTCTCCAGCATGTGCTTATCCAAATAGCCTTGAATAGCAAGTGGGTTATGATGACAAAAAACCAGACTTGGCACGACACACTGACCTGTTACTTCTTCTAAGTGTGCTTCACTGACCCACCCGGCAGGGGTCGGCCCTTTACTATCCAGTAAGAGTACTTGACCTAATGCAAAGCTAATCTTTTTCGCTGATATAATTTGTCCCTGGCTTATTTCATTTAAATAGCCAATATCATCGTGATTACCTGGCAGCCAAAAAACGGGACATGTCAGTGCAGACTCGTCAATTAAACGAGCAAAAAGCTGATAAGAAGCAAAAGTATGATCCTGAGTAAGATCACCTCCAAAAATAACTGCATCTAGATTTTGTAACGCCAAATCTGCCAGCACACGCCTGAAATGCTCGGCCGTATTGACTGAAAAGTACTCCCCATTACACTGTTCAAACAGGTGTGTATCCGTAATGTGAGCAAGCTTTAACTGCGATTGGTTAAGTTCAACTATTGCATTAAACCATGCCATTGTTTACATCCCAATCTAGCGGTACACGACCATTCTCAACACAGGCAACTAACCAATCGCCTAAAAAAGCATTAAGTTGATACTTTTCATCTTTGTGGTGCATGCTTGGGTTAGGGTATCTATACGAAGGTTTAACGCGCTGATGATAATTATGCTGAACTACCTCAGCAACTTTAGCATCGTGATAGAGTCTCACCGATAACTGAAACTGACCGAGGTGGTTGCTCAAATTATGCTGCTGAGTGACTTTGATGTCCGTTGTGTACTTTTCTACCGCTTCAACGGCAATGAAAAAGTCCATAGAACCTATCTTGATCTGACGACACGCACCAATTACCTCTTCAGGCAACACCTTGAGTGCACGTAAATAGTTACGTTCACACAATGTAATGTACTTAGGCAAAGACTGTACATAACCGCTCATACGCGCTTTTTCATTATGCTTGTTTTGGTGGATCAAGTCAGACAAAACGACTCCCGTTTACTACTTAAATGACAGTTTTGATTTGTTTAGCGCTAACCATTGTAGACTAATCACCGTGGCAGCGTTATCTATTTCCTCAGTTTCCAATCTACTCATAGCATCTTCAAATGACAGTACATGTGTTTTAATGTCCTCTCCCTCCTCCGGCAAGCCAAAGGTCCCACCTTGATAGTCACGCAAATTTACCTGTGCAAGATACAAATATAGACGCTCGGTTGTCCCACCGGGACTCGACAGATAAGAACGCATGTAATGCAACTCCCCCAAATCCAGCCCCGCTTCTTCTTGCGCTTCTTTACGCACAACCGCTTCCAAATCCTTACTGCCTTCAGCCATGCCCGCAATACACTCTAATAACCAAGGCGTGTCTTTCGTCGCCAGTGCACCAATCCGGATCTGCTCAATTAACAGAACCTGATCGCTAACGGGATCATACGGCAATACTGCCACCGCATGGCCTCGTTCAAGTATTTCGCGACGGATCGGCTCACTTACCCCGCCTTCAAATAATGCATGTTCAAACACATATTCTTCAATTTTGAAAAAACCATCATACAATACCTGATTCGGTGATGCCTTTAACATCACATGCTCTCGGCTGTACTGGCTAATTTCTTTCATATTTCATCCTACATTCATCAAAAGGGGTTTAATCTAGGCTATTTTATCCCCATATCGCTCTTAATTAACGTGAATATACTTACCATGTGAACTTACTAAGTATTATATTCTGTTACACTTGTTTTGCCTTTATCTCTGTTTAGCCGTTGGGATTTTGTTTTAAAACAAGGTAACATGCTGACATCAAAATTGTCTAAGGACTGCACAAATAATGAAAAAAACCATTTTATCTATGCTGGTTGGCTTGAGCTGTGCTTTGTCAAGCAATGCCGCTAACGCAGAAGACTTATTACAAGTATACGATATTGCCACTGCTAATGATCCTGCTGTTTTACGCGCAAAAGCGAGTGCGGACGCACAAAAATATGCCCAAGACAGTGCACTTGGTGAACTTCTACCTTCTTTAAACTTAAGCTTCAGCTACTCTGACACAGATACGACTGGCGCGCCTGCCACACAAAATGATTTAACTGGCTATCAAGTGATGGACAGCTGGAATGATTCATTCAGTCGTACACTCACACTGAACCAAACCATTTTTAACATGGGTATCTGGGAAAACTTATCCATTGCAGAAAAGCGCGCAATGCAATCTTTAACCCAGTACGAACAAGAAAAGCAAAACCTGATTGTACGTATTGCAGAAGGTTATTTTAACGTACTGAGTGCACTTGATAATTTAGAGTTTGTCCAAGCTGAAAAACGAGCTATTGAACGTCAACTTGAGCAAACAAAGCAACGTTATGAAGTAGGGTTGACGGCGATCACGGATGTGCACGAAGCACAGGCTCAGTTTGACCAATCTGTTGCGAATGAAATCGTGGCACAGAATGATGTGGAAACTGCCCGTGAAACACTTCGTACGATCACTGGTAAGTACCACTCTAAGCTGAACGCATTAAATACTGACAAATTCTCTACGGTGAAACCAAACAGAAAGTCAGTTGGCTTCATTGATATTGCAAAAGAGAAAAACTTAGCACTTCAAGTTGCAAAAGCGTCGTTAGAAATAGCGGAAGACCAAATTGATTTAGCACAAGCTGGTCACTACCCTACACTCTCTCTGACAGCGACTCACGGAGATACGCTTGCTAATTCTCCAGCTAGAGAACTTGCGCCACGCGGCGACACAACAAATATTCGCTTAGACTTAAGTGTACCAATCTATTCTGGTGGTCGCACCGTCGCTGCAACCGATCAAGCGAGAGCACTTTATGTTGCTGCAAGTGAAGATTTGGAAGCATCCATGCGTAACGTGACCCGTTCAGTCATCACATCTTATAACCAAGTGATGTCAAACGTTGCAACTTACCGTGCCCTAGAGCAAGCAGTTGTTTCAGCTGAAAGTGCATTGCAAGCAACAGAAGCTGGTTTTGAAGTAGGTACTCGTACAATTGTAGATGTACTGGTGAGCACACGTAACCTGTATAGTGCAAAGAAAAACTTAGCCAACTTACGGTATCAATACATCATCTCGACGCTACAATTAAAGCAAGCATCGGGCGAATTGAGTCGCGCAGACTTAGAAGCGATCAACAAAGGCCTTCAAGCAGCGCTTTAAGCACAATATTTATCAGATCAGCACTTCGCTGGTCTGATATTTCCTGCCATTCCTCCCCGCTACTTGAGCATCACAGCCGTTATCGATAAACTACGCTCTTTTAAAGCTGTACGAGAGCATCTCACTTGGTCCACAATCCAACATTTAAACTGCAATTTTTGGCACCTAAGTTCTGGCTAACTTGGATAGGTGTTATCATTTTATATTCACTCTCTTGGTTACCCCAAAGTGTACAGTTTATGCTGGGTCGACTGCTGGGTAGACTCGTGCACCGCTTCTTAAAGAAGCGCCGTAAAATTGCTGAAGTGAATCTTAAGCTTTGCTTCCCCGACATGGATGCTCAACAGCGCAGCGCCATGGTTTTAAAAAACATGGAAAATACAGGTATTGCGACTTTCGAGACGGGAATGGCTTGGTGGTGGCCTGAGTGGCGTATCAAGCGCGCAGTGGGATCTATTTCAGGGTTAGAACATTTTGAAGCCGCAAATAAAAACGGCAAAGGCGTTTTACTGCTCGTACCCCATATGTTGCACCTAGAAATGTTAGGAAGAGTACTTGGCACACACACCCAAGGTATTGGCTTTTATCGCCCTCACAATAACCCTTTGATGGAATATTTCATGACCAAGGGGCGTTTACGATCTAATGAATTCCTGATCGGCAAACGTGATGTAAAGGGGCTACTTAAAGCCCTTCATAACAAAAAAGTATGTTACTACCTGCCAGATCAAGACTACGGTAGAAAGCGCTGTGAATTTGCACCATTTTTTGCTGTGCCCGATGCCGCGACCACCACAGGTACACTGCTATTTGCTTCCAGTAAAAAGTGTGAGACATTGAGCTTAGTTGGTTTACGTGATAAACAGGGTAAATACCACATCACGATTCAACCAGCGATGGCAGAGTTTCCAAGTGACGATGAAAACCATGATGTCACACGGGTAAATCAACGAATGGAACAATCGATCATGGAAGCACCTGAACAATATATGTGGTTACATAGACGCTTCAAAACTCGACCAGATAAAGATGCGCCTTCGTATTATTAGAAATCAAATAACGACGTCGAACTAAAATAAAATGGCTAGAAAAAATAAAAAACGTATATCGGCAATGTGGTTTTGGACCAGACACCTTACACTGGGCGTGGTACTCGTGTGGGCAGCGTATTACTTTTTATACGGTAATATTCCAAAAATGGAGTTCAAAGAGACGACAAATGCGGCAGCGCAAGGCTTATCGCAATTTTACGCTAATTACAGAAACCGCGTTAATGAACGAGACACTGAGCGGGAAAAGTTTGTGATGGATATTGGTAAACCCACTTTCCCACTAGACGATGCACTTGCTCAACGTGGGCTCGTCGTTAAGCCAACGCACCAAAGGTGGACTGGAGAGAGCCAACCGCGTCGCTTTGAGATGGGGAATACGTTAAAAAGTGTACTCACTAATTATGCGAAACAAGAAGACATCGAGCTATTTTGGTACCTGAGTAAAGATTACGTTGTGAAGCAAAATTTCCGAGTTGACTCTGACTTTGTCAGCGCGCTGTACCAAGTGGGCAAAGCCATTAATGACGACTTCGAATTTGAAGTGTACACCTTTTTCTGCCACCGTCAGCGTGCGGCTGTGATCACAGAAAACCCATCAATGTTCGTCCGAGAAAACTGCCGACGTCTAACCAATTAATTGTTCATTTCAGGCCTACTCTAAGTAGGCCTGCCATATAGCTTTAATACTCGCGCTTTGTGCGGACAGTAATGCCGCATCCACAGTTTTTCCTGAACCATTCAAACTATTCAAGTGATAATGTTCTCGTAGTTGGCAGTACACCTGTGCTAATTGCGCTTGAGAGTCACTGCTCAAGACAGATTCCTTGTTCGCAATCTCAAAAATTCGAATATTGTCTGAGTAACGTGTTAAAGCGGGGTAGTCATAAGCAAAAGCCAGTACTAAATACTGTGCTAAGAACTCAATGTCTGTCATACCACCAGCGCCTTGTTTTAAATCGAACTCTGCCTCTGAGTCTTGTGATAAGTGCTGGCGCATTTTTTCACGCATATTGACAATATCTGATTGCAGCTCACTCGTATTACGCTGCTGACATAAAATATCATGACGAATAGTATGGAAACGTTTCACCAATACATCTTCACCCACTATCATTCTAGTTCTCACCAACGCTTGATGCTCCCACGTCCATGCCTGCTCTCGAAGGTATTGATGATAACTCTCAATATTGATCGCCAGTAGCCCCGAGTTGCCCTCCGGTCTCAAGCGCGTATCTAACTCATATAAAATGCCTGATAGTGTGCGTGTATTGAATAAATGCATTAGGCGCTGAGCCAATTTTAAATAAAACTGTCTCGAAGCAATGGCTTTATCACCTGTGGTTTTACTTTGACCATCACAATTGTGTACAAACACAAGATCCAAATCAGAGTCATACCCCAATTCAAAACCGCCCGCCTTGCCATAAGCGATCACAGCAAACCCTTTTTCTTCTGCAGAGGTCCCTTGCGGCGTGCCATATCGGCTAGTCATTTGTCCCCAAGCGATCTCCACTGCTTTTGCCACGATTGACTCAGCAAGTGCTGTTAGGTGGTCACTGACCTTCATGATGTCGAGCACACCTGTCGCATCGGCAGCCGCTATTCTCAGTTGCTGCGTTTGTTTGAATTGACGCAGCGCTTCCATCTGTAACTCTAAATCTTCAGGGTCAATACGTAAGAAATATTGCTGAATTTCATTGTAATACGCATTAAGCGGTAGTGGCCGATACAATACTGCGGGGTCGATGAGTTCATCCAGTAATATAGGGTATCTGGCAATTTGCTTGGCTATCCATACGCTGTGTGAACACAACTTAATAAGTTGTTTTAGTGCCCCCAGATTTTCGTAAAGCAACTCAAGATACGCAGTGCGAGAAGCGACTTTCGCAATCACGTTCAAAACCCTTTCTAATACCTCTGGGTCTCTTAATGGCGTTATTTCACTAAGGACAAGCGGCATCAGTTTATCTAACACATCTCGCCCTCGCACACCGATTTGTTTTTTTGTGATATCAGTATGGAATACATTTAATGTGTCTTGCCATTTCGCGTGAGCCTGCTCGTCCAGTTCAATATCCAGGTAACTGACATCCTGATATTCCCAAGCCGATACAAAGCAAGCCTTTAAAGTTTGAGCGTCATGGGCCTCTTCTCCGATAACTTGAGAGAACTCTTGGCGAATTTGCGCTTGAACTTGCTCTATATACACCACCAGCTGCCCATAATCTGAGATGCCCAATAACACACACAAACGACTTTGATTGGTAACATCAATGGGTAATGTTTGAGTTTGCTCGTCATTAAATGCTTGTAAATACTGCTCCACCCTGCGCAACAGTAAATATTGCCTCTCTAAGTCAGCAGCCACACTTTTTGGGATCACGTCTTGGCGTGCCAACACATTTAACGCTTGTAGTAAAGAAGGGGTCTGTAAATCAGGCTCCCGCCCACCTCGGATCATTTGCAAAGCTTGGACAATAAATTCAACTTCTCGGATCCCGCCCGCACCTAATTTAATATTATTGATGAGCCCTTTTCGCCTGACTTCCTGTGCGATCATATGTTTCATTTTCCGCAGTGATTCAATAACAGAAAAATCAATGTATCGACGAAATACAAAAGGCTTAATGAGTGCTCTAAACTCATCCCAATAGTGGTTAGGCTGGCCCAGCAAGCGCGCTTTTAACATCGCATAGCGTTCCCATTCGCGCCCTTGATCTTGATAATAATCCTCCATCGCAGAAAAACTCATGACCAAAGGACCACTTTCTCCAAATGGTCTGAGCCTCATGTCAACTCTAAACACCTGACCATCTGCTGTACGCTGATCCAATGCGGCAATCAGCTTCTGAGCGACTTTGGTATAAAATACTTGCGCTTCTATACTTCGCCGCCCACCTTGCGTTTTAACAGACACTGGATAAGTAAAAATCAAATCAATATCAGATGAAAAGTTAAGCTCCTGTCCCCCCAGTTTCCCCATACCCAGTACTAACATCGGCAATGGTAGATTTGATCCATCTAGTGGTACCCCATTACTTTTAGCAACCTGCTCAAACGCCCACTGGTTGGCACTATCAATCAACTGCTCGCTCAATTTAGATTGATATTCAATACTGTCTGCAATGTCATTGCCTAAAACAAGATCAAGCCACATCAACTTAAGCCAGTACCGCTTACGATAGCGTCTCAGTTGTGCAAAGCACTCACTATCCGATAGAACTTTAAAGTCACCGCCCAAAGCAGGTTCAATATGGCGGCTTTTCATCGCACTCTGGTCCAGTAGCCACTTCAGCCAGTCTGGATGCTGAGCCAATATTCGATAAGCAAAATCACTGAGTGCCAATAGCCTCAATACCTGTGCATTTGCCATCTGCTCTGGAAACAATTCTGTAAAACGCTGCTGTGCTAAAGCGAATAACTCGGGACTCAATTGGCCTTGTTCCATAGAAAAACCTCCTGTGCTTTGTGGCTCATTTGTTGTGCGGTGTTATAGTAACGATAAATAACAACAACCTTACACTGAGCATGAGTTACTTGTCTTTAGAAAACAGCAATTTTTTCACCCTGTTAAGCGGTATCGCCCTCGCTTTTTTGGCGTTAACTAGCCTGCGAGTCATGGTTCAAGTGCGCGCAAAAAAATTACTTCAAAAAGAATTGGCACAACACGATAACTTTGCACTTGGTATCAATTACGCTGCAAAAGTGGCCGTTGTATGCGCCAGTGTCGGCTATTTTTTTGGTCACTTAGACGCCTTTAACCTTGCTAATGTACATTTCCAAGTTCTCCTGCCTATAGCACTGATATGGGTGTATATTTGTATCGGCCAAGCCATTCATCGCAAATGGATCTTATATCGCTTTAACGAGACACAAGCGATTTTGAAACAGAATGTCTGTGCCGCTTTAGTTGACTCGGGGATGTTGATTGGAAATAGTATTTTGGTACTAGGCTTGTACCATTGGCTAGAGCCTAATACACCGCAATCCTTGCTTATTGTCACTATTTGCTTCGTTTTTCTACAAGCCGTCTTCGCATTAGATAGCAAAATTAGAGAGTCTCGTTTTGCAAAAAAAAATCAAGGCGCGTCTTTGCAATATAATTTTAATCTTGCCAATACCTCAATAGGGATCCGCTATGCGGGTAAAACTATCGGCCTCGCACTAGCTATCTACGCGGGGTTACATAGTGCACCGAGTTATCCCGATAAAATTGTCGATAACCTGCTCTTAGTCGTGACACACTCTGTCTTTATGTGGTTTTTGCTCTATGTTTTTAGCCGTTTGATGATCCTCATAGTGTTACCCAAAGTAGATATTGGTCTAGAGGTCGACCATCAAGATAATATTGGGATTGCCTGCTTAGAATTTGCTGTTTTTTGTAGCATGGGCTATTTACTAATAAACATGTTTTCAATTTAAACACCGAACTAGATTATGGATATCTTATTCCTGGAGACTTATATCCTTGAAATTAGATAACTTTTTACTTGTTGACAGCAATTGGGAGTTCAGTCAGGAGTTTGTCGAATTTGTTAAGTCACTCTCTCCTGACACGTCAAGCCAATTAATAATCGCTGGTGACAATACCAAGCAAATGCTCAAAATGATGTTTAAGGATCAGATCAAAGATTACAGTTACTGTGACTTTGACAATGAAATAAGCGTCTCTGAACTTGCAACTTACTTACACGAGCACCATAAAATTCAAGGGGTGCTCATCTATGCGCTCGACTATAATCTAGCCGATGAAAAGCAAAAATTTATTTTTAACTCCTTACATGCGGAGCGTTACACCATAGAGCAGTTACCTAATGGTTATGATTACCATCGTATTAATGACCCATTTAATAACAACCATTTAACATGCAACTCCAGTTTGGCCGCAACCAAACATGATACCTTCAGCGAATTCGTTGTTTTGAAAACTGATACGACCGACTAAACTCGCTAACATGCTGCCGGTTATCTAACGACTCTATGGACTCAGCGCAATGAAAACTTTAACATGAGCGCATATCCAATTGATACGTTCAACATTATGCGAATTCCACACATTTACCAACCTTCAGACTTAGTCATTAATCAACCTGCGACTTTAGATGAAGATGCCGCAGGGCATATTGCACGTGTACTCAGGATGAAAGAAGGTGAACACGTCAGTCTGTTTAACGGACAAGGCGGTGAATACTTAGCTGAAATCACCGCAATCTCAAAAAAAGCCGTTGAAGTAACCCCTTTCGAATTTGTCGATAAATGTGTAGAGTCACCACTCAAAGTTCACCTTGGTCAAGGCATCTCTCGTGGTGATAAAATGGACTTTACAATTCAAAAATCCGTGGAGCTTGGTGTCAGTGAAATCACACCGCTATTCACAACACGATGTGGCGTGAAACTCAGTGGCGAGCGATTGGCCAAAAAACACCAGCAATGGCAAAAGATAGCAATTTCTGCAGCCGAACAATCAGGTCGAAACTATGTACCTGTCGTTCACCCTCCCATCACGCTAGAGCAATGGTTAAGTCAGCAAAGTGGCGAGTTAAAGCTCACTTTACATCCAAGGGCTGATCACTCCATCAAAACTCTGACAGTCCCAAGCCAAGGGGTACGATTTTTAGTGGGCCCTGAAGGCGGTTTTACCGATGAAGAAATGGCTAACACGACAGAGCAAGGGTTTATCGATATTAAAATTGGACCTAGGGTATTGCGCACTGAAACCGCTGCCTTAACCGTTTTAAGTGCCTTACAATTACAGTTTGGTGATTTGGCCCTTTAAATCCTTTTATAAGCCCTCATATCATAGGTAATTTGCAGTCAATCTTAATCGTTTGACTGTTGAGCATTTTGTTCATACACATCGAAAATAACACATAAGGTAACGGCGATGGCAGTCAAACTTGGAATAGTCTCAGATCCAATCAGTGGTTTTAATATCAAAAAAGATACCGGTTTTGCCATGATGATGGCAGCTCAACAACGTGGATTTGAGCTCTATTACATGGAAATGGACGACCTGTATATGTACCAAGGTGAAGGTCGAGCGACAGCCGCTAAAGCCCGCGTGTTTAATGATGAAAGCCACTGGTATGAGTTAGATGATAAGCAAGACATCGCATTGAGTGAACTGGATGTGATTTTAATGCGTAAAGATCCGCCCTTTGATACCGAGTATATTTACGCAACTTACATACTAGAGCGAGCAGAACTAGCCGGAACCTTAGTCGTCAATAAGCCGCAAAGCTTAAGAGATGCCAATGAAAAGCTGTTCACAGCTTGGTTTAGTGAGCACACACCTGACACATTAGTCACCAGAAGCGCAAGTCAGATCAGAACCTTTTTAGATAAACATCAAGATATTATTTTAAAACCGCTTGACGGGATGGGTGGCGCTTCTATTTTCAGAGTGCAGCATAACGACCCAAATATTGGTGTGATCTGTGAAACGCTCACTGAACATGGCAGTCGCTTTGCTATGGCACAAAATTATATCCCCGAGATAAAACAAGGGGATAAACGCGTACTCGTCGTTGACGGAGAAGTCATTCCATACTGCTTAGCCCGTATCCCACAAGGTGGTGAAACCCGTGGAAACCTAGCCGCTGGAGGTCGAGGTGAAGCAAGACCAATTAGCGATAGCGATCGCAAAATTGCTGAGGCAGTAGCACCAACACTAAAAGAAAAGGGGTTGTTATTTGTAGGCTTAGATATCATTGGCGATAAGCTAACCGAAATCAACGTGACCGCACCGACTTGTGTTAAGGAAATCGAAGCTGCGTACGATATATCTATTATGGACAAGTTTTTTGATGCGATTGAAGCTAAACTCAACCATACTGAAAGTTAAATCATAGAAGGGGTCTCGCATGCAATCATTAGCTAATCACTTCCTTATCGCAATGCCCAGTTTGCAGGACCCGATGTTCAAACGCTCCGTCACCTATATCTGTGAACATAACGAAGAAGGCGCAATGGGATTGATTGTCAATCATCCCATTGATGTCACTGTGGGTGAACTACTAGACCAGATAGAAATCGATAATGACAAAGACAGCAGTGCTGCTGACCAAACGGTTTTTGCTGGTGGACCGGTGCACACGGACAGAGGGTTTGTGTTACATACACCCAAAATTGGTTATGCCTCGAGCAAAGAACTCAGTTCTGACATCATGATCACGACCTCCAAAGATGTCTTAGCTTCTTTAACCTTTCACGATAGTCCCGATGCATTTATCATTACCCTTGGGTACTCTGGCTGGGAAAAAGGTCAGCTAGAAAAAGAAATTATGGAAAACTCTTGGCTTATTATTCAAGCCGACCCGGAAATCATATTCAGTACACCACCAGAAAAACGCTGGGAAAAAGCGGTCAGTATGTTGGGTATTGATATCGCACAGCTGAGCAATCAAGCAGGACATGCATAATAAAATGAGTAGTAAAAAGCCAAAAACCCCAAAAGGTCAGCGCACCGTCATGGGGTTTGATTTTGGTACAAAAAGCATAGGAATGGCCATAGGCCAAGAAGTAACGGGTACAGCCACCAGTTTAGGGGCAGTAAAAGCAAGGGATGGCATCCCTCATTGGCCAGATATTGAGCAACACGTTAACGAATGGAAACCCGATCTGCTCGTTGTTGGTTTGCCATTAAATATGGACGGTACTAATCAGCAAGTGACTTTTTCTGCAAAAAAGTTTGCCAATCGATTACACAATAATTATCGACTCCCTGTTGAAACGCAAGATGAACGCCTAACAACAACCGATGCCAAAGCCAGATTATTTGATCAAGGAGGCTATCGTTCATTGGCTAAGGACAATGTTGATGGTATGTCTGCTGTGATTATTTTAGAGAGCTTTTTTGAGCAAATGTGGGAAACTGATTAACTCACTTTCCTTTGTCATCGGATACATTGAGTTGCTTGTATTGTTTCATATCTGGGAATAGTCCTGCTTGGCGATACGCCGCTTGGATTTTTCCCTGCTTTCGTAGCTTTTGTAAGCCCTTTTGCAACGCTTCGAATGCCCGCTCACCATCTGGATGTAGCCTAGAAATCACAAAATGACGGCTGCTATCAAGTAAAATAACCCACTTGGGGTGGGAGACAAGATTGATATTTGCCAGTTGAAAATCATTCCCTAACACCGGCATTAAATGTATTAACATGAAATCAGCCCACTGTTTATTTACAATCTGAGCTTGAGAAGACCATGTAGGCTCATCGACTAACTCTTTTAAAGGCAAAGCACTCAACGTATACCAGTCTACAGGCCAGCGACTAGAAGAAACTGCTGTCAGCTTGCTTAAGTCTTCAATAGATTGAATATTGGCAACTTGTTCATTATTTTTCGCGTAATACAGACCTGCATAGAACTCACCTTTTTTTATAACCGGATCGCTGACAAATAATTTGTCAGCCTTAAGTTGTGCTTCTTCATACCAATAGGTATCAAAGCTCAGCAATTGCTTACCTTGGTCTAATAAGTTGGAATCTCTGAAATTGACATTGCCTGGACGGTATCTAAACGGCTTTTCAAATCCGCCCAAAATCAAAGCTTGATGCAGCAATACCATATCAACCACATCACGACGCACAAACTGTCCACCGAAGTCATCTACATCAAGGGGGGAGCGACCCGATAGCAAGGCTGTATAATTCATATATACATCATCTCTAATATATATATCGACGTACTCATTCTGAGCCCAGCAATCATGTGCTAGGCTCAGTTGGTAAAAAGCTAGGAAGCAAAAAAGCTTAATTTTTCTTGCTTTCCAGACCATCAATCGTGACCCCTTGCAAAAATCCAGCGCCTTTTTGCTCATTATTCTGCAATTTAATCATTAAACGTAAATCATTAGGAGAATCAGCATGATGTAGCGCATCGGCATAGTTGATGCGTTGTGCTTTATACAACTCAAATAAAGCTTGGTCGAACGTCTGCATTCCCATTTCCTTCGACTTTGACATTGTTTCTTTAATAGAGCCAATATCTCCTTTTTTAATTAATTCCGCAACCATAGGAGAGTTTAACAAAATTTCAATCGCAGCAACGCGCCCCTCACCTTTAGAAGTCGGCACCAACTGCTGTGCGACAATCGCTCGAAGGTTCAGAGCCAAATCGTATTTCAGCTTGTCATGCTTCTCTTTAGGCACCAAATGCATGATCCGATCGATGGCCTGATTTGCATTATTGGCATGTAAGGTGGCCACACACAAATGGCCTGTTTCAGCAAAACTCAGGGCATATTCCATGGTTTCCTGAGAACGGATCTCACCGATCAAAATCACATCTGGCGCCTGACGTAGCGAACTTTTCAACGCGGCTTCAAAACTCTCAGTATCCAGCCCAACTTCACGTTGTGTAATGATGCTTTTTCGGTGCTCATGGACAAATTCAATCGGATCTTCAATGGTCAGTATATGACCTCGCTGATTGCGGTTTCGATAACCAAGCAGCGCAGCCAGTGAAGTCGATTTACCAGTGCCCGTTCCACCCACAAACAGGACTAAGCCACGTTTAGACATAATCACATCAGTTAAGACCGAAGGCAGGCCGAGCTGATTAACATCAGGTATGTCCGTTACAATCCGTCGAATAACCATACCCGCACAATCTCGCTGCCAAAATGCGGACACGCGGAAACGTCCAGCATCGTTTGCAACAGCAAAATTGCATTCTTTTTCAGCATGGAATTGCTGTTTCTGTGTCTCTGACATCGCAGACTCAACCATGGCCAAAGCGCCATCACTGTCCAGTATGTCTTCATCCAATGCGCGCAGCTCACCATCAATTTTTGCACTCACAGCCAGCCCTGATGACACGAACAAGTCTGATGCTTCTTTGTCTACCATCAATTGTAAATAATCTAATAACGCCATTATTTAAAACCCCGTATTAAAACCCAGCAGCACCAAATTGATTTTTGTCATGCGCTTTTGAATGTGCATCTTGCGTGGTGATAAGACCATGGTTAACTAAATTCATCAAGCATTGATCCATTGTCTGCATACCATGTAACGCGCCAGTCTGGATAGCTGAATACATTTGGGCAATTTTATCTTCGCGGATCAAGTTTCGAATGGCTGGTACACCCAGCATAATTTCATGGGCAGCGACCCGTCCCCCGCCTACTTTTTTAATTAAAGTTTGCGAGATAACCGCCTGCAAAGATTCAGATAACATAGAACGAACCATGTCCTTCTCTTCTCCAGGAAAGACGTCAATAATACGGTCAATGGTTTTAGGGGCTGAAGTCGTATGTAACGTACCAAACACAAGGTGGCCCGTTTCGGCCGCGGTCATTGCAAGTCGTATTGTTTCTAAATCTCGCAGCTCACCGACCAAAATCACATCAGGGTCTTCACGTAATGCACTGCGCAAGGCGGCATTAAAGCTGTGTGTATCACGGTGAACTTCACGTTGGTTAATCAAGCTCAGCTGGTTTTGATGCACAAATTCAATGGGATCTTCAATGGTCAAAATATGATGATGTTTAGTACTATTGATATAGTCCACCATCGCAGCCAACGTGGTCGACTTACCTGAACCTGTGGGGCCAGTTACCAGTACCAAGCCGCGCTGATTTTCTGCAATTTTCTTAAAAATATCTGGTGCACCTAACTCATCGAGCGTCAGTACTTGGCTGGGGATAGTACGAAATACCGCAGCAGGTCCTCGACTGGTGTTGAACGCATTAACACGAAAACGGGCTAAATTAGGTACTTCAAACGAAAAATCCACCTCAAGGTTTTGCTCATAGTCCTTGCGCTGGTTATCATTCATAATATCGTAAATTAAACTATTTACGTCCTTCGCTTCTAAAGCGGGTATATTTATGCGACGTACGTCACCATCGACACGTATCATCGGTGAAACTTCCGACGAAAGGTGTAGATCCGACGCTTTATGTTGCACACTAAAGGCTAATAATTCAGTAATATCCATCTATGACTCCACTACGAGCAAATAATAATATGGTTACAATAGCAGAACGGCTAAATAACGCCTATGATCGCATAACAAAAGCAGAGCAAAATAGTCATATTTCTGACCCTGTTCAGCTTTTAGCTGTATCAAAAACAAAACCAATCGACTTAATCCAACAAGCTTATGAAGCAGGTCAGCGCCAATTCGGTGAATCTTACGTCCAAGAAGCGGTCGATAAAGTGACTCACTTCAAGCAATATCGAGATATAGAATGGCACTTTATCGGCCCTATTCAATCGAATAAATCTCGTCATATCGCTGAGCACTTTAACTGGGTACAAAGCGTAGACCGAATCAAAATTGCCAGACGCTTAAGTGAGCAAAGGCCATCCAACCTAAAACCATTAAACATCTTGATTCAAGTTAATATCAGCGGTGACGAAAAAAAATCAGGCTGTATGCTCGAAGAGCTCACTGAACTGGCTGAGTTTATTGATGGTGCCAAACAATTAACTTTAAGAGGGTTAATGACCATCACAGCACAAACAGACAATGTCGATCAGCAACTGCAATATTTTGAGCAAATGAAAGATTGCTTTGATAAACTAAAGACCCAATATCCACATATCGATACACTTTCAATGGGCATGAGTGGCGATCTAGAGCCAGCCATCGCAGCTGGTGCTACCATGGTAAGGATAGGTACTGATATTTTTGGAAAAAGACAATAAAGGCTATAAAGATAATATGTCTAACAAAACAATTGCATTTATCGGCACTGGAAATATGAGCTATGCCATTATCGGCGGTATGCTCAAGAACGGATTCAGTGCCAACAATATTATTGCTACTAACCGCAACCAAGATAAGCTAGTGAAGGTTGCAAATGACTTCAATGTTCAAACTACCAGCGATAACCTAGATGCGATCGCTCGGGCTGATGTTGTTGTATTGTCGGTTAAGCCTCAAATGATGGAAGCGCTGTGTGACACATTCAAAGCCGCGCAAATCGATTTAAGCAGTAAAGTCATTGTCTCGGTTGCAGCTGGTATTACCCTATCTCGTTTACAAGAGATGCTGCAATGTAGAACCAAGCTAGTTCGCTGCATGCCTAATACACCCTCGCTAGTAGGTCTTGGCGTCTCTGGCTTGTTTAGCCATGATATTGATGAACATGAAAAAGCGTTTCTCGACCAAGTTTTTAGCGCCACTGGGATCACCGCTTGGCTCACAGAAGAAAGCCAAATAAATGATATCATTGCCGTTACTGGTTCTTCTCCTGCATACTTTTTCCTGTTTATGCAAGCCATAGAAGAAAAAGCCCGTAACCTTGGATTTGATGAACAACAGGCTCGCCTGTTAGTGCAACAAACTGCGCTGGGCGCTGCACAAATGGCCGCTTCACAACCAGAAATCAGCCTTGAACAATTGCGTGCCAATGTCACCTCAAAAGGGGGAACGACCCACGCAGCCATCGAGTCCATGAAAGACAATCAATTACCTCAGATCGTAGCAAATGCAATGGATGCGTGTATTGCTCGCGCAGAGGAAATGGAAACACAAATTTAAGGACCTAACACATGAGTGCTATACATTTTTTAATTGAAACCCTTTTTGACCTATTTTTAATGGTCGTTTTGCTACGCTTTTGGATGCAATGGGCACAAGTTGACTTTTATAATCCGGTTAGCCAAGCCGTAGTAAAAGCAACCTCTTTTGCCGTAAACCCGTTACGTAAAGTGATCCCTGGTTTTGCAGGCATGGATATCGCCTCATTGGTACTTGCTTTTATCGTGGCAAGCGCCAAAGCTTCTGTATTAATGCTCATATTTGGTGGCTATTGGGATGCTGCGAAAGCCGCACTAGACGGTTTGTTGACCCTGCTAATTGAAGCTTTTAGACTCGTCTTTTGGATTTTAGTGATCCGCGCTTTATTAAGCTGGGTTGTTCAAGGCTATAATCCTGCCGCCGCGGTTTTCGAGCAATTAACCGAACCACTTTTACGACCAGTGAGAAAGGTTATTCCTCCGTTGGGTGGGTTAGATTTATCCATCATGGTTGTAGTGCTTGGCATGATGTTTTTACAACATTTGGTCATGGATTTTATGCGTTAAGTATATGTGAGTGAGGTACTATGCGATTAGTTCTGATAGCAGTTTTATTGATATTCAGTGCATCTTATAGCCATGCCCAAAGCACACAGTCGGGCGGCCAATTTAAGATGCTAGGTGAGTGGGAAGTACATTATATCGCTTTTCCATCAACCTTTATCCAACCAAGTGTAGCCAAAGCTTATGGCGTTATACGCAGTGAAAGTAAAGCATTGATTAATATTTCTGTCTTAGCGACTGACCAAGCGAAGACCGCACAGCAAGTGCAAATCTCTGGCTTTGCTAAAAATTTGCTAGGTAACAACAAGCAACTCACTTTTAAACAGGTCGTTGAAGGTGACGCGATTTACTACCTCTCTCAACTTGATTATTACAATGAAGATGTTTATCGCTTTGAGTTAAATATTAAACAAGGCAATGAGCAACAGGTTCTTAAGTTTCAACAGAAGTTTTACGTAGATTAAAGATATGACAAAACAAATCGTGCTCGCCACTGGGAATAAAGGCAAAGTAAAAGAGCTTGGGAATATGCTCGAGTCGCTTCAAATAGAAGTGCTACCACAAAGCCAATTTGAAGTTTCTGATGTAGAAGAAACTGGCACAACTTTTGTGGAAAACGCCATTATAAAAGCGCGACATGCAGCCAAAGAAACAGGTTTACCCGCCATCGCAGACGATTCAGGCATAGAAGTTGATGCACTCAACGGTGCACCCGGCGTGTTTTCCGCTCGTTTTGCAGGTGCTGACGCCAGTGATCAGCAGAATATCGATAAATTATTGGTTAGTCTTGAAAATGAAGCAAATCGTACAGCCCGTTTTTGGTGCGTACTGGTCTATATGCGGCATGAAAACGATCCCACGCCAGTGATTTGTCAAGCCAGCTGGGAAGGGAGTATTGCTTCGACGCAACATGGAGAAGGTGGTTTTGGATATGACCCAGTATTTTGGATTGAAAGCCTGCAAAAAATGGCAGCAGAGCTCACTAAGGAAGAAAAAAATGCAATCAGTCATAGAGGGAAAGCACTGCAACAATTAATGACCCACTTTAAGAGTACCCTGTGAATCTCCCTCCATTAAGTTTATATGTGCACGTACCTTGGTGCGTGCAAAAATGTCCCTATTGCGATTTTAATAGTCACAGCCAAAAAGGTACGATCCCAGAACAAGAGTATATTGGCCACTTATTAGATGATCTCAAAGCAGATTTACACTTAATACAAGGCCGAAAACTTCACAGTATATTCGTAGGAGGTGGCACTCCAAGCTTACTCTCTGGTGATGCCTATGTTTATTTATTAGAACAAATAGAGGCCCTTATCGGCTTTGAAGATGGCATTGAAATCACCCTAGAAGCCAACCCTGGAACTGTAGAAAGCGACCGGTTTAAGCACTATGTTGAAGCCGGTATTAATCGGATCTCCATCGGCGTGCAAAGTCTGCAAAGTGACAAGCTCAAAGCCCTTGGCCGTATTCATGGTGAAGATGAAGCCTTAAATGCTGCAGCAGAGGCACATGACGCAGGTTTAAATAGCTTTAATATGGATCTGATGCATGGACTGCCCAATCAGTCGTTAGAGGATGCCTTAAGTGATTTGCAAAAAGTCATAGATCTCAACCCGCCGCATATATCTTGGTATCAACTGACCATAGAGCCCAATACGCAATTTGCTTCAAAGCCACCTAAATTGCCAGAAGATGAAACCTTATGGGCAATACAAGAAGCAGGACAAACTTTATTGGCAGAACATGGCTATCAACAATATGAGATTTCAGGTTATGCCAAACCTGGTTATCGCTGCAAACACAATTTAAATTATTGGCGGTTCGGTGATTACCTAGGTATCGGATGTGGTGCACATGGAAAAATTACCCTACCAGAAAAAAACGAAATATTGCGTACAGTCAAAGTCAAACACCCGCGTGGGTATATGGATCTGACCAAACCCTACCTGTATGACAGTTGGAAAGTGGCACCAGAAGACAGGCCTTTCGAGTTTTTTATGAATACATTTCGTCTATTAGAACCCACATCAAGAGCAAGCTTTACGGCATTCACAGGATTGCAAGAATCGGATATACAAGCACCACTGCAAAAAGCGATTGCGCTAGGCTTGATAGAAGAGCGACCTGCTTCATGGTTTGTAACAATTAAAGGCCACAGATATTTAAACGACCTGTTAGAATTATTTGTCTAGTGTTAGGCACCAACAGCGAGAGTATTGCGCCACAAGCCGACACATCGCGCACATGTTCTAGCAGTAGCTCGCTGCATAACATATAATAGCCTACACTGAGAATGTATCTCAAATAGGCTAAATAAAGTCTATGAATATAAAAGAAAAAGGGTAAAACATGCGTAAACTTACCATCATCGCTGCTGCAATATCAGCAACGTTATTGGCTGGCTGCCAGCAAACAGCTGAGCAACCTAAACCAGTTTCTCCTGTGCAACAAGTTGTTCAAAGTGAAGTAGAAAAAGCAAATGCTCTGTTTGAAGAGTCTTTCAATCGCAGTGTTATGCGTAGCCCTATCTACCAAACATACCTCGGTATTAAAACAGACTATGACAAATGGGACGATGGCTCTGAAGCACGTCAACTAGAAGATCTTGAACTCACTAAGCAAGATCTTGCCGCGATTAATGCCATTGATCGAAGCAAGTTAGACCTGCAAACTCAAGTAAGTTACGACCTGTTTAAACAAGGTTTAGAAGAAGAAATCGAAGACTTTAAATGGCGCCGTTATTCTTACCCTGTGAATCAAATGTTCGGAACACATTCGATGATCCCAGCATTTTTGATTAACCAACACCAGATTTCTGACGTCAAAGATGCGCAAGCCTATATTTCTCGTCTCAATGGCGTGACGAACGTTTTTGATCAACTCGTTGAAGACTTAGAAAAACGTGCAGAAGCAGGTATTATTGCCCCTAAGTTTGTTTTCCCTCATGTTATTGAGTCCAGCAAAAACATCATCAAAGGCGCGCCGTTCTCAGCAGGTGATGATTCTACACTTTTAGCGGATTTTAAGAGAAAAGTTGCAAAACTTGAGATCGCTCAAAATGAAAAGGATGCCTTAATTACCGAAGCAAACAACGCTTTAACCTCTGCTGTTAAACCATCATATAGTAAATTGATCAGCTATTTGCATAAGCTTGAAAAGCGTGCTGACAATCGAGATGGTGTTTGGAAGTTCCCTGACGGTGAAAAGTTCTTCAATGTGGCACTTGAGCGTACTACAACTACAAAACTTTCTGCTGCCGAGATCCACAAAATTGGATTAGAGGAAGTGGCGCGTATCCATGATGAAATGCGAGAAATCAAAGAAAAAGTTGGTTTCAAAGGCGACCTTAAAGCATTCATGGCATTCATGAGAACAGACAAGCAATTTTACCTGCCAAATACCGAAGAAGGGAAAGCAAAGTATCTTGCCGATGCCACTGCAATGATCGACAACATGAAATCTCGTCTTGACGAGCTATTCATTGTTAAACCAAAAGCAGACATGATTGTTAAACGTGTAGAAGCATTCCGTGAAAAGGCGGCAGGTAAAGCATTCTATCAGCAACCGACACCAGATGGCTCTCGTCCAGGTATTTACTACGCAAACCTGTATGATATGGAAGCGATGCCAACGTATCAGATGGAAGCGTTGGCTTACCACGAAGGTGTACCAGGTCACCACATGCAGATTGCTATTGCACAAGAACTTGAGAACATGCCTAAATTCCGTAAGTTTGGCCGCTATACCGCTTATACAGAAGGTTGGGGACTCTATTCTGAATTAGTACCTAAGGAAATGGGCTTATACGAAGACCCTTATTCTGACTTTGGTCGTCTAGCTATGGAGCTATGGCGTGCATGTCGTTTAGTTGTTGATACAGGTATTCACGCAATGAAGTGGACGCGCCAAGAAGGTATTGATTACTATGTCAACAACACACCAAACGCTAAGTCTGATGCTGTTAAAATGGTTGAAAGACACATCGTTATGCCAAGCCAGGCGACAGCATACAAAATCGGTATGATCAAAATTGTAGAGCTTCGTGAAGCCGCGAAAAAAGAACTAGGAGATAAGTTCGATATCCGCGAATTCCACGATGTTGTACTTAAGAATGGACCTGTTCCACTTAATGTACTTGAGCAATTTGTTGACCAATGGGTTGCGAGCAAACAAAGCTAATTTTCTTCCAATTGAAAAGATGTATTAGCCAAAATAATATGTAAGCAAGCCCCGCCGTGTGCGGGGCTTTGTATTTTTACTTCTCCATTTAACTTTTGTGTGACCAAGTTATAGATAATACTTAGCCCTAGGCCAATCCCGCCCTTATTGCGTTGAGTCGTGATGAATGGCTCAAAAATAATGGGCAGTAGCTCTTTGTCGATACCTTTTCCATCATCTTTAACATATAAATGGATATAGTCATTCACTACCAAAGCCGATATAACGATATTGAGTACCCGACCCTCTTGCTTCGCATGCTGAATACAGTTGCCAATGCTATAGGTGATGATTTGCACAAACACATTTGGAAAACTTGTCAGCATCAACTGCTCTGGGATCTCCACCTCCAACTGATAATCAGGTTTACTCAACTCGTGCTGATAACAGTCCAGTACGCCACTCACCAAAGCTTTCAGGTTAAACTCTTGTATTTCATCATACTCTTGCTGTACTGATACTTTTTTAAAGTCATCGATCAGCGACGCGGTTCTCAGTAAATTATTCTCTAATAAAGACAGTGCTGATTCTGCCTCTGCAATGAGATTGGTTAATGTTTGTTTTTGCAGCTGCCCTGATTCCAGATCTTTTTTCAACACTTCAACTTGCTCTTTAAGATGAGATTGACTGGTAATAGCAACCCCTAATGGTGTATTAAGCTCGTGCGCGAAACCACTGACCATGTTGCCTAAGCTAGCCATCTTGGCTTCTTCAATCAGCCTTTGTTGAGCCGCAGTTAAACGTTCTAACAAGGTCTCAATAAACGCCAATAAACTGTCCAAATGGTGCGCTATCTGGGCAATCTCATCTTCACCGTTAATATTTACACGGATCGAAAAGTCTTCGTGTTGTGCAACATTTTTAAGCACTCGACTGATAGAAATTATATGTTCAGAAATGCGAGTATTGAGCACAAATAGTAATAACAAACTAAAACAGCTGATGGAGACGATGATCACTAAGCAAGTTAAAATCAAGTTTTGCTTTTCTGTCAGGTCTTCATTAAAAAGTTGTTTTGATACGACTTCAAAATGACCTCTAATTGAAAGCTTTAATTGGTGCAATTCGGCCCGCACCCCTTGACTGTGATCTAACCCCTGCTTTTGTAGCACGCTAATATAAGTCTTGAAGCCTTGCTGATATTGATTAAGTATGGACATCAAGTCTTGAGATTTATCGGGGAAATGCGAGGTTATGAGCTGCTCTGTGCGCAATAATAGATCTTGGTGCATAAGTAAATAATTAGGATCAAGCCGGAGTAAAAAATCTTTTTCTCGGCGACGTAGCTCCAGCAAGAGTATTTCAAGCTGAGGGTGTGATGTTTGCTTGGCAATATCTTGTAAAGCATGCGCTTGTCGCCTAAAGTTGCCATAAACACCCTCTTCCTTGTCATAGCCCAATAAAGCTTGCATAGACGCCAGCTGCTCATACTTGAGCGTAAAACGCTTAACCTCTTCATCGAGTTTAAATAACTGTTCTAAGTCTCGTTGCTGTGCAACTAACATATTTAACAATAAGCTATAGCTTTCTCGGTATGAAAACCTATCATCCTCAATCGATGCTAAGCTGTCGCGCTGACGCTCTATCAAAAACCGTTCTTCTTGATCCAAAAGACGTTGAATTTGAGTTTGGAGTTGAAATAGATGGTCGTTTAGCGCTCTGGTTTGTTGCAATTGAACATATAAGAACCAACTGGCAATCATTATCACAATTGCAGAACCAACAGCCGCTGTTTTAAATAGTAGAAGTGATTGCTTTAGCTGCACAAATTTACCCATATTGTATTTTGCCCCAACTTTAGTTTAGTCGAAGAAAATTAATATGGTATTTCTTGAACTAAGTAGGCAAATCTAACGCTTATCATGAGTAATATGATATGACAGTCTTTTTATGAACTATTTTATGCCAACACTTGTCATCATCTTTATTACTTCAATATGCGAGACCAAAAATGGAAATTTTCATAGCCTTATTCATATTACTGCTGCTAATACTACCTGCTGTTATCTACATAACTTATGTCCAACTTTCCACTCGAAATAAAGTCCGTCTAGCAGACTCAATTATTTATATGATTAAGCACGATGAGCCAGTGAAAATAGAGATGGAAATTTTAGAAGGGTTGAAACTTTCCCCAAAAGAGAAAAGCTACCTACTCAGCGTATACAAAGCACCTGTAAAAAGCACACAAGTAAACTAAGATATTAGACTAAATAATTGAACTATCGCGTCATGAAGTTCGTTTGAAAGGCTATAAAGCTAAAGAAGAAATAATATTCTAGAAAGAAAAAAGCCCCAGATTTATCTGAGGCTATAAAAAGTGGTACCAGTGGGCGGACTTGAACCGCCACGCCCGAAGGCAACGGATTTTGAATCCGTCATGTCTACCAATTCCATCACACTGGCATCATTTTTCTTTAATCTTCTAGCTTTGAGAAGATAAAGAAAAACCACTTTGAGCTTAGGCTTTGTTTATTTGCCCTCGTCTCTATGCCCTGCATTATACAAATATGTGACAGCCCCGCAAGCAGTTTTTTTAATAAATATGTTCAAGTGCTGAGTATTTGACCAAAATCATAAAATATCGAGGTTTAATAAATTTGGGCCTATATTATGTGTAGAATATTGCTATACAGTTTTATATAGGTTTTTAAATGTCTACTTTTCCCCGAGCAGGGTTTATTCGAAGGGTTGCGTCCTTAATATATGATGCACTCGTTGTTATTGCTTTTGCGATGCTTACCACTATTGCATTCCTAGGAGTGGTCCAAAGTATGTTGTCTTTAGGCTGGTATTCCTTAGGTGGTCATGAAGATGTTTCTGCTCTCATTCAAGCCACTCCAGCCTTGTATTACAGCCGCTCAGCACTACTAATACTTGTCGCAGTTTTGTTCTTCGCTTATTTCTGGACTAAAAGCGGTCAAACTATTGGGATGAGGGCATGGCGACTAAAAGTGCAAAATACAGATGGCTCACTACTTTCCTGGCCTCAAGCAATCTTGAGAAGCTTAACTGCATTATTAGGGGTAGGCAATTTGCTCGTATTAATTGATGTGAAGCATAAGCGCGCATTACAAGATTTAGTATGTCAGACAGAAGTTTTAATATTAACCAAAGAAGAAAATAAAAAAGTATACGATAGCCTCGACTAGGTATTAACGATAAAAAAGGCGCTCATCGCGCCTATTTTTTATTGCCTTCTTTGCAAAAAGTACATTGCAACCAATGTAAACATAATACTGGGCATCACTGCGCCAATGAATGGGTGGATTTGATAAACCATGACAATGGGCCCAAACACTTCATTACTCAAATGGAAGGTTAATCCGGTTACTACCCCCATGATGATCCTTGCACCCATACTCACAGATCGCAGCGGGCCAAAAATAAATGACAATGCCACTAGTAGCATAACCGCAATCGTTACCGGCTGGATCACCTTACGCCATAGCGCTAGTTCATAGTTACTCGTGTCCTGTTCATTCTGTTCTAAATAGTTTAAATAAGACAGCAACCCACTAAAAGATAAAGATTCAGGCTCAAATGAAGCAACGCCTAATCGGTCAATTGTAAGCTGCGAACTATAAAGTTTACTTTGGGCATAATACGTACTGACCTGCTGTTCTGTGATCTGCACTTCTTCAACAGCCTTTAGCATCCACCCCTCATCTGAAGTTACAGCTGACTGTGCTCTGGTAATTTTTTCCAAGCTCAAATCATCGGCGAAGTGGTAAATATTAATATTTGTTAGTTCTCCTGACTTTTCTACATTCGCAATATTAATGAAGTTATTGCCATCTTTAGCCCACAACCCCTTTTGAGCATCGTACACCTCTCCACCATAAATAGCTTGGTTTCTTAACTGCTTGGCAGTACGCTCAGCTTCAGGCGCGCCCCACTCTCCTAAAATCATCATACATATTGCCAATACGATAGCCGTTTTCATCACTGAGCCGATGATTTGCAAACGCGACATACCCGCAGCTTGCATGACCACCAGCTCACTACTTGAAGCCAACGCTCCCAAGCCCGTTAAGCCACCTATCAACGCCGCCATAGGAAAAAATACAACAATGTCACTCGGTACGCTATACAGTGTAAATAACAGTGCATCAGAGACTTCATAAGAGCCTCGGCCGACAGAACGAAGCTGTTCTATAAATTTAATTAAAGTATTAATGCCTACAAAAACCAACAAGGCAAAGCTCGTAGTTTGTAAAATACTCCGACCCAGATACCAATCTAGCATCTTCATCATGCGACAGCCTCCCTCTTTTTCCAAATAGACCTGAGCCATACGCCAAAAGGCCGGCCTTTAACAATGAGGTATGCACCAATAAATAGAACCGATAAATGGATCCACCACAAGCCAAGAGATGGTGGGATTTTACCCTCTGCGACTAAATATTTTCCGGCATTGAGTAAAATAAAATAACCTAAATAAATACCAATAGCCGGTACCAATTTAGCAAACTTGCCCTGTCTTGGGTTAACAACACTCAAAGGCACTGCCAACAGTGTCAAGAGGATAATGGAAATCGGTGTCGCTATACGCAGCTGAAACTGTGCTGCGGCCTCTGGTGTATTTAACTCCAGCAGTCGACTCGACGGTAAATCTTCTAATTCACGCCTTCTTCGCTCAATTTCTTGCTCTTGGATCTGCACCTGATAACTACCAAATTCAGTCTTGTTTAACGCTTGACTAAACCCATCAGTTTCATAGCGCTTACCGTCTTTCAAGATCAGTTGCTGCTCTCCTGATTCTCCTTCTGCCACCTCTCCCTGCTGGGCATACACGATGCGTGCAGCATTGTTAGACTCTTTTTCAGGTAGCTGCGCAACAAACACCTTATTTAATACAGAGCCTTGATCACTAGTATTGTGAATAAACACCACTGCTTTTTCATTACCGGTTTGCTGGAATCGACCAGCACGCAATTGCGTCAAACCCGATTCCGCATTTGCTTGCTCGCGTAATTGATTTTGTTTTTCGCCAGCCCATGGGGCGACATACAAACTCACCGTAGCTGCAATTAACGCAACAAAGAAACTTGAAATGAGTGTTACCCGAACCACATACCACTCGCTCACACCACATGCCTTCAATACTGTCATTTCACTGTCAGCATAAATCCGACTGTAAGCCAGTATAATTCCTAAAAAAACACTTAAAGGTAGGATATATACGGCTAATTTAGGTAAATTAAGCGCTAAAAATGACAATACAAGTTTTCCTGGTATTCCGCCGCCGGAAGCTTCTGCTAAGATTTTGACAAATTTTTGGGAGAGAAAAATCGTCATTAGAGTAAGGAAAACGGCGACCTGCGATTTTAAAACTTCAGCAGTCAAATATCGAAAAATTAGCAATGTTCGCCCCTATAAAACGTCTCATTTCACTGGAATAGTAGGAAATTTTGAGTAAACTGGTTATTTTAGTCACTTTATTATATGCCATCAAAATCAAATATCCTACTAGTGCTGAAGCACTAAAGTAACTTAGTTAACTTGATGTAGGGTGGCATTTAAAGTTTGAAATGGCATAACTTAGACTTAGGAGTCGCAATGGAATTCAGCGTTAAAAGTGGTAGTCCAGAAAAGCAACGCAGTGCTTGTATTGTTGTTGGGGTGTATGAACCACGTCGTTTATCGCCGGTTGGTGAACAGCTGGATAAAATCAGCGAAGGCTATATTTCCAATTTATTGCGTCGTGGCGACCTAGAGGGTAAGCCAGGACAAGTGCTGTTATTGCACCACGTACCCAATGTATTGAGTGAACGTGTTTTATTAGTTGGTTGTGGTAAAGAGCGAGAGCTTGACGACAAACAGTACAAGCAAATTATCTCAAAAACCATTAACACATTAAATGAAACAGGCTCTATGGAAGCGGTCTGTTTCTTAACTGAGCAGCATGTGAAAGGCCGCGACACTTACTGGAAAGTAAGGCAAGCCGTTGAAACAACGCAAGACTGTTTATATACCTTTAATCAGCTTAAAAGTAAAAAGAGTGAAGCTAGGCGTCCTCTACGCAAAATTGTCTTCAATGTTCCAACACGCAGAGAGTTGACTATTGGTGAAAATGCCATTGAGCATGGTTTAGCCATTGCAGCGGGGGCGAAGCTCTGTAAAGACGTTGCAAATATGCCACCTAATATTTGTAACCCTCGCTATCTAGGTGAGCAAGCTGAGCTACTAGCTAAAGAGTTTGATAACGTCACTGTAAACCTAGTTGGTGAGAAAGAGATGGAAGAACTTGGCATGCACTCTTACCTTGCTGTTGGTCGCGGCAGTGAGAATGAGTCTGTGATGTCTGTGATCCACTATAACGGCGCATCAGAAAAACAAGCACCAATCGTGTTTGTTGGTAAAGGCCTCACTTTTGACTCGGGTGGTATTTCACTTAAGCCTGGTGAAGGTATGGATGAGATGAAGTACGATATGGGCGGCGCCGCTGGTGTGCTTGGTTTAATGCGTGCTGTTGTCGAAATGCAGCTACCACTTAACGTCATTGGCGTATTGGCTGGCTGTGAAAATATGCCAAGTAGTCGTGCGTATCGTCCAGGTGATATCCTTACAACTATGTCAGGACAAACCGTTGAAGTACTGAATACAGATGCTGAGGGACGATTAGTACTGTGTGATGCTTTAACTTATGTTGAAGCATTTGAGCCGGAAACCGTTGTGGATGTTGCTACTTTAACAGGCGCCTGTATTATCGCACTCGGTCACCATGCCTCTGGTTTATTATCAAACCACAACCCACTGGCTCACGACCTATTAAAAGCATCAGAGCAAAGTGGTGACAGAGCTTGGCAACTGCCGCTTTGGGATGATTACCAAGAGCAACTGAAAAGCCCGTTTGCTGACTTTACCAATTTAGGGGGCCGCCCAGCAGGCACTATTACGGCCGCATGTTTCTTATCTAAATTTACGAAGAAGTATAACTGGGCACATATTGATGTTGCAGGTACGGCTTGGCGCAGTGGTGCCAATAAAGGCGCAACCGGACGCCCAGTGCCAATGTTGATGCAATATCTGCTTAATCGTGCAAACATTACTGAAGGTTTGCAAGATTAAAAATTAGCTAAACATAGATGGATTTTTGAAGGGACGTTAAATAACTCGTTTCAAGGTCCACTGTAGATTGATGAGAGCCGCATTCTGTGTCAGAATGCGGCTTTATTTTGAACGCTGTTCAGGCACGAAGTGTTTTTATTTGGTGTCCGGTGATCAGTACTGAAGATAAGTCACATGCCATGTCAATCAATGCACATTTTTTAGTGTTAAAGCATGACCAAGAGCCTAGCCATCACGTCCCGGCTCACTTTGATCTTGCAGCCCGAAGTGCTGCTAAACTGTACCGCGCAGGGCAACGTGTATTTATATACGTGGATACAGTAGAGAATGCCCATGCAATTGACGAACATTTGTGGCAGTTCGACGCTGACAGTTTTGTACCACATAACCTGCAAGGAGAAGGCCCAAAAGGCGGCGCTCCTGTAGAAATTGGCCAAATGCCCCCTGTAGGGCGACGTACAATACTTATAAACCTTGCCACACATATCCCGGATTTTGTCCGACGATTTGAGCAAGTATATGACTTTGTCCCAGTCGAGCCGATGGCCAAACAGGCTGCCCGGGAAAGGTTCAAACAACTGCGCGCAATTGGCGCCAATATTTCAACTAAAGAAATTGATAACTAAAGTATTTTTTAAGGTTCTGTGTAATGGATAAAACCTATAATCCACAAGATATTGAACAGTCTCTATACCAAGACTGGGAAGAAAAAGGCTACTTTAAGCCTTCTGGGCAAGGCGATGCATACTCAATCATGATCCCGCCGCCAAATGTCACAGGTAGCCTGCACATGGGCCACGCGTTCCAAGACACCATAATGGACACCCTCACACGCTACCAGCGTATGAAAGGTAAAAATACTTTATGGCAAGTAGGTACAGATCACGCTGGTATCGCAACACAAATGGTTGTTGAGCGTAAACTTGCAGCCGAAGAAGGTAAAACTAGACACGATCTTGGTCGCGAAGAGTTCATTGACCGTATCTGGAAATGGAAAAATGAGTCAGGCGGCACTATAACAAAGCAATTGCGCCGCTTAGGTGCCTCTGTCGACTGGGACCGTGAACGCTTTACGATGGATGAAGGTTTATCAGAAGCTGTTAAAGAGGTATTTGTTCGCCTTTACAAAGAAGACCTAATTTACCGTGGTAAGCGCCTCGTAAACTGGGATCCAAAACTACACACCGCAATTTCGGATCTTGAAGTTGAAAACAAAGATAAACAAGGCCACATGTGGAACTTGCGTTATCCACTTGCTGATGGTGTTAAGACTCGAGATGGCAAAGATTACATCATCGTGGCGACAACTCGTCCTGAGACCATGCTTGGCGACACAGGTGTGGCAGTTAACCCTGAAGACGAGCGTTACCAAGATTTAATTGGTAAAGAAATTTTACTGCCAATCGTTAATCGTCGTATCCCTATCGTAGCCGATGAACATGCTGATATGGAAAAAGGCACGGGTTGTGTAAAAATCACACCTGCCCATGATTTTAACGATAATGAAGTTGGTAAGCGCCACCAGCTTCCAATGATCAATGTATTTAACAAAGATGCCGCAGTACTAACTCAAGGTGAAAGCTACACCTTTGATGGTAAAGAACTTACTCTAGACGCGCCAATACCAGAGCGTTTTCACGGTTTAGATCGCTTCGATGCAAGAAAGCTAATCATTGAAGAGTTTGAGCAAGCAGGTCTGTTAGAGAAAATTGATGATCACAGCCTCACAGTACCCTATGGCGACCGCTCAGGTGTTGTGATTGAACCTCTATTAACAGATCAATGGTATGTGCGCGTTGCACCGCTGGCTGAACCTGCAATCAAGGCCGTTGAAGACGGTGACATTGAGTTTGTACCGAAGCAGTATGAAAATATGTACTTCTCTTGGATGCGCGACATTCAAGACTGGTGTATTTCGCGCCAACTTTGGTGGGGCCACAGGATCCCAGCATGGTATGATGAGCAAGGTAACGTTTATGTCGGTCGCGACGAAGTTGAGGTACGTAAAGAAAACAATCTTGCTGATGATGTTGTACTTTCACAAGATGATGACGTACTGGATACTTGGTTCTCTTCTGCACTATGGACCTTCTCTACACAGGGCTGGCCAGAAAATACCGAAGACCTGAAAGTATTCCACCCGTCAGATGTACTAGTAACAGGTTTTGATATCATTTTCTTCTGGGTTGCTCGCATGATCATGATGACGATGCATTTCGTTAAAAATGATGATGGTACACCACAAGTTCCATTTAAGACGGTTTACGTTACAGGCCTTATTCGTGATGAAAATGGCGACAAGATGTCAAAGTCGAAAGGTAATGTACTTGATCCGCTGGATATGATTGACGGTATTGACCTTGAAAGCCTAGTAACAAAGCGTACAGGCAACATGATGCAGCCTCAGTTAGCGAAAAAGATTGAGAAAAACACACGTAAAACGTTTGCTGACGGTATCGAAGCACATGGTACAGATGCACTCCGATTCACGCTTGCGGCGATGGCATCAACAGGTCGTGACATTAATTGGGATATGAACCGACTGGAAGGTTACCGTAACTTCTGTAATAAACTATGGAATGCAAGCCGTTATGTTCTGATGAATACAGAAGAGCAAGACTGTGGTTTTAACGATGCACCTAAGCAGTACTCGCTTGCTGATCGCTGGATCTTAGGCCAGTTCCAGAACACTGTTCAAACATTCACTGAACATTTAGATAACTACCGTTTTGACCTTGCTTCAAATACAATATACGAATTCACGTGGAACCAATTCTGTGACTGGTATTTAGAGCTAACTAAACCGGTACTATTCAAAGGCAACGAAGAGCAGCAACGAGGCACCCGTCATACGTTGATCACTGTATTAGAAGGTTTATTACGCCTAATGCACCCGCTAATGCCATACATTACAGAGACGATCTGGAAGCGCGTAGCACCATTAGCTGGCCTTGAAGCAAATACGATTATGCTACAAGCCTTCCCTGAGTTTGATGAGTCACAAGTTGACGCACAGGCAATGGAAGATCTTGAGTGGGTTAAGCAGTTTATTCTTGCTATTCGTAATATCCGAGGTGAAATGGACATCAGTCCAAACAAACCTCTGAGCGTATTGCTTGCCAATGTGAGTGAACAAGATCAACGCCGTTTAGATGAAAACCAAGCATTCTTAAGCTCACTAGCTAAGCTAGAAGCATTCACTGTACTTGCCAATAAAGATGATGCACCAGCGTCTGCAACGGCATTTATCGGTGATTTAGAGATTATGATCCCAATGGCTGGTTTAATTGATGTTGATGCTGAATTAGCCCGTATAGGTAAGCAACTAGAAAAGGCAGAAAAAGGCCTTGCACAAGTAGAGAAAAAGCTAGCAAACGAGAAATTCGTCAACAATGCACCTGAAGCTGTTCTTGAAAAAGAAAAAGCCAAGCTGACTGAATTTAGTGACGCTAAAGCAAAACTATTAGAGCAAAAAGCGAAAATAGAAAGCTTATAATCACTGTCTAGGCCACCTTTATGGTGGCCTATGCCCCCCCTCACAAGCCATCAATATTTCTACTTTGATAACCACCTTACAGCCTGAAGAACATCATCACCTTTCAAGCCGAACGACAAACCGCGACCAACTTTACAATAAAAATGCACCTAGCGGTGATACTCATCCATATTATACTCAAGACAACCCTATGACTTTTTTCAATTAAAGAAAAAACTCAAGCGCATTCAAGCACTGTATTATGTACTATCGGATGCTTGTCTTATTTAATCAAAGATGTCTTTAGATGCGACTAGATTACACGTTTATATCGTGAAATTAAGAAAATTAATGACATTGGTTTTGTGACATTTTAATAATCACTTATTTCAACGCTACAAAAGTTCGAGACAATAAAAAACCACATACTGCAATGTGGCTTTTTACTCAAGGTTTCAGAACAGTAGGCAAATCTCAAAGCTCGGTTGCTGCTTTGTATTAACTGTTGAGCTCTTCGGTGATCAACGCATACTTTTCTAAAATCAATATATTAATAACGTCAAAAATGGCTACAACTGCTCAAACAAACTGTCTGTACTAAGCCCTTCATGTTGAAGAATATCTTTCAGACGACGCAATGCTTCTACCTGAATTTGTCGTACTCTCTCACGAGTAAGACCAATCTCTCGGCCTACATCTTCCAAAGTTGAAGGCTCATATCCTAACAAACCAAAACGTCGTGCTAGAACTTCACGCTGCTTAGGATTTAACTCACCAAGCCAATCCACGATATGACGGTTGATGTCTTTATTTTGTACTTCACTTTCGGGTTCATAACCACGCTCGTCTGCAATAATATCAAGCAACGCTTTGTCGTTATCACCACCGATAGGTGTATCGACAGAAGTGATTTTCTCATTTAAGCGAAGCATTTTGCTGACATCTTCTACAGGCCTATCTAGGCATTCAGCAATTTCTTCTGCAGTCGGCTCGTGGTCTAACTTTTGGGTTAGCTCCCTCGCAGTTCTAAGGTACACATTCAGTTCTTTAACAACATGGATAGGTAAGCGAATAGTGCGGGTTTGATTCATAATGGCACGTTCAATGGTTTGACGGATCCACCATGTTGCGTAGGTTGAAAATCTAAAACCTCTTTCAGGATCAAATTTCTCTACCGCCCTGATAAGGCCTAAATTACCTTCTTCTATTAAATCAAGAAGCGCTAAGCCTCGATTGTTATAGCGACGTGCTATTTTAACTACGAGCCTTAAATTACTCTCAATCATTCTTTTACGAGACGCTTCGCACCCTTTCAGTGCTTTTCTCGCAAAATATACTTCTTCTTCAGCACTCAGTAATGGAGAAAAACCAATCTCTCCTAGGTAGAGCTGAGTTGCATCTAGGTTTTTTACCGTTTCATCTTTTGAAAAAACCTCTTCATCACTGTCAATGTCTTCCAAAAGCTCTTCGTTCGGACCATCTTCATCCACCCCGTCAAACTTATCGTCTAATTCCGGGTTCACTTTACTTTTCTGTTTTGCTGTTTGAGCCATAAGCATCCTCCCAAGCGAATAAGTGATAGTGTTCCATCAATACGTCGATACGCTATTTTTTAGGCAGATACCTAATTGGGTCTACGGATTTACCTCGGTACCTTACTTCAAATCGTAAAGCAACTGAGCTTGCATCCGAACTACCCATTTCGGCAATCTTCTGCCCCACTTTAACCTGCTGCTGCTCTCTTACTAGCAATTTGGAATTGTGGGCATAGGCACTTAAATAATCATCTGTGTGTTTCAGAATTATCAAGTTACCGTAACCTCGTAATGCACTCCCTGCATATACAACAATGCCACTTGCCGCAGCTTTTATCGATGTCCCTGTTTTGTTTGTGATCTGTATTCCCTTGTAGCCATTTTCTTTAATAGAAAAGCGTCGTGTCACTTTACCTACTGCGGGCCAATTCCACCGTACCTTTTTATTCAACAAAGCATTGGTGTCATTGGTTTTTTTATTGGCTTGACTTTGAACATACTCTCGTTGCTTGGGGGGATCAAGCTCTTTTTTTGAGGGTTTGTTATTTAAAGGTTTATTACTTGTATATTTTTTGATTTTTTGCGCTGTATTTTTAGCCGTTTTGTTAGATTTTTTAGGATAGCTTAGTAAAATAGTTTGACCAGGGTAAATGGTGTAGGGAGGCTGAATTTTGTTGATTTTGGCAACCGTTCTTACATCTTTATTTGCGCTAAATGCAATTGAAAATAGCGTATCGCCCTTTTTCACTTTATAACGATTATTTTTTATATGAATTTTTTTTGACACCTTGGTCTTACCTTTAGTAAGACTCACTACAGGTGCAGGTTTATGGACAGATGAACAGGCTACTAATGAACTGCACAGTATACCTACTATAAAAAAGTTCGCACTTTTCACCCACACTCCATTAAATCCCATTATTTAATTACATATGCATACTTAAACCACTAATAAAAGACAATTTATCAGGGTTGAAAATATATTTCCTCAATTATTTATGAGATTGGTCCAGCAACAAGCGGCACAAACTTTACAGCAGCAATGTCCTGTCTTGATATTTTCCCTCCTTGATTCACAAACAGTGTTAGTGTCTGCTCATCCACTCCGACGGGAATGATCATGGCACCGCCATCAGCTAATTGTGCTAACAGAGACTCAGGAACAACAGACGCCGCAGCCGTCACTATAATGCCATGAAAAGGCGCCTTCGAATGCCACCCTTGCCAGCCATCACCATGTTTCATAGAAACATTATATAAATCGAGTTGATGAAGCCGCCTTTTAGCTTGCCATTGAAGAGCTTTTATTCTCTCTATACTAAAAACCTTATCAAACAACTGCGCTAATATAGCGGTTTGATATCCAGAACCAGTTCCTACTTCTAAAACATTGTCATGAACACCAACCTGACGCAATACCTCTGTCATTTTAGCTACTATATATGGCTGAGATATTGTCTGCCCCTGGCCAATAGGTAATGCAGTATTCTCATATGACTTATGCTTCAATACATCATCAATAAATAGGTGTCTAGGGGTGTTGAGCATTGCCTGCAAAACGGCTTCGTCTTGAACCCCTTGCGCTCTTAAACTGTTGACTAATTTATCAGCACTGCGTTGATAGTTATTAAGCAAAATCATTACTCCTGAGACGATAGCCAAGTAGCTAAACGCTCAAGACTCTCATGGGCAGTCATATCAACAGTTAATGGCGTAATAGCGGCGTATCCCTGCTTCACAGCATAAAAGTCTGTCCCTTCACCTGCGTCACTCTCTGAACCCAGAGTGCCATACCAGTATATATCTCGATTCCAAGGATCTGTTTGCTTAGTCATTGTATCGGCTTTATGTCGTGCGCCAAGGCGAGTGACTTGAATGCCCTTTAATTCAGACAGTGGGATATCAGGCACATTAATATTTAATATTTGATCTTGTGGCAATGGATGACTATCCAGTGCCTTAATAATTCTTAAAGTCACTGCCGCAGCAGTTTCATAATTCGCCTCTTTTTTAGAGCATAAAGAGACAGCTATCGCAGGTAACCCTAAATGACGACCTTCGGCAGCAGCCGCAACAGTACCAGAATACAGCGTATCATCGCCTAAATTGGCACCATTATTTATCCCTGCCACCACCAATGCTGGGGGTTCATCAAATAATTGGTTCACTCCAAGGTGCACACAATCTGTAGGCGTCCCATTGACTGAAATAAACCCATTTTCCAATGTGCTCGTACGCAGTGGATTCATGAGTGTTAAAGAGTTACTCGCACCACTACAATTCCTATCAGGCGCAATCACGGTCACATCAGCTAATTCACTGAGCGCTTTGTAAAGCACCTCGATTCCTTTTGCACTTACACCATCATCATTGCTCAGTAATATCTTCACACTTATTGCTCCCCAGATTCTTGTTTATCTCTCAAGCTCACATCTTTATGTTTGATCAGCTCTCTTAGTACAGAAGTCGCATAACACCCTTTTGGTAAGTCAAAGCTCAGCTGCAAAGTTTGACTGTCTATGGTTTTAACACTGAGCGATTTAGGGGTCACTCTTAAGCTTCTTCGCTCATTTTTCAAGCCCAGCTCCGCAAGTCCCTGATGCCAAGCAGCATGCTCCTCCAACCAAGACTTCTCAAGCTCAGTAAGGCCCTTCTCACCTTTACCAACCAGTGGCGCAGATAAAAGGATATCCCCTTGGTTTAAACGCTCAACAACTTCGTCGTTTAAGTCATCTTCAAAAAAAGCATTACTACCGGACAATATAAAGATCTCTCTATGCCAGGTTTTAGCTAAACCGTGTTCTTTAACTCTTTTTGACACGATGTGATTGAAAATATGCGATCTCGCAGCTGAGATCACAATGCCCCTGAGCTTTTTGTCACGAATATGTTCACCATTAAACAACCGTTCTGCCATTATCAAATTATGGCCATCATGACCAAATCGCTGCTCCGCAAAATAATTTGGCACGCCTTGTCTAACTGCATTTATGCGAGAAAGCACATCCAAGTGATTGGTTACATTCCTGAGCGTTATCACAAAGTGATTTCCACGATGACAGCCCGTTTTTAACTTTCGGTTATGCCGCACTTGTTTAATCACGACCATAGAGTCTGAGTTTAACTGCGAAAAGTCTATGTGTTTTTTGATGGGAACCGGTACGCTAAACCACTGTGTGCAGACACCATGACGATCTTTTAGTCCAGCATAGCTCACATCTCTGGGAGCAACACCAGCGAATTTAGCAATTTGCTTGGCCAAATACGCTGTGTTTTCTCCGCGTTTGATGATCTGTAAGCAGACATGCTCACCTTCACCTGTAAACTCGATATCCAGTATTTCTTCAACTACAAAGTCTTCTGCTGTTTGCTTAAAGTCCCCTTGAGACAGAGGCTCTCCATAAAGGTAATTTAGCGAAGCTATAGCATCAATCACTTAACTACCCCTTCATAAGTAGTGCGACGGCATGACTTGAAATGCCTTCTTTGCGACCTTCAAAACCAAGCTTTTCCGTTGTTGTTGCTTTGACATTAACTTGATCGAGTTCAACTTGGCAATCAGCGGCTAAATTTGCTCTCATTGCATCAATGTGCGGTCGCATTTTAGGCGCCTGAGCAACAAGTGTGACATCAATATTTCCTACTACATAGCCCATTTTCGTTACTTGCTCAATCACTCTTCTCAATAAAATGCGGCTATCTATGTTTTCAAACTCACTGTCCGTATCTGGGAAGTGCTTACCTATATCGCCTAACGCAAGTGCCCCTAATAATGCATCGCAAAGAGCATGAACTGCAACATCGCCATCTGAATGTGCAATAAAACCTTGTTCAAATTCTATTTTCTCGCCACAAATTACTAAAGGCCCTTCGCCGCCAAATTTGTGTACGTCAAAGCCATGACCTATTCTAAACATTCTCAATACTCTTTTGCTGTTGTGCCATTAGAAAACATGCCAACATATGATCTTCTGGCGTGGTAATCTTGATATTGTCAGAGCGACCCGAGACCAGTGTCACCGGCTGCCCAACCCTTTCCATTGCTGAAGCTTCATCGGTGATCATCGCCCCCTCTTTCAATGCACTGTCCAGTGCACTCAACAGTACTTGATAAGGAAAAAGTTGAGGCGTTAAAGCTTGCCATAGTTGATCTCTAGGCACAGTCTCTTCTATGTACTTATCGCCTTTTTTAATCGTGTCTTTCACTTTGCTTGCAAGTATGCCGCCTTCACCGGTACCAAAACATGACGCAATCAGTTTTTCGATATCTTTAATATCGACAAGCGGTCTGGCAGCATCATGCACTAAAACCCACTCCGGAGGATTTGCTTGCATAGACTTCAAAGCATTCAGCACTGAATCAGCCCTTTCTTTGCCACCAGGTACACGGGTTGTATTTAGCTCAGTTAAATCTAAACCATCAAAGTAGCCATCGTCTTCGCTCACAGCAACATAGATATGGCTAATAGGTTCAACATTGGATAACTTTATTAAAGTATGCTCTAGGATAGTCTTTTCACCAATTTTTAAATACTGCTTTGGGTGATTAAGTCCCATTCTGGAACCCACACCAGCTGCAGGAACAACTGCAGCTAATGATATTGCTTTATTCATAGTGCTTCTTAGGTAATACGCGGATAAAAGTTTCATTAGGCTTGATCATGCCTAGCTCATGCCGAGCCCGTTCTTCAACGCCCTCTAAACCTAATTTTAGGTCTTCAATATCTGCTTTAAGTAATTTATTTCTTTTTAGTAATTCGGCATTCATTTGTTGATGGGTATTTACCGTTTCGGTGATCCTCCGATAGTCCTGCAAACCATGATGGCCAAACCACAGCTTATACTGTATGTAGGCACACAGGCAAAATAGCGCTAACTGAAACAAACGCATAAAATATACCCTACTAAATGAATGATGTAGTCATGTCGACAACAGGATAATTGTCAGCCTGATACTAGTTTCTTTTTTGCTACATTGCGCCAATTGATGCTACTTGCAAGCAACATCTCTCTTAGGCCAAGTAATCTCGGTGTTATCATTTTATGATATTGCCATCGGTGACCACAACAGGCGGCTGTCATTAAAGCTTTCGTCGGTTTGAGAATGCTTATATGGCCATTGTCTAAGCCATGCCCTTCATTGGCGAACCAACCATATTGATTGCAATGTATTTGTGATTGATTCACTTGATCTATCATATCAATACAAAGAATGGTTTCATGGTCCTGATTTATAGCAACTGGCACAACTAGCCCAACTTCAGCTTGTTTTTCAAAATAGAGCCGAATTTTATCAGGTGTTTGCGATGGAACCCGTCTTTGCGTTGCCACCCAACACCCATTATGACTATCCAACTGAAGAGGCACTTCACCTAATACAATATGCGTTGCCGCACGTTCAACGTAATAAGGTAAACTGCTTAATAATCTTTTTAGTCTGTTCGGATCCGCTTCAGTAGATAAGCGCGTAATTTCTCGAGTATAAAATACATTAACAAGCTCAGCGTAGACAAGCCGTAAAGCCTCATCTTGCCAAATAGTGGTCTGTTGCTTGCCTGTATTGTGCTCTCTCAAAATCCCTCCCATTAAGGGGTTTTATATCACGGCGCCATACCTGAATACAGTCAGTCTATTAAATATTATAAGCGGGGTCTATTTTCATTTAGGACGTTTTCCAAGTTTAGCTTCGCCAGTCTCTAAAAACTGTACTGCTGCATCTCGCTTCTTGCCAAGTAATAAACTACCATCAACTAAAAACATAAAGTTTTGCCAGCAACGTTTGAATACGCCAAACTGAGTTTCAATAACATGGTCTCGTGATAAGCAAAAATAGACCGTCGTATTATCTTCCCAGCCCAAGTAATCCGAGATCTCCAAAGGCAATAATGCTTCACCTTCTTCCCACTTATTTTCCCACTCTACAACTTCTTCCCAATTATCTTCTTTACCTGCCCAATCATGTGGGGTGAAAAAGTCTGGATGGTCCTGCTCTCGGCTAACCATGGTGCTCCATAGCACAGCAGCGCGAGGCGCTGACATAGGTTTAATTTGCGCTAAATCTGCCTCATCAATGGGCAAATCTTTGTGTCTAAACACCCATGCTTTCTTGAAATCACCAAGCGCAATATAATTCATATTAGTAAACCTTATTTATATTATGGCGAACTCAGCATTCGCCTATTACTTCCTAATTATACCCAGTCAAAGGAGCACTCAACAATGCCTGAAGAAGTTAAAGTCGGTATCTATCGTCACTATAAAGGTAAAGACTATAAAGTATTGTGTATAGCAACACATAGCGAAACAGAAGAACAACTTGTTGTGTATCAGACTCTATATGGGGCTTTCGATCATTGGGTAAGGCCACTTACCATGTTTAATGAGCACGTACAAATAGATGGAAAAACAGTGCCTAGATTTAAATACATTGGCAAAGAATGAAGTTTGATAGCTTTGTATTAACTGTGGCACACTGAACATATTATCTCATCAGACCACAATACTTATGTTCAAAGGCACCACGACCTATATCGCATCTTCAGCTTTACAGCAGGCGGTTAACGCCGCCATCATTTTAGAAAAACCTTTGCTAATCAAAGGAGAGCCTGGCACAGGAAAAACATTACTAGCTCAAGAACTTGCAAAAAGCTTGGATACGGAGCTCATACAATGGCACATAAAGTCCACGACTAAAGCTCAGCAAGGCTTATACGAATACGATGCAGTCTCTCGACTTAGAGACAGCCAACTTGGCGATGTTCGAGTTAATGACGTCAATAACTATATTATTAAAGGTAAGCTTTGGCAGGCATTCACAGCTACACACAGACCCGTTTTATTGATCGATGAAATTGATAAAGCCGACATTGAATTCCCCAATGATCTACTGCTCGAATTAGACAAGATGGAATTTCACGTATATGAAACTCAACAGCAAATCAAAGCCCAAATTCGCCCCATCGTCATCATCACCTCTAACAATGAAAAAGAATTACCCGATGCATTCTTAAGGCGCTGCTTTTTCCACTATATTGATTTCCCCACTCCATCAGAGATGCAGGCAATTATTAATGTACATTACCCAAATATAAAGTCGCAGTTAATTACCCAAGCTTTGGAAGTCTTTTTCCATTTACGGGAAGTTAGGGGGTTAAAAAAGAAACCCAGCACGAGTGAGTTACTTGATTGGTTAAAGTTACTCTTAGCAGAAGATATAGATCCAAAAACACTACAGGACAAATCACACCAAGGAGGCTTAATGCCTTTATTCGGCGCATTGCTTAAAAATGAACAAGATGTATCCTTGATTGAAAAGCTCGCCTTCATGAGTAAAAGATAATGCTGATAGCCTTCTTATTCACACTCCGAAAGCATGGTATCAATGCCAGTCTTAGAGAGCTGATGGACTGTATTGGTGCGCTAGAGAAGGGGCTTTGTTTTGGTAGCATAGAAGATTTCTATGCACTAGCACGAGTCATTTTTGTCAAAGATGAGACGCTATTCGATAAGTTTGATCGCGCTTTTGCTGAATATTTTGAAGGCGTTGAACAGGTCGATGTAGCCTCTGCCATCACAAAACAAACCTTGCCGCATGACTGGTTAAGGAAAGAGTTTGAAAAACAGCTCAGTGATGCGGAAAAAGCCAAGTTAAAATCCCTCGGCGGTCTAGATAACCTAATGGACACATTAAAAAAGCGTCTGGCAGAACAACAAAAACGTCATGCAGGAGGCAATAAATGGATTGGCACCGGCGGTACATCCCCGTTTGGGGCTTATGGATACAATCCGGAAGGTGTGCGTACTGGACAGCACACCAGTCAGCATCGCCAAGCCGTGAAAGTATGGGATAAGCGACAATATAAAAACTTAGACAAAGACGCTGATCTCAGCAGTCGAAACATGAAGCTTGTACTCAAGCAGCTTCGACAATTTGCGCAAAGTGGCCATAGTGATAAGATTGATCTAAACCAAACGATTGACGCAACAGCCAAGCAAGGCGGTATGCTTAATGTCAAAATGGCGCCACAAAGAGAAAACACTATCAGTGTATTAATGCTATTTGATATTGGCGGCTCAATGGATGACCATATTCAAATATGCGAACAGTTGTTTAGCGCTGCTCATAGCCAGTTTAAGCACCTCGAGTTTTATTATTTTCATAATTGTGTTTATGAACATGTATGGAAAAATAATGATCGACTAAATGACTCCTTAATTGATACTTATCAACTAATCAATAAGTTCGGCAAAAACTATCGCCTGATTTTTGTTGGGGATGCCACTATGGGGCCCTATGAGATCTCCTACCCAGGAGGCAGTGTTGAGCATTGGAATCAAGAACCAGGTGCCGTTTGGCTAAATAGATTAACATCACATTTTGATAGAGTTGCATGGCTTAACCCACAACCTCGAGCACACTGGCCTTATTATCAATCTATTCAACAGATAGACACCTTAATGGACAGTAGAATGTTTCCCCTATCTATTGATGGGATCACTCAAGCAGTTAAGTCATTAACTTGATTATCTCAGTGTAAAGTGTAACAACAATGTGCGAAGTAAATATCGAGCGGAAGGTTTATGACACAGCGCGAAGCGCTGGCATTCTTTTCGCGCAAGGTGGAGTAAGCCGGTTTAACCGAACAAAATCAATACACTACTATCAATCTATAGCAGGTTCTCTCTATGTCATTCCGGACTTGCTCCGGAAACCATATATTAAGCAAAAAGAAATGGATCCTGAAGCGATATATGGACTCCACCACATCTCACATACAGTGTAATGTGGTGTCGACCAAAACAAAGGAGTCCATATATGAATAATCGTAACGTGATTGCGCTCGATCTTGCAAAAAATATTATCCAAGTCTTAACGACAGTGAACAAAGCGAGTACGTTCAGTTTTCGCAAGGTGAAGTGAGCTATTTTAACCGTTGCTAAGGGA
>NZ_AUYC01000038.1:0-181906 GCF_001625685.1 Pseudoalteromonas luteoviolacea CPMOR-1 | reverse complement strand
TCACCCTGAACTCGCTTCAGGATCTTCGTATTGATGGCATACACGCATATCAACCTTAAGATGGATTGCGGGGCGAGCCCGCAACGACAAAGGTGAGAAAGTGCAGCTTATTTCAACCAACAGCACAAAGCCCAACCCCAAAGTGGTTTATTAAACCAAACATGAGCGATGATTTTACATTTCCACAAGCAAACATTAAAAAAATGACACATTGTGCTGCCAAAAATCACTTCCTTTACTAAGATATTTATAAGGTTGAACACTACACAACCAACTTTTGACTTTTTTTCAATTATTGTTAATTTGAGCTTAAATTAGTGATGATTTAATGGCATAGTGTCGTAACAATAGTGGGTAATCACATGCAGTGTATTGCCCAACGGATATAAAAATAAACAAGTGCGTAAGGGAGAAATAATGTCCATCCAAGTAAACTTTGAACTCACTGATGTTGATTTAGAACACTTTCGTTCCATGATGCAATCTGCCATTGAACGAAGCACTCATCTGAGTGAGGAAGAAATAATCGCCAAAGCGCGTGAACTTGTTGAGCAGATGGAAGGCACCAATGTACCTGAATTTGTCAGAACAAGAATGATGTCACTCTCAGCACTTATTGATGCAGTTCAAGATGATGAATGGCAGATGCCAGAAGATGAAAAGAAAGAAATCATGCTTTCTTTAGCCTATTTTGGTGAGCCTGAAGATATTGTCCCAGACAATGTGCCAGTACTTGGTTACATTGATGATGCCATCATGATTGAATTAGTGTTACAAGACTTATCTTTAGACTTAAAAGCGTATCGCGAATTCTGCGGCTTTAGAGCAACTGAAGAAGCAAGACGTGGCGATCATGCAAAAGTAAACCGTGAAAGCTGGCTTGCAAGCACTCGAGCTCAAATTCGTTCTTCTATGCGCAGAAACCGTTCTGGTTCTAAAGGCTCTCGTTTCTTCTCTCGTATCATGTAATCAACAGCATTGCAGTGAAAAAAGGGAGCGTAACAAAGCTCCCTTTTTTAATTATTTTGCATTTGGATGAGCGACACCTAACCAAGCTTTGTAAAGTCTGGTTTGTCTTTCTGATGGCCTATCAACCGCTCTAATTAACTTATCCCTATTCGCTTTTTCAGATAATTTAATGTCAGTTTTCATGAGTTTATGCCGACGAATAAAGGAGACTTCAACGGTTTGTCCTGAACGGAATAAAGCTAAAGTATGAGGTAAATCTTTTCTAACATGGTGGTTATCGACTGCGACTATTTTGTCTCCTGCTGTTAATCCAGCCTGCCATGCACTACCGCCTCTGGCGACGTGAGTCAGCTCTAACATTTGACCAACACTTTTCGCAGTTCCATCAATACTGGCAACCCTTATCGTGCTAGGTGGGTAGACATATTCTAAGCCGACTTTTTTGAAGAGCTCGTCGAAATCTATGATGGCAGGCTTTTCAACATATTTTTCCCACCACATAGCATAGCTATGACCACTTAACTGTTTAAGGATCCGTTTAACATCTTCACTATTAAAGGAGTTTGGTAGTTTATGCTGTTTATAAAGCTCGCCGTGTACATCTCGATAGCTTACCTTACCGTCACTTTTATCGATAAGATCGATATCTAACGCCATTGACACCAATGCGCCTTCCAAATAGATATTAGTACTGTAGTTTTTGCCGTGGTCACCCCCTTGGTTGATCCACTTGTCAAAACTCGTATCAGCAACTGATTGCACCTCTCGGCCAGGTGTATTTAAATGGCGATTAAGCGTGCGTGTCAGAGACTGATAAAACTCTTGGTTAGTTGTGATACCAGCACTCAATAAAAGAAAGTCTTCTAAATAGCTTGTCGACCCTTCGACTAACCACAACAAGTCACTATAGTTAATATCGACATAATCATAGGGGACTAACCCGTCCGGTCTGTAGTGCTTTACGTTCCAAGTATGAATAAACTCGTGGGCTGCTGTTGAAATAAAACCAAGATAGTCACCTCTAGATGCGAAGCTATCTCTGTGTCTTTGAATAATCGTTGAATTTAAATGTTCTGTTGCCCCTCTAGCCCCACTGGTCGCATGAACCATGAAAACATATCGTTCATAAGGGTAGTCATGCCATATCAAACTACCGGTTTTAACGAGCTTTTTTAAATCTCGTATCATGAGTTCAACATCATAATTCCCCTCTCCCCAGATCACCAATTCATAATCTCGACCGTCAACCGAATACTTATGTAATTCATTTATACCTGTTTCTATTGGCGAATCAAGTAGCACATCATAATTTGCGGCTTTGAAACTATGTTGTGAGTCGGCAAAATCCATACCTGATACGGAGCGCCAATTTTTAGGCACGCTTAAGTTGACTTTCACAGGTTCTTGTCTGAAAGAGTCACTGAACATAAAGAACCCTGAAGCGTCGATAAAGGCATGACTGTCGTCTATATGTCGTGACCTAAGCGCTAACTCATTAGCGTAAACTTGATAAGAGACAGAAACTTGTGCCGGTGTGTCTAAGTGCACTCGCCAAGTATTTTTATCAATTTTATGCCATTTTAATTTCTCTCCTCGTCGCGTCTTGGCTGAAAAGAATCGAATACCGTTAGCCATATCAAGTATTTCATATCGACCAGTTCGCCAGTCCGGCAACATCACGTCAACATATGATTGTGCAGACTTTGGGAAAGTGATTTCAACGTCACCAAGGTGATGCTCAGGTTCAGTAATAGAAAGCGTGTATTCAACATCCGCATAAGAAAATGCACTATAAAGTGCCAATGAGATCAGCGAGAGAGTTTTTTTCATATCATAAAAAATTAAATAGTTTTCTTAAAATTAGCAAAATTCCTTATACTTGAGTTAATAAATTCGTTAAAACTACATGATAAAAAGCTAAGTTGAACATTAAATTCTCCCACATTTTTCAGTAATTTGATGTAAACTTGCTAATGTTATAGTAAAAAAAGATGTTGGATTTTTGTGACTGATAAAACTGTACTATTAGAAAAAAAGCTCTCTCAAGCTATTTCCGCTAGAAAAGCGTTAGAAGAGGCAAAAAAGACACAAGTTTCGATGCTGTCTGACTTCGCCACTCGTCTTTCTTTTAGTTGTAGGGGGCAAGATGTTGCGCTAGATAATCAACTAGCAAAATTTCGCAGTGCTTTAAATAAAGGCATGGAAATAGAACAGATAACCCCACTTATCGAAAGCGCTATCACACAGCTAAAACAACAAGAAACTGTATATGAAGCGAATGAACGTGCGTTAACAACACACATCCAATCTGCTGGTAAACAATTACAAAAACTAAAAGGCTTACCAGACGACACACGACGCAAATTAAGGCATGTGCTCGACCATGAACTAGGCGATATCAAAGCCGTCTCTGAATTTATCCCCTTGCTTGAAAAAGTCCTACAATTTTATATGCAGACTTTACAAGCTAAAGCTGCTCCTGAGTTTAATACCTCTCAGAGCAACCCAGAATTAGCTATTGAACTACTCTCACTCACAAATGAATTGGTTTTTGAAGAAGATGTCTCAGAAAAAATAAAGCAAATCAAACAAAGTTTGTCGTCTGATGACTCCATAGATTCATTGCTTGACAATGCGGTCAGTATTATTCGTATTTTTGCAAAGTCAATTGCAAGAGAACGCCAGTCTGCCCAAGGGTTTCTCGTTTCTTTAAATCAAACGCTTGAAGAGCTACACAAGTCCATTGTAGAAACAACTAGCCAGTCAAAGTCAGTTAACCAAGAAGTGTCTGCTTTAAACAAGCGAATTGAAGAAAAGATCTCGACACTCAATACCCAAACTCAGCAAGCAACGTCAATTACCGAGCTAAAGCAGCTTGTTGACAATGAGTTAAAAGAACTGAGTAAAGACCTCATAGAAAGAGAAAACATAGAAAGGCGCGATAAAGAAGTTTTACTACAAAGTTTCGACAAGATTAATGACCGCATCAACTTACTCGAGACAAAAGTGACAAATTACAAAAAGCGCTTGAATGAACAGAAATTCAAGAGCTTGCTAGATGGTCTTACCAAACTTCCCAATCGAACAGCGTTTGATGACAGATATAATCAAGAATTTCACTTGTTTGAAGTTCACAACAGTGATGTGACGCTCGTCGTAATCGATGTTGATCACTTTAAATCAATTAATGATAAATATGGCCACAGTGCTGGCGATAAAACATTACAAGTCATCGCACGCGCACTGAAAAAATCAATTCGAAAAGCAGACTTTATCGCACGTTATGGTGGTGAAGAGTTTGTTTTATTGATGCCAGGAATGCCATTGAGCTCAGCACAGAGCCCACTTGAAAAAATACGCAATACAGTTAAATCGATCCCCTTTAAGTTTAAAGAAAAAGAGGTACAAATTACGATTTCACTGGGTGCGACTCAACTTAAAAAAGGCGATACAACACTATCTGCATTCGACCGTGCAGACAATGCGTTGTACGACGCAAAAAACTCAGGTAGAGATAAACTTTGCATTAGAGAATAACATGGAGAATGCCTATGCATGTACAGCTAAACCCAACTGGAGTTCTTAATTTATTATCACAATTAGAAGTAGACTTGCTACAACAGTCTTCAACTTTCGAAAGATATCAGTTATTTAGAAACTGCGTTTTAGCCGTACTGAACGTAGGCAGCCATACAGACTCAAGCTATGAAATTTATAAGAAATTTGAAGACTTTAATGTCAAATTAGTCGCTCGTGAGCGCGGCATAAAGATCGAACTGACTAATCCTCCAGAATCCGCTTTTGTCGACGGCACCATCATAAATGGTATTCACGAGCATATTTTTTCAGTGATCCGAGACATTTTATTCATATGCCAACGTCACCAAGATGCGCTCGTTGATCCGAAAGAGATTACCCATATGGTATTCGATATGCTTCGAAATGCTGACGCATTAGAAGTGAATACTGACCCTAATATGGTCGTTTGCTGGGGAGGGCATTCAATTAATGAGCAAGAATATAAATATACGAAAGAAGTAGGTTATCAACTTGGCCTAAGGGGGCTAAATATTTGTACAGGGTGCGGGCCCGGTGCAATGAAAGGCCCTATGAAAGGTGCCACCATAGGTCATGCTAAGCAACGTATAACCAGCAACCGTTATTTAGGCTTGACTGAACCAAGCATCATTGCTGCCGAGCCACCCAACCCGATTGTTAATGAGCTCGTTATATTACCTGATATAGAAAAACGCCTTGAAGCCTTTGTCAGAACGGCACATGCAATTATCATTTTCCCGGGCGGTGCTGGGACTTCAGAAGAGTTACTTTACTTGCTCGGGATTTTGCTCCACCCAGAAAATAAAAAACAAGTTCTCCCGGTTATACTAACAGGCCCAGCATCAAGCTCTGCTTACTTTGATGAGATCGCCAAGTTTGTAGAAAAAACGCTTGGTAAAGAAGCGCTTGATAAATTTGAAATTATCATTGATGACCCTGAACGTGTGGCAAAACACATCAAATCTGAAATGCCGAATGTAAGAGAGTATCGAAAGTCAGAGGGTGATGCTTACTACTTTAACTGGACCTTAAAAATAGAAGAGCCTTTCCAAATGCCATTCGAACCTACACATGAAAACATGGCATCATTGAATCTACATTTAGATCAACCTAAAGAGATATTAGCAGCAAACTTAAGACGAGCGTTTTCAGGTATTGTTGCAGGCAACGTTAAGGACAATGGCGTCAAAGCCATCAAACAACATGGACCCTACATTCTCGAGGGTGATAAGTCATTAATGTCTGATATGGATAAACTATTACAAGCCTTTGTTAGTCAAGGGCGTATGAAGCTTCCAGGCAGCAAATATACTCCATGCTATAAGATTCAGGCCTAGTGCTAGTCAAATCAATATAATTTGCATTTTTTAGCAAAAACAAAACGTTGTGGGGCGATGAACTCTCATTGCCTCTCTGATATAATCCGCTTTATTCTGAACTCTTTATGTTAATTTTGTATATATATGGCTCATTTATTACTCATAGACGCACTAAATCTAATACGTCGTATTTATGCCGTTGATTGCGAGCAAGCAGGCTTAAATGATGAGCAAATTATTAAAAGCTGTTCCCAAAGAGTTAAAAATGCTACTCGTAAATTATTGAAAATTACTCAGGCGACTCATGCCATTGCCGTTTTTGATGGCGATAAAAGTTGGCGATATCACCTTTACTCAGAATACAAAGCAACGAGAAAACCAATGCCTAACGAGCTTAAAGTCAATCTAGAAAATGTTGCCACAGCGTTTACAGATAACCATGTTAAGGCTTATTTCCCAACGCAAGATGAGGCCGATGATATTCTTGCGACGCTTGCGTTCAAAGCGTCAAACCATGGTGTTACCTCAACCATAGTGTCCACCGATAAGGGGTTTTTACCACTCATTAGCGAACACATCAAAATTTATGACTATTTTAAGCAACAGGCCATATCAGCAGATGATGTGGCGAATAAGTTCTCCATAGATAAAAGTAAACTCCATGATTTTTGGGGGTTAATGGGTGATAAGACCAATGATATCCCTGGTGTTAAAGGGGTTGGGAAAAAAACAGCGATTGAAGTGTTAAGCCAATTTAATTCTGTAGAACATGCATTGGCTGATCCTGAGCTGCCATCACCTGTCAGGAAAAAAATAGAGGCTGACATCGACAACTTCATTTTAAGTAAATCATTAGTTGCCTTAAGAACCGACATTGAAGTGGGTTTTACGCTCAAAGAACTGAGGCTCTAGTTATTGCGTTAAACTCAAATTACTTGTTATGGATACAAGCTTCAGATAGTCTTACCGTGCTCTTTTCAGGTGACTTAAATGATAAAAAAAGTTCTACAATATATATTTCTGGGCCTCGCAGTATACGCTGGCATTGTCTATCTTGTTATCAACTTTTATAAAGATGATCCAAGAGCAATGCTTTGGAAAGACCGAGAAGCGTTCAATAAAAGGTTCATTAGCAAATTAAAACCAGATACACAAATGGACTTAGAAACTGTGTTAGACAATTTAGGTAGCCCCGACCTAACCTATGTTAAGTCAGACGAAGACACTGTTTTTCAAATCGTATATTACAGAACACAATTGATGAAACCTGATGGCATAACCACACAAGACGAATGCACTGGTTTATTGTTTAAAAATGGTCAGCTAATATTATGGGGTGCTGGTGCCATAGTAGCCTACGAGAAAGCGCTCAAGAATGACGAATAATAAAGATGTATCAAAACAACTTCATGAACTAGTGAATAAAACGGAGCAAACTCTAAGGCTCTACTACAATAAACAAAAGTGGCCAAGTATATTTCCCACACTTGCTGAACTGGCACAACTATATACAGAAACCTATCAAAATACACCAAACGCACTGCACAGTTATTTAACGTTGCAGTTTGAACAATTGTCCCCCACTACAAATTTGGTAATAAAAAAATGTATCTTAGTTTGCATCATAGCTCAGGGGCATGGCTATTCTCATAAAATACGTCAGGAACTTCTTGTGGCATGTCTTGCAAGTTTCTTATGCGTGAAAAATGAAAGTGATAAACTACTAACAGCCAAACCATTAACAGAACAAGGAAAGAAAATCTGGAAAATTAGATATCAACTTGCAGTGAAAGTCCTCCAACATGGTGGTTCAGTCAACAAACAAGCTGCACGAATGATGTCTAGACTCTCCCCCTATTGCGATACGTTGAAAAGTAAGCGCCTGTCTCCGCTATATGACAACATCACTCTCATCGTTGCTATTACGCAAATCATTGCGACTGCCTTGGTTCAAAAACCAAAGCCCAACGCACTCGCTTATACAGTAAAAAAACTATACCTTGCTAGCCAAAATGACTTTGTTCGAGATACATTAAATAAGTTAGCGACACAATTTAGTCATTACCCTGTAGGCTGCAGTGCCCAATACAAGGGGCAACGTGCCTTACTGCTGCAAAAGAATGAAAAAAGCCAGATAATTTGTACATTCAAAGATCATAAAATAGACCGACTCGTCAAGACACAGCAAAGACTCAGCTTTGAATTTACGTCTATCAGCAGCGCAGACAAACATCTATTATATAAAGTTTGGAGTCATATTGAATCTCAGCCGATCGAATTGAGTACAGATGGGTTTGAGACAACCTATTCAGTCATTGATAAACTGGGACAAAGCAGCTTTAGCAGCTTTAGGGCAATTGAGAAAACAATCGCACCTTTTCCATATATAGAACAAGCACTCCAACAAGCAGCTAAACAATATAATAGAGAATCCCAAAAAGGCGCTAATACCCGTCACTGTTTGACTATGGTAGGCTTAAACACCGCTAGCCTGTTGTGCCAAAGAGTACTGATAGAGCAAGTGATTTCACAACTAAAGCACCCTTTTGCAGTCGACATTTGGCACAAGTACCAACAACTCTCTTTAATACTGGCTACGCTAACCAAGCAAGCCTACGGCCAAGATTATGAAAGCATACTCTCGCCAATCAGTGCGGTCATTGCTTTTATGCTTAAACACCACGACATCGATATCAAACGCTTTACCTGCGTAAGTGAGCAAAGTGATACGGCAATCCCCTACTCGTTGGCAAGATTGTTTGGTTTTTTAGAATTCAACTCAGAAAAATTAGATAGCTACTTTGAACATCATTTTAATAACAGTGCGCCACACCGTGCTTTTAAACAATCTGAGCGAGAAAAAAACAACTCATTAAGCGAGGAAGCCAAGACATTTGTGGCTATAAAGGTACTTGCAATGACATGGAATAGTGCCTATTTCCAGCCAACTGCATGGCAACGCCTTGTTTTAGAAAACCAAATAAAAAAGTTTGGCTGGGAAAGTGAAAAACAGTTACACCAGGCAATTCTTGAGCTTTCGTTACATAGCGTGATTGAATAATATTTATTCTATAAATGTAGAATATACTAGACATAATTTTAATTTATGCCTTTTTATCATTCCTTGCTGGAATATCTATGAATAAATTGCTATAAAACGCGCTTAATTTTTCAAGCGAACACACACTTTTTATTTGATTGACTACAATAAACAGGTCCTTCTTAAATGTGTGTACAATTTATTTTGATAAAGGAAAACTAAATGGCTAAGCAAACAGTTACCGTTATTCGTGGTGATGGTATCGGTCCAAGCATCATCGACTCAGCAATTGAAATCTTAAACGCAGCTGGCTGTGACTTCGAATACGAATACGTTGACGCAGGTCTTGCAGCGCTAGAAAAAACTGGTGAACTTCTTCCACCTGAAACACTAGAAGCAATCGAGCGTAATAAGCTTACATTAAAGGGTCCTTTAACAACGCCTGTCGGTGAAGGCTTTACATCTATCAACGTTACTTTACGTAAGCAATTTGGTCTGTATGCAAATGTACGTCCAGTTAAATCTTTCGAAGGTACTCAAGCGCGTTACGAAAACATTGACATCATCACTGTACGTGAAAATACGCAGGGCATGTACTCTGGCCTTGGTCAGGTAACGTCTGAAGATGGTACTGAAGCTGAAGCAATGTCAAAAATCACTCGTGAAGGCGCAGAAAAAATCGTTACTTTCGCTTATGAGCTTGCACAACGTGAAGGTCGTAAAAAAGTAACCGCAGTTCACAAAGCAAACATCCTTAAATCAACTTCAGGTCTATTCCTTAAAGTTGCACGCGAAGTTGGTGAACGCTTCCCAGACATCGAGTCTGCAGAAATGATTGTTGATGCAACTTGTATGAAGCTAGTGATGAACCCTGATGAATTTGATGTTGTTGTAACAACTAACTTATTCGGTGACATCATCTCTGATCTATGTGCAGGCCTTGTTGGTGGTTTAGGTATGGCGCCAGGAGCTAACATTGGTGAAAATGCAGCTATTTTCGAAGCTGTACACGGTAGTGCACCTGATATCGCTGGTAAAAACCTAGCGAACCCTACATCTGTTATCCTAGCTTCTATTCAAATGCTTGAGTATTTAGATATGGGTGACACTGCTGAGCGTATTCGCAGTGCAGTAGCTGATGTAATTAAATCTGGCGACCGTACAACACGTGACCTTGGTGGTAACCATGGCACAACTGACTTCACACAAGCTGTGATTGAGCGTCTTTAATTATAAGACTTGTGAGATAGTGCGCCCTGCACTATCTCTTTATTCGTTACTTACTTCCCTAATTACCTTCAACAGCTTTTACACTTCAAACCGTTTTTTATCATTACATGTTAACCTTCAACGTTTTTTCTCAGTGCCTCATTCATAACGCGCAGTTTTTGTTTCTTTTTCCTAAATATTAGCATCGCTAAATTATGCAATATTGATTGTTTTTATAAAATGAAATACTACATTTCAAATTTATCAACACAAAATGGGGATATATTATGCATATTAAGAATTGGTTTGCTTGACAGAAACATCAATTGCCCTTTAAATAAACAGTGTTTAAATAATTTAGCAGATTTGAAATGACTTTAGTTAAGCTTGTACAAATGGTTCTCGTGGTGGTCTTAGTATTAAGTCCATAGGGGCCTGTGTGAGTATACGCTTTCATCGACCCCGCCAATCAGCGGGGTTTTTTTATGCCAAGATTTAACTTGGCTGAGGAATGAGGTAATGAATGAGCAATTTAACGGCTCCGAGTTAGTTGTAAAGGCGCTGAGCGATTTAGAAGTAGAGTTTATCTTTGGATACCCGGGCGGTTCTGTTTTAGACCTATATGATGCCCTGTTTGAACAAAGTGATGTCGAGCATATTCTCGTTCGTCATGAACAAGCCGCTACGCATATGGCTGATGGCTATTCTCGTGCAACTGGAAAAACAGGTGTTGTGCTTGCCACATCAGGCCCCGGAGCTACGAATTGCATTACAGGGATTGCAACTGCATATATGGACTCTATTCCGATGGTTGTGCTGTCTGGACAAGTACCATCGAACTTGATTGGTGACGATGCTTTCCAAGAAACCGATATTGTTGGGTGTTCCAGACCGATAGTAAAACATAGCTTTAATTGCAGGCACGCAGAAGACATACCAGCTATATTGGCAAAAGCTTTTTATCTAGCTGGATCCGGAAGGCCTGGACCCGTGGTTGTCGAATTGCCTAAAGATGTTTTAAACCCTCAGATTAAATTTAACTATTCCATGCCTAAACAATTAGACATGAGAACTTATAACCCCAATAAAAAGGGGCACACTAAGCAAATTAAAAAAGCGGTCGAAGCTATTTTACAAGCGAAAAAGCTGGTTATTTATTCTGGTGGCGGAATTATTCTTTCCGATACGTCTGAGAAGCTGACGGAGCTTGTCGAAAAGCTGAATGCCCCGATCACCAACACCCTGATGGGTTTAGGGGGGATCAGTGGCTGCCACCCCAACTTCATTGGCATGTTAGGTATGCATGGCTCTTTAGAAGCAAACAAAGCAATGGCCAATGCTGATACAATATTGGCGCTTGGCGCAAGGTTTGACGACCGCGTAACAAACAATGTAAGCAAGTTTTGTCCAAATGCAAAAATTGTCCATGTTGATGTGGATCCAACGTCAATTTCAAAAACGATTCAGGCACATATTCCGGTTGTTGGTTGTTTAGATACAGTGCTTTCACAACTGCTAGAAGGCATTAACAATAGCAATATTGCTATTGATCGCAGTGCGCAAGAAGCTTGGTGGAAAGACATAACTCAATGGCGAGCGCAAAAATGTTTGGACTATAAAACTGATGCTGACAAGATTAAGCCACAAACCGTTATTCAAAAGTTATATGAGGTCACACATGGCAATGCATATATAACCTCTGATGTTGGTCAGCACCAAATGTTCGCAGCCCAATATTACCCATTTAAAAACCCTCGCCAATGGATCAACTCAGGCGGTCTTGGCACAATGGGTTTTGGGCTTCCCGCTGCAATGGGTGTCAAGGTCGCTTTCCCTCAGGATGAAGTTGTATGCGTAACGGGAGATGGTTCTATTCAAATGAATATTCAAGAGCTCTCAACCTGCCTACAGTATGGGCTGAATGTTAAGGTCGTCTCCCTGAACAACCGCTCTCTGGGTATGGTGAGACAATGGCAGGATATGCTGTACGATGGCCGCCATTCAAGTTCTTATATGGAGTCTTTGCCAGATTTTGTTGCTTTAGCAGAAAGCTATGGACATATCGGGATCCGTGTTGATCACCCTGACGAACTCGATAGTGCCCTTGAAAAAGCATTTTCAATTACCGATCGCCTTGTATTTTTAGATATTAGAGTAGATGAGAGCGAGCATGTTTATCCAATGCAAATTAAACATGGTGCAATTGACGAAATGTGGTTGAAAAAAGGAGTGAAAGTATAATGAGACGTATATTAGCGATATTATTAGAAAATGAACCTGGTGCACTCTCGCGTATCGTTGGCCTTTTTTCTCAAAGAGCGTACAACATCGATAGCTTAACGGTCGGTACAACCGATGATAAAACCCTGTCTCGTATCACCATTACAACACATGGCGATGATAGAGTTGTTGAGCAAATCACTAAGCAAGTCAATAAACTTGTCGATGTACTTAAAGTGTTTGATCTAACAGAAATCAATCACATTGAAAGAGAACTCTTAATGGTAAAAGTATTCACTAGAAATGAAGCAATGAGAGCCGCTGTGACGCGTGTTAGTGACGTATTTGGCGCATCAATCGTGGATATGGGTAAACAGAGCTACACTCTTCAATTGGCAAGTAGCACGGATAAAATAGAAAGTTTCCTTGATATGTTGCGTCATGAAAGCGATTTAATTGAATTAGTCCGCTCAGGTGCGGTAGGCATTGGTAGAGGTGATAAAGCCCTTAAGAGCTAATAAACACAACCATTATTGCGAGTGGTGACGCTCGTAATAAACCAAACTTTTAAGTACGAAGGCAAGTCAAAAGATTAAAATTTGGTACTGGTCAAAATTAAAAAAAGAGCCATTTGGCTCCTTTTTTTCATAGGCTTGAGCCTTAAACTCAAACCAAAAATATTCATCACTGAATTACAGGTTTACTTGGTCTTTTAGACCTTTACCCGCTTTGAAACTTGGGATGTTAGCAGCTGGGATTTGGATTTCCGCGCCAGTCTGTGGGTTACGACCTGTACGTGCTGCACGCTCTTTCACAGAGAAAGTACCAAAACCAACTAGTGCTACTGAATCGCCTTCTTTTAGAGCTTCAGTTACAGCACTAGTTAAAGCATCTAATGCACGGCCAGCTGCCGTCTTAGAGATATCAGCGTCGTTCGCGATCTTTTCAACTAGTTGAGCTTTGTTCATTTTTAAAAATTCCTATATTTTTTATTTTCTGCCGGAGCAAATTCTATGTTTATTCATTTTAAGCATTAGTGCAAGCCAAAATTCAACTATATTCGAAATTAATCTGACAAATTGTACTTGCATCACATATATTTAGCTAAAAAAGGAACGATTTAGCTCAATACCTCATCATTCCTTCTTATGTGCGACTGTGCGTCAAGCCAACGCAAACACTCAAAGCCAACAAACCATATCGCGCCATAAATGATCCAAAATAGCCATAGGGGTTCAAGTGTGATCAACACGCCTGCTTTTGAGCCAGCGTAATAACTACCTGGCGTGCACAACCAAACAATAGGCGCTCTCAACTTTATTGGCAAATGAAAAAGCTTATTCAATGACTCTCTAAAAGAAAAAAGCAAAGCGACCCACAGCAGAACTAACCAGACGGGGATTAAGGCTGTACCATAGCTGATAACACCGACAGTAACTGCGATTATTTCTATTGCTAAGCCAATTGATAAACCTACAACAACAAATTTGCCGTCCCTTCCTTTATGTGCACTGAATAAAAACATCAGTGCAACAGTTACAGCCACCGGAAATAAAGCGTCCTCTTTTAAAAAAAAGACGGAAAACCAGGCGAGCTGAAACAATACAAAGTTAATAGCGACAGAATACTTTTTCATCATCGCTTAAATACCTTGGTTTTCTAGCGACCAAATGTACGGCACTGGTTGCTCTTTGTTTAAATCCACCTTCGCAGTAACACAAATAAAACTCCCAAAGTCGATAGAAACGCTGGTCAAATTTTTGATTATCTAATGATGGCCACGCTTTATCAAAGCGTTCACGCCAATCAAACAATGTTTTGGCGTAGTGCAAGCCAATATCTTTGACAGAGTGGACAACCAAGTCTGTACTGCTGCATATTTGTTTACTCATCTCTGTAATGGATGGCAAGCAACCACCTGGAAAAATATACTGCTGTATAAAGTCTGAGTTTTTTAAATAATGATGATATCGCTGGCATGCAATTGTAATCGCTTGTATTAACATCACGCCATTAGGCTTAAGTAAACTACTGCATTTTTCAAAAAATCCAGAAAGATACTCATGCCCAACAGCCTCAATCATTTCAATAGACACAAGCTTATCAAATTTACCATTTAATTCTCGATAGTCATCTTTGAGCAGTGTAATTTGATCCTGTAAGCCAAGCTCTATGATCTTTTCGCTAACGTACGCATGCTGCTCTTCTGATATGGTTGTTGTAGTTACCTTACATCCATAATTTTTAGCGGCATAGATTGCGAATGCGCCCCACCCAGTGCCAATTTCAATAACATGGTCGGATTTATGTAAATCCACTTGCTCACATATTTCTTTTAGCTTATGTTGCTGAGCCTGCTCTAAGGAGGCGGTGTGTGTTGGGTATACCGCACTAGAGTAAAGCATTTCTTCACTCAGAAACGAACTATATAGATCATTACCCAAGTCGTAATGCGCAACTATATTTTTCTTTGAGCCAGATTTGGTATTTCGATTTTTAAAATGCGTTACTTTGTTAAATAGGCCAGAAATCAAGGCGAACTTCTTTTCGAACGCATCTAACACGTCTTGGTTTACGACGAATATTTCAATCAATCTCGTTAAGTCAGAACAAGACCACTGACCATCGATGTACGACTCTCCAGCGCCTACACTGCCACCAAGCGCAAACTTGTTGTACATTTGGCTCGACTTAACATGAATAACCGTACTAGTTGCACTGTCTTTATCGCCGAAGATGTATTCTTGCCCTCCGTCGATGAGCTTGATTTGTCCCCATGTGATTTGTTCTAACGCTTTTAACACCAGCGCCTTACACATTTTTGTTAAAAAACTATCGTTGCTCTCACTGCTATAGGATTGTGTCGTTTTTTCCATCTTACAAACTTCCAGGATGACTGATAAAAGGAACTCGCTTTAAAAAAAGCTTTAACGCTTGCCAATAAATGCCTTTTAAAATTGAAAAGGTCATTGCTGGAAACTGCTTTAATAAACTACTCACTGAGGGTTTATCTAGTGGTACTCGTTGCAGTCTCAATGTTGCGTCAAATAAAAGTTCACGCTCTTTTTTATTTTCAATATGGACAAAAGCATACTGTGAAGGTGCTTTTATATGCCAATGGTATTCCATATCTAAATTCATGAAAGGTGATACGTGAAAGGTCTTTTCAAAGTTCACTTTTTTCCCAAGTGGTACAAGGTAATAATGCCGTTCATTCCATGGTGTATTACTAACTTCAGCAATCATGTGGGTATATTCCCCATCTTCCTTTGAAAAAAAATAAAAATTGACTGGACTAAAATAATAACCAAAACAACGACACTGACCCATCAAATATACTTTGCTATCGGATGCATCTATACCCATTTCTAGACTTTTGTCTAATGCACGTTGCTTTAAGTTTTTTGTCGGCCCTATTAAATAATCTGCCTGTTCAAACCGTAGTAGCTTTTTTCCCTTAGTGCCAAATAATGGATGGATATCGTCTAGAAGATGCTGTTCATCCAAGTCAATGCACATCATATACATGGGATATTTAAAATGATGCTCGGATACCGCAAAACGACGATGCCTCACATCACCTAAATAAATAGCACTATTCAAAGCTCACTCCGAGCTTTTCAGCTACATCAACAGCACTTCTCACACCATCTTCGTGAAAGCCATTAAACCAATACGCACCACAAAAATACGTTCGGTTTACACCGTCAACTTCAGACTTTCTTTTTTGAGCCCGAATACTTTGTGTATTAAACACTGGATGATAATAAGTGAATTTTTGGACTATTTTTTCCTGGTTTATCTGTTCATCATTGTTTAATGTTACACAGTACTGCTGTGAGGAAGATAACCCTTGTAAAATATTCATCTGATAAGTAACGCTTGCTGGCCTTGTCTGACTCTCGTCTAGGGCATAATTCCAACTTGCCCAAGCAGCTCTTCTTTTAGGTAAAATAGATATGTCTGTATGCAAAACCACACTATTAGAAGTATATGGAATTGCACCAAGCACTTCTCGCTCAATCTCACTGGCATCACCAAGCAACTTCAAGGCTTGATCTGAATGACATGCAAATACCACTTCATCAAAATGCTCAATGCTGCCATCTTCAAATATGATTTCAACATGCTCATCAGAGCGTATGACGGTCTTTATGTTTACGCCTAGCTTAATGTGTTCTTTGAAAGAGCCTATGAGCGGGTCAATATATTGTTTCGAACCGCCAGGAATAACATACCATTGAGGCCGGCCAGCAACATCTAGCAGGCCGTGGTTAAAGAAGAATTGAATAAAAAACTGAATCTCAAAATCAAGCATTCCCTTCAAGCTGGTTGACCAAATAGCTGCGCCCATCGGCAAAATATAATGCTTTTTAAAAAACTCATCAAATCCGTGGGCATCGAGAAAATCACCCAAATTTGTGTGCTTTGAATAATCGCCACTGTGATATAGCGCTTTAGCTAGCCGGTTGAATTTGATAATACTGTATAAAAAACGCCAAAACTTGATCGATAGCGCATTGCGTTTCTGAGCAAATAAAGACAAAAAAGTGTGGCCGTTATATTCAAAGTCTCTGTCAGCGGTTTTTACACTGAAACTCATTTGAGTAGGCTTACGCCCTACCCCTATCTGATCGAGCAGTTTTTCAAATAAGGGATATGTGCGGTCGTTAAAAACAATAAAGCCTGTATCGATACCTTTGACACCTTCAGGCGTGTCAACATCGATTGTAGCAGTGTGGCCACCAAGCCTGTCTTCTTTCTCGAATACTGTGACGTTATGTTTTTTATTCAGTAAGTAAGCTGCACTGAGTCCTGATATGCCAGAACCAATGATTGCGATATTTTTCAACGTTTTATCCTTTTGGCTAATGGCAGCCATACATTAAATGGTAATAATGAAAACAATTTTAAAAACAGCGTAAAACGCTTTGGAAAATGTACTTCATTTTTACGTTTAGAAACCCCTTCATAAATCCTTTCTGCTGCTTGCTCGACACTGACTAAACACGGCATCGGGAAATCATTTTTATTCGTCAATGGAGTCTCTACAAATCCTGGGTGAACTAAAGTTACATCGATATCTTTAAGTTCAACCTGCATAACACGCGTTAAATAGCTTAATGCCGCTTTTGATGCCCCGTACGCTTGGGCTCGAGGCAGCGGCAAAAAGCTCGCGCTAGAACTGACTATAACAAGTTGACCACCTTTTTTTATTTTTGGTATGAACGCTTCCAGACAATATCCTGTCGCAATCAAGTTGGCCTGTATAACTCGTTCGAATAATGCCGAATCAAATTTGTTTGCATTGTCGATATACTCACATACGCCGGCATTTAATATAATGATATCGTGTGCTTCAAGCTTTTCTGCGGCATCAAAAACCTGTTGCTTATCCGTCATATCAAACCGTGAAGAAGACACGCCTCTCGATTCAAATTCAGCTAACTTGTCTTGGTTGCGGCCGCAAGCTGTAACGATATCTGACTGTGCGTACTTATAAACCAACGCTTCTCCAATACCAGACGTTGCGCCAGTTACCAGTACACGATTTTTACTTTCACTCATGACACCGCCCTTTTCTCTAGCGTTTTAATTACGCTGCCAAGAAGCGGAATATTTCTATACAACAACGCACCCACATCAAAGTAATCTCTGTGGCTGATAACTTTAGACCCCTTAAAGGTCAGCTGGCTATGCCCAGCCACTGTGATATTTTTCTTGTTGTTAAGTTTGCTGTGAGAAAAGTGCATTTCCCAGTATAAAAAACCTTTGTTGTCTACAACGTAGTGTTCATTGATATCAAAAGAGATTGAATTTACATTTGCATATAAATTCTCAAAATATCTAGTTAAGGCTTCAATTCCTTCTACTTTATGTAAAGGATCCGAAAATACCACACTATCATCATAAATATTTTTCAATAAACCAAGGTTTTTGTCTGACAGCTGATTATAAATATCTACAAAGTTGTTAAGGTGTTGTTCCATTTCTATACCTTAAATGCATCAAGCGCTCTGGCTCTCGCTTCTTTATGTTCAACTATAGGTGCTGTATAACAAGGCCTGCCAACAGCGTTGATATAATCATGTGGAAAATGAATATACTTAGCTGGCACCCATTCTAATTCTTGTACATATTTACGAATAAAAGTTCCATCAGGATCAAACTTTTCACTTTGGGTTATCGGATTAAATATTCTAAAATAAGGTTGTGCGTCGCATCCCGTACTCGCGGCCCATTGCCAACCACCATTATTTGCGGCCAAATCACCGTCGATCAGCTTACTCATGAAGTAAGCTTCACCTTTACGCCAATCAATTAATAAATGTTTAGTTAAAAAGCTCGCAACTATCATTCTCAGTCTATTATGCATCCACCCAGTTTGGTTAAGTTGTCGCATGGCCGCGTCAACAATAGGGTATCCTGTGTTACCTTCACACCATGATGAAAAGGCCTCTTCGTCATCTAGCCACTGAACAGCATTGTATTTTTCATTAAAATTATTGCTTTTGCATAGTTTTGGAAAGATATACATTAAATGACGGTAAAACTCTCTCCAAAGTAATTCATTTATATAAGTAAATGCAGAAGTTTTAGTTCTATATAATACATCCGGCATCCGTTGTTGAATTCGGCCAATTAGATCCGAAGCAGATATAACCCCTAACGCAAGGTAAGGACTCAACCCTGAAGTCCCTTTAATACTCGGCACATCTCGGTATTCACTATATTCGTTTAACTTTTCATCTAAGAACTGCTCGATGACCTGTGAAAGTATATGGTCATCCACAGGCCACTTATCAGAAGCACCATTAGTAACTAACAAGTCTGGAGTTTGCCAAGTAATAGGCTGATTTACTGAGTGAATATACTGACTTATTGGGAAGGTATACTGTGAATACTGCGATAACCATGCTTTTTTAAACGGGGTAAATACCTTAAACATCTCTCCATTTTTAGTAACAACACTACCAGGTGGACAAAGAACGTCACCATCATATAAACGCAGTTCAGCACCGAGTGAAGTGCACAGTTCATCACGGTTTAGCTCATTAATTTCATACTCTCTATTGGCATAAATATGAGTAAAACCATGCTGTGTTATAAATTCTTCAAGTTTACTTGGTAATTGCTGAAAATCTTGTGCATCAATCACATGAAGCTTTATACCTAACTCTGCCAATTGAACACCAAGATAATCAATTCGCCTTTTAACTAAATCAATTTGTATTTTACTGGTATTGTGTATTTGCCATTGTTTTTCACAAACAAAAAACAGCGCCTCAGTGGCGCCGTTGTTAATCGCGTCTTCAAGCGCTTGGTTACCAGATAACCTCAGATCGCGCCTGAACCAAAAAAGTGCTTTGCTCAAATTGAGAACCTTAATTTTAAATCATGTGGATATGGGTCAAAGTACACTTGTTGTTCTAGATAAGACTTAGGATGAACACGCAGGTGATGCTTTAGTAGAGTCAATGGCACATTTAATGGCACAAGTCCCATTCTATATTCATCAATGGCCTCAACCATTTCCGCCTTCTCGATGCTTGATAATTCGTTTTTAAAATAACCTTGTAAATGCGCCAGCGTATTTGCTTGTGCTTTTCTACTTGCGGGCTTTTTCAAAGCCGTCATTAATCCAGAGATATATTGATGCGCCACTTCAAGTGATTCATTAGGATCACCTTCAGCAAGTAAACGTCCAAGCGTTCTGTATGCAGCGTAATTGTGGCTCATAAGCAAATATTTATGTTTGGCATGAAACTCTGTTAACATATGTTTTGTAACGTTTTGTTCCATTAATTCTTGCCAAGACTTATACACAAACACTCTCATAACAAAGTTCTCACGCAAGTGCACATCGTTCAATCTGCCGTTTTCCTCACATGGAAGTAACGGGTTATGACGCATTATCTCAGCGGCGAACGCCCCAACGCCTTCAGCTGTCGCACCAGTGCCTGTGTCGTTATATACTTTCACACGCTCCATGCCACAACTTGGACTTTTGGCGCAAAAAACGAATCCAGACAACTCTTTAGCTTTTGTTTTAGCGATTTTCTTACCGTATTCCGTTAGTTTCGGACCAACATCTTGTGAACCATCAGGTCTACATACTCTAATTGTATCACCATAGCGAACTTGCCTTATGGTCTCACGAGGAACAGGCATACCGATGGCTACTTCAGGGCAAAACTTAACAAACTCTACATGCTTGCTAAACTCATCCATACAAAAATTTGAGCGTTTGTGTCCTTTGTCAAAGCGCACTCTGTCTCCGCCTAGACATGCACTTAATCCGATCTGTATAGGTGTATTAAATTGCATACTTAAATCTCTCCCTAATAAATCAGCTTACCAATAGGATTTAGAAGTTTACTTAACCCTTTGTTAAAATGCAGGGCATTGTCGACTAGCGTAAAGCACAAACAGCCTTCTTCAGTTTTAGGAGTATGATTATGTCGCCCATCTAACATGATAAAATCACCGGGCACATATTTCCCACTCTCGTCTTCAAATGTCCCATCTAAAAGTAATGTTAGCTCAAAACCAGTATGTGTGTGTTCTGGGATCTCTCCACCAGGCTTTATGTGAAGTAAACTGCTTCGCATTGGGCCTTCATCAAGCTCAAAACGGGCGCGAGATACCTTTCCAGCATTAATAAAACTGCCTAACTTCAACGCTGCAATGGCTCTTGGCAGTTGTACTGACTTATCTTGATAATCGAACATTTTTGCTTCATGACGAACAACTTGTGCATCAACGTCAAGCGACGTAATATCACTTAACATCGCATCAAATAGTAAATCGTCCTCTGTCGACAAGGCATCATCATGGTCATCGCTCATGACTGATTGACTATTAAAAAACTGCTCTGCTTGTTTCGCTTCAATCGATTCAACTTCACATTTACATTTGTCGCAAAGTTCAATATGAGCAGCAATGGCGACGCTTAAACCTACAGGTAACTCCCCGGCAAGGTGCTTGTGCATTAACTGCTTAGAGGGATGATACTTAATCATGCTGCTCTCCCAATTCAACTTTTAATTTCTTCAACGCTAAGCGCAGCCTAGATTTTACCGTACCAACTGGGATCCCTAGATGATGTGCAAGTTGTTCTTGTGTCATATCTTCAAAATATACCCCAACCACAACATCTCTTTGTGCCGCTGGCAAGTTTTTGATTTTTTCTTTGAGTTGATTGGTTTGTAGATGGTCTTTGAAACTTTTCTCGCACACTTGCTCATCATGAAACAAGGGCCAAATTTCTTCACTTAAATTATCTTCTCGATTGCTTTTAACTTTTCTAAGCGCATCAAATGATGCGTTTCGCATAATCGTGTATACCCAAGTTGTTGCTGCACCTTTATCTTGGTGGTAAAGCTTAGCCTTTCTCCACACTGATGTCATTGTGTCCTGCACCAACTCCATCGCCATTGCTTCCGAGCCAAATTGCTTGATACCGAAACGCTTTATTTTCGGTGCGAAATAAGAAAACAAATATGCGTACGCTTTTTTATCCGCATCATTTGCAACTTTAACTAATGCTTGAGTTAACTGCTCTGAAGGGGTTTCTTGCATCCCTTGGTTTATACCTTTTTTTGTGCGGCAATCACTTGATTGCTCTAAACTAACCATAATGTAACACTCTCAGCCAGTAACATAGTAGACTATACGGCATACTTTGACATTAAGATCACTCTTGTTCGTCAAAAACTTCGAACAAAACACCTGCAACCGCTTGATACGTTCGACAGCTTTGAATTTTTTGCTTTTGAGTCAACGTGAGCGGCAATAGCTCCAGCCATCTGGCTGCGACCCAAATCGGATCCGCATAATTTTTCTTCTTGTACAAGTCATTAAGTTCAGTGTTCACCACAAATAAATCTCTCAACAAGTCAGCCAAGCGTTCATGATAAACAAAGCTCTCGCTACCAAGCTCCCACAATGGCTTATCGACAGTCTCACACGAACCATACTTTAAGTTCATATCGTCAACAGTTACATCCGAGATCAATACTCGGTGCCGAGCGTATACGTCTATAAGTAACTGACCACCACTGTCTTGTGAAAAGTCAACAATTTCAACAAAGACACCTTCTCTCGATACGTCTGTCGCAGACGTTTTATCGCTGTGACACAACACAAAGCCACTATGCTCTTTCATGGCCATTTTAACCATGTGCAAATAGCGAGGCTCAAATATGCGTAACCGTGTGTAACCCTGCGGTAAAATATATACTGATAAAGGAAAAAGTGCTCGTTTCATATTAACTTAGTTGTGATAATCTCTAAGTCTATTTACGCCAACATGTTCTAAACCGATCAACCCAATTTCCGAAATTATCTCGATGCTTTCTTATCAAGATATTAATTAACGCCACAAATATTTTTGTAGAGATATTTTTCCATTAAGCAGCACTACCCCCTCTGCTTGAAGCTTAAAAGACTGAGCATTAAACTTCTCACTGCCTGTTGGAAAAGAGATTTTTCCCTGACTGTTAATCACCCTGTGCCAAGGTAAAGTACTGTCATTAGGCAAATGCTTCAATAGGTAGCCCACTGAACGCGCATGCTTTGGTGCGCCTGCAAGCTTTGCTATTTGCCCATAAGTAGCCACACTCCCTTTAGGAATAGCGCCTATAAGTGTGTATACATTTTGTTTGAATTCATCGTTCACGATATTTTTTACCTAAGTCTTTAAATCCTTCCCATAAATACTGTGCAACAGAACCATGATGCGGTAACTGTCTTCTAAACGCATGGATATCGACAGTAAACTGATCTTGCCTATCTGATACCCGTATTTGTTCAAGCAATCCTTGTTCTAGCTCTTTCTCACAGTGGTTTAATGTCACAATCGCAAAACCAAGCCCCTGTAATAAAAACATCTTGATTGTTGCAATGTCATCAAGTTTCATGACACTGCGACTTTTTGAGTACTCTAGGCGGTCGCTATCAAACTCAAATCCACTCTCTGTCATCGCTAAACAAGGGTACTGATTTAACGCTTCGAATGTCAGTTTACTCGGCAACAAACCTTTTTTAGCAACCAGGCCCAACTTTACTTCACCAATAGCGACAGACTCTAAGTCACCGGTTGCATGAAACAAATTAAACCAAGGTCCGACTCCGATATCTGATAGACCTTGATTCACTCTATCGAGTGCAACAAAACGCTTACCGCTGGTGATTTCAAACGCTGTAGACGGGAATTGCCTAAACGTACGTTTAATAAGCTCATTACAGTTGTAGTCATAACTCATTGCTTCATAGCAAATATTAAACTTAGGCTCGTTTCCTTGAGCAAAATCTGCAGCCATTGATTTAAGGTTTTCATGATGCTCAATCAACTTTACCGCTTCTTTATAAAAACGCTGTCCCTGCTCTGTGAGCTTAATTCTATAGTCTTCTCTAGTAACCAAGGGAAATCCCAACTCGGTACTTAGCCTTTTTAACGCTTGCGTTACCGCGGGTTGTGTTTTGTATAGACGTTTGGCCGCATCATTGAGACTTTGAGAATGCGCAACCACATGGAGCACTTCTAAATCCGACAACTTCATAAATTTTATTTATTAAAACTCTAATTATTTATAATTTTTATTTTAGTACTATTTTATATATCCTGCACTACATTATCTTAGGAGTCATATATTTCGGAGTAACTTAAGTGTTTAAACGCGTACTCGTATTATCTTCCGCACTTTTACTTAGTGCTTGCCAAGATGAAGTTATCCAATCACCAAATCGAGACTTAGTTAGACCAGTCAAACTGCATACGGTCAGCGATCCAGCTGCGGCAGCAATAAGACATTTCCCTGCCGAAGTTGTCGCAAATCAAGGTTCATACCTCGCATTTCGTGTCAACGGTGAGCTTATCGACTTTCCAATTTTAGCGGGCCAAGAAGTGAAAAAGGGTCAACTACTGGCGAAATTAGATCCTGAAGACTTTGAACTACAATTCCAACAACGCAAAGCCCAATATGAGCTCGCTACATTACAGCTAAACCGTATTGAATCGTTGTTTAACAAGTCAACAGCGAGTAAAGCTGAATATGATCAAGCTCTCGCCAATAAGCAAGTCACTGAATCTGCATACAGAATTGCACAAACAAATCTACAAAATAGTGAACTACGCGCACCATTTGATGGTACAGTTGCGAAAGTATTTGTCAAAAATTTTGAAAATGTTATTGCCAAACAAAACATCCTCAGACTGGAAACCCGTGATCGCATGGATGTTGTCATTCAAGTACCAGAGAAACTTGTTGCCCGTGTAAACAAAGATTTAGACTACCACCCAACCGTTGTTTTCGATGGTTTTCCTGATAAATCATACTCGTTAACCATCAAAGAGTGGGACACTCAAGCAGATCCAGTTACTTTGACATATAAAGTCGTATTTTCACTTCCAATCCCGGAAGATTTCAATTTGTTCGCTGGTATGACAGGCCATGTGTATATCGACCCTAGCAAAGTCATGAACTTACAAAAGCGCGCGTTGCTAGTACCTAACGAAGCAGTTTTCTCAGCTCAGGATGAACAAATAGACAATAATCACTACGTTTGGGTGTATAACACGGATACAAATACAGTCAACAAACGTCGTATAACGCTGGGTGAAATGAGAGCGTCGAGTATTGAAGTTTTAGATGGACTTAAAGCAGGTGAAATTGTGGTAGCCGCTGGCGTGCATCACCTCAAAGAAAACTTGAAAGTGAGGCCTTGGACAAAAGAGCGAGGCTTATAATTATGAGCTTAGCGAGTTGGTCTATTGAAAATAAAGTCATTAGTGCAATGTTTGCTGTGCTGCTATTTGCAGCAGGTGGTATTTCATACTTTGGCCTCGGCCAATTGGAAGATCCAGAGTTTACATTAAAAAAAGCCATGGTGATCACAGCCTACCCTGGCGCATCGCCACAGCAAGTAGAAGAGGAAGTCACCTACCCCATTGAAAATGCAATACAGAGCTTGCCGTACGTTGATTATGTCACCTCAATTTCTTCGCCAGGTAAGTCTCAGATTTCAGTTGAAATGAAAAGTACCTACCGTAAAGAGGATCTCAAACAAATATGGGACGAGTTAAGACGCAAAATTAATGACCTTACACCACAACTGCCATCTGGTGTACAACCGCCCACAATTATGGATGATTTTGCTGACGTATACGGTATGTTATATGGCGTTACTGGCACTGGTTATACGTATGATGAGCTCAAAGACTATGTCGATTTTTTACGTCGTGAGCTTGTATTAGTAGATGGTGTCAGTAAGGTCACAGTGGCAGGTGAACAACAAGCTCAAGTCATTGTCGAAATCTCGACCCAAAAGATGTCGCAGTTAGGGATTTCTCCTAATCATATTTTCTCATTACTCAAAACGCAAAACACTGTATCGAATGCCGGTAAAATTCGCGTAGGCAACGAATCAATTCGCCTACACCCTACAGGTGAATTTTCAAATGTATCTGAGCTCGAGAATTTACTAATATCTCAACCAGGTGCTAGAGAACTGATCTATTTAGGCGATGTTGCTACGGTCTCAAGAGAATACCAAGAAGTACCGAACCACATTACTCGCTTTAATAATGATAGGGCTTTATTGGTCGGTATTTCATTCACTTCCGGCGTCAACGTAGTTGATGTGGGCGTAGCAATTAAAAAGCGCCTTGCAGAATTAGAATATCAGAAGCCTTATGGCATAGAAGTGAATAGTGTTTACAATCAACCCGCTGAAGTTAAGAAGTCAGTGGATGGCTTCATCGTGAGTTTATTAGAAGCCGTAGCAATTGTTATCATTGTATTGCTCATTTTTATGGGTGTAAAAAGCGGTATCTTAATCGGCGGTATACTCCTCCTAACTGTTTTAGGCACTTTCATTTTTATGAAGTTGTTTGCTATCGATCTGCAGAGGATCTCACTGGGTGCTTTAATCATCGCATTAGGTATGTTGGTAGATAATGCCATTGTAATAACAGAAGGTATTTTGATTAACTTAAAACGCGGTCAAACGAAAGTGAAAGCGGCGGTTAATATTGTCGAGCAAACCAAATGGCCACTATTGGGGGCAACCGTGATTGGTATTACAGCATTTGCACCAATTGGATTGAGCTCAGATGCCAGTGGTGAGTTTGCAGGTTCATTATTTTGGGTGCTATTTATCTCACTGCTACTTAGCTGGGTAACCGCCATTACACTCACTCCTTTCTTTGCAAACATGCTTTTTAAAGAAGAGATTAAATCCGGTAGTAACGAACAGCAAAACGATCCTTATAAAGGGGTTATTTTTACCGCTTATAAAACATTACTCGCATTTAGCTTACGTAATAGGTGGGCTACGGTGGTCTTCATGGTTATTTTGCTTGGCAGCGCAATCGTTGGTTTTAAGTCAGTGAAGCAATCCTTTTTCCCAGCATCAAACACGCCAATGTTCTATGTTGATTATTGGAACTACCAAGGTGCAGATATCCGCGCGACTTCAGACAATGTTAAAAAGCTAGAAACATTCCTAAGACAGCATGATGCGGTAACAGACGTCACAGCAACAATTGGTCAAGGTGCGCCAAGGTTTATGCTCACATACAGCCCTGAAAAGCAATATGACGCGTATGGGCAGCTCATTATCCGAGTAAAAACACGTGAAGATGTCACTGACATGATAGCAAAGGTCCGTGCTTTTTCCGGAGAAAATGAACTGGATGGACAACTGAAAATAAAGCGTATGGAGATAGGCCCTTCAACGGATGCTAAAATCGAAGCGCGCTTCTCAGGTCCTGATCCTGTGGTTTTACGCCAATTGGCAGCTGAAGCTAAAGCAATTTTAGAAAATGATCCTGGCGCGCACAGTATAAAAGACGATTGGCGTCAACGAAGCAAAGTGCTTCAGCCCGTATTTAATGAACAAAAAGCACGTCGTTTAGGGATCAGCAAAACCGATCTAGACCAGTTACTGCTGACTAGCATCTCTGGTAAACAAGTTGGGCTATACCGTGATGGTACACAAATGTTACCTATCGTCGCACGTTCTCCTGAAATAGAAAGGTACAGTGTTGAGAACTTGCAGGACTTACAAGTATTTAGCCCTGTACTCAATGTATACGTGCCGGTAAGCCAAATCGTAGATAAATTTGAAGTTGTCTGGGAAGACAGCTTGATCATGCGTCGAGACCGAAAGCGCACTATCACGGTCATGGCTGACCATGATGTGATTGGCAACGAAACACCTGCCAAACTCTTTGCCCGAATAAAAGCAGATATTGAATCCATTGAGCTCCCTGTTGGCTACAAAATGGAATGGGGCGGCGAGTATGAGTCTTCGTCTAAAGCGAAAACAGCCATCTTTGGCTCACTTCCTCTGGGCTATTTAAGTATGTTTATGATCACAGTGCTACTGTTTAACTCAGTTAAAAAGCCGTTAGTCATATGGAGTACTGTACCACTGGCCATTATTGGTGTAACAGCCGGGCTAGTTACTTTTCAAGCCCCATTTAGTTTTATGGCACTACTTGGATTGCTAAGTCTTTCTGGCATGTTAATAAAAAATGGAATTGTACTGATGGACCAAATAAACCTTGAAATCGACAGTGGTAAGACGCCTTATCAAGCCGTTTTTGATTCTGGGGTAAGCCGTGTAAGGCCTGTATCAATGGCTGCCATCACGACGATATTAGGTATGATCCCACTGCTATTTGATGTGTTCTTTAAATCAATGGCAGTAACAATTATGTTTGGGCTTGGTTTTGCCACAATCTTAACCTTAATTGTTATACCGGTTGTTTATTGTTTGGCTTTCAAAATTAAAGCGCCAGAAAGCGCTCGATAACAAATTAAAAATGGCCGCAATTGCGGCCATTTTTATCTTTTCAGTGAAAGTGTCCCTTTAACACGCTCCGGCTTTTTAGCTGATCTTCTTTTCGGTTTGTCTGGCCGTGCTTGATTACTCTTATGCTGACTACGTGGCTTATCTGATGAACTACGATTTTGATTAGATGAATCTTTTGGCCTTATTCTTTTTTTATTATCAACCGATGCTTCTTCCGTTTTAGAAGAACCTTCTATAGAAGCATTGATCTCTGACATTTCCTTTTCGCTTAAGTGACGCCACTCACCTGCTCTCAGCCCATTAAGGTTCACGTTCATGATCCTCACTCGCTTCAGCGTCTGAACTTCGTAACCAAAATATTCACACATTCTACGGATCTGTCTGTTTAGCCCTTGTGTAAGCGTGATTGTGAACTTTTTAGGCCCAGTTTTTTTAACAAAACATTTTTTTGTCACAGTGCCAAGAATTGGTACACCTGAACGCATGCCATGAATAAACTTATCATCAATGACTTTATCAACAGTAACGATGTATTCCTTTTCGTGATTGTTGCCAGCACGCAAAATTTTATTAACGATGTCACCTTCGTTGGTTAAAAAGATCAGTCCTTCAGAAGGCCTGTCCAATCTGCCAATAGGAAAAATACGTTCAGGATAATTAATTGCGTTAACGATATTACTTTTTATTTTTCGCTCAGTGGTGCATGTCACGCCAACAGGCTTATTGTAAGCGATATAAACGCGTTTCGGCTTGGATTTTAAAGGCTTATTATCTACCAAAATATTATCTGCATCAGTGACCTTTAAGCCCATTTCGGCAATCTGGCCATTCACAGACACGCGGCCTTCACTGATGAGTGTATCTGCTTCTCTGCGGCTACAAAATCCAGTTTCACTGATATACTTATTTAATCGTTTTGGTGTATCCACGCCATTCTCAATGTTCTAAAAAACGCTGATTGTATAATGATTCCAACTTAAAATGAATCAGAACACTCAAGTACACGTCACTTTATTACCAAAGAAGACGTGACTTTAGCTAAAGAAAGACTTAATTTTGCGTTTGCCTCAACTGCTCAGGCGAAAAGTTATATGACTTCGATGTTGAATCCAAAATGCTTAAATCCTTATAATTGAGCTTAGACCAATCAGGGGAAGAAGAAATCCACAGGTATTCATCGACATTATCACTTGTAATTGCAGATAGGTGGAAAGTAATTGCATTGTTTTCTAGCCAATATTTCGCCCCATGATGAAAGTCAAAAAGAGAAACAAGTGCCCAGCCCCCCATCATGAAATGCCCGCCCACTGAAGCCGTTAGTGTGCCTTGTTCAATGAGTCCTAAACTATCAGGCAACCAATCAAATCCCCCAATTGCCACTTTATCGGCGTTATTTTTTACCAATTGTCTGACTGCTGTTTGCGCCCCCATGGCCATTAAATCTGAAGCGCTCCAAATAATGTGAGTTTGAGGGTAACGCTTAAATAGACGTTTTGTTTTTGAGTAAGCTTGCTCTTTTGACCAACTGGCATGCACCGTTTGTTGAAGGTTTATGTTATGCTCTTTGAAGTAATCTGCTGCACCTTGATTTCGTTTATCTGACTCGCTTCCATAATGCCCATTGATTGCCAAGCCATTGACCTGTCCCTTATGTCCATCAGCAAGCACTTTTTGGTGTAAGGATTTTGCCAAATCATAACCTGCTTGATAATTATCAAAGTATATCTCTCCCAACCAATGCTCAAAACGCTTTTTGGGGAACCCTATTTCTTCTTTCTCAAGTCCGGTAATGGTTTGTTCAAGCGTTATAAACTTAATGCCATAATTATTAAGCATTGTGAGCGTCTGTTCTGCTCCACCAGGGTATAGCATTAATATGACATAGTCAGGGCTCGCTCTATAATCGAGGTACTTTTTAAGCTCAGCCAATTGAATGTGACGATTACCATCACCATAAATCACATCAATGTTAACATCTAGCTGAGCTGCCGCTTTTTCTGTGATCTTTTGAACTTTCCCCCAAAAGGGCTCTCCTTCTAAAGAAGGGTTAACAAACAGCACAGAGAAATTACTTTTGGCTTGTGACACATATGAAAACACCAGCGTGAGTATGAAGCAAAACACTTTTATCAACGACATTTAATACTCTCTTCTGTTTAAATAGGCCCGACAGTGACCAACGAACCACTCCGCTGGGCCCTTCAATGACATTCGCCAAAGACACCACACTAATGCTAATTGTAGGATAGTAAAGCTTATAAATAGTAAAAAATAGTCCGTATGCGTGAAATAAATCTTCCATGTAGGAAAAGCAAACTGAAAAAGCCATACACCTAGCACGGACTGCATCAGATATAGTGATAGAGAGTTTTTGCCTGCATGTGAGAGAAGAGATGCCCGAAAAACTATACTGTTACGGTAATGAAGTACAATGCAGACGACAGCAACACTTAAAGGAATGGCAAATAACCAGTTCAATAACTCATATATCAGTCGATACTCTGCTGAGAACAACGCTCGAGCAATACTAGAGCTAATCACCGATATTGGCATCAATAGGAATAGACAGAGCCCTACTGGTACAACAGCTTTGAATTGCCAATAGGCCCGATAGAGCAATACTCCAATTAACATTAAACCAAAGACATACCAAAGCGTAATCGTAGGAAGTAACACCAGCATCGATAAATAATTTTCAAAGTTAAACGCTAGGAGCCCTAAAACACTAAATCCAACTTCATCCAAATCAAGTTGGTAACTATTCGTTGTTTCTCCCCCCTGATAAATTAATAAAATGAGGATTCCGATTGGAATTAAGATGCTGCAAACGGCAAGCTTCATCAAAATACGGGTGTCTAGTTTAATGACAGATAACACGAGCAAACCAGAAAGTGCATAATTGAGCAAAATATCCCCCGGCCACACTACAAAACCATGAATACAGCCAATCGCGCCTAAGATGAAAAGACGACTTTTAATTTCAGCCCCCCTGCTCTCCTTGTGTTTTGCATAGACCAAGCACAGTGAAAGTCCAAATAAAATGCTAAAAACAGTTCTAAACTTACCATGCGCAAAAACATCAACTAAGTAACTGATAAGCTCATCACTCCACTGAGAGCTTGGAGCAACACTGCCGGAAGTAAAATTCGACATGTACATCAAGTTGGTGAGAGGCAAGCCGAGCACGGCAACCCCTCTAATAAAGTCAATCGGCTCTATTCTGCACATTAATAGACGTGGTCACGGTACATATCAGCCCAGTTTACAGCCTGTGCATGAAAATCTGGCAGGTTCTCATCTGAAATATTCAGCATAGTGCATGCCTCTTGCATCGCCCACCAGCTCCCACTTTCATAAGCTTTAACTGTATTTAATATATAATATAGCGTGTTGGGCTCTCCAACCAATGCGTCTCTGAGCACCTCAGGAAAGGGCAATCTCTCAACGACGACATCCATTGGTTTATCTAAAATCGCATCAAGCAAAGAAAACAAGCCTGTTAAAAAACTCATACTGGCAAGTGACGGCGCTACTTGCCTACTCAATAACTCACAAAACCTAGAGCGAACAATACTTAATCGCGTCAACTCGGTTGGTTTGGTTTCAGCTACATGCGCAGTCATAATCAAGTTTACAAATTTAATTATCCGTTCATGGCCAAGATATACCAACGCTTGTTTCAGAGACTCAATTCGGTTTTTAATCGGAAATACACCAGAGTTAATTAACCTAAGCAGCTTATATGCTAAAGCTGTATCTTGAGCAAAAAGTTCAGCGATTCGAGGTATATTCATATTAGGTTTTAATGCTTCTGCGTATATAAGCATTACTATCGCGTAATTTATCTCAATGTCGTTTTGCGCGATCATGGTCGGTTTCGCAAAGAAATATCCCTGAAAAAAACTAAATCCCATTTTTTTTGCAGTGATAAACTCTTCTTCCGTCTCAACCTTTTCGGCTAATAATTTTAAGTTTTTACGTTTTTTAAGCTGCTCAACCAATGGTCTTATTTGTTCCAACGGCGTTTCAACCAGATCAAATTTGACCAGACGGGCCAGTTTTAAGAATGGCTCCCACTCTTTCGAATAGTTAAAATCATCTAATGCCAAGCGATAGTTACTGTGAAATAACTGTCTGACTTTTTCATAATTTTCGCTTGTTGGAGCAATCGTCTCTAGCAACTCCAAAATAACATCATCGGCGGGTAAAAATCGTGCAAGCTCCTGATTTAAAGAATCTTCTCCAATATTTATTAGTGCTTTTTTCCCTGAAGTCAAATAACGCGTTCCAAGATTTAGTTGGTTGTCCATTATTAACTTAGCTGTAGCAGCATTTTCAGCGACATTAGGAAAGCTGTTTTTTGTGCCATCACGAAACAATAGCTCATAAGCTACTACGTGCTTTTTGCGATTAAAAATGGCTTGTCGAGCCACAAACACTTTCAAATCATCGCTCCTAGCTATACTGTATAAATAACAGTACTTTTGTTTTATGCTTTTTTATTATTTTAACCCGAATTTCTGATAAATAAAATCAAACTAAAACATTAAAGTACTAGTTTTGTAACACTAGGATGAGTAGATATCATCTACTCATATAAATTTTCCTTGTACTTAATTGCGCTTTGTTCCCAAGTGAATCTACTTTGAGATGCACCAGCGGCTATTCTATTATACTCATCTCTGTGATGGATAAATACATTTATACACGCTTTAAATCGCTCTAATAAGTTATGAGCCTGATTTTGTATATTATCTCCGCAAAAAGTAAACCCATTTTCATTATCAGATACCGTATCGGCCAGCCCTCCAACCGAATTAACTAAGCATGGCTGACCCGCTCTCATTGCCAACATTTGACTAATTCCACATGGTTCAAAAGAGCTCGGCATTAAAAACAGATCGCCCAATGCGTACATCAGATCACCAACATCCTGCCCATAGCCATTTAAGTAAAGCACATTTTCATTGCGAGCCATAACTTGTGAAAACAAAAATTCTAATTCATGATCACCTGAACCAAGTACAATCATCCTTCCTTTGTGCTCATTGAGTGCCCTTGCTAAATGATCAAAAGTCATATCACCATCGATTGCTTGTTTAAGCAAAAATACTTTTTGATTAGTCAATCGGCCTACACTCGTTACTAAAGGGCCCTCACAGGGGGTTTTTTGCCATGCAAGCAGACGTTGATGTGCAATGTAATAAACACTTTTCAATTCCGCCGATTTTGCCATCCATTTAAAGATATTAGACTCAGCACTACGAAATAAGTTTGATAGTTCTGGTTTAGGCTGCTGCTGTGAATACTCACAGCCATTTAGGATCCCGACAAGTTTCCCTTTACTCGCCGCAATTTGCATATCATGCTCTAAACCCTCTCCCCCAAAAAAGCCCGCTTGATGGTCACTACTTCTTTGCACTTCATCGCAATAAGTAGGCGATACCAAATGTACCTTATCTACTAAGCCTATTGCAGCTCTCATGGGATTAAAACAATGAGGATAAAGATGATCACATATCTGTTGGCCATCATAGCTCATCGTTGGAAACCAAGCTTCAAGGCTAGATTCATCACCGTTAAAAGGCCTCACGCCTTGCAATGCAAGATTATGCACTGTAAAGACGGTTTTCACTTGCTTCAGAACATTGAATCGCGGACTAAACTGTCGTAAAACGGCCACACAAGCAGCGTGCCAGTCATGTAAATGCAACACATCTACATTGCCAATAAGCCCGTGTTCAATCACTTCACAAACTGCGGCGCTAAAAAACGCAAACTTATTAGCATCAGTATAAAACGGCCTGTCTACATCATTGCAATAAACAGAACCACCATGTTCAGAAAACAGAGAGTGAGATATAACATACTGTGACACCCCGTCAGCTCGCTCAACTAGCCACAACACAGCAGTTTCTAGATGCTGTTTAAAAGGGACTGCAATGTCAGCAACGAACTGCCTATTTAAATTAGCTTGCCCGTAATCGGGCACAATTACAGATGTACTGATATCAAGACGAGACAAAGCGTAAGGGATATCGCGAATAACATCCGCGACTCCCCCAACCTTGCAATTTGGCAGCCTATCATTTTCCGCTGCCACCATTACTACATGCATAATTTAACCTTAAGCGCTTTCCAAACTTGACTCTTTTGGTTTTTGGCTTGCTTGCAAGGCAGCAAGCATATCTCTAGTAACGAGTACGATACCTTTATTTGAGACTCTGAAACCATTACTGCGGTCTTCCTCTGGGTCGAATCCGATTCTCATACCAGTTGGGATCTCACAGCTTCTATCGATAATTGCGTTCTTAATCCTACAGTGACGGTTTATTTTAACACCTGGAAGCACAACTGCACCTTCTATTTCACAATAAGAATGCACGTGAACATTTGAAAACAATAGAGATTTACGAACCACAGCACCTGAAATTATACAGCCGCCAGACACTGTAGAGTCTACCGCCATCCCACGTCTATTTTCGTCATCAAATATAAATTTGGCAGGCGGAAGCTGCTCTTGATAAGTCCAAATAGGCCACGATGGATCATACAGGTCGAGTTGCGGCTGAACAGATACCAACTCCATATTCGCTTCCCAAAAAGAATCTATGGTGCCCACATCTCGCCAATAAGGCTGTCCAGGATGGCTAGGATCTCTAAATGGAAAAGCAAATACATTATGCTCTTCGATAATTGAAGGAATGATGTCGTGACCAAAATCACGCCCTGATCCCTCTCTTTGCGCATCTCGTTTTAGCTGTTCAAATAAGAACTCTGTATTGAATACATAATTACCCATAGAGGCTAGACACGTGCCAGGCTTGCCGGGAATAGATGCAGGCTCAGCAGGCTTTTCATCAAAACGACGTACCCGTTTACCTTCATCTACAGTCATGACGCCAAACGTATTTGCCGCTTCATCACAATCTACCTCAAGACAGCAAACCGTCATATCAGCGCCAGTTTCGACATGTTTCGCGATCAATGCACCATAGTCCATTCTATACACGTGGTCGCCCGACAATATCATGACGTATTTTGGTAGCTCATGACGAATTATGTCCATATTCTGAAATACTGCATCAGCAGTACCGCAATACCATTCATCACCATAACGCTGTGAAGCAGGTAAGATTTCTACAGACTCTCCTAACTCCTTTTTAAAGTGGCCCCATGCTCTATTTACATGCCTAATCAGTGAGTGAGATTTATATTGCGTTGCAATACCCACCCGACGTATCCCTGAATTAATACAATTAGACAACGGGAAGTCAATGATTCTGTGTTTTCCACCAAAGTACACCGCCGGCTTTGCGCGCCAGTCGGTTAATTCGTGCAACCGACTGCCACGTCCACCTGCAAGGATCAATGCATAAGTGTCTCTTGTCAGGTTACTTATATAACGGTTTGCATAACTCGGCATTTCTTATCTCCATATTATTGTTCACGGCGGTTACTGCATTGGTTTCAATCGCCAAATCTCTTCGCTGTACTGAGAAATAGTACGATCGCTAGAAAAAGTGCCACTAGCCGCTGTATTTAAAATACTCATACGATTCCACAGTGTTTTATTCGTATAACTTTTTGCTGCCCGCTTTTGGGCTTCAAAGTAACTTTCAAAATCTTGAGCAACCAACCACGGGTCATTTGGGCTTGTAATTGATGCAATAATGTCATCGAAAATATTAGGTTCAAATAGATTAAAATGGCCACTTTTAAGCAATTGCATGGCATTTTTCAACGGCGCAAATGCATCAATAATACCTGTTGGATCATAGTGCTGTCTTACCTGGTTAGCTTGCTCTGCAGTGACCCCAAACAAGAAGAAGTTGTCATCTCCAACTTGTTCTCTAATTTCTATATTTGCACCGTCCAACGTGCCAATAGTCACAGCACCATTCATCATGAATTTCATGTTGCCCGTACCACTGGCCTCTTTACCTGCTGTAGATATTTGTTGAGATAGGTCAGTGGCAGCACAAATAGTTTCCATTGCGGTTACATTATAATTTGGCAAAAAAGCAACTCTTAGGTAAGGCTGAGCTGCACTGTCTTTATTGACCACATTCGCCACATTATTAATCAGCTTAATGATAAGCTTGGCCATGTAATAACCTGGTGCCGCCTTACCACCAAATAAAACACACCTTGGTACAATGTCTTTTACATCGCCTCGACGGATCTGGTCATATAACGCAATAACATGCAAAATGTTTAAAAGTTGCCGCTTATATTCATGAATGCGCTTCACTTGCACGTCAAATATCATGCTTGTATCAAACTCAACATCACACCTCGCTTTAACTAATTCAGCTAATTTGGCTTTATTAGCTTCTTTCACTTTTTGCCACTGTGTGTGAAAAGCAGGTTTATCGTAGTACCTTCTTATTGCACTGATCTCAGAAAAATCAGCTTGCCACCCTTCACCAATTTTATTGGTGATCAATGCCGCTAAATCTGGGTTACAATGCGCAAGCCACCTTCTTGGTGTGACGCCATTTGTTTTGTTGTTAAACTTCTTGGGCCATAAATTATAAAAAGTATTAAACAGTCCTGATTTAAGCAATTCTGTATGTAGAGCGGCGACACCGTTTACAGAAAAGCTTCCAACAATAGCCAAATATGCCATTCTGATTTGTGGCTCAGGACCTTCTTCAATCAAAGAAAGTTGCCTTTGTTTTTCAACATCCCCAGGCCATTTCAGCGCCACTTCAGCTAAGAATCTCGCATTTATTTCATAAATTATTTCTAGCACTCTTGGAAGTAAACGACTGAATAACGAAACCGACCATTTCTCCAAAGCCTCTGGCAATAAAGTGTGATTTGTATAAGCCATCGTCGTCGTCGTTATTTTCCAAGCTTGCTCCCACTCAAGTTCATATTCATCCAGTAATAAGCGCATTAGCTCAGCAACAGCAACGCTGGGATGAGTGTCATTAAGCTGAAACACATGATATTGAGCAAAATCGTTAAAATCATTACCATGCAGTTCTGTCCACTGATGCAAAATATCTTGCAAACTTGCGCTTGATAAAAAGTACTGCTGTCGCAATCGTAGCTCTTTACCATTTTCGCTGGCATCATTCGGATATAACACCATGGTAATTTGCTCAGCTAAATTTTTCTTTGCCACAGCCTCGGAATAACTGCCAGCGTTAAACTCTTTCAGATTAAATTCATCTGTAGCTTCTGCTTTCCAAAGTCTCAGCGTATTCACTACACCATTTCGATAACCTGGGATTGGAACATCAAAAGGCACAGCTAAAACATCTTGCGAGTTGACCCATTGATGATGAATACGGCCATGTTTGTCAGTATGAGTTTCTACGTTACCGAAAAACTTAACAACTTTCGCTTGCTCGGGCGCACTTAGCTCCCAAGGGTGGCCTTCCCTTAACCATTTATCCGGTTGCTCTATTTGCACCCCATGTTCAATAGATTGATTAAACATACCGTATTCATAGCGAATACCATAACCAACCACGGGTAAACCAAGCGATGCACAACTATCTAAAAAGCATGCGGCAAGCCTTCCCAAACCGCCGTTCCCAAGCCCTGCATCATGTTCAGCAGACTCAAGTTCTTCCAAATCTGTACCATACTCTTTAAGTGCTGATTTTACTTGCTCTTCAAGATCTAAATTCAAAATGGCATTACCCAATGCACGCCCCATCAAAAACTCGAGCGAAAGGTAAGCCGCTTTTTTGGTTTTTTTCTGTGCTAGATGCTGATTTGTCGCTCTGCATCGTGCCACCATTCTATCTCTGATTGTTAACGCTAGCGCTTGAAACAAATAGTGTTTAGACTCTCCAACCCTATCGCGACCTAAGGTGTAATAAAAATGCCGATTTAAATCATCTGCTAGTGCGCTCTCATTAAGCTTCGGCGCGTCCTGCCAGTGTTTAACAACACACACATTAGACTTTTTGTCAGTCATTCGTGTTTTCCTCTAAATTTGACACAAGTACCCAGGCACTCTGTCCAGTTAGACAAAAAGAGATAGGAAGCGTCTTTGCGTCAAAAGCGTACTCTGACGTAAACATGCATTCCCAGCTACTAGAAAAAGGGGAAGTTGGAAGCGATATGGTCAAGTGCTCTGTATCTGCATTTAAAATCACCATCACCGCTTTTGATTTGAGTTTATCGGCAAGGATATACATAAGAGTTTTATTCTCTTCGTCATGCCAATCACTTTCGCTCATCGGAAGCATTTTTTTATTTAACCATTCTACCGAAAACCGCTCATCATCAGCATGCACGAAGAATGGGTGCTGAAACACACTTAATTGCTTTCTTAATTTAATCAAATCTGAGATAGATTGACTCAGCGAATGAGTCATATTTTGGCCTGACCAATCTAACCAGTTGACCTCATTGTCTTGGCAATAAGCGTTATTGTTACCGAGCTGGCTATGATTCAACTCGGTCCCGGCCGCTATCATCGGTACTCCCTTTGACAAAAACAGTGTAACCAACGCATTTAATTGCATTTTGATACGTAGGTTGTTGACCTCACTATTGTTTGTCGCACCTTCTACGCCGCAATTAAACGAGTAGTTTTCGCTATGTCCATCGCGGTTGTTTTCACCATTTGCTTCGTTGTGCTTATGCTCAAAACTCGTCCAATCAGCGAGACTATACCCATCATGGCTAGTCAAAAAATTAATTGAATTAAGCGGTCCCCTTTGATTATGTTCAAATAAATCATTAGAGCCATGGATCCGCTTTGCAAGTTCAGGCAACGTCCCTCCATCACCTCGCCAAAAGCGCCTAACTACGTCACGATATTTATCATTCCACTCTCGCCAAGGAGGTGGAAACGCACCAAGTTGGTACCCACCTGGTCCTACATCCCAAGGCTCTGCAATTAATTTCACGGAGGATAAGATTGGGTCTTGTAAAATTGCTTGAAAAAATGAATGGCGGCTTGTAAAGCCCTCTGAGGTTCGTCCAAGAATGGTCGCTAAGTCAAACCTAAACCCATCAACGCCCATTACTTCGACCCAATACCTGAGACTGTCCATAATAAGTTTTAAAGTTATCGGGTCATCAATATTCACCGTGTTACCACAGCCAGTATCATTGATGTAAGTAGACTCTGAAGAATTTAATGTTCGATAATATCCGTTATTATTTAGCCCTTTGAAAGACAGCATAGGGCCATCGATGCCACTTTCTGCAGTATGGTTGTATACAACATCTATGATCACCTCAATATCATGTTCATGAAATTGTCGCACCATAGTTGTAAACTCATTGATATCACCATTAATACAATAAGCTTTATGGGGCACGAAAAAGCTCAGCGTATTGTACCCCCAATAATTTTGTAACCCTTTAGTTGTCAAAAACTGTTCACTAACAAAAGCGTGAATAGGTAACAGTTCTATTGCAGTCACTCCCAATGACTTGAGGTGCTGCAAAAAAGCCGGCTGCACAAGTGCGGAAAACTTTCCAACTTGGTTTTTTTCAATTTCTGGGTGTAATTGCGTAGCACCTTTCACATGGCACTCATAAATAAACGTATCGCACCAAGCAATATTTGGCTTTGTACCTGTATATAGCTGTGCCTTAACTACCTTAGACTTTGGCATATCAATGGCATTGTCTAAGGTATTAAATTCTCCAACAGGTAAATGGCAATAGTGACGCTCGCTCCAAGTAAACTCACCACTGAAGTCCTTTGCATAAGGATCAAGAAGCAATTTATTAAAGTTAAAAAAGTGCCCATCTGAGAGGCTATAAGGGCCATCTGCTCGATAGCCATAAAGAGCCCCTTCCTTAAGGGAGTCGACAAAGACACTCCACACGCCCCCTTCGTGGCTATACATATCTATTCTGTCTCGCTCACATCTGCCAAAGCCATCAAATAGGCAAAGGCATACTTTGTCTGCATTAGGCGCGTAGACCGCAAAATTAACGCCGGCGTCTGACACTGTGCTGCCAAGCGGAAACATCTTACCTTTATGAGATATAACCATGCTTATGCCGATATAAATTTTAAATAGACGGTACTGAGAGGCGGTATCGTAATTTCAATACTATTGTCTAAACCATGACTTGAGACCGCTTTACTTTGTACAAGTTGCTGCCGATGGGCCACAACGTTTACACCACTGCCATAAAAACGCTTCTCATCCGAGTTAAAAACAACTTGATAAACACCACTTTTGGGCACGCCCAAACGGAAATGATGAAACACCTGAGGCGTAAAGTGGCTTACAACAATCATTATATCTGACTGCTGCTTACCATATCTCACAAAGCTCAATATTGATTGTTCACTATTATCGCAATCTATCCATCTGAAACCAGCTGGCGAACCATCAACCTCGTATAATGAAGGTGTTGAATGATATACCTCATTAAGTGCTTTTACAGAGTCAAAAACCCCTTTATGTGCATCACTTTCCAATAAAGACCAATTGAGCTGTTGATTGTGATCCCACTCTTCTCTTGGTGCTAGCTCACTCCCCATAAAGAGTAACTTTTTACCTGGATGAGCAAACATGAAACCATAATATGCACGCAGGTTTGCAAATTGCTGCCAATCATCTCCGGGCATTTTGCTCAATAGCGACCCTTTTCCGTGGACAACTTCATCATGACTTAATGGTAATATGTAATTTTCAGAAAATGCATACGCCATCGAGAAAGTCATTTCATGATGATGGAATTTTCTATGAATCGGATCTCGCTGCATATACCCTAGGCTGTCATTCATCCAACCCATATTCCATTTGTATCCGAATCCGAGTCCACCATGATCAACACTTTGTGTTACACCCGGCCAAGCGGTAGATTCTTCAGCAACCATCATGGCATGGGGCGAGTTTTTATAACAAACGGCATTACTTCTTTGTAAGCAATCTATTGCCCCAAGGTTTTCTCTGCCCCCATATTGGTTTGCTACCCACTCACCATCATTTCTGGAGTAATCCAAATACAGCATGGATGCCACTGCATCAACTCGCAACCCATCTAACTGAAACTCTGAAACCCAGTAGTTTGCATTAGAAAGCAAATAACTTTTTACTTCAGGCCTATCATAATTAAAAACACATGTGTTCCAATCAGGATGAAACCCTTGACGCTTGTCAGCATGTTCATACAAATGTGTACCGTCAAATCGATTAAGGCCATGAGGATCAGTCGGAAAATGACCTGGCACCCAGTCAAGTAAAAGCCCTATTTCATACTCGTTACATACTTTGCTGAAATACAAGAAGTCATCAACGGAGCCAAAGCGGCTTGAAGGTGCAAATAAACCTACAGGTTGATACCCCCATGAACCATCAAAAGGAAACTCACTGATGGGCATTAGCTGAATATGTGAAAACCCTAACTTTTTTACGTAGGGGACAAGGTCATCAGCGAGTTCTCGATAAGTTAAAAAGCGGTTCCCCTCGCGCTCTCTACGCTTCCAAGAGCCTAAATGCACCTCATAAATCGATATCGGAGCCTCTACATGATTACGCTTTGCACGCAACTGCGACTCTTTCTTGTCCAAAGGTTGTAAGTTTAGGCTTTGTTGCAATACGCTTGCGGTACCTGGCGCTTGCTGCATTTTTCTAGCATAAGGGTCTGCTTTCTCTAGTTTTTCTCCATTTACAGTGGTAATGGCAAATTTATAGCAACTATCTGCTGATAAGTCTGGAATAAATAAATCCCATACGCCACTGGCAGGATGATGACGCATAAAATGTTGGCTAGCTTGCCAATAATTAAATTCACCAATTACAGATACACATTTTGCATTTGGCGCCCAAACACTAAACTGAACCCCCTTTACGCCCTGATGTTCAATAAAGCGCGCACCGAAATGTTCGTATCCATGCTCTAATGTCCCCTCATTAAATAGGTACATTGCATCTGCATCTAAGGCACTGCAAAAGCTGTAAACGTCTTTAAAAAGCAAAGAACCTGACTCAAACTCTACTTTTAATCGATAATTTTGAATATCAAGCTCAGTATCTAAGACGACAGTGAATAGGTCAGTTTCTAAATAACGCGCAAGCTTTTTCGTTTTTTTGTTTAATACAACAGAAACATTGTGGGCACTGGGAATATAAACACGTAAAACCGTATACACCTTTGGTCCAACCTTCACACTGTGAGGTCCCAAAAAACTGAAAGGATCTGAAAATGTGCCAGCCTGTAAGGCACTTGCCTGATCTGTATAATCTTCTAAAATCTCAACATTTTTACTTACGGTATTCATTATTGCTTCCTGATTGCATTGAGATGCTGAATAAAGTTTTTATTAAATTCGAATAACTCATTAAGCTCATGATTTAATTTGCGACGCCAGTTCGGATACTCCTTATTCGTACCCGGTATATTTACGGGAAAAGCTTGCGAATCCAGATCATCTAGCTGAATAGCCAACAACTTACTCGGGCTTTTGGCTAATATCTGCATGACAGCTCTGTAGACTTCTTGACTAAGTGCACTCATATCAAAATCAACTCCACCGTGCTCACTAAGCCACTTGACTAAGCGTTGCTTCTCTACTGTACGAGCATGTTTTTGGTGATGGGATTGATGTTTGTCAATCAACCCATACTCATACTTGATATCGATGTCTTTTTCCGTCCACCAGCCATGAAAAGGCGGTACGTCATGATTGGCAACCATAATTAAAGCATTTTCCCTAAGTTCTTCATTCGCCTTGAACTCTCCCTCATGATTCTTTTCAAAATAAAAGAGCGTATTACCAAATATTGCGGACTCATGAAGCGCCTGTGTTACCTCTGGTGGAACCACGCCTAAGTCTTCACCTATTACAAGTGAATGATGCAAGTGCGACTCAATTTTGAGTATTGCCAAGAGATAATCAAATGGATAGTAAACATAACAGCCAAGTTCTCGCTCTTCACTGGTAAAACACCACCACAGCCGCCTCAATGACATAACATGATCTATGCGTAATGCACCAACCTGATTCAGATTAGAGCGAACAAGCGATTTAAAATAAGCAAACTTGTTTTGCTTGATTCTGATTGGATTTAACGCTGGCATCCCCCAGTTTTGGCCTTGCTCTGCCCATGGATCAGGAGGTGCGCCAATATTTGCTTTTTCAGTAAAGCATGACTGGTAACTACCAAACTCTAACCCACCTCCGGTGCACCCCACGGCTAAATCATTAACCAGTCCAATCTCCATTCCTTTTGCTATACACAAAGCTTGGCAACTGGCCAACTGCTCAGAGCAGAGCCATTGCAAAAACCATTCAAAACGACTTAATTCTAGGCCGCTTAATATGACTTGCTTTGCATCGATAAACTGGTTGAAACAATCCTCTCTAAAAGGGCTTTCTAACCAACATTCATACAGTCGCTCAAACAGCTTATATTTCAAATTTGACGTTTTAGTGTAGTCAATAAACTTGCTTGAGGTCGCCCTGCCCGACCCGACATCAGCGGTCGACGTGAATCGCTGCGCACAATCATTGCCAACTGTCTGCTCAATATCATCAAGGGCAATATACAAAGGGTTTATGAGGCAGCGGTGAGAAGGGCTATATGGACTGGCTTCTTCTGGACTATCTGAAAACAGCAAATGAAGTGGATTTAGAAGAACAAAATCACCTCCTTGCAAAGCGAATAAATCAATGAGTTGCTGTAAATCAGCAAAGTCTCCAATGCCATAATTTCGGTCGCTTTTGAGTGTATAGAGCTGTAAAGATATCCCTAATGGTTTTTTGCTGCTGTCATAATAATATGGGTTGTAGCAATGTTTAGGCACTGACCATAATTCTGATGAGACTTCACCAAAAGCGCCTTCAAGTGTCATATCAAAATAGCCAATAGGTAATTGACCCAACACAACGTCAACTCCGATATAGCGTTCGCCGTTGTGAATATACTCACCGTTCTCTTCACACGCGCTAAGTAGAATCGTCTTATCGATACCCACAGCTTGTGCTTTTATACCCACCATTGAGTGTTTTAAAGATTCATGAATCTTGAGCACAAATTTACCTGACTCACTACTACATAACGTGACTTCTTCAACGACTCTCGTCCAAGGTGCAATATCTAATTCAAAGTTTAAATTTTCAATGGTCTGTGGATCATGAGGGTTGACACCGCAGCACTCAAGTGCAGCCTGCCTCGTTATATTGTCAAAAATGACATGCTCTCCATCGTATTTAACAAAATCAAACCCAATACCATGAAGATAAAAAAGTTGTTGTAACCCTTGCATTGGCGACTAAGCCAATCTTTGCGTATCAACAATGCTGTTTTCGCTGCCAAAACCATTCGCAGCATAGCCATCAGCACAGTTGTCGTTATCCCATTGGTTACCATTGATTAAATATCGGAAATGAAATTTCTTATCCGTAGGCAGTCTGTGCTTGAGTTTAAATCGCTGCTCTTTTTTGTTGAATCTCATATTGAGAGGCTGCCAATCATTGAACTCTGCAACTAGCTCTACTTTTTTTGCTTCAGGGTGAGAAAACTCAAATGTGATTTCGGCTTCGTTTTTCGTTTTAAAAAAACGTTTTGTTAACATTTTTGGCTCCAAAAACCTAACTTGGTTGGTGTTCCTTGCCACAAAACTATGTCGTATAATATATCGCTACACGAATACGCTTTGTGAGAATAGTTTAGTACATAAAGTAACCTTGTACGCCTCACTACAGTGCAATACAGCAAAAATTTGCACCAGAAAAGTACATTTTTGGACAGTAAGCCCATTGCTTTTTATTGCCCATCTGAATTTGAGCAATAATTAGGCCAATGACTTAAAAAAGTAGATAAGAATCATTATCGTGTAAAGTGAATTATATTGATATTTGATCTTGCTCAGAGAAGTGTAAATGATTGTCCCTAAATTAAATTGAAATAATTTTGATAATTGCACTTGTAAATAAAAGCGTGTAAAAGGTTGTCATCCCTGAAGTCAAATTGATGTATACTACAGGAACATGAAGGATCCGGTTTTCGGTTAATTTTGGATTGTGTAAATCATGCAGAATGTTTTTAAAAATTTAGCTTATGCTGTTGTCAGTGTTGTAGTAATTGGTATTGCTGCAAATCTGACTTTTGCTAAACACGTCCTGAATGCGCAATCCGGATTGCTCCCTTTACACACGCAAACCAAAAATATAGAGCAAGTAGAGAAAATCTCTCCTTGGTATCAGTTCGTCTATTACGACCAAAAATTCATCGAGGTAGATAACCACACATTTGTTGTTATCACTAAACAACCCTCTCAGTATACGGTTGCCCCAACCACAAGCATATTTAAACTGGTTTGGTCATCGCCCACATTACTCATGCTTTGCATACTCGCTGTACTATTTTTTATTACCCAGCAAAAGCGCAATAAGCGTGAACAAACTCAGTTAGACGCACTAAATGCGATTAATAAAGACCTAAATGCATTACTCAATGGACTTGATATCAAACATAAAGAGCTACATTCAGGTGGCCCAGTTACACAAATTTGTTATGCAGTGCAATCGTTAAGTGACAACTTACAACGCATAAAAATACAATCAGATAGTCACGTTTATCAAGATAAACTCACCAAACTCATAGACAGACATGCATATATTGAACATATCAGTGAGCAACTCACCATTGCAGATCAAAGCAAGTCTAAATGCGGATTACTATTTATTGACTTAGATGGATTTAAACAAGTTAATGACTCTTTCGGTCATAGCTTCGGTGATGAAATATTGATCCAAGTCTCTAGAAGGCTTGAACAAGTGGTTAGACAATTTAAGCTCAACGACGCTCACCCAGTGCATGGCTTAGACCAAAATTTATCTCGTTTAGGCGGTGACGAATTTTCTATATTTGTGCCTAATTTGAATGACGCTGGCTTTTGTACAGAGATAGCACAAACTATTCTTAGCGAAATAGAGCGCGATTTTGTACTTGGGAACAAGCTTGTAAAAATAAGTGCCAGTATCGGTATTGCAGTATTCCCTGATAGTGCATCCACGCCGAATGCCCTGTTACAAATGTCAGATGTTGCCATGTATCGTGCTAAAACGGATGGTCGGGGTATATTCAGAGTATACTCTCCGGAAATGGGGAATAAAATTAGGCGCTATCACTATTTATTAGAAGAATTGAGACTTGCCATTGCCTCTCAAAATTTTCAACTCTCTTTTCAGCCAATAGTCCATGTTGAAGATTGCTCAATAGATTATTTCGAAGCCCTCACACGTTGGCACCACCCTATTGAAGGGTTAATTCCGCCATCTGAGTTTATACCCATCGCTGAAGAGTCAAATTTAATTTTAGAACTAGGAGATTGGATCCTACTTGAATCATGCCGACAGATGTCTGCCTGGCATAATGCGGGGATGAAAAAAGTAAAAATCTCTGTGAATGTGTCTGGTATTCAACTTAAACACCGCCCTGTTTATGATTGGGTTTTAGAAGCACTTGAAAAGTCAGGATTGCCAGCAACCTCATTAATGATCGAAATCACCGAGTCAACGTTAATCACAGCAAGCGATGAAATTATTGCTCAGCTTGAACGATGTCGTAGTGCGGGTGTAACAATTGCAATTGATGATTTTGGCACGGGTTTTAGCTCGTTAAGTACACTGGCTGATTTACCAATAGATGTAATTAAAATTGATAAACTGTTTATTTCACAGGCAAAAGACAACCCTAAATACTTCAAAATTCTAAACTCTATCAGTGAGCTTGGTGCACAGTTAGGGCTTAAAATCGTTGCTGAAGGTGTTGAACAACTTGATCAGTTTGAGTTGGTCAAAGATATGGGTATTTGTTGTGTGCAAGGTTACTTGGTCAGCCGCCCCGAGACCTCACGTAATGTTGGAGATAAAGTACTTAAAGGCAATGTCAATCACATTGCCACTACTGGGACGAGTGTATGGCTGCCCAAAGCCAATTAGCGCTGAAACTTCGTCTCTAAGATAACGGCTGAATTCGTTCTTTCTACCCCATCAAGATTCCCTATTTCATCCAATAACTGACTTAATTGCTCTAAACTTTGCGCTTCTACAATGGCTATCATGTCGTACTCACCGCTAATCGCATATAAAGCAGAAATATGTGAGAGCTGCTTCAGGGCAATATTGGTTTTTGCCGTGAGTTTTTGTTTGACCTTAATCGAAACATGCGCCACTACAAGGTTTCCCAAATAATCCTGCCCAAAATCAATCTTATAACCCTGAATAACACCGCTTTGCTCTAACTTTTGCAATCGTGATTGCACCGTTGTTCGGGACATATCCAATAGCCTTGCTAGCTCAGAAATACTCGCCCTCGCGTTGCTACGCAGTACAGAAATCAATCTCTCATCTTGTTTACTTATCATTTTGCACAATACCAGTGTCATTTTGACGAACATTTTACTCATTTTATACAAAATTACACTGCAAATTTCCATCACATCACGCAATAATGTCGGAATAAGAATAGGCACATATATTCGTGCCCAGAAGTTGAAGTTATATGAGGACGACGTCATGCAAGTGAATCGCGAATTATTCGATGAAGTAATGGTACCTAACTACAATCCATCTGCAGTTATACCAGTAAAAGGTAAAGGTGCACGTGTTTGGGACCAAAACGGTGATGAGTACATCGACTTTGCTGGCGGTATCGCAGTAAACTGTCTAGGACATAGCCACCCAGCATTGGTAAATGCATTGAAAGAGCAAGGTGAAAAGATTTGGCATTTATCAAATGTAATGACCAATGAACCTGCACTTCGTCTCGCTAAAAAGCTGACTGATGCGACATTTGCAGACAAAGTCTATTTTGCAAACTCAGGCGCTGAAGCAAACGAAGCGGCTCTAAAACTGGCACGTCGTTTTGCACTTGATAAATATAATGAAGAAAAAACGCAAATCATTGCATTCAATAAAGGTTTCCACGGCCGTACTTTCTTCACCGTAACCGTCGGTGGTCAAGCTGCCTACTCTGATGGCTTTGGCCCTAAACCACAAGATATCACTCACATTGACTACAATGACTTAGAAACATTTGCAAAAGTCATTTCTGACAAAACTTGTGCAGTTATGATGGAGCCTCTACAAGGTGAAGGCGGTATCATCTCTCCGGATATCGAGTTTGTGCAAGGTGTTCGAGAGTTATGTGACAAGCACAATGCCCTGCTTATTTTTGATGAAGTACAAACCGGTGTTGGCCGTACAGGTGATTTGTACGCATACCAAGGCTTGAATGTTACTCCTGATATTTTAACAACAGCTAAAGCATTAGGTGGCGGCTTCCCAATTGGTGCGATGATCACCACAACTGATATTGCGAAGCATTTAAAAATTGGTACTCACGGTTCTACGTACGGTGGTAACCCATTGGCATGTGCCGTAGCTGAAGCAGCTTTTGATACTGTTAATACACCTGAAGTATTAAATGGTGTTAAAGAGCGTGAACAACTGTTCCGCGATGGCCTAAATGCAATTAACGAAAAATATAATGTATTCAGCGAAGTTCGTGGTAAAGGCCTACTATTAGGTTGCGTACTAAAAGGTGACTATGAAGGTAAAGCAAGAGACTTCCTTGTCGCAAGTGCAAAGCACGGCTTAATGACGCTTGTTGCAGGTACAAATGTGGTGCGTTTTACTCCTTCTCTTGTGATTACGGAAGAAGAGATCAAAGCTGGTTTAGCCCGTTTTGAGTTGGCTGTCGCGGATGTAGTAAACGCTTAACTTTTATGGGCGACTCGTCGCCCTAAATGATATTTTTATGCAAGTACTTAGACCTATTAGCAGCAAAGACTTTGCTGCGTTAAAAAACATCGCGGTAGAGTCAGGCCATGGTTTCACATCTTTGCCTGTCGACGACGAGCTATTGGAAAGTAAGATACAACGCTCTCAAGAAAGCTTCTGTAAATCATTAAATGCGCCAATCGATGAGGGATATTTATTTGTCCTCGAAGATTTAGAAACAGGTGAAATTAGTGGTACTACAGCGATTGAGGCCGCTGTTGGGATGCAGGTCCCCTTGTATCATTACCATCAAGGCAAAACCGTTCACCACTCTAGCACATTAAATGTGTACAACACCGTTGATATCCTATCAATATGTAACGACTACACTGGTAGTTCGGAAATCTGCACATTGTTCTTACGAGAGCAATTTAGACGCGGGTTAGCAGGTCGATTCTTGTCGCGTATTCGCTTTTTATTCATGGCAGAACATGCTGAGCGCTTCAGCGATAGAGTGATTGCTGAAATGCGTGGCGTCAGTGATGAAAACGGCCACAGCCCTTTTTGGCAATGGCTACAGGAACACTTTTTTAGTATTGAGTTCCCAAAGGCCGACCACCTAGTGGGCTTGGGCGATAAAGTGTTTATCTCCGAGTTAATGCCAAAATATCCGATTTACGCCAACTTGCTTAGCCCAGAGGCCCAAGCAGTTATCGGCCATGTACATGAAAAAACCAAACCTGCACTGCGTCTGCTGCAAAAAGAAGGTTTTGAGCACAGAGGATATGTTGACTTGTTCGATGCAGGTCCAACAGTCGAAGCAAGATTAGAGAATATTCGGACTGTTCGTGAAACTCAAAACGGAACTTTAGATATCGCTGAAGAGCTGCCCCACAGTGAAACAACCTGGGCGCTATCCAATGGCCAACTTACGCAATTTAGAGCCACATTTACTACTGCGGTAGTATGGAATGAACATACACAAACATTCACAATCACCTCAAAAACAGCAGAAGCATTGCAGTTGAAGCAAGGTGATAAGATCAGTGGATTTGTTTTATAACAATTAAATACGTCGTGCTTTGTCGTAACATTTACAACGCGGCCAAGCCGTTATATTAAGGAATTGTCATTATGCACAACAATGTAGATAGCTTATTTGAGAACCTTTGGAGCAACTATTTAGCAGTTACTCCATCTGCTGTAAAAGTACACGAGCTTTTAGGTTCAACTCAAAAAGACGATGTCATCAACGACCATATTGCACTACGTACTTTCAATCATGAAAAAATTGGTTTAGAAAAGCTGGCTGCACATTTCAAAGCTGTTGGTTACAAAGAGTGTGGTGAATATCACTTTGAAGCTAAGAAATTGTATGCGAAGCACTATGAGCACAGCGATCCAAGTAAGCCAAAAGTTTTCATCTCTGAACTACTTTTAGAAAAGTGCTCAGATGAACTTCAAGCAATCGTTGGCCAAATGATTGATAGCATCGATGAAAGTGCCGTTACTGCAGAAAACTTCTTGTACTCTGGTACGCACTGGCAAGTGAGCCATGAAACCTATAAAAAGTTACTTGCGGAAAGTGAATACGCAGCTTGGATGTCAGCTTGGGGTTACCGTGCAAACCACTTCACGGTAAACATCAATTACCTCGCTAATTTTGAGACCATAGAAGCAGTAAACCAAGCACTTAAAGATGCAGGTTTCTCTCTAAATACATCTGGTGGTGAAATCAAAGGCTCACCTGAAGTACTACTTGAGCAATCTTCTACACTTGCTGATCACCACCCTGTTGAATTCTCTGACGGCAAATTTGAAATCCCAAGTTGCTTCTACGAGTTTGCCCTTCGTTACAACAAACCTGACGGTGAATTGTATACGGGCTTCGTAGCGGCTTCTGCAGATAAAATCTTCGAAAGTACCAACGCTAGATAAACATCCTGTGTTGTTATGAATTGAAGTAAACTAACTTAAACACCCAAAGCAGCCTATGGCTGCTTTTTTATTGCGCCAGATAAATTAAAGAGATAAATTTAAAAATATAACCGATTAAATAATCTTCTAGTTTGACGCAACCTACAAGGATGAGGGCAGCATGTATACTATTTTACCTCCCCCAGCAGAACTCAGCCCCTTTGTTATTAACTTCTGGTATGCCAACACCCATCGTTTATTACCCCAAGCTTTACATAGTGATGGGTACATATCGGTATTATTTGTTGCTTCAGGCAAATCGAAAATGAACGAGACTAACCTATCTAATAGAGCCTATTTTATCGGTCCGCAAACTAAAACAACAATGTGGTATTTTCAAAATGAAGTGCAAAATCTCATCGGCGTCAGACTGACACCTCTAGGGGCCAAAAGCTTTACGACTATGCCATTAAAAGAGACAAAAAATCAGTGCATCGAGCTTTTGGATGTGGTTTCAAATTGCCAAAGTTTAATGACAAAAATAACTCAGAGTGAGTACACTCTAAAAGAGAAAATAATATTTCTTTCTCAATGGCTCGAACAACGTTTTAAAACGCGCAACGAGCCACAATCGAGCTTACTCGAAACCATCACAAAAGAGATACAGCTAGCACCCAGATCAATAAAGCTTGCAACTATTTATGACACGCTACAAATCAACAGTCGGCGTGCAGAGCGGATCTTTGACCAAGCCTTAGGAATGACTGCAAAAGAATATGCAACGCTTATAGAAGTATCTAAGGCCAGAAATATACTCAAACAGAGCCCAACATGTTCATTAACCGATATTGCGCATCAGCTGGAATATACTGATCAATCCCATTTTAATCGGCAATTTAAAAAAGTAATGGGTATAACGCCGAGGCAATATCGGCAGAGGATAGAAATTTGAATAATAACAACACTCCTTGTGGGCAACCAATCCAAACTCCTTCTTTAAGACACGTCAATGAGTTCCCTGCACTTGATAATAAAAAAGCCTACAAACAGGCGCTTAAATATTGGCAAAATGAACTGTTACATGTCCAGCAAGCCTACCACCATCAAGGACAAAGGGCTGTTATCGTATTAGAAGGCTGGGATGCAGCTGGAAAAGGAGGCGCAATTAGGCGTGTTACTGAAAAGCTCGATCCTCGAGGCTATCAAGTATATCCCATTGCAGCGCCGAGCGCCGAAGAGCAAGGCAGACATTATTTATATCGATTTTTTAATAAGCTCCCCAAACCAGGTTCTCTCACCATATTCGATCGTTCGTATTACGGCAGAGTATTAGTAGAGCGAATTGAAGAGTTTGCCACAGCCTCTCAGTGGCAGCGGGCATATCGTGAAATCAACGAATTTGAACAACTTTTACTCGACGATCACATTAAAGTCATAAAACTGTTTTTACATATAAGTAGCTGCGAGCAACTGAAGAGATTTTCTGAGCGATTAAACAACCCATATAAACGCTGGAAACTAACCGCAGAAGATATTAGGAACAGACATAAACGACACGAATACGAAACTGCAATCGAGGATATGTTTTCAAAGACGCATACGCATTGCGCACCGTGGTCAATAATACAAGGTGACCATAAATGGTTTGCACGTGTTGAGGTAGTGAAAAGAATTACTCTGGCACTGAGCGAAAATGTAAACATCGAACCACCACCGATAGATCCCAAAATAGTGGAACTTGCAGAGCAACAACTCGGAATCACGCACAAGGGGACATAAAAATGAATCGTGACAAACTGCTCACTCGTTATTTTGAACACCATGATGGAACAACTCCATCCACAAAGTTAAGTAAGCATGAAAAAATGGCAGGAAGCGCCTTTCACTTTTTCCGCGGCACTGCACCACTGATGTACAGTGACATTTTTGACGGGGTGATTGATCTACCTCCCTCCGTTTACGATATTCCAGTCACCACGATAATGGGAGATTGTCATACCAGTAACTTCGGTTTTTTGAGCGAAGAAGGCTCTCATGGTGAAACACTGGTATTCACCCCAAATGACTTCGACGATGCCTGTATCGGTCACGCGATTTGGGATATTTTCCGATTTTTAGTCAGTTTAAACTTAGCGCAACAAACCGGACTTGACATTAAAGAGTCGACGGACTCGATGAACATCAAGCAAAAGCCTGCTGTATTAACAGAGCGCATACCTCAAGCTCAAACTGAGTTTTTGGCGCATTATGTTGCAACTTGCGAAGCGTCTTTACGTGGTGAGAATAATAGCCAAAGCGCGTTGACTGACTTCGACAAAGACCATATATTGCACAAGCGTTGGCAAAAAGGCTTGCAGCGATTGGTAGGTGGCTCGGCATTTAATGTCAAAAGTACCTTAGCGAAAGACGTCGAACTTACTTCAGTGCCATTGCGATTTAAACTTGATCCGCTAAAGTTTGAACCCATTCACAGCGATATTAAAGCCAATCTAATAGAGCAATTTAGGCCATATGTAGATGACGATATCATAGACTGTGTTGAAAGATTAGATGCAGGCACAGGCAGCAATCATTTAAAGCGCTTTTATTTACTGGTAGGCCCCAAAGATCTGCATACACCGGCGCTTTATCATATTGTCGAAGTCAAACAGCAAACATTGGCAGCTCCTTTGCACTACTTTAAAGATTTAAGTCCAATAAATCGCCTCAACCATGCCCACTTAACGGTCAACTGCCAACGACAAATGCAGCGTAGACCGGATTTGATCATTGATGACGCGCTTTGGCAGGGTGTCCACTGGCTGGTGCGTTCTCGTCATCATGCACGAGTCGGTATTGATCCTGAGCATATCACCTTGGGCAAGCGTGCAGCACACAAAAATGGCTTTGAACAATATGCTAAAAGCTGTGCACAAGTGTTAGCTTACGCACATATGAGAGGTGACAGACGGTCAATGAACTTTCAAGAACATTGCATAACCGCCCTGCCTCCACTGTTTACCATTTTGATACAAAAAGCGAATCAATATGCACAGCAAGTAAATGAAGACTGGGAATTATTCAAGGCTCTCAGAAAGTAGTACCTTTGGAATATCAACCATAAGCCCGTCACTCGCGAGGACAAGCTCACCTTGATAATACGTGTGAGCTTCCTCTTCCAAATTATCCAACAACCCGGGCCCATGATAGCGAGCGCTAAAGTGTGTTAATACTAATAATGGTACGTTAGTTTGGTTAGCAAACTCTGCAATCCGTTTCGCATCGCTATGACCAGTGTGGTGACCGACTTTCTTGAGGTCTTTATGAGTATAAGTCGCTTCGTGAACTAACGCGTCTACACCGTCTATGTGCCCTTTTAATAGACTTGGTTTCTCATTATCACCACACACAATCACTGAACGAGGCTGCCAGCTGGGGAAAGCATATGTGTTAGATACGAGTACTTTCCCTTGATACTCTACGTCAAAACCCATTTGTAATTGATTAAAGTGAGGGCCTGTCGCAATACCATGTTGTTTCAACAAGCTGATTTTTAATTTATTCGGTATGAGGGTTTCGCTAACTTTGAACCCAAAACTGGGTACTCGATGCTTTAGTGTGATGACTTCTATTTTACAGAAGTCAAAGTTCAAACTCGCGCAATTGAGCGCTTCAATGGCGTTAGTTTTAAGATCAAAAGGCAGCGCCAAATCTGTAAGTGAAAATGTGGCATGCAAAAACTCAATGACTTTTTTAGGCGCCACGATATGCACTGCCTCTTTTCTACCCGACATGGCCATAGATGCTAATAAGCCAGGTAATCCATAACAATGGTCGCCATGAATATGGCTAATACAGATCAAACTGAGTTGATAAAGGGATAGTTTAGATTTGAGTATTTGATGTTGTGTTCCCTCCCCACAATCTACCAATACCCACTTTTTTGACTTTTCAAATTTGATCGCAGCGCCTGAAACATTGCGAAAAGCGGACGGGCTCCCGGATGAAGTCCCCAAAAACTCCAATTGCATAACTCACTTAAATCCATAATGATGATACTTCTGTACATAGTTTAAGTGATGTCAAACAATAGCTAAAGGGTTAATCAATGGACCATACTGACGCTTATCAAATCCTTGTTGTCGATATACAAAAGAGCTTTCAACCACATATAGTGCAATATTCGGACGTTGTGGTTACCACAGAAAAACTGCTACACGCTGCTGAATTGTTATCATATGAAGCTTTACTGTTTGAGCAATACCCTAAAGGATTAGGGCACACAGATGACCTACTCGCTGGTTTCAACATATGTCGATTTGAAAAAACGACATTTAGTGCACTAAACGACCCTTCGTCAAAAGCAGCGGTCAATCTACATCCGACAACAACCAAAGTGGTTGTTGGTATTGAGGCGCATGTATGTGTCTATCAAACCGTTCGAGATTTATTAAAGTTGAGACAGCCTGTCATCGTCGTTGCAGATGCGATAGCTTCCAGAAACCCCCAACATAAAACATGGGCAATTGAACAATTAAGGCATGATGGGGCAGTGATTATGAGTTTAGAAAGTGTGCTATTTGACATGATTAAAGATGCAAAACATCCTCACTTTAAAGCCATATCAAAACTGATCCGTTAATCCGCCCGGATAGTAATATTAACAATCAGTTTCAGATATTTGGTGAAATATGAAGAATGAACTAAATAGCAACCTCATCTTAAAAGTGTACGAACATATCAGGCAACAAGGTCAAGATTATGAACAAGGAAAACAGTTTGAAGGTATCACCGCTTTTTCGGATCCCGATGGTTACACAATTTATTTAAAAGGCAGTGGGGTTTTTTTAAGGTTTGGCTTTCATAACACATACCAATTTAATTATGACAAAGAATCTCAAAAAACCGATTTCATGAAAAAAATTAATTACATTGCGAGTATGTTAGATGACTAGAAATAGAAACAGAGCGACTACACAGTCATCACAAACATATATGAAACAGGTCGTCGACGCCTTAAGGAAAAATCCAACCGCTATTGACGTGATTAAAGCTAATTGTCAATACTACCAACAGCAAGCTTATTTAAAAAAAGGACTTAAGCGCACCATTGAACACCTAGAGTGGATCCTTGCAGCAGATGATGACATCGAGCGTATCTGCCAGCAAATTATGGCTGATGACCATATTGGAAATAAATGTCGTCAATATCCACTGCTTTTTAAAGGCGTCAATCAACCTCAAAAATCAGAATAAAAAATTAAAAAACATAACCTTCAACCTGAATAGAACAATATTTATGCAGGCAAAACAGAGTACTTACTTACATCATAAATATTGACCGCTCTTCGTCACCGATAGTTGTAATTTTATCTCATTTTCACCTTGAGTTAACTTTTATAAATGACCGCTGAATGAAAAAGTGATATGGTATGTCGCATTTTTTGGAACCGAGAAAACTTGCTATGTCGAATGCAGTAGAGACTAAAGCGAATAAAAACTCTCAAGCGCCAGAACAACAAAGCGGCTTATTCAATCGCTTTTTGGCAACCGTAGAGTTTTTAGGGAACATGCTCCCACACCCAATCACCCTTTTTGCAATCTTGTGTGTTGCAATCGTGGTCTTCAGTGGCATTGCCGACTGGATGGGCTTGAGTGCAATTGACCCTCGTCCAGAGGGAGCTAAAGGACGTGATGCTGACGGTGTCATCGAAGTAGTTAGCCTGATGAGTGCAGAGGGCCTACAAAAAATAATGACAGGCCTTGTCACCAACTTTACTGGATTCGCACCACTTGGTACGGTATTGGTGGCGCTACTTGGTGTAAGTGTTGCTGAGCATTCAGGTATGCTATCAGCTGCAATGCGTGGTATGGTCATGGGCGCATCTAAACGCCTTGTAACCTTTATGGTTGTCTTTGCGGCAATTTTATCAAATACCGCGTCTGAGCTTGGTTACGTTGTGCTTATTCCACTAGCTGCCATGATTTTCCACAGTCTTGGTAGACACCCTCTCGCTGGTCTTGCCGCGGCTTTTGCAGGTGTTTCAGGCGGATACAGTGCAAACCTACTTCTTGGCACAATCGACCCGTTGCTAGCTGGTATCACAACACCCGCAGCACAGATGATTGACCCAACCTATCATGTAGGTCCTGAAGCAAACTGGTACTTCATGATGATTTCAGTTTTCTTAATTGCCATTGTAGGTACTTTAGTGACTGAAAAAATTGTTGAGCCGCGCCTTGGAAAATACAATCCAGATGACGCAAGCGTTGATTTATCAGAAAACGACATTCAGCACTTAACTGCTAAAGAAAAAAGCGGTCTAAAGTGGGCTGGTGTTTCTCTACTTATCGTATGTAGCATCTTAGCGCTAACTATCGTGCCAGAAGATGGCATTCTGCGTCACCCAGAGACAGGTGCTGTAGCTGGCTCCCCATTCCTAAAAGGTATCGTTGTCCTCATTTTTGTAACATTTGCAATCCCAGGTTTTGTATATGGTCGTGTAGTCGGCACTATGAAAACTGACCGTGATGTCATTGATGCAATGAGTAAGAGCATGAGCTCAATGGGTATGTATATTGTGCTTGTTTTCTTCGCTGCTCAATTTGTGGCGTTCTTTAAATGGACCAACCTCGGCACTATTTTGGCTATCAATGGCGCTGCGCTACTGCAAGCCCTAAATCTTACTGGTCCAGAAGTATTCATCTTGTTCATTATGATGTGCGCAATGGTTAACCTATGTTTAGGCTCATCTTCAGCTCAGTGGGCTGTAACTGCACCGATTTTCGTACCGATGTTAATGCTTGTTGGTTACGCGCCAGAAACAATTCAAGCAGCTTATCGTATCGGTGATTCTGTAACTAACTTGATCACGCCTATGATGAGTTATTTCGGACTTATCTTAGCTGTCGCAACAAAATACAAAAAAGACATGGGAATAGGTACTTTGGTCGCGACTATGCTGCCTTACAGTATGTTCTTCTTTGTCGGTTGGGTGGCACTATTCTACATCTGGGTATTTGGATTTGGTCTACCTGTAGGACCGAATTCACCAATATATTACACGCCCTAATTAATAATAAGAGCATTTTTGCAACTGCAAAAATGCTCTCACCTTTCTGTTCTTAATACCTCTAAAAAATGCCTCTAATTACTTTATTCATTATTTTTGCTACATATAATTAAATACGTAGATAACTTTCCTATTTAAGGTAAAATTATTAACGGCAGAGAAACCCCTGGTTAATCTTGTTAACTTCCTTTGGGCGATTTAAATTTTTGAATAAAAATACGTCAAAGCATTTGTTATTATTCAAATGCTGTCCTAAAGTCCTAAAGGAATAACCGTAAAAGGAGCTTTCTCACCAATAAAAAACTTGATGATAAGGCCAGTTATGTACACTTTGTTTTATTACCCTCGCAATGCCAGTCTCGCTCCACATTTTGTATTAGAAGCACTCAAAGTGCCGTACCAACTAGAACTTGTTGACCGTAAAAAACACGCTCAAAAATCTGCACAATATTTAAGACTCAACCCTACAGGCAGGATCCCCACACTTGTAGATGATGAGTTTGTGCTATTTGAAAGCGGTGCAATATGCTTATATCTTGCAGAGAAACACCCTGAAAGTCAGTTGATACCTACTGACCCTGTGCAAAAAGGTGTTTTTTATCAGTGGTTAATGTACTTTACAACGACAATACAAGCTGAATTAATGATATATTTTTACCCTGAGCGCCATACACAAAGCGCTTTGATGTATGACGATATCATTAAAACCCAGCAAACTCGCCTCACTGACATGTTTACTATTGTGAATAGGCACTTGTCAGGTAAAAACTATGTAGTAAATGAACAATTCACTATCTGTGATTGCTATTTATTTATGCTATGTATTTGGGCCGATGAGTTAAATACACCGCCACTTCAATTTGAATATTTAGCAAAATACCTTCGTGAAATGGCCAAACACCCTGTCATTAAACAGGTTTGCGAAACTGAACAAACTGATTTAAGCCCTTACAAATAAAACCAGTTATCTTTGTATCGGAAATACAAATCTAAAGCCAATTTTACATAATCTAATTTGTCATGTAATTGGCTTTTAATTTACCTCATTATTAGAAGCAGAGTTATTTTAGCAAAACTTTAATCGTTTACTTAACTTTATCTCTCACGCAACTCAACGTATTATAGAATTCAAACTCCCTACCCCACTGCTTATGTACCGCCTTTTAGATAAATATAATCAACTTATAGAAAGCAACACTTTAACTTTCGATCCAGCGCAAGTTACAGCCATTGATGAACTAGACAAGCTTAGCAATCAAATTGAATTTTCGGATCGCACAAAAGGAATTTACCTTTTCGGACCTGTTGGACGAGGGAAGTCCATGCTAATGGACATGTTTTTTGACACTTTGGGGAGTAATCGCAAGCAACGGCTTCACTTCCATCACTTTATGCAAATAATCCACCAGCAGCTTAAAGAGATCCAAGGAAAAAAGAATCCATTAAACGTGATTGCCAAACAATGGGCCAAACACACTAAAGTACTTTGCTTCGACGAATTCTTTGTAAAAGATATAGGTGATGCCATGATACTAGCAGGTCTTTTAGATGCGTTTTTCAAAGCGGGCATTGTATTTGTTGCAACCTCTAATTCGCACCCTAATGAGCTATACAAAAATGGCCTCCAAAGAAGCCGTTTCGAACCGACTATTGATTTAATCTTGGCCCATTGCAAACTGGTCAATATTTGCGGAGAAAATGACCACAGATTTGCAAATGGTTTTTCAGCAAACTTTTTTTTCGAAAATGATGAGTTGGGTTTTTCATCTCTTTTTTCATCACTGGGTGGCTCGGAGAAACTGACCAACATCAATATTGAAAACCGACCTGTAGAGATCTTGGGTGAATGTAAAGCTGGCTTATTAATAGAATTTCTAGCGTTGTGTGCTGAACCGCGTGCAACCCAAGACTATATTCAACTAGCAAAAGACTATGACGTAATTTTCGTTAAAAATATACCCGCAATGGGGTGCTCAGCAGTAGACAGCTCAGTTGTTCAAGGCATAGAAGATGGTTATATGAGAGCGAAGCCTGCATTTGAAGCAAAGCAATTTGATGATGAGGCAAGGCGTTTTATCGCACTTATTGATGAATTTTATGACCGTAAAAAGCTCATTGTTATTTCTTCACTATGTGCCCTAAATAATCTCTATACCGGAGAGTTATTAGCATTTGAATTTGAGCGTACCAAAAGCCGACTGGTAGAAATGCAATCTTGGCAGTTACCTGATACATGAATTTATTAAATAGGCCCATTGTACCCGGAGGCAACGCCTCGGGATAAACATTGGACAATATCTGTCATACTGCATATCGCAGTGGCGAAGTAGGCTATGCGATTGGTGCTGAATACAGACAAACACAGATAACTTATGAAATGGATGCACAGTCTAACGCAGGACTAGAAAATGGTAATGTAGTCAGCTCTTTTGGTGGCGATATGATTGGAGAGCGAGATTACAAAGCGCATATATCGAGATAGATCTGCCTTTATTCGATGAATTAGTCGTCAAAGCTGCGAGCTGTTATGACGAATACAGTCTGCCAGATGCAGGAGAGTTATCAAGTAGCGTCAATGTACGTAGAGTCGCTGGCTTAAATCGATTAGTGGGTGATGCAAGTACTGGCTATTACAATTTAACTAATTGCCCTAACACAACTTGTGATACACAAAACCTACCTGCAACAGCACTGGATACACCTAATTTAAAACCAGAAACATCTGAGCAATTCTCCATCACAGTAAATACAGCCATCACAATTGATTACTGGCACATCGAAATAAAAAACCAAGTTTCGAGAATAGAGCCGCAAGATGTAATTGATTTGAGCCATGCTAACGCGCTAGACAGTTATAACCCTAAGCAAATTTATATTAACAGAGATACCAATGGCCAAATCATCTTTGTTGGTTTTGGCTATATAAATATGGTCGGCGTAGAGACCTCTGGGCTAGATCTAACCTTTAATGCAAGTGCAGACTTTGATGACATGGGAGCTCAGATTTACCTTAGATGGTAGCTATACGTTAAACTATGACAGCCGTGCAAACCCTAATCAGCCTCAGTATGATCGTGTAGGCTATGTAATTCGGGCGCAATACCGAGTTAACTCTCAAATAACCTATATGACCGATGAATATAGTGCCTATATCGCTGCGAGATATCTCGATAGATTTAAAGGCGAAACAAATGAAGACGAAGTGGCTAGTAGAGAGTTGGATGATTATGCATCCGCTACAGAAGTCGATCTGGGATTTAACTATCAAAGCGATAATAACGGCAGTTTTACCATCGGGACGCGAAATATTTTCGATAAAGTCCCCGAAGTGAGGCTAGAAAGGTTCATTGGATTTAATACTGAAAACCACAATACATAAGGCCGAACCATATTTGTTGATTATTCAATTCAGTTTTAAATAAAAAACATCAAATCAATTCTCCCATCAGCAGCCAAGTCTTTTAGCTGGCTGCTTTTTGCATACTTCACTGCTCAGATTGTAATGCTTAAATCTGGTTTAGAAACATTTTATGAACACAAAAAAAGCGAGCTATTTGCTCGCTTCCTTTTAGTGCTGTTAGCTTAAATAACTACTTATCAAGCTTAAGTTTCACGCCTTTCAACCTGCTTCTCACTGAGCTGATTTTACTGCGGTTTTTAACGCGAGCTTCACCACTCGCTTGGTTGCTAGGTCTATTAGTACGAACTTTACGTCTTTGATGGCTCGGTTTTTTACTCAAGTTATCAATTAAGTTTTCACGACTAGCGACTTCATAGCCAGGCAGGTAGTAACGCTTTATCTTTTGGCCAATCAAAGCTTCAATATGCAGTAAAAACTGCTCTTCTTCTCGGCTAACAAATGAGATTGCTTGACCAGAGTTTCCTGCGCGACCCGTACGACCAATTCTGTGTACATAGTCTTCAGGCAGGTATGGTAAATCGTAGTTAACTACGCGAGGTAAGCCTTCAATATCAATGCCTCGGGCCGCTACTTCAGTCGCAACAAGGACGCGAACTTTACCCTCTTTGAACTCTCTGAGCGCACGACGTCTCGCCCCCTGCTTTTTATCACCATGGCAAACAGTCGCAGCAATACCATCGAGCTCCAACTCTTTTACAATTGTGTCTGCATCGTCTTTCATATTGACGAAAACCAGAACTTGCTGCCAATTTTTCTTACCAATAAGCTCAGATAAAAGCTCTTTTTTACGTTGTTGTTCAACTGGATATACCACATGACGTACTGTTTCTGCCGTCGTGTTCTCTGGTGCAGTTTGAACGAGCTTAGGCTCTTTTAGTACTTGTTTGGCAAATTGTTTTACTGCAGATGGGAAAGTTGCTGAGAACAACAATAGCTGTTTGTCTTCTTTCGCAAGGGCAATTACACGCTGCATTTCATCGATAAAACCCATATCCAGCATACGATCAGCTTCATCAAGCACCAAATGCTCGATATTTGCTAAATCAACACTACCTAATCTAACTAAATCTAATAACCTACCCGGTGTAGCAACAACGATATCTGCACCTTGTGCTAATCGTTGGGTTTGACCATCAACGTTCACGCCTCCAAACACAGCAACAGTGCGCAACGCAGTATGCTTTGTGAATGATTCACAATTATTAGCGATTTGCTCTGCAAGCTCTCGAGTCGGTGCTAAAAATAAAGCGCGAGGTGATTTAGTTGACGTACCCTTTAATAGGTTATGGATTACCGGTAAGGCAAAGGCAGCTGTTTTACCTGTACCAGTCTGTGCTGTCGCAAGCACATCATGACCTTTTCTGATCACAGGGATGGCCGCCTGTTGGATCGGTGTGAGCTCTGTAAAGCCAATTTCATCTAAGGCTTTTAATAAAGGCTCTGGAAAACTAAACGATTTAAAATTCATAACGGTAAACCTGCGACCAATACTGAAGGGTCGCAGATTATACGTCAATTATTTGGATTAACAAAGCTTAAGTAGCGTCTCATCCACTAAATTTGCCTTTCCACCAACAATATATTGCTCATCTACCGCATTAATTAACTTTTGGCCTTCTATCTGCTGCTCCTTACTCAGTGGAACATATGGCAGCCTAAATACTGGGCTTACAGCACCTGTCATTATTAAAGCAGTATTGATAGCAATTGGATTGGGCTCACAAAACAACCAACTCATTAATGGTTGTAGATCCTTGTTCAGTGTTTCATTTGGCGTATCCATCAATTGTCTAAATAGTTTAGGTACCAAATTTGATGTCACCGAGATCACACCATGCGATTGAAATTTATGGCGGCCATCATGTGCTTCGTCATCATTGCCTGACCAACACGCAATCCCTTTCGCTTCATAGTGAGCAATTCGCTCATTACCAGCACATTCTTTCATGCCAATAAAGTGTTTATGTTTGGAAAGAGGCTCAATAACATCTGGCGTCAAATCTTGTCCTGTTCGGCCAGGCACGTTGTAGATGAACGCGGGACCAATTTCAAGTACTCGATTAAGGTGCTCCAATACGCCGGCATCAGAAGTGCGACCATAGTATGGGTTTATTTGTAAAGCTGCATCCATACCGGAAGCAAAACCATACTCGGTTGCCTTGATGGCTTCTCGTGTGTTGTTACTACCTGTATTACCAACAATTACCAGCTTGTCTGAAAACTTATTGACACTATGTGCAATAAGCATCAAATGTTCTTCCCAGTTCATGAGTTGACCTTCGCCAGTTGTGCCGCCGACAATAATACCGTCGACACCCGCAGCAATCTGCATCTCTACTAATGCGTCGTACGCTTGTAGATCAATTTCACCTGACATGAGATATGGAGTTTTGATGGCCGTAATTAGGCTAGCTTTTCTTATCGTTTGTATACTTCGCATGCAATTTTTAGATAATTGTTTATATACGACATGTTTTATCACAATTGACTCAGTATGCCGAGGGTAAAAGAGCAAGATTTAGAAAATTTCTTGCTTAAGTGATAAAAATCATACAAACTTAAAACAACTGTATAAATAACCAGTATCACTATGCGATTATCTGAATATTTGAAGTCAAACTTTTATGATGCCAGCGAACTATGCGCATTATTGAAAATTGAACACGACCAACTGCACATGTGGCAAGAAAGTAGCGTCTTTCCAAACGCAAGTTACAGCATTGAAAATCTAATAAAATGTAGCTCATACCTTGGCTTATACGAGTGTATAGAAGTCACTGACTACTACCCTAGAGGTGCGCTTGACTGGGGTCAAATGTTAATGAAACACGCAGTTGAGCATTCTAGTCATGCTTACGAGCTTTTCCAAAACAAATACATAACCACGCTAAAAGCCTGCGCTGATAAAGGTATTGTCAGTGAAGACGACAAATTTGGCGATGATGTAATAGAGCATATTCAGCAAGTATGGCAACAGTTTCTTTGCAGTAAATACGGGGTAATTAGTCAAAATGGGGCTGTAGAAGAAGTCGTTTTTATTGACCTAGGTCGCTCAATCGTTGACTCTTTAACTGACGATAGAACCAGTAATAATATCCCCCCTGAGCATCGCTTATTACTGCATGAAGCACTAAAACTTCTTAATAAAGCCTTAAGTCACAATGCAGCTCACGAACAGCAAGATTCATTAAGATACAAGTATATAGACAGCGTTATTCAAAAGTATGACTTATCTGTGAGGTAGCACATTTTTGTAGTTAGAGTGTAATATTTGATTTATAAACTAAAAGATAGAATAACTAGATTTATCTAAGTTGATATTTTTTTGATTAAAATAAAGCCGCTTTGATTACTCTCAGCGGCTTTATAGTTAAGGGGTAAGCTAAATTAGATTAATCATTTTCTACAGATTGTAACTGCTCGTAATGCGCTCTGTATAATTCAAATCCTTTCAATACCCTCAATTTATCTTCACATAAATTGTCATACCAAGTATCAAATTTATCGTCATCATCTTGTTCACTCAAAACTTGATATTGGGCTAACAACTCAATAATGTCACTGTGTTCGCAACTTAACTCATCTAATTGCTGAGCTAGCGTCGAATGATCCCTATTTTGCAGTTCCGCAATGACACTGTTATCTAATTGTTGTGATTCTTCGCTCACAGTGTTGTCCTCTTTCTCAATCTCGACTCTAGTTATAACAGTCTGATATTGAAGATCCAGTAACAATTTGCTTATTCGTATAATCAATAGACAAAAAGTGTAAAAAAAATTTCAGATAAGCAATTGAAAACCATTCTCAAATAGAATACCATTTGTGACGTTATCACATTTCGTAAGGTTTAAATTTACTATGAAAGCAAATATCCACCCGGATTATCAAGCTGTTGCATTTCATGACACGGCAGTAGACAAGTACTTTATCGTTGGTTCAACTATCAAGTCTGATAGAACTGTTGAAATCGATGGCGTTGAGTACCCATATGTGCCGATCGATGTTTCAAGCGCATCGCACCCATTCTACACTGGTAAACAGAAAATCGTTGCTAGCGATGGTCGTGTTGCTAAGTTCAACCGCCGTTTCAAAAACCTATCTGCTTCAACTAAGTAAGATCTGGTTTTTAATTTACACCACTGCAATAAGCGGTGGTGTAAAACGCCAGCATGGTGTAACAAATATACTAAGGAGCATAAGTTGAAAGTTCTAAGTTCATTAAAAAGCGCAAAAAAAAGACCAGGTTGTCAAGTCGTTAAGCGCCGCGGACGTGTTTTCGTGATTTGTAAAACAAATCCACGATTCAAAGCTGTACAAGGTAATAAGAAGAAAAAACGCTAATTACCTCTATCGCAGTAAGAGCGCTTTTTCAACAAAGTGCTCATTTATCCTCTTACCTCTTTATTTTACTAGTTCATTTATTTTTAGAAAACGCTTAAAAAAAGCGACTTTCGCCGCTTTCTTGGTATTACATTTCTAACGTTTACGTCTTCTGAGCCAAGCCAATGGTAAGCTCAACAATGCTAAAATGCCCAATGAACCCGAATCACCATCCTGATCATCGTCATCATTACCTCTAACATCAATTAAGTTAACCGTGACTTCTGTATAAGTTGATACATTGCCAAATGAATCTTGTGCCCTTACGCCAAAACGAATCACACTTTGAAACTCAAAGTCCAACTCACCTTGAACGACGATATCGCCATTACTGGCAACACTAAACGGCGCATTACCAATCACCATAAATGCATCAACAGGCGATACATCTGGATCTGGATCAAAATACTCTAATTGACCAATGATTGTGCCTAAGGCTGCATTTTCGAGTACTTCAAATGTTTGCCCACTTGGAATTGATGGAACGCGATCAGGGTTCTCCTCATCATCCGGGACATCAATAACTTCAACTTTAACCTCAACATAATCAGATTCATTGCCATCAGTGTCGATTGCCTTAACCACAAAAACAAACATAGATTGTGTCTCAAAATCTATCGAGTCAGTGACTTTGATGTTACCATTTTCATCAATATCAAATGGAACATTCCCTAGAATCGTGAATGAAGCAATCGGTGAGTCATCAGGGTCTGGATCTTCAAACTCCAATACGCCTATTATCGTATCAATCGCTGAGTTTTCTGTAACTTCAAACTTCTGCTCATCTTTAATAACGGGTGCTACATCTTCATCGCCTAACTCGTCCAGTACTTCAACAACCACTTCGGTGTAGTCAGAATAATTACCTAATGAGTCCATCGCGCGAACAAAGAAGCTGTATTGACTTTGCATTTCGTGATCTAGTTCCATAGTGGCGATGATTTCACCGGTAGACTGAATCGTAAAGGGGACTTCATCTAAAATCATGAAACTCTCTACAGGCGATATGTCCGGATCGGGATCCGTAAAGCTAAGTAAGCCAATAGACACCCCGGCTTCATTATTTTCCATGACTTCAAATGTCTGCCCCTGATCAATCACGGGGGCGCGTTCAGGTGCTTCGGCGATGCTTAATGCAAAAGTTGTCTGACTCTCCTGCTCGCCGTCACTGACTGTTAATGTCATATCTGCGGCAAACTCAGTGAATGGTCTTCCCGCTAGTACCCCATCAATAAACGACATGCCAGGCACAGACGGTTCCAGTTGAAGCGAGAGCGCACTGCCTTCTACATCTTCAACCTTGCTATTAAAGTCCACTTCAGCGAGCTCACCGATGAACAGATCAATATCTTCAAGAGGCTCAATAATCGGCGCATCATTAACTGAGTTTACTGTGATGCTAACTGCAAACTGATTTTCAGGAAGCGTATCATTTGTTGGCTCAGGTTGCGTATCTGCGGTCATACCTTGGAATATAAATGTATCATTTCCAAAATAGTTCTCATTAGGCATATACATTACATTCGCATAATCCCCAGACGCCACTTCGGCACCCTGCTCTAGTTTATTTTCACCTAGCATTAGCATACCGTTATCAGGGATCTGCACTATTTCGACAGAAGCGAATGCGCTAGAAAGGTTATCAACAAAAGCGGACCCTATACTCACTTGTGTGTCTTCATCAGTTGAAAAAGTACGTTCAATTTGATTACTTATTGACACTTTGTACGCACTGCGCCCGTGGGTAAATGCAAACAATTCATTACCCTTGATAGCAAGCTTAGCAATGTTAGTATTCGCAAGACCTGTGCCATCAGCCATCCAATTTTGTCCCCCATCAACGGAAACAAATACCCCTAAGTCCGTACCAACAAATAATCTTTGTGTATTTTGTGGGTCTACTGCAATTGTCATCGCAGGAATATTCGGCAGGCCGTTATCACTGGCTTGCCAATTTTGACCGCCATCCGTTGACTTCCATACATGTGTTGCATTGAAATTTGATACAGTGGCATAGATAACTTGATTATCGGTAGGGTCAAATGCCAGAGAGCTGATCGTTACACCTGATTCTGGTGTTGCGGTTGTCCATGTCGAAGTAGATGTAGCTTGGTCAGCTTGGTAAGACACGTAAATAGATCCGCCATTTGTACCAGCAGCAACTGCGGTTTCAGTATTTGGCGCTATTGCGATTGAGTAAACTGAGCCATTCAACGCGCTGGATGCCGCTGACCAATTTGCAGCTTGATCATCTGTGCGCCAAAGCTGGCTGCCACCGATCCATAAAACTTGTGAGTTAGAGGGTGCCATTTCAAAACGTGTGATAAATGGGAAGCCACTATCACCAGATATTCCATTTACCGAGCTAGCGAAGCTTTGTCCGCCGTCAGTTGATTTACGTAATGATAAACCTGTAGTTTCTGCAAAAAGAATATTGGGATCAGTCGGATCTATCGCAGTCCAACCTCCATCACCGCCTAATATTTCAACCCAACTATTAAAGCCGCCATCTTCACCAACCAGTGTACCGTTATCCTGTGTACCTCCAAAGTAGCTGGTACCACTTGGTTTAACCGTGCCATGATAAAACTGTGTCACTGCATAACCATTATTCAGTGTTGACCAACTCACGCGCTGGCTCGCATCCGCATTCGCATTACCGCACACTTCATCAATCGTTAAGCGCCCACCAAGGGCATTGTCTGTTCTTTGTATACCACCATCATTGGCCACGAATAAGGTCGTATTATTTATCCCATCATAATCTGGGTGGAATACAAACTCATGGTGATCTGCATGGGCATATTGAGGATTTGTGGGGCTTAGCCACCAAATACTGGCAGGCACAAATGTTTGACCGCCATCATCTGAGCGGAATGTATCTATACCCCCAGTCCAAACTACATCAGGATTAATAGGGTCAACAGCAATTATATTATCGTACCAGCCCTGATTAAACGATTGAGCAGTGCCACCTGTACACAAGTCCAACAACCCAAAATAAGGGTTACTAAGCAGCACACTTGTAAACCTATCAGCTGTATCTCTTGTTACCGTCGTTACCCAAGTAACCCCCATATCGGTAGACTTGTAGACTGCATCCATTGCATGATCATTGCGATTCGCTGCCAGAGCATAAATAATATTGTTATCTGACGGGGCCACCGCAATCGTTGTTCTACCTTGATTAGTACCAGCAATCACCTGCGTCCAACTCTCTGCTGCATCAGCACTCCTGTGCACGCCTCCGGTACTAAATGAACCGCATGCAGTCAGCAAAACATCGGTGTTGGACTGAGATATAAGCTTGAGATCTGTACAGCCGACTGGTGCACCTTGTGGTACAAACTTCGTTTCCCAGCTAGCCCCACCATCTGAAGACTTGTGAACCCCCGAACGCGTCGCTGCATAGAGCGTATTGGCATTATTTGGACTAAAAACAATTTTATTTACATATTGAAAATCTGTATTGCTTGCAGTGCTAGACATTTGAGTCCAAGTAGCACCGGCGTCTTCAGATTTGAAAATACCGTCACCACGGAGCGCATCAAAATTGAATAGGCCTTCACCTGTTCCCGCATATAAAATATCTGAATTACTTGGGTCAAATGTCAGAGTGGTAACAGCGAGGTTGGTAGCCAAATCACTTAAAGGCTGCCATGATGCGCCCGCATCTGTTGTTTTCCAGACCCCACCAGCGACCCCAGCTGTATACATAATATCATGATTGGTAGGATGGATAATTAAAGTTCGTGTGCGTCCACCAATATTTCCAGGTCCAAGTTCCTGCCACTGCCCTAGCTCTTGATTTTGTCCATCCGGCGCATTCAATTGAGGCGTATAGTCAGCAATAACACTATTTGAAGGTATAGAAAAGTGTGTCATTTGCTTAATTTGCTTCAGTGCCTCTGAATACTTTTCTACAGGGAGTGTCGTTTCACCTACAGGAAGCCTTTGAAGAACATAAAACTCTTGTGCCTCTTTGGGTTTATCATATCGTTTAGGTGACTGTGATTTAGCTTGCGCTTTTTTCTCTAGAAATTCTGCTTTACGCTCGTAAGGCGTTAATGTTTGCGCTTGCAGCGCGAGATAAGCTGCTCCGCCAAGTGCAATCGCGACAGCAACACTAACAGGATGAAGAAGTCTCATTGATTTATCCCTTTTCACATTTTAATGATTAGAGTGCCTATCAAAGCAAGAGGCCGAGACTTCTTAAATATAACCTCATGTGATAACTCAACTAAGCTAGATTTCTCATTCAACATGCCTCAGTGAGTCAATATCACTACATTTAACATCGTTCTTTTCAGATAGGTATCCGACTAGAGTGTAGTAATAAACAGCCATTAAACCATAAAAAGTTTACTAAGACGCTCACTTGATTATCAACGGCAGAAGAAAAATCAACACAGGTCATTGCTTCTGTTGATTTTTATATTAAAAGTAGATGGAAGAAGGGAGCTTTATCGTTCAAGCTCAACACCTGATTTTCTTCGACTAGCTGCCAAAAAGAAGCTGCCAAATACTCGGTGGCTCATGTAATTTGTGGTACTCCTCTCTGAGGGTATCGATTTCAAGTAAAACTTCACGAGCTCGACTCGATTGCGCGTTTTTAGCAAGTGCTATGGCTTTTTCTGCAAGCCTAATAGTGCGATTTAAGCCTTCGATCGACTTTGCTTTCTTATCTTCATTAAAGCGCTGTTCCTTGGCCTGTTCAACCAATGCTATAAATTTATCTAAATGCGCTATCATGGCGTCTTGCTGTTGTGCTTTGATAGCCAATTTATACTCATGACCCATTTTTTTCATAAGTCGATTAAGCTCACTTGTCTGCGAGCACACTGCAAAGCTAAAAAACAGTAGAACAACAAGAATAAACTTCATAACACTCCCCTTAAAGTTTGGGCTAGTATATATAAATCAGCTTTGCATTCAAGGTAAAAAATGAGCGATGAAAAATATGATTTTTTCGATTAAAAAAGTTTTAATATTCATCGTGTTAGTTAACGCTTTTTGTTTACCTGTAACACAAGCACTTGAACAAAAAACACGCCAGCCTCTTAAGGTCACTTTTGTAAATCCCGGATCAAGTGGACTCAACCCCACAGGCAACTTTTGGTTAAACGTTTCAAAAGTTATGAACGCTGTGGCACAAGATACCAATATTGACCTCAATATCTTATACGCCGAACGCAACCATATATTAATGAAGCAACTAACGAAGCAAGCTCTAGAATCAGATACAGACTACATTATACTGGTTGATGAAAAACGCGTTATTACTGAAGTTTTACTCAACTCAACAAAAACGCATCCAAACATCTTGTTTTTGTTAAACAGTCCTACACAGCTCGAAATCAACAGGCTGAGTGCTAAAGGCTTCGGAATTAAAGGGGCAATATTGCCTGATAATTACCAAGCAGGAAAAGCATTGGCTAGAGAGTTAGTTCAACTAACTCAGTCTCCTGTCAGTGGTACCGAATCACGCTCGATGTTAGCTTTTCTTGGAGACGTGGCTACAAATGCTGCGCTTGAGCGAGAACAAGGATTACTAAGCTACACGAATCGACTCTCTCACATCAAAGTGATTGATAAAGTCGACGCTCAATGGTCAAAGAAAAGAGCGCATGAGTTAGCGAGAGGTTTGTTACGAAGGTATCGCGAAGTCGAGTTGATCTGGTGTGCCAATGATGCGATTGCCTATGGAGTTAATCAGGCAGCTATCGAATTGGGGGTCAGAGAAAAATTAAAAATTGGTGGTATAAATTGGGATCATGGACATGAAGACAAATTAGATGTCTCTATTGGAGGTCATGTACTCTTGGGTGGCTACTTGCTCATTGAGCTTAAAAAGTATCAGTACGGTCTAGTCAACTATATTGGTACACAGAAAGTAGCAATATTTAGGCCCTACAACCATACTTTTGAGGCAATTTACAAAGCAATACATGACGATAACCTAAATCAAATAGACTTTTCACAATTTGTCAATCAAAAGAAAAACTACACAATTATGACACTAAACGAAGAATTAAATTTTTGACCTTTTTTTAGCCAATCTTACACAATTTTATCTAGCACCCCCATATTAATTAAATTTTCATTTCAAATTAAGTTTTGGTTATAGAAATATTAACCATTTATTTTTTGAGAGTATTTTTTGTACTATTGACAGCTTTTGTAATACCTGTTTTAGTTAAATTGGTTAACAACATGTAACTAGGACAAACAAAATGAAACATAACATTCTAACAAGCACGAAATACACTTTACTTGCCCTTGGCGTTGCGTCTGCGCTTGGTGCTGCGACTGCACATGCAGCAACATCTGAACGCATGATCGTCACATTAAAAGAAGAATCTATGGCAAATGCATTTCCAGTCGCATTGTCAGAAGCAGAGTTAGTAGATTATAAATCACAGTCTTTAAGCTTGTTTGCGAACAACATCAACGCTCAAGCGATTAAAACACTACCAAGCATAAACGCGGTAGTTATGGAGCTAACTCCAGAGCAATTATCATCACTTGAAAAAGATGGTAACGTCGTTACTGTAGAAGTCGATCCAAAACGCTACGTACCAGAGCTTATCGATGCAGAAATCGCGCCTTTTGCTGAGTCAACACCATATGGTATTGACATGGTTCAGGCAAAATTAGTAAGCGATGCAGCAGCTGCTAACCGTAAAGTGTGTATCATGGATACAGGTTACATGCGCAGCCACGAAGACCTAGTTAGCGCTGGCGTTACAGGTGACGACGGTTACGGCTCAAATGATACGGGTCTTTGGCATAACGATGGTCACGGGCACGGTACCCACGTTGCAGGTACTATCGCTGCGCTAGGTGGCAATGGTACTGGTGTGGTTGGTGTGAATGCATCAGGTAATCTTAAACTACACATCGTTAAAGTATTTAATGACTCAGGACGCTGGGCTTACGGCTCAGATCTAATTGAAGCAATTAATCAGTGTGAAACCGCTGGTGCACACATCACTAGCATGAGCTTAGGCGGTAGTGGCAGCTCAACAGCAGAACGCAATGCATTCGACCAAAGTTATCAGCGCGGCATGCTTCACATTGCTGCAGCGGGTAACGGTGGTAACAGCTCTCTAAGTTATCCAGCATCTTATGACAATGTTGTTTCTGTAGCCGCAGTAGATAGCTCAGAAAATAAAGCGTCATTCTCACAGTACAACAGCCAAGTTGAAATTGCAGGCCCTGGTGTTGGCGTAAACTCAACATGGAACAACGGCGGTTACAGAAGTATCAGTGGTACGTCAATGGCGACACCACATGTTTCTGGTGTAGCTGCGCTAGTATGGAGTAACTACCCTACTTGTTCAAATGCCGAAATCCGCGCTGCTCTTAATGCCAGTGCAAAAGATAAAGGCGCAGCTGGTCGTGATACTTCATACGGTCACGGTATTGTCCAAGCAAAAGCGGCTTACGACTATCTAGCTCAAAGCTGTGGTGGCGGTGGCGACCCAGTTCCAGTAGCTGACTTCTCGTTCTCGACAAGCGGTTTAACTGCAACCTTCTCAAATGCATCGACTGCAGGTACTTACAATTGGACGTTTGGTGATGGGAACGGTAGTTCACAAACTTCACCTACGCACACTTATGCTCAAGCAGGTACTTATAGCGTAACACTTAAAGTAACCAATTCAGCGGGTGACTTTGATTCAATCGTTAAGCAAGTAACTGTAGAGGATGCTGTAACACCTCCTGGTTGTACAGGTCTTAGCGAGTGGAGCGCATCGACATTCTACCGTGTTGGTGACCGTGTCTCTTATAAAGGTTATGAATACAAATCAACTTGGTGGTCACGTGGTGCAGAGCCAACAGTATTCACAAACGTATGGAGCAAAGTTGGTAAGTGTAACTAATTTTTCTCTTAAAGAGAGAATATAACACTCGTGAACAAGATAACCCCAACGCAAATCCACTGTGTTGGGGTTAATTTTTCTTTAAATAAATAAACACCAATTAGCCCAGCTCCGATGATCCCGATAGCGCGTTTGAGCGCTTCTAAAATACCCGGTTGAATGTTTTGCAGCGCGATAAATTGAAAGGTAACAGCCATTGAAAAGCAAACCGCAGCTGCAACCCAAGTTGGCATAAACCGACGAATGTCTTTTAAATCTAGCGTGGGCCTGTACAACACAGAATTAAGCACCAGCACAATAAAAGTCACATATAGAATATGAAAGTCGACATCGCTATGTAGTAATGCCTGTTTATCAAAAACAATACAGAGCCCCCAACAAAAGGATGTAACGACAATATAACCCGATCCTGGTTCACGAATAGCAAAACGACCTCCTTGAAGAATGAATGAGGCGATAACAAGTATTGTAACAGCTACGAGCTCCACATATTTCAGTGCCTCACCCAAATACAGCCAAGCAACTGCGCCAGAAATGACGGGAGTAAGGCATAACATCGGCAACATCAGCGCAACTTTTCCAACAGCCAATGCGCGAATAAAACATACACTGCCAATCCCTGCTAAAACCCCACTGAGTGTTGCCGGGGCAAAGTAATTGAGTTGAGGGAACTCCCTACTGGCAACAGTCCAATAGATAAAATAAGCAGGTAAAACCAGCGCACTAAAAACAACAGACATCATCGGGGCGCTAAAATGAGCAGACAATCTTTTACGGGTGTAGTCGAACCCCACCCAACAAAAGGCACTTAAAATGGCAAATTCCATATACTACCTAACAATTATTCAACGCTATTTGCGTTTGTGCTTTCATGTATGAGTTAATTTTCGGATGGTCAGGGCGCCACCCAGATAAAAATCGATAAAAATCAGCCCATATGAAACTCCAACAACTGCGCCACTCAGTCTCAAGGGCTTCGCTATCTATGGGTGAATTCAACGACTTTAATGCCTGCTTTAATGTGCAAAAATAATAGTCTAACAAACTGGAAGCATTTCTTTCCATCTGTCGCTCATCTAATACTGTTGTAAACAGCAGCATTACATCACTGAGACCGTTTCCCAAACCTACATGTTGAAAATCATAGCCAATAACTTGCAATTCATTAAATGCAAAATTAGCCAGTTTGGCATCTCCATGTATGAGCGTTTTGTAGCGAGTATTATTCAACGTTTTATCGATTATATATGCTGCTTGTTTTAAAGGTGACATAGGCATTTTTGTAAACTCATCGGGTCGAGTTCCAAGATGCCAATAATTTCCAAAGCCTAGCACTCTAAAATGCTTAGTGTTTAAATTCTCCCCTACCCAATTAGCATGAAATGAAGCGAGCCAACTAAGCATCGCTTTGATGTGTGTATTTGAGGCCAGCTCTATGTTGCTAAAGCCATTTTGCTCGAAGTCTTCCAATAAAGTAACGAAAGTGCCATCAGACTCTATTAATTCTAACGCTTTTGGAGCTAAGCAAACATCTGGCAATGCCTTTGCGAACTGGCTGTAAAAATATTGCTCTTTTACATAACTGTTCACTTTTCTTTTTAAAGAAAACGCCGTTTGTTGAATATTAATATGGGCCAAATCTTCCGGCACTTGGCAGATTTTAACTGCATATTTCTTATTGCCGACTTGAAATTTTTCCAGCGTACCACAGCCATTCCACAGGGCCTTAGTATCAATACTGTCTTTGTTGAGAGAATTTAGATAGTGCGTGTAAAGAGGATGCTGCATAAAAAACCGTTCATTTTTTTATGCAGTGTAAACGAAACGCCCGCTTATATAAATAAACGGGCATATGATTAAATAATTATTGATTTACAGCTGATTTAAGCAACTCAGTCTCTTTTGAGTCATCAATCAAATTTAAATCAAAGTCGAACTCATCTACTCTAATCGCTACTTCACGTTTGCGGTTATAATCGACCAACTTGACATATTCTTGCTCGTTGACAACATTACCAACAAACGCATTATTGAGCGTGTCACTAAATGTAACCCCTGCTTTAATTTCACGCTTTTTAAGCGCTCTTTTTACCTTAGCCAATGAATCTAAACAACTCATTTTCGCTTTATAAGCTTGTTCATTGATATGATGGCCATCACCTTCTGTTGGCTTAACCAAATGTGTTAACTGTTGTTTGAAGTCAGTATCAAACTGTGCAGCTTTTGCCAGCTCTCTGATCATATCGTCGCTTATTTGTGGCATGCGATGCGTAAAGTTCATTGTTGCAAAACGCATAAAGCGTCGTGCTGCCTTATTAGGGAAGTTATCTAAAAATTTATGTAACGCATTCTCAGCTTCAATTAACGCATAGCGGGTCGCATAGTGAAAATAAGGTGCTGCCTGCGCCCTATCTTGCTCAGACACTTTTTGCTCATAATATCTAATTGATGCCATCGCAGCATAGACAAAGCTCATTACATCACCCAATCTCGCAGACAGTAGTTCAGCTTGTTTTAACTTGCCGCCAAGGACCAACAAAGAAAAATCAGCATATACCGCAAGCTTTGATGCAAGTTGCTGAGCCGCTTTTTCGTATCGTATTACTTCAGGTAAACGTGAGGTACCAGAAGCTAAAAACGGAAACAAACCAAGCTTGAAAGCGCGAAGTCCGTTACCTATGCTGTACCCAACTGTTTTTCTGAGGATTTTATTGAATTCTTTGTCCGCATTAGGTTGCTCACTATGAATGGATTCAACCATCGATTGTAGATATGGGTGACAACGCATCACACCTTGACCGAATATCATTAAATTTCGCGTAAGGATATTTGCCCCTTCAACCGTAATTGCTATAGGCTGCGCAACATAGCCGCTTGCCAACGTATTTTGCGGCCCTGTTTGAATCGCTTTACCAGCCAAAATATCCATCGCAGAATCAAGTACATCTCTGCCAAGCTCTGTCATGTGGTATTTAGCAATCGCGGTAACGACCGATGGTTTTAAACCCATACCCAAGCCTTCAGTCGTTAAGACACGCATGGATTCTTGTAAATATGCTTTACCAGCGATATCAGCTAACTTTTCTTGGATCCCTTCAAACTGACCAATAGCCAGTCCAAATTGCTCACGTACAGCCGCATACTCAGATGCAGATTTAAGCGCAACTTGACTTGTCGATACACCCAATGCAGGCAATGAGATGCCTCGACCTGCACCTAAACAACTAACAAGCATTTGCCAACCACGGCCGATATTTTTTTGGCCACCAATGATAAAGTCCATTGGGATAAATACTTTGTTGCCACGAGTGGTGCCATTATAGAAGCGTATGCCCATAGGGTCATGACGGTTGCCAAGTTCAACACCAGGGTGAGATTTAGGGATTAAAGCACACGTGATCCCCAATGACTCCTTACCACCAAGTAAGCCATTAGGGTCGAACACCTTAAATGCCAAACCAAGTACAGTGGCAATTGGTGCTAAAGTGATATAACGCTTATCCCAAGTAACTTCAAGACCTAAAACCTCTTTCCCCTCAAACATCCCCTTGGTAACAATGCCTTGGTCTGGAATACCACCTGCATCAGATCCTGCTTCAGGGCTGGTAAGCGCGAAACATGGAATTTCACGTCCGTTTGCAAGTCTAGGCAAATAATGCGCTTGCTGCTCAGGTGTACCGTAGTGGAGAAGTAACTCACCAGGCCCTAGAGAGTTTGGTACCATAACAGTTACAGCTACGGCTGATGATTTAGTGGCAATGGTCCCAACAATCGTTGAATTTGCGTATGGACTAAATTCTAAACCGCCATACTGCTTTGGGATGATCAGAGAGAAAAACCTTTCTTTCTTGAGGAATTCTAAAATATGTTCAGGCAGATGCTTCGAGTTTTGAATATGGTTCTCATCGATCATTGCCATCAACTCTTGAACTGGGCCATCTAAAAATGCCTGTTCTTCTGCCGATAGCTTGGATTCTGTCACTGCTCGTAATGCAGAAAAATCTGGCTTTCCTTGATAGACAGAACCTTCCAGCCATACATCTCCCGCATCGAGTGCTTCTTGTTCAGTAACTGAAATGCTTGGCAAAATTTTTCTTAGTTGTGTTCTTAAACTCATAATTAACTCATCCGACCAGATAGATATACCTACATTACGGCATAAAAATCAATTTAGATCAATTGCTCAAATGAAATAAATAACTAATTTTTTACAATGGACGCCAATATCGCTTCAAAACCTTACAAGAATTAATAGCTTACACGTGTACGCTGAATTTATATTTTTTTTGCATGAATAAGCATAAATTTGAAAAGATAAATTATAAATACTAAAAAATAGCATAATTTGCATTGGTGATTGCTATAAGTGCCTGCGGGCAAATTGAAATTTCTAACCCCCTCCTGCCACCACTCACATATATTTCTTCATACTTTTCTGCACTTTTATGCACCAAAATAGGAATTCGCTTTTTATGGGCAAAGGGGCTAATCCCTCCAAGCAGATACCCGGTTGCAGTTTGTGCACTATTTTTATCAGCCATTTGGGCTTTTTTGCCCGCTGCAGACTTGGCAAATAGTTTTAAATCGACTTGCTGAGTAGCGGGCGTGACACCAACAAATAATTGACCATCTACGTCAATTACCAATGTTTTGAATACTTTATTTTCATCAAGATTTAATTTAGTAGCTGCCTCTTGTGCGTAATTCAGGGAATTTGGATCATGTTTAAATTTTAAAACTTGAAAGTTCACTTTACTTTTTTTTAGTAAGTTAATTGCTGGAGTCATAAAAATCCCTATTTTTCATACATATAGACATTGGTAAGCATAACGTCTTTTGTGCTGAACTATCTTTATCAGTACCGAGTTGTTGATGCTCTACTTTTTGTCATCTACTCGTCAAAATTGTACTAAATTATGCTCGACATTACGCCATTGTCGACTAAAGTAGTATGTATCAGCATTTTTTATATTTTTTAAATTATGCTGCTCATGCACGATTTGGTTGCGCCATATACATGGGTAGATTATATGTATACGAGTTTGTCGAGTATCACCGGTGTCGCTTTGAGTGTTTTAACCGCTGTGTTGTTTTTAAATAGTGAATATGACGCTTGGACGGATAAACTTGCATGCGATCAAAAATGCGAATTATTAGGGTGTCAATCTGGAACACTGATTTCAGGAGAAAACCGACGAGATTTATTATGTCGGTGCAACGATGATATGGATTATCTCGTAATATTAGACTGAGAGTAAAACGGCGCCATAGGCGCCGTTTTGATGTGCACGAATAAGCAATTACTTGGTTAAGTCATCGAAAAACTTTTTCACACCATCAAAAAAGCCCTGCGCTTTAGGACGATTTTTACTGGTATCACCACTCATGCTCTCTTCTAGCTCTTTAAGAAGCTCTTTTTGTCGTTCATTGAGGTTCACAGGCGTCTCGATGACAACTTTACAAATTAAATCACCTACAGAACCACTACGGACAGACTTAACACCTTTGCCACGCATGCGGAACATCTTGCCAGTTTGACTCTCTGATGGAATTTTTAGATTTGCTCTGCCATCTAATGTCGGTACCTCGATCTCGCCACCTAGCGCTGCGGTTGTAAAGCTAATTGGTACTTCACAATACAAATTATTACCGTCACGAACGAAAATAGGATGTTCTCGTACAGTAACCTGAACATACAAGTCACCAGCTGGCGCGCCATGCATGCCTGCTTCGCCTTCGCCAGAAAGTCGAATGCGGTCGCCCGTATCAACACCTGCAGGAATTTTAACTGAAAGCGTCTTAGTTTTTTCTACGCGACCTTGACCATGACAGCTATCACACGGATCTGAGATGACTTGACCAGTACCTTGACACGTAGGGCACGTTTGCTGAACAGCAAAGAAACCTTGGCGCATCTGCACTTGACCTGCACCATGACAGGTAGAACACGTTTTTGGCTTTGAGCCAGCTTTTGCACCACTGCCATCACATGGTTTACAACTTACCCATGTAGGCACTTTAATTTCAACGTCTTTGCCTTTAACAGCTTCTTCCAAGCTTAGGTCTAAGCTATAACGAAGGTCGGCACCACGTTGCTGTCTTGACTGACGACGGCCACCACCGCCACCAAAAATATCACCGAATACGTCCCCGAAGATATCGCCAAAGTCGGCTCCACCACCGAACCCGCCATGGCCTCCACCACCGTTTTGTTCAAACGCTGCATGGCCGTATTGATCATACATCTGGCGTTTCTGACTATCCGTAAGGACCTCGTACGCTTCCTTTACTTCTTTGAACTTAGCCTCTAAAGCTTCATCACCCGCAGTACGGTCTGGGTGATACTTCATTGCTAGGCGCTTATAGGCCTTTTTTATATCACGTTCACCGGCGTCTTTTGAAACACCTAATACTTCGTAATAATCACGTTTGGACATAGTTATCACACTACTCTTACAAGACAACTCTCCGACATATATGGTCGGTTGTGAGCCAAAATTTAAAAACACGAAGGGCGCGTCTAGCGAAGTCGCCGCGCGCCCTTAACAGTCAACAATTACTTGTTGTCTTTAACTTCTTCAAACTCAGCATCTACAACATCGTCGTCTGCTTTCGCAGAACCTTGTTGTGCGCCAGCATCAGCACCAGGACCTGCTTGCTGTGCTTGTGCATTTGCTTGAGCGATTTCCATTAGCTTTTGAGATTTCTCTGCAAGTGCTTGAGTTTTTGCATCGATGTCTTCTTTGCTTTCGCCTTTGATAGCTGCTTCAAGCTCAGTTAAAGCACCTTCAATTGCAGTTTTATCTTCAGCTGGAAGTGCATCACCTGCTTCTTCAACTTGCTTGCGAGTAGCGTGAACTAAAGCGTCAGCTTGGTTACGTGCACCAACTAACTCTTCGAACTTCTTATCTTCTTCAGCGTTTGCTTCAGCATCACGTACCATTTTCTCTACTTCATCATCGCTTAGACCTGAAGAAGCTTGGATTGTGATCTTTTGCTCTTTACCAGTATCCTTATCTTTAGCAGATACGTGCAAGATACCGTCAGCATCAACGTCAAAAGTAACTTCGATTTGCGGTGCACCACGTTGCGCTGGGCGAATACCTTCAAGGTTAAACTGACCAAGAGACTTGTTATCAGTTGAACGCTTACGCTCACCTTGTAAAACGTGAATTGTTACTGCTGACTGGTTATCTTCAGCTGTCGAGAATACCTGTGACTTCTTCGTTGGAATAGTCGTGTTTTTCTCGATTAGCGCAGTCATTACTTGACCCATAGTCTCGATACCTAGAGATAGTGGGATAACGTCAAGTAGAAGAACGTCTTTTACGTCACCAGAAAGAACGCCACCTTGAACCGCCGCACCAAGTGCAACTGCTTCATCAGGGTTTACATCTTTACGCGCTTCTTTACCGAAGAACTCTGCAACTTTTGACTGAACTAGTGGCATACGTGTTTGACCACCAACAAGGATGATGTCATTAACGTCGCTTACAGAAAGATCTGCATCTGCTAGTGCACGCTTAAGCGGCTCGATAGACTGAGTTACTAAGTCTTCAACTAGTGATTCAAGCTTCGCACGCGTTAGTTTAACGTTCATGTGCTTAGGACCAGTTGCATCAGCAGTCACATAAGGAAGGTTAACTTCTGTTTGCTGTGCAGATGAAAGCTCAATCTTAGCCTTTTCAGCAGCTTCTTTAACACGCTGCATTGCAAGTGGGTCAACTTTAAGGTCGATACCCTGCTCTTTCTTAAACTCTTCAACAAGATAGTTGATAACACGGTTATCAAAATCTTCACCACCAAGGTGCGTGTCACCGTTTGTTGCAAGTACTTCAAACGTGTGCTCGCCGTCTACTTCGTCAATCTCGATGATTGAGATATCAAATGTACCACCACCAAGGTCGTATACAGCAACAACATTGTCGCCTTGCTTTTTATCCATACCGTAAGCTAGTGCAGCAGCAGTTGGCTCATTGATGATACGTTTAACATCAAGACCAGCAATACGACCAGCGTCTTTAGTTGCTTGACGCTGAGAATCGTTGAAGTATGCAGGTACTGTAATAACAGCTTCTGTAACTTCTTCACCTAGGAAGTCTTCAGCAGTTTTCTTCATTTTCTTAAGAACTTCTGCAGAAATTTGTGGTGCTGCGCGCTTTTCACCGCGTACTTCAACCCATGCATCACCATTGTCTGCTTTCACAATGTTGAAAGGCATGATGCTGATGTCACGTTGCACTTCTTCATCTTCGAAGCGACGACCGATTAGTCGCTTGATTGCATATAGCGTGTTTGTTGGGTTAGTAACTGCCTGACGCTTTGCCGGTTGACCTACTAGCGTTTCGCCTTCTTCTGTAAATGCAATAATCGACGGGGTAGTACGATCGCCTTCAGCGTTTTCAATAACGCGCGTGTTCTCACCATCCAATACTGCTACACAAGAGTTAGTAGTACCTAAATCGATTCCAATAATTTTACCCATGTGAATCTTCTCCGACCTCAAAAAATTCGTTGTTCTGTTAGATGATTTGATAGATAAGGGCGGCAAATCCTATTTCAAGCTAAAACAAGAAAAAAATTTCATTTTTTTTCAATTTTTTTTATTTTTAGGATGAACAGGGCAAAAAGCAGGCAAAAAATCTGTATTTATCTGTTTAGAGTTTATATTCTAACCCAAAAATAACGAGGTATGGATTTACTATGGATTTTGAAACTTTCTTTTCTTCTTTTGAGCTTAATGCACAGCCATGTACAGGCAGCGTTCCTATTACTTGGAGTCAAGGGCGAACTGTTTTTGGTGGGCTTAGTGCAGCATTGATGCTCAAACATATGTATGTACAGTTAAACGACCAAGATAGAAAGCTACTTTCATATAGCTGCAACTTTGTTGCCCCGCTAATTGCTGCACAGCCATTTAGTATTAGCACTCATATTTTAAGAAATGGAAAAAACGTCACTCAAATTGAATCTCGAATCGAGCAAAATGGTGCTATATGCTTAGTGTCGCTTGCTTGTTTTGGCACCCAAAGAATCTCTAAGGTTCAAGTCAGCTCATCTTGCCAACCGAGCATACTCACCCAGCAAATCCAACCACAGCAAACCATTCACTATATAGAAGGTGTTTTTCCCGCGTTTATCCAACATGTGGATCTCAATATTCAATCAGGTGCCTTGCCATTTAGCGGTGCAGACTCAACTGAACTGCATGGCTGGATGAGATTTAAACAGCCCCCTCAAAACATGTGCCCTGAATTATATATATTGGCATTGGCAGATGCTTGGCCTCCAACGTTATTGCAACTATGCGACAACCCCTCTCCGGCAAGTTCTGTATCTTGGTATATTGAATTTCTACAACCGCTGAAAATCGAAGAGCTTAATTGGCTGGGCTATGAAGCTATTACCCATATGGCCAATAATGGTTATGGCATTGAAGATGCCAAGATTTTTTCAAGAACAGGTGAGCTACTGGCATTAAGTCGGCAGACAGTCGCTGTATTTGATAGTTGATATTATTGAATTGCTGGAACACAATAGAGTATAAATATTTTTTATTGTGTTTCTGATTGTGATAACTGCTTGCCAACATTGTGATTATTTAGTGTCTATCGCACATATGGACAAGCACCAGAGGGCCATATGCCCGCACTGTGGTAACACACTAGCTAACTGCAAAATTGACTATAACCAAAGCATTAATGCATTTGGATTGTCATCAATATTATTTCTTCTGGTTAGCTTACACCCCCATTTTATTTCCTACGCACAGCATGGGCTCAAACAATCAATTAGCCTTATCGAGGCTATCTCTTTACTTGCTACCCATTTTAGTCCGCTCCTTGCGGGCTTATTGGCATTCACTATTTTAGTCATGCCATTAGCTGCGCTCATACTCATTATGTTGGCCCATTCACCTTTATGGCGTCATTTAAATCCTGGACATGCACGCATTATTGTAAGAGCTTTGATGCTGCTTAAACCACTCAATCTGGCAGATATATTTCTTGTTGCGGTTTTAATTAGTGCATTTAAATTGACAGAGTTTGCTGAAATAGATGTTGGTCTCGGCTTCTGGTCGTACATTCTATTTGTATTATGTTTTATAGAAACACTTTCACTGCTCAGTAAGGAGCAATTATGGGAAAGAGAGCAAATTACTTACTGTCCAGATGAAAGTACATGTGCCCCAAGGGCTCAGCAACAAGCTTTAAAAAAGTGCCATGTATGTGGTCAGCTTAGTAATGAAGAACACTGCCCACGATGTACAACGAAACTCAAATTTCGCAAATCTAACTCTTTAGAAAAAAGCGCGGCGTGGATGATAACAGCCATGGTTTTGTTAATCCCCGCCCTTGCTTTACCAATCATGGACACAATTAATTTAGGCTTACATACCAAAGCCACTATATATAGCGGCGTTGAAGTAATGTGGCATGCAGGTTCCTACCCTGTCGCTATTCTAATTTTTGCAGCCAGCATTTGTATTCCTATTATAAAGGGCATTGCACTGTTCTACTTAATATACCAAGTCAAAGTTTGCTCTCAGCCCAAACTTGCAAGCAAACTGTACAGAGCGTTGGAATTTATGGGTAAGTGGTCCATGATCGATGTATTCGTCGTTATTCTTCTAGTCTCACTTGTACAGCTTGGTACGGTATTAAGCGTTGAACCTCAATCAGGTATTGTGTTTTTCACAGCTATGGTATTATGTCAGATAATTTCAGTTAATCATTTTGATCCTCGACTACTTTGGGATAATTTAAATAAAAATGAATAAAAAAGCTTATATTGAATCCAAGCCAAAGTTTTCTGTTATTTGGATTGTTCCTGTTATTGCAATCATCATCACTGGCTGGATGCTTTATCAACATCAAGCTAATAAAGGTCATACGATTTTTCTTAAAATGGAAAACGCCGATGGCATTATCGCTGGTAAAACCGAAATAAAAGTAAGAAGCGTACAGGTTGGGTTAGTTGAGTCACTAAAATTACAAATTGATCAAAATGCCGTTATCGCAACTGTTCGCATCTTCAAGGATTACGACACACTGTTAACCGAAGATACAAAATTTTGGACTGTGAAACCACGTGTCGATGAGTCTGGTATATCAGGATTAAATACTCTCCTTTCGGGTGCTTACATAGAATTACTGCCTGGTGAAAGCAAAAATACCGCAACCCTCTTTACCATGCAAAATCAGCCTGCCCTCATTGCACCCGACATAGAAGGGGTCAGGTATAAATTAAAAGCTGCAAATGCGGAAGTACTAGATGTAGGTACTGGTATTTTTTTCAGAAACTACAAAATAGGACAAGTCGAAACAGCCAGCTTTAATGAAAAAACGTTGGAGATGGATTATGGTATTTTCATAAATTCTCCTTATAACGAACTGATTTCGAAAAATGCTATATTTTGGGTAAATTCTGGCGTTGAAGTTGACTTGTCTACAGAAGGTATAAAAGTATCAACCGGGTCTCTGTCAAAACTCATCAAAGGCGGAATTTCTGTTGACTACCCGCCCAATACTGAGGCAGACACAATTGCAGAGCAAAGTTCGCAATATAAACTACATAAAAACTTTGCCGTAGCATTAGAACGACGGTTTGACCTATTTGATTTATATCTTGTGGAATTTGAGCAGTCAATCAAAGGTCTTAAACCTGGGGCGCCTGTAGAGTACAGAGGCATGCGTATAGGCACTGTTGAACAAGTGCCAGCTCAACTGGTGAGAAATGGTCAACCTCTTTACTTTCAGCAAGATAACACCTCTATTCCAGTATTGATTAAAGTCGAATACGGTAGAATTTATGAAGTAGACGAACAAGCCAAAAAATATTGGCAATCGAATATAGAAAAATGGATTAAAAATGGACTTAGAGCATCATTAAAAAGTGGCAATTTGTTAACAGGTGCGGTATATATAGAGTTAGACTTCTATAATGCGGCTAAACCAGAAGCAATCGCAAAACACTTGGTATACCCTGTTTTGCCAAGCGTTCCTAGCGGGTTTACAGCGCTATCTGAGCAGGTTATGGCACTGCTTAATAAACTAAATAGCTTACCGATAGATGACACGCTAAACGAAGCACATGAAACACTCACGGCTTACAAACAGTTAGGCAACGAAACAGAGCGTTTGATTAAAGATTTAAACAACAAAAAAGTATCAGAAAAAGTGGACAAAAACTTAACTCAATTACAAGGCACGTTGACTCAATTGACTTCAAGCTTAAAACAGTTTGAAAAAACGTTATCAACTTACCAACAAGGTTCTAGTGTTATGGACCAACTCACAGATACTCTGAGTGAGCTTGAAAGTTTATCAAACACACTTAAACCCGTGACCAAAGGGTTGAACGAACAGCCCAACATGCTTATTTTTGATAAAAGTACAACAGAAGATCCTGTACCGAGGAAGCGATAATGAGATTAGCTATACACGCTTGTTTGTTATCTATATTTTTGGTTGGGTGTAGTAACAACAGCGTCAGTCATCAGTATTACAAATTTTCTGATCAGCATCAAAATGCGGCTTCAAATCAAAAGTTTAACAACCAAGTTGTTTACCTAGAGGACGTCACTATCCTAGGGGTTGCTAATCAACAAGCTATCGTGCAATACACTCAACCAAATGTGGTCAACATCGCTAGTTTCCATTTTTGGGCAGAACACCCAGAAATCATGTTAACCCAATTGACACAAAACTATTTAAGCAAGCAAGGCTTTGCGGTTGTACCTCGCAGCTTAGCTGGTGATATAGATACAAAGCAATACAGCGTAAAAATAATGATTAATGACTTCGCTGGCCACTATGAAAAAGGCGCCATTTTAGACGGAAGCTGGTATTTATATCAATTAAAAGGCGGAGCTAGCCGTTTAGTTCAAAGTCAACGGTTTGCCATAGACAGTGCCCTCAAAGCCGATGGTTTCAATGCGCTAGTAACGGCACATCAAACCAATTGGGAAGTATTACTACAAGACATTGAAGCGGTACTCACGCAAAGACTTAATCAAAATAATAGGTAAATAGGTGGTCGGCTTTATCTGTAGTCTGTACATATATTTTTCCTACTTGATTAAACCCTAATTTATTCAAAAGTTTCTGACTGGCTGCATTGTGATCCGCAGTTATAGCATGCAATTGAGTGAGATTGAAATATTGATTCGCGAACGTCAGCAATTGATCACACACTTCTAGTGCATACCCTTGCCCCGTGTATTCATCTAAAAACGCATAGCCCAAGTCTGGATGTTGGAGATATGGCCTTTGGTAGAAGCCTGCAAGACCAATTGCTTCACCCGACTTTAAACAAATAATGTAAGGCGCGCAGCTTTCCAACTCATACTTCATCAAAAAAGACTGAGTAATATACTCCATCGCACTTTGGTGATCTTTTACTTGTCTATCTCCTATGTTTTCAATAAAACTTTGCTGGTTAAGCAACCTTAAAATAAAGTTCACATCGTTTACGTTCGCTTCTCTAACTTCACATCGCAAAGAAGCAGTAATGATTCCATCTATCATAACTAAGACCGGTTTTTTTAATTATGTAAAAGGCAGTGCATTTAAACACTGCCTTTATATTTAACTTTCTATTTATTAAAAAGAAGTGGACAACTCAACGAGATATCAGCTTATTTAAAACGGACATCTTGATAGAGTGCTTCCATAGAGTTAATCTTTTTTTGATTCGGCATATCTGCAAAAGGTTCATCTGCAAACTTGTAACCTCGCAACTGAATATTTAGGCGAGGCGCAGCCTCATTTAAAAGAGTGCTTTTGAAATAAGATTGAATATCTTCTTTTGTAACATTCTCAGCGGCCTTGATTAACTGCGCTTTCGAGTCAAAGCTTAAAGTGTTTTTATACCAATCTGAAATAATTGGCTCTGCTTCGTCAGAGAGGTTTTTTGGCTCTTCAGTTAAATTGGCAAGCGCAGACGCTTTAATTTGATTAAACTCATCGTCAGTTAACTTTTCTAACTTTTCCTCATATTCTACTTTAAACGCATCAAAACGAGCTTGCATTGATTGCACGCCTTTTACAGGTGTTTGTATAAATAGCCCCATTGCAGAGCGCTCATCAATACTGGTAGCAAATGCACCAACAGCATAAGCCAATTGTTCTTCTGTTCTCAGAGTATTAAACAGAGATTGCCTTAAATGAGATCGCAAAATTAATGCTGCTGCCTTTGGCGCATAGCCCGGCTGCGGGTGTACGGCAACATCCACGATGGCAACATCAGCAACATCAACGTCTTTTTGAACTACAATGGTTTCATTTAATTTAGGTTGCCAAAACCCAGCTCGAATATATGCTTGCTGACGCGCTTCGCTACCGATAACAGTCTCAATACGAGACACAACCTTCAAAATATCCTCTTTATCGTAGTTTCCATAACCTAAAACTCGAATTAGGTTATCGTCCAACAAATTAGCCTGTACTTGTTGAAAATCCTTTGTCGTAATACTTTTTGCAGTAGTGATTAGGCTGTCAGTATCAAAGCTGCCCTCTCTTACTGTCTGCTTATAAACATCAAATGCCTGATAATAAGGAATTTGCTTACCTTTGTTTTGAAGGCCTCTCACATATCGATCAATTGCCTGTTCTAGCTGCTTTTGACTAGGTGTAATTGCAAACCCTTGAAGCGCATCATCAAGAAGCGTGGCTTGTTTATCTGTAAAACCTGACACAGATAACACTATGCCAGTAGAGCTAGTTACATTTAAACTCATACCCGCTACGTGTGCTTCAGTGATTAATTTAGCTTTTTCAATTTGATACAGATCAGCCCATAAACTCGAAACAACACGGGCTTTGATATCATGGATAGGTAAACTGCTGTTTAAGAAGATTTCAAGCTTACCTTTTGGCTGATGACTAAAACGGTCACTAGATTTTAACCAAGCATGTACACGTTGCCCTTGATATACTTGCTCAACGCCTGCCGATTGAGCACGCTTTATATCAAAGTTTTCAGGCAGTAGCTTGTTAACACTAGGTAATGCTAAAGCAAACTGACTTTTCTTCTCCCAAGACGCAATTTCTGCCTCAGTTATTTGCTCTACTTTATATTCACCATCATAAAAATGCAGTTTACTGTCTACCGGTTCGTCTTTGCTGATATACCAAACACGCATGTTATTAGGAACAAGTTGCTCAAGTACCTTGTTAACTGCACTCGGGTCAAACTTGGCATAGTGATAACTGGCATTCACCGCATGAGTTAATGGGTAATCCTGCATATTGGCGGTTAATGAGCTTACATAAGAAAACTCATCGCTTTTTTCCAAGAATCTAAACTGATTACTCAGGGAGGTTTTTATTTCGTTAAAATATTTACTGCTAACGCCCTGTTCTTTTATCAAATTAATATATTGCATCACTGTTGCAACAATCTCTTCTCGTTGCTGCATGCCTTGATCGGTCAATTGAATATCAATATTAAGCGCACCATAATTTCCATAATGGTTTGGTGAAGCGTATGCAGTCAAAGAAGATATGAGCCCCTGCTCTTTTAGTACTTGAGCTGGGCTGCCTTGCATTTCGTTACTGAGCAAATAGCTGATAAAATAGTTAGGTTTAACCGCAAAATCAGACATGTTGTTCTCAATGATAAACTCGACGTTTAGTGACTTCACATCTTTATTCGGCTTGTAGTGAATGCGCTTCTTTCCGACATTCTCAAAATTCAACGATGTTGATACTGTGGGCTCTGATATCTCTTTGTTTTTAATTGAACTAAAATGCTGAACCGCTTTTTTTTCCATTTCAACAATTGATTCATTAGACACCATAGCCAATTTCATAATATTGGCAGAGTAATATTTGTCATAAAATGCAACAGTCTCTTGATGTAAGCTGCTGTCTGGTTTGTCACCCAAGGTTTCTAAATTACCGATTAAAAAGCGGTTCGAAGGATGGTCACCTAATAATTGACGCGCTAATTTAAACTGACCAAAAAAATCCATTTCACGTCGCATCGACCACTCAGCATTGACCGCATTCTTTTCCTTTTCTGTATATTCAGGATAAAGCTTTGGAGATTTAAAAAAATCAGAGAATCGTTCAAGCGCTTCATCAAATGCATTGTTGTTAATTTTCACCATATAATTGGTCACATCTAACCAAGTATACGCATTATGAGTACCACCGTTTTTTTGAACAAATGCAGCGTATTCATCTGGGTCAGGAAATTTATCAGTGCCAAGAAACAACATATGTTCTAAATAATGTGCCATCCCCTGCTGAGACATGGGATCATGCAGCAAACCTACGCCAACACTCAAAGCAGCTGCTGACTTCTCAGCGCTCGGATCGGAAACCAGCACGACTTCTATCCCGTTTTCCAGTGTCAGTGTTTTATACTCTCTATCATCATTCGGGCTGACCACCAACTGCTGCGCAATAAGTTGCATTGAAGATTGTGTCGTATTCGTCGCTGAACAAGCAGTCAAAATGCCAAGAGAAATAGCACCTATTGCCAATAATTTTTTCATAAAATTTCCAGTTTAAAGCATCTACATTCCAGATTAGGTTATTAACACGTATTTGCTTATCTTATTAAACATCTATCTATATACTGATATTAAAGTTCTGCCCATACAAGTATAAGCCTAGAAAAAGTGTAACTGTTTGTTAAATATAGACAAGCACAATATCTATCTCCTCTAATCACAAGCTGCTTGAAAAACTAACAAACAAACCACCGGAGTGAAAAATAGACTTAAAAGTTAATTTTTATGATCTAAAGTGTTTTTTTTACATTAAAAACGCTCTACACTGCATGCAAAACGCACAGCAACCACGCTGACACGACAAGGTAAGTTTTTAAAAATACAGGGGCAAAACTATGAATGAAGAACAGATTTGTGACTTTGGCTTGCACGCTGGAGAGCCATATAATAAATTACCCGCTTGCTTTTTAAACTGGATGGTTGAAACCAAGCATGAAAAACAAGATTTGGCTAAAAATGAGCTTAATAGAAGAGAAGAAGCCGTACTGAATTCTCGTAACAATCAAAGCCAGACAACTTTGTAATGCCATTTTTGTGTAATTGCTTTAAACTACGCGCATAAATAAGTTCAGATTTTTAAAATAATTTATGCGCATAATTATTTCTTTATTTTTACTCTCTTTTCTAACTGGCTGTCAACTTCTCACAGCAAGTAACAATGTAAGATATTTAACGGTTTTGCACACCAACGATAACCATGGTCGCTTCTGGCATAACGAAAGTGGTGAATATGGCATGGCAGCACGCAAAACGCTTATCGACCAACTAAGAAATGACGCTGAAAAAAATGGCCACAGCGTAGTTTTACTATCTGGCGGTGATATCAATACGGGTGTCCCAGAGTCAGATTTACAAATTGCAGAACCTGATTTTAAAGGCATGAGTATCATTGGTTATGATGCAATGGCAATTGGTAACCACGAATTTGACAACCCACTCAGTGTGCTTGATAAACAAATTGCTTGGTCCAACTTCCCGCTTTTGTCCGCCAACATCATAGACAAAAAAACTCAGCAACCCGCCTATCAAACGTATACCATTATCAACAAAGGTCAACTTAAAATAGCCGTTGTTGGGTTAACAACAGTAGACACAGCTAAAATTGCCAATCCTCAATATATAGGTCACCTTGATTTCATTACGCCAGCAAAAGCAACACAACCCTTAGTTGATATGATCAAAACTAAGTATCAACCAGATGTGGTCGTTGCGGTGACGCACATGGGTCACTACCATGACGCAAATCATGGTATTAATGCACCCGGTGATGTCACATTAGCGAGAAGCTTAAAACCAAATACACTCGATATGATCATTGGTGGCCATTCGCAAGAGCCAATCTGTGTTGACAAAAATGGGGATCCAGATGCGTCATTTTCCGCAGGGAAAGCATGCTGGCCCGATAAGCAAAATGGTACTTGGATCATGCAAGCTCATGAGTGGGGTAAATATGTTGGTAAAGCGGTCTTTAAAATAGAAGAAAATAAAAAAACACTCATCAGTTATGAACTAGTTCCTGTTAATTTAAAAAATGAACAAGGCGACTTTATTGCTGATGAAATTAAAAAAGACAAAACACTCTATGAATTTTTATTGCCTTATCAACAAAAAGGCGCTGAAAAACTTGCCGGAGCAGTAGGCTCTATAAACGCATTCCTTGACGGCAGTAGAGATCTTGTCAGATTTGAGCAAAGCAAACTCGCTGATTTAATTATCAATGCACAAACGGAAGCGGTCGGTGCAGACTTTGGCATTATCAGTGGTGGTGGCATACGCGCAAGCATGAACGCTGGCGACGTTAATTATAAAGACATTTTAACAGTCCACCCTTTTAAAAATCGCGTTGCTTATATCGACTGGCAAGGCCCTGAGTTAATCGAATACTTGTCTATAGTGGGCAGTTTCCCACCTGACGCGGGTGCTTACCTTCAATACCATAAAATCGATTTTAGTATAGTAAACTCAAAAGCTGTCATTAAATCTATTAATGGCAAAGAGTTTGATATTAATGCGACCTATAGAATGAGTATTAATAGCTATAACGCTGCTGGTGGAGATGGCTATCCAATACTCACTGAAAAGAAAGGCTTTCAAAATACAGATAGTACAGATGCTCAAGTATTAAGAGCATATATAGAGAAATACTCTCCAATAGACGTCAACACGCTATAAAACCATTTAAATTCAGGCATACGGTTTAGCGCCGTATGCTTGTTATTTACTTTCCTAGTATATCTATATCATTGTCCACGATGTTTGTAAGTGCATAACTGTGCAACTTAGAACGAGATCCCTCACCATGCGCTTTTGGCGGGTAGTACTTTGCTTTTAAATCAGGTGTGCTTACGAGCAATTCATCGAGTGCAGCCCGGATCTCACTCAACGTTTTCTCTAAGCTGTTGGAAAAATTCGGCCTTTTTCTAATCGTATGCCCTAATGATATCAGCCTGTGGAAATATTTATCTGCCAAGTCCAGCAATTCATCCGGCAGCTCTTTATTTTGATTCAAAGACGCATCAGGGTAAGCTCTGCAGTATTCCAATAAAGCGAGATAAAAACATAAGGGTTTATTCGCTAACTGTACTTTGGTTTCTTTGTCAGAGGTTAACTGTAAAGTTTTCGAATATAAATCTATCTGCAATATCGCTTTTTTTGGTAGTACCGGTTTTATATTATCGCGAACCTGAATCTTATATTTTCTTCTAGAAACATTTTTTAGTAGCGCAAAATTCAATATGGCAAATACCACAGGAAAAATCAGTAAAAAATTATTTTGCTCCGTATTTAGTTTAAAAAGCATGTAGGTTCTACTTCCAGGCGCATTTAAATGCTCAACACTCAGGCCTTTAGATGGCAGCAAAGGCGTATTCGAGATTGATACCAATTTAACTCGACTATTTTGCGCTTTTAAACTCTGATTAATATCACTTATATAGCTAGCCAACGCTTCTGGGTCACCAGAGTAATTTAGCATAGGATCAGCTAATGGCAGCCGATGTTTATCCAGAGAAACCCTCAGTTTGACTTCTTGTAGGTCATGATAAATCACATCATTGATAGTCGACTTTGACATCACAATAAAAATGATTAAGAAGAACATGAGATAAGATGTAAATGTAGCGAGTTTTTTTAGTTTTTTCATACATTTTCTCCCAAAAACTCGTAGGGAAAAACGCTACATTGCCAGTACTGTTTGATACTATCGAAATAACTCGAGCCAGTATCCTTAATAACTTGATGCAAAAGGCCCTGTAGGGAGCAAGCCAATTCGGTATTATCATTCACCATCTTTAAATACCATTTACTCCCACTAATATTGCTCCCAGTTGGCGTAATATAGTTTTTCGAAAAATACGCTTCATCTTCCTCATTCCAATAGGTAGCAATGATGTCTAACTCACCAGACGACAGCTTTTCTCTCAAAATTTCATGGGAAGTTACATACTGTATGTTCAAAGCATCAATATCAATATCTAACGATTTAAAAGTCTGTTTAGGCAAAATATGTCCTGAGCGGCTAGTCGGATAATCTAACAACCCTATTTTTTTGTCTAAGAAATAAGCTTTTTCTAACTTAGGCTTTTCTCGATTAGAAATAAAAAATGCAGTGTATTCAGGATAACCAATCACAGAGCGGTAGCTATATGTAGACTCCGCCATCAATGCTTTCATGACATTATCCTTTGACAATGTCAAATCAGCCAAACCTTTGGCAATAAAATCAATTTGTTCAGCTAAGTTCCCGCTCCAATAGATATTCACTAACCCATATTGCTTGGCTAACACCGGATCAGAACACAATTTAGGTGCCAGCGTATCCGCAAGCTTTTTTACCGGTACATGCACATTAAATGATTGACTATTCGACACTGAGCGAGTTTGACATTGAATGTGCTTTTCCAACAGGTTTGGTAATACAACGACAGATGGGCTATTTAACTGCTTTGCAAGATAAAAGCATGCCAAAACAGACAGAAACAAAACTGTAACAATGGTTGTATTATTGCTTAATTTGAGATTGTATTTCACATCAACTAGATTCTTTTATTCCTTACAAGCTTATTAGATCAACTTTCTTTACTTATTGCAATAGGTAATTTTACCAATCAAAAGTAAGCTATTGAATTTACTGCTTTATTAACAAGAAATTATGAATTCTATTGACTCCTTTTTTTTTCCTTAAAAAACCGGACAATTGACCGCATTGGAATACAAGGTCTTTTTCTGATTTACATTTTGTCGAGTGAATGATGTTTAGAAGTTCAATTACAGTTTTAGCACTAAGTACTTGCCTTATGAGCAGCTCTGTCTTTGCTTGGGGTCAAAATGGACACCGAGTGATCGGTGAACTTGCGCAAAACAACCTCAGCCACACCACAATGTCTCATGTCCAGCTCCTTTTAGGGGATGACTCGTTGGCCGAAGTATCTACATGGCCAGATGAAATGCGCTCAAGCCCGAGTCCTTTCTGGAAAAAGCAATCCGGTAAATGGCATTACATCAATATCGATGACCCGTCGCAAATGCATCGCTACGACAATGGTTCGATTGAACATAAACATGAAGTGAAACACATTCTTGACGGCATTAACTACGCCGTAAACATTTTAAAAAGCACTTCCTCTACACATGAAGACAAGCAGTTCGCACTAAAGTTCCTCGTTCATTTAGTGGGTGATGCGCACCAGCCTTTTCACGCAGGAAGAGCAGAAGACCTTGGTGGAAATAAGATAGAAGTAGAATTTTTTGGAAAGTCGACTAACCTTCATAAAGTTTTCGACACGGAGCTAGTGGAACATCAAAAGCTATCTTACACAGAATTTACTCGCTCAGTAACAACCTCGAATAAACAATTAATTGCTAATTATTTAAATAGTTCACCTGCCGATTGGTTATTAGAATCGAATAAAATCGCTGAAGAAATATATAAGAGCAATGAAACTGAAATAAGTTGGAGTTATATATATAAATACACGCCAACTATAAAACAACGCCTTCAACAAGGCGGTTATAGATTAGCGGGTTTACTAAACCAAATTTTTGACACTCAATCAAAGCCTTTAATTAATGCGCTTGCTACAAATAAAAGTTTTGAGAAATGATATTTAAACTAACTACTAAACCTAATAACACGGGAAACAACATAATGAAAACGCAACTACGCAAAACGGCACTTTCTCTAGCGGTAATCGCTGGTATTGGTGCTAGTGGTGCTGCATTCGCTAATGAAACTGCTTCATCTGTACGTGGTCAAATTACAGGCCCTCAAGGTAACCCAGCTGCTGGTACAACTATTACCATCATGCACTTACCTACAGGTACAACAAAAGTTTCTACGGTAAATGATGCAGGCTACTTTAGTGCTAAAGGCCTACGCGTTGGTGGTCCATATCAAATTATTGTTGATTCAAATAAATTTGAAGATCAATTACTTGAAAATGTATATTTATCTCTAGGTGAAGCTTACCCTATAAATGTGCAACTTCAGCCTAAGTCCGACATCGAGCAAATCGTTGTAACAGGTCGCCCAATCAGCCAAATGTCTGGTGGCACAGGCCCTGCGGCAACTTTCACGCTTGAAGATCTTCAAGAAGCCCCTGCAATTAACCGTGACCTAAAAGACATTGTACGTGCCGATCCTCGTGTATACGTTGACGAAAGCCGTGGCGCAATTCAATGTGGTGGCGGTAACCCTCGTTTTAACAGCTTAACGCTTGATGGCGTTCGCATGAATGATAACTTCGGTTTAAGCTCAACAGGCTACCCTACTGTTCGCGCGCCTTTTTCTTTCGATTCGATTGAACAAGTAGCCGTTGAACTTGCTCCTTTTGATGTTCAGTACGGTGGTTTTACATCTTGTAACATCAATGCGGTTACAAAGTCTGGCTCAAACGAAATTCATGGTGGTCTGTTCTTCGACTACACTAATGATTCACTTAAAGGTGACAAAATTGAAGGTGAAGAATACGATGCAGGTAACTTCACAGAAAAGCGTTATGGGTTTAACGTCGGTGCACCACTTATTAAAGACAAACTATTCATCTTCACTTCTTATGAAAAACTTGAAGGTGTAGAGCAGTTTAACTACAGTGCACTGGGTAAAACAGTTACTTCAGATGATGTTAAACGTATCACAGAAATCGCAAAAAATAAGTATAACTATGACGCCGGTTCAATGGTACCTAGTATGCCTGTTGACGATGAAAAGCTTCTAGTTAAAATCGATTGGAATATCAACGACGACCACCGCGCTAACGTTGTGTATAACTACAATGATGGTTTTGAGCTTTCTCAATCTGACGAAAGTGGCGGTCAACTACCTCTAAGCAGCCACTACTATGAGCGCGGCGCTGAGTTTACGTCAATTGTAGCGTCGGTTTATTCTGATTGGAATGACCAATTCTCTACTGAAGTTCGCGTAGGTAAATCAGACCTTGATGCTCGCCAAAACTCTTTAGATGCGGCAAGTGGATTTGGTGAATTCCAAATTGAAACTGAAAACGATGGCACAGTTTATTTTGGTCCAGATGATTCTCGTCATGCAAATGACCTAGACTGGGATAACTTCACAGTTAAACTTTCTGGTACATATTACTTTGATGAGCATACAGTTACTGCTGGTTATGAGTACGAAGACCTAAATGTATTCAACCTATTCATGCAACACGTTCAAGGTGAGTTTCGCTTTAAGTCAATTGATGACTTCGAAAAAGGTTTAGCTGACCGTGTATATTATAATAATGCAGCGGGTACAAATAACCAAAATGATGTTGCGGCTGAGTTTTCTTATCAACAACATACTTTCTACATTCAAGACGAATATGCGCTTCCAATGATTGATGCAACGTTGACCTTTGGTTTACGTTACGACAAATACACAAGCGACGATAGACCAACTGCAAACCAAAACTTCGCGAATCGCTATAAATTCTTAAATACGAAGAATATGGACGGCATTGATCTTCTTCAACCACGCGTTGGTTTCAACTGGTATGTTGATGATGCATTAGAGCTTCGTGGTGGTTTAGGTCTTTACTCTGGCGGTAATCCAAATGTTTGGGTGTCAAATGCATACTCGAACGATGGTGTTACTCAAGTAGGTGTAAGCCACAGAGCAACTTCAGATGGAAAAGTTGCCCCAATGCCTCTATTTGAAACACCAATGACCAATATCCATGGTGGTACTCCTGGTTATGATGTTCCTCAATCTTTATACGATCAAGTAGGTAATCAGCCAGTTGGAAACGGTGATGGTGACGCAAACGCTATCGCACAAGACTTTGAAATTCCATCAGAGTGGAAGTTTGCATTAGGTGGTACATATACGACTGAAAACGATTACGTTATCAGTGTTGACTATTTACTGAGCAAAAAGCGTGATTCAGCAATCATTACAGATTTGGGCTTAGTAGAATCTGGTAATTATACTTTTGATGGAAGAGCGCTTCTTACATCAAGACATGCCGATGATCCGCGTGACAACGAGTATTTGCTAACAAATGTTTCTGGCGATGACGGTGAATCTCATACCATCTCGACTTCACTTTCAAAGCGCTATGATAATGGTATCAATTTCACACTTTCATATGCTTACACAGATTCGAAAGATGTTAACCCAATGACAAGCTCAACAGCTGGTTCAAACTACGGTAATATCGCGGTCACTAATCCACTTAACCCAGGTGTTGCAACATCTGATTACGAAGTGCCTCATCGCTTTACACTACAGCTTGGCTATGACCGTGAGTTCTTCGATGGATACGAGACGAAGTTCAACTTATTTGGTCAAGTAAGCAAAGGCCAACCTTTCAGCTATTTATTTAGCAGAAGTGACCGCAACTTTGGCGATGCAAGCTGGAATAGCCAAGGCCGTCAATTGTTCTACGTACCGAAAGTTGACGACGCTAACGTAGTACTAGATATGAGTGCTGAAGAAATTGCTGAGTTCAATGACTTCATTGCATCAGAAGGTTTAGAGCGTGGGACAACATTGAGCCGTAACTCTGAAAATGCTGACTGGTTTGTTAAATTTGATTTCCGTGTAGGTCAAGAAATTCCCGGCCTAATGGATGGCCATAAAGGTGAAATCTTCTTCGTTATTGATAACTTAACAAACTTGTTGAATGACGATTGGGGTGTAATGCGCAAAGGCAGCTTTGTAGGTAACCGTATTGTTAGCGTAGATTACGATCGAAGTAAAGATCAATACACGTACTCTGGTTTTAATTCAGGTGCTGTAGAGCAATCAATCGAACGTGACCCTTCTGTATGGGAAATGCGCTTTGGTATTAAATACACATTCTAATATCTAACTTAAACAAGTGAATTAGATGTCAAGGGCCAGCTTAATGCTGGCCCTTTTTTCATTTTTAACTTCACTCTATGGACACTTTAATCTGCTTTACAAACTAAACACGGAAGAAAGTATTTATCTATGACAATATATAGTTTATCCATAGTGATGGCGAAAGTTCACACACTTTTGGACTTGCTATCTAATTTTCAACTGATTTAGATAACTTCTCTATCAATGCTTTAAAAGTACGTTTCTCACCTTCAGAGAAATTTTCTAACAACGTTTGCTCCCACTCTAACGCTTTTGGCGTCAGCTGTTTATACAAATCGAATCCCATATCAGTGCATTCTATAACTGTTGCACGCTTATCGTCCGGGTGTTGGTTAAGACGAAGGAATTGCTTCTGCTCTAATTGCTTTATTGCACGTGACACCGTGGATTTATCCATATTAGCTAACTCACAAATTTGCTTTGCTGTTGCAAAATCAATATTGATCACATGTGACAAGACGCGCCACTGAGCCTGCGTTAGTCCGGCTTCTTGACCGTAAACTTTGGCAAAATCGTCACTTACCTTGGTAGACAAGGCGACAAGTTGATAAGGCAAAAATTGACTAATATCTAAAATCACTGATTTACTCACGGTGCAAAGCGCCTCTCTATTTTGTAATTATTAATTTACAGTACATCTTTCTCAGGATGTTTGCAATTACTCTCACATGAGAGTATCTTACAGAAAACATCAATGGAGTCTACGTAAAATGAGTACAGAATTCGACTATTTGACAGGATTTGGTAACGAATTTGAAACCGAAGCCCTACCAGGTGCGTTACCAGTAGGACAGTTTTCACCACAAAAAGTGAAATACGACCTATACGCTGAGCAATACAATACAACCGCATTTACGGCCCCTCGCGCTGAAAACCGCAGAAATTGGTTCTATCGTATTCGCCCTTCAGTTGTGCAAGGCGAATACCAGCCAATGGACAATGGTCTAGTGAGAACAGGCCCTATCACTGAGGTACCAACACCACCGTCAATGTTACGTTGGAACCCAGTGGAAGTACCAGCTGAAAAAACAGACTTCATTGATGGCCTTATTACCATGGCTGCTAACGGCAGTGCCAATGGTCAAGTCGGTATCGGTATTCACGTATACGTCGCAAATGCTTCAATGGAAGGCCGATACTTTTACAACGCAGACGGTGAGTTGCTATTTGTTCCTCAACAAGGCGAACTCGTACTGCACACTGAATGTGGCAAGCTTGCAATTAAACCTGGAGAAATTGCAGTTATTCCACGAGGCCTTAAATTCCGCGTAGAACTTATCAGTGAACAAGTACGTGGTTATATTTGCGAAAACTATGGCCACCCTTATATCTTACCTGAGCGTGGACCGGTTGGCGCAAATGGGTATACCAACGAACGTGACTTCCAATACCCTGTCGCTGCTTTTGAAGACCTTGAAGGTGACTTTGAGCTGGTTGCTAAGTTTAACGGTAACCTATTCCGCTGTGATATCGGACATTCTCCACTAGATGTCGTTGCATGGACAGGTAACAGCGCACCCTATAAATATGACCTTTCTCGCTTTAATGTGATGAATACGGTCAGCTTTGACCACCCAGATCCGTCAATTTTCACTGTTTTAACCTCTCCTTCTAGCGAAGAAGGTGTAGCGAATGTTGATTTCGTTATCTTCCCTCCACGTTGGATGGTCGCAGAAAATACGTTCCGCCCACCATATTATCACCGTAACATTATGAGTGAATTTATGGGGCTTATTGAGGGCGTATATGATGCTAAAGAGCATGGATTCGTTCCTGGAGGCATGAGCTTACATAACTGCATGTCTCCGCATGGTCCTGAAGCAGATGTATTTGAAAAAGCCTCAAATGCAGAGCTTGAGCCTCAGCGCTATGAGAACACTTTGGCGTTTATGTTCGAGTCACGTTATGTTATTTCTCCGACGAAATATGCATTAGAAGGCAAAGAACGCCAGCCAAACTATTCAGATTGCTGGAAAGGCATTAAAAAGTACTATAAAGGTGCATAATAGAAAAACTTGCCCTAGCAAACGCATTTATACTGGCCACTCACTTGTGGCCTTTGTCGTGAATAAGGATTAAAAATGAAACTATACACTTACTTCCGCTCATCTGCGGCCTATCGCGTCCGCATCGCGCTTAACTTAAAAGGCATTGAGCACCAGCTTGAAGGAGTTAACCTTCTTAAATCTGAACAGCAGCAAGCACCTTACACAGATAAAAACCCACAGGGCCTTTTACCTGCAATGGAAACTGAGCAAGGGACTTTGGCACAATCTTTGGCCATCCTAGAATGGTTAGAAGAAACACACCCAGATACACCCCTTTTACCGTCTGACCCTTGGCAAAAAGCACAGGTTCGTAATTTCAGTTACGCCATAGCATGTGATATCCACCCTATTGACAACTTGCGCGTACTTAAATATTTAAGCGGTGAGTTAGGCGTTACTGATGAGCAAAAAACAACATGGTATCAACACTGGATTATCGAAGGGTTTAAAAAGTTAGAACCCACATTAGGCGAAGGCCCGTTCTGCTTCGGCGAGCAGCCAACGCTGGCAGATCTTTGCTTGGTTCCACAGGTCTTCAATGCACTACGCTTCAAAGTGGACATGACGCAATTCCCGAAGATTGCAGCAGTTTACGCACACTGTAATACATTAGAAGCGTTTATTAAGGCAGCACCCGAGAATCAACCGGATGCAGCTTAACTAGAGATTTGAACATGGGGTATTACTTTAATGCCCCATGAACTTGGTCAATATGAGCGAGCAAGTCGTGGCCCAAATCTGTCAAATATCCTCCATCAGGCCTATCAATTACCCCTTTTGCAAATAACCGCTCCGCTGCAGCTAATATGCTTTGATCCGCACTGCTATGTATTTTGAGGCCTTGGTGTAAACTACTCCTTGGAAATTTTGCCAATAGTTCTAGTTCCGCCATTAACTGAGTGTCAAATGCCATACTTCCCCCTATTACAATCAAGCTACCATTCGGGCATGACTTGTGCTTACATTTAAATATAATCGGTCAGACGGTGTTGCCGCTGACAATCCTTTTGAACAGCCGTTACCATTACTAAATTAATACCGTAACATTAGTGCCGATAAACGTACTTCGACCTAATAAACATTAGCCCAGACTATGAGTAATGCCATGTATAAGATCAATTTTTTATCATTTTTAATACTTTTTTTATGTTGTTTGCCGGTATATGCAAAAGAAAATTCACCTCGGGTATTTATTGACTCACCGCAGCGCGTTTGCTGGTTCAATTCATCTCAATACAGCGAAGGTGCATTAATCAAACAGTTTGATAAACTTTATGTATGTAGTCACAAATATGCCAACCAACCGAATAGCCAGCTAGTTTGGCTGCAGCTTGACAAAGATGGGATACCTAAAAGGCTGGATCTCAGAGGTAAGATAAGAGTACACTAGCGCGTCGCGAATTTTAGGTTTAAACATGAGTACACAGCAACCAAATAACCCTCTTCATGGTGTAAAACTGCAAGATATAGTAGAAAAACTTGAAGCTGAACTTGGCTGGGAAGAAATGGCGCAACACGTTAATGTAAACTGCTTCAAAAAAGATCCATCGGTTAAGTCTAGCTTAAAATTTTTACGCAAAACCCCATGGGCCAGAGAAAAAGTCGAACAACTTTATCTAGACACTTTCCACAGCTTTTCGTGGCCAACTAGCCCTCAGTCTAAATAAGTGCAAGTGAGTAAGAGGTAACTACCTCTTACTGCATTAATTTACTGCTTTGTAGCTGCTCATAACTCGATATGATTTTCTTAACAACATGGGGAGATAATCTTTTATTGCAGGCAAAGTAAAGTTCAGTATCTAAATTGTGTAAAGTTAAAACTGGCTCCAATAACTCGCTCAATGGTTCATGTTGACGTTTAAACTCAAACTGGTTGTCACTTAAAATAACCAAATCGACAAATTTTCGCCTCGTTTCAAGTAACTCAAATACGCGATCAAATGAATTTATCAGTACTAGGTTATACCCTTCAATAAACCCATTTTTAACCAAAAATTGGTGACTGTAGTTATCTTTAATCACCGCAACCTTATACTGTTTCGTATCCTCAATTGATTCTAGGGAGATTTGTGATGACTTTAGCGCATAAAAAGATGTAGTGAACTTACTAATGGGGAAAATCCAATTAAACTTTTCACCCCGGATCTCATTTTTAGCCATTGAAAAAATACAAGTATTATCATCTCGTGCAGCGGTATTGTATGCTGTCGTCCAACTTTCAACTGAAATACGATAGTTTATCTCAGAGTTATCCAAGACAGATTTTACCTTGTCTACCGCACTACCGACCAACTCTCCCTCACCATTTAAGTATTGGAATTTTGGAAAATTCTCGGTCACGATATTAAGCGTATAATTAGCCTGAGCGACCGCTACGAATAAAAGGAAATAGCATCCAAGCACCCACCGATACAACTCATCTCTCCAATCAGACTAGGTTTATGTCTATAAACTATAGGTAAGAAATGCAACTCTGTGAAATTTGCAGAGGATATATGTGAATACACTCGCAACCTGAAGTATAAAGCAGGAAAAAAGGGGGCTTCCCCCCTTAATCAGACGTGTTATGCTTTGTTCATCGCATCAATTAAGAATGCAGAGATTTTAGCCCCTTCACGTAAAGTCGTTTCTGAACTTGACTGTCCAGCTAAAGAACTGTCTGTAAACGGTGCAATTTCCATCATGTCAGCACCTGTAATTGGAAACTCTTTTGCAAGTGCTTTCAAGATTGTCAACGCTTCCTCTGGCGTCAAACCACCCGTCTCCGGTGTGCCTGTAGCCGCAGCAAACTCTTCGTCGAGCGCATCGATATCAAAACTCACGTAAAGTTCATCTACCTTGTCGGCTTTAAGTTGTTCAATAACACCGGCAACAATCGCATCTGCACCTTGCTCGCGAATTTCATGCGCCCAGTGTTGCTTAACACCAAACGTGCCTTCCCAATGTTCTTTCGCTTTACCACTTGAGCGTATGCCGAACTGAATCAAGTGATGTGGAGCAGGTAAGAACTCAAGAATATGGGTACACCATGAACCAAAGCACAGATCAATACCTAATCTTTCTACCAGTAAGTCTGTATGTGCGTCAAAGTGAATAATTGCAGTGCGCTTCCCCTGCTCTCTTTTAGCTTTCAAATATGCTTTTGTCAGCGGGTAACTGATAGAGTGGTCACCACCAATACCAAACACGCCTTTTTCAGGGTAGTGCTTGTAAAATCCGTCGCAAACGTCTTCAGTAATTGAAAGCGGTGCGACAAAGTAATCACTATTTTCGTCCTGATAAAGCGCTTTTTGACAGTTTGAGATAGTGCCTTCATTTAAATACTTATCATGAAGTAAATGAGGTATAACACGCACATCACCGAGATCAAACGCAGAAGTTTGCGGTTGCTGTTCTATTAAAGTACTTCTTAAAAAGAGTGGTCCCCAATTTGCGCCGCGCAAAATACCACCGCCACAGTCTGAGCTGATACCCAAAATCGCTGCTTTATGCTCGCTATCATCGATCTTCTGTAACGACTCTTTCCAAAGCGCTTCAACACCTTCAGTTTGACCATATAGCTTTTGTCTAAGTGCGTCTTTACGCTCCTTAGCTGTGTTTACAGTAAAAACACCATCACCTGGTGGGCACAAACAATTTTCTAGTTTTTCAAGGTATTGTGATTTGCTGTTGCTCATAGCGTGCTCCTCAATAATTTGCATAATCATGCTAAATTAACTCTACTTCAAAAACGTAATCCGCTATTGAATTCGACCCAAATATAATCAAGTGACATCTCAAGAACTACAAAGCCATTTAAATTAAACTTATTTAAATTCAAAGATTTGTACAATTAACAAATTGAGCTGAGAGAAAATTACAATAAGAATAACGCTGATATAACATGGCAGAAATATAAGTCAACCGCTGAGAGAAAAATGCGCTTTTCTCTCAGCGGCTGAATATTCACAGAACCTGTCTAGTTATTCGTACCCTCTAGGTTTTTTGGTTTTAATAATCGCAATGTAACCGTGCCAACTCGCATAGGATAACAATGGCATGATAATGATAAATCCAGCTGCGCCAGTCAAAAACCCAATGAGCACCAGAGTAACTATCGTCAATCCCCAGACAATCATCGCAGGTACATTTGTGCCCACAGCGTGAATAGACGACACGACTGCTGTCATGATATCAACACGGCGTTCCATCATGATTTGCGGCGTAAATGCCGAAATAGCAAAGACCGCCATCATAAGCACACCCCCTACTATGGAACCCAAAGCTAAAAATGCAGAAAGTTGTTCAAAATTAGGGTTGGGTACATTTGGATATAGAGCATGTATTAAGGCAGCTAACCGCATCCATACAATCATAATGACCATCAATAAAATAGCAAACCCCCACTCACCCGCAGGGTTTCGAAACATAGACTTCAGGCTGTGTATTAATGTTGGTTTGTGCCCTTTCTCTAATTCCCATGCAACATCGTACAACCCAGCAGCAAACGCTGGACCAATAAGCGCGAAGGCGACTGACGCCGGTAATATCACTAAATGCGTGCCAGACTGAAAGACAAGCCACATAATAAAAGCAGGGATAATGCTAAAAACTAAACCATAAACGAGACTGAGAATAGGCGCTCTAACAATATCTTTGCAAGCTAATGACAGCCAGTGAAATGGTGCTAGAGCGGCGATCTGATTGCTCTCCAAACACCGTGCGAACTCCGGGTTTTTATCTACTGAGTGAGATGTTGGCATAAAATTGTCCTCTCTACATTGCTATATTAAGGTTTAGATTAGCGAGGCCCAACATGCAAGCATTGCAATAGTTCATGTATGTATTTATTGATCAAATCGATATTATCTGGTCACAAGTAACAAGTTTACCTTTATTGAAACCAAGCTCGCCTTTAAAGTGAGCAATTGGTTAACTTGAATGAACGTAGCGGACATGTGTCCTGTACTTAAAACTCGCTAACTTTAACCATTACGTTTTAGAACATAAAAAGGTTTTTTATGGAAAAGGTATTTCACTTAGGATTGACCAAAGCAGATCTTCAAGGGGCTACACTTGCAATCGTGCCAGGTGATCCTGAACGCTCAAAGCGCATTGCACAACAGCTAGATAATGCAATTTGCCTAGCGCAAACGCGAGAATTTCACATTTACCTTGCGACAATCAAAGAACAACCTGTTGTAGTATGCTCAACAGGCATTGGTGGCCCATCTACGTCAATTGCCGTTGAAGAACTCGCTCAACTTGGCATTAAAACGTTCCTTAGAATTGGCACAACTGGCGCAATCCAACCGCAAATTGACGAAGGCGATATTCTGGTTAGTACGGCATCTGTCAGATTAGACGGTGCGAGTCAGCACTTTGCACCATTGGCTTATCCAGCAGTGTCTGATTTCCATAGCACGCAAGCTATGGTACAAGCATGTGAATTTGAAGGCGTGCCTTACCATACTGGTATTACTGCCTCAAGTGACACCTTTTACCCAGGTCAAGAACGTTACGATACTTTCTCAGGCTATGTCTCTAAAGCCTTCCAAGGTTCATGTGAAGAATGGCAAAAGTTAAACGTCATGAATTATGAGATGGAATCAGCGACCCTTTTCACTATGTGTGCGGCGCTGGGACTTAAAGCAGCGTGTGTCGCAGGCGTCTTAGTTAATCGAACTCGACAAGAGATCCCAGATGTGGACCACCAACTTGTCGAAAAGCGTGCAGTATCTGTTGTTATTAAAGCAGCTGAAATATTACTGACACAAGAAAAGTAGGCTAACGCCTACTTTAGCCTAAAATACGTGGTGAATAAGAGGCACGTCGCCTTTTAAGCTAGTGAGTACAGCTTGCGCCACGGATTTTTGATTCTCATACCCAGCCCTTTCGACCAGTGTAATTCGTTCTACATTCGCTTCATCCAGTTGCTCACCAGACAGCGCTAATTGACTTAAAACACTATTCATTGGCGACAGACTCGGACTGTACGCTGCATTCTCAGCGTATCTGCCATAGAACGCTCTTCCATCAGTTAATACTAACTCTGCTGCACATAGATTCTCAGAATATGGAACATAAGCAAATCGTAAATGCTGTTTAAGCGCGTCAGAGATAGGTAAATCGATATTAATATTAGATGCAGTATTTGCCATCAACGACGAAGCATTGCCTAAATCATTTGGACCAAAATCACAAGGAAGAAGCTCACTGAGCGAGTATGTCCCAGTCGGAAGTAATATTGTTAAATTTCCAGCAGAGCTTAGCTCGTTCATAAACTGGCGACAGAATCCGCATGGTGCTGCATTAATCGCAATTGAAGTGATTTCTTGAGCACCATTAATCCACGCGTTATTTATGGCTGCTTGCTCAGCATGAACAACCAAAGATAACGCTTGATGTTTAAACTCTAAATTAGCACCAAGGTACATATTTCCCGTCACTTTATCAAAAGCGACAGCGCCAACAAAAAATTGTGAGATGGGTGCTTGGGAGAATTTTGCGGCGACTGGCAATAAAGCTTGTTGCAGTTGTTCTAGCTCACAGTGAAGCCGTTCAGTCAGTTGGGAGACGATATTCGCACTGAGCGTACCATTGGATTGCTTCGCAATATCGAAAATATATTCTTCTGTTTTGTTGTCTATTATTACCATAATTTAATTATTATAGAATATGGCATGCCAGTTTACGCAGATTTTATGCGTTACTCAACCATTCCTTCGCAGATTTAAAACATTCGAAGTTTTCTGCATGAATACCAAATCTTTTGACTTTTTGTAAGAAGAGATCGTGCATGTAACCCTCAAACCCTACTACCCGAGCTATCTGTATATTTGTCAGGTAATGTGCCACCCTAGGCATGACATTAACGATATCAATTGCAGCAAACTTGTGCTCTAGCTCAGACACGTCGACCAGTACTTTTCTACTACCATGTTGCTCAGAATAAGCTTTAGCAGCTTTATAAGCATTGACCACGTCTTCAGCTCCGGCTTTGCCACGCACTGTCATTAAGATGAGTGACGTTGTTTTGTCATAAGTAATACTGGTTGATAATGCTGACATATAGAACTCTGCAGAAAGATCGATTAATAAATTAATAAACAGGGAAGGGATTTTAATTTAAAGCACGCAGCTGTCAATGAAATAAGATTTAAAAATGAGTAAAAAATAAAAAACCAACCATAAAGGGTTGGTTTTTTATTTCAACAAGTTATATATATGTGATATCGCAATACAAATAATACATAAGCACTAGCCCGTATTACGCAAACCTGCCGCGATACCCATCATGGTTATCATTAGGGCGCTGTCTAAAGTATCCGCATCCGTACTGCGCGTCCTTTTTAATAACTCTACTTGTAGTAAGTTCAGCGGATCTGTGTAAGGGTTTCGTAATGATATGGATTCTTTAACCCATGGTTGAGCAGATAATAAACTCCCCTTAGGTGCCAAGCGAATGATCTCTTCCGTTGTTTCCTTGAGCTCAGCACGTAACTGTTTGCCAATGATCTGCAAGTTTTCCGGCACCAATCGCTCATCGTAATACTCGCTTAACCACAGATCGGCCTTACAAAACACCATCTCAAGCATTTCCAGCCGAGTTCTAAAAAATGGCCATTGTTCGCTCATTTCCTCGATGAGGGCTTCCCCGCCCAAATTTAGAACCGCTTTCAAACCTTCATTTGCGCCGAGCCAAGCAGGCAACATAAGGCGGTTTTGACTCCAAGCGAAAATCCAAGGAATGGCTCTGAGGCTCTCTATTCCCCCTTTTGGGTTACGTTTCGCGGGGCGCGAACCGAGCGGTAGTTTGGCCAATTCAATCTCAGGCGTTGCGCTTCTGAAATACGACACAAAGTCTGGTGTGTTTCGCACATATTTACGATACCTTTCGCATGACGCTTCACTGAGCAGGTCCATAGCCTCGCGCCATTGTGTTTTTGGCTTTGGTGGGGGAAATAAATTGTTCTCAATAATCGCACTGGCATATAAGGATAAGCTTTGAATTGCAACCGGAGTAAGACCAAATTTAAAGCGGATCATTTCACCCTGCTCCGTCACCCTCAAACCATGCTTCAAAGAGCCAGGGGGTTGTGAGCGTAATGCTTGGCGTGCCGGTGCTCCACCGCGTCCAATAGTGCCGCCACGTCCATGGAATAATTTCATCTTAATGCTGTGCTTATCACCTAACTCAATAAGTGATTCCATCGCTCGATATTGCGCCCAACCAGCCGCCATCATCCCCGCGTCTTTTGCCGAGTCTGAATAACCGATCATGACATATTGCTGATGAGACAGATGACCTTTATACCAGCTCGAACTAAATAACTCGGTCACAACCTTGTCGGCACGATTAAGGTCGTCTAGCGTCTCGAACAAAGGCGCTACAGGCAAATTGAATCCTACACCACTCTCTTTTAAAAGAAGTTGAACTGCAAGTACATCAGATGCATATTGCGCCATCGATATGATATAAATGCCTAAAGATGCACGGTCTTGCTGTGCAATCACATCAAACGTATCAATGACCTCTTTAACAGACTCACTAGGTCGCCAATGTTTTGGAATAATAGGCCGCCTAGAGCTTAACTCAGACAGTAAAAATGCTTGCTTGTCTTGCTCTGACCACTGAGCATAATCACCAACTCCCAAGTACCTGGTTAGCTCTGAAAGCACTTCTGTATGGCGCGCTGAATCCTGACGAATATCAAGCTGGCATAAGTTAACACCAAAACAGTTCAAGCGCCTTAGAACATCTAATAACAAGCCTTTGGCTACCACTTCCATGCCTAACTCATTGAGTGAGTCAAAACAAATTAACAGCGGAGTTTGTAGTTGCTCTGTGTCTTTAATTTTATCTCGGCATGACGTCGGCAAGCCTTTAATTTTACTTTCTAAAAAATCGATGGTTTCACGCACATCTGCTTTTAAACTTTTGAGCAACGCTCTATACGGTTCATTTGATTCACCAGTTCGCGACAGCAACAACTGATTTGCACCGCTCATGGATAATTCTGCACTGAGCTTATCTAGATCGCGATAATAAAGATCCAACGCCATCCAACGCCCATGATCCAACACACTCTGAGTCACTTTAGCTGTGACGTTGGGGTTACCATCTCTGTCTCCTCCCATCCAAGAAGCCAGTTTAATCGGTGAAAAACTTTGCGGTAAATCAATGCCCAGATGCTGTTTAGCCATCTTGCTAAGTTCACTCACAAACTGAGGAATGGCATGCCACAAACTATTTTCCACTACAGCGAATCCCCACTTGGCTTCTTCCAGTGGCGTCGGGCGTTTGTCTCTGATTTCGTTAGTATGCCATGCTTGACAGATGAGCTGTGCTATCCTAGCAACAATCGTTTCACGTTCTACACCTGAGCACTCTATACTCTCAAGTTCCTTTAAGCAGTCACTGAGTTCAACATGCTTGCTGATAATTGTCCGTCGAGTAACCTCTGTTGGATGAGCAGTTAAAACCAGTTCAATTTGCAGCGTAGACAAAACTTGTAACGCGTCTGCTTGAGAACAGGTCCCTTTGTCTACGTGATCGGCAAGCTCTTTAATAGTGCTCTCAATCGTATCAAACGAACCGCCAGGCGCACCGGTTTTTGATATCGTATGATATTGTTCAGCCACATTCGCCAAGTTTAAGAAGTGATTGAATGCTCTACACACAGGCAACAATTCTTCGTTGCTAAGCGCTTTGAGCGTATCGATTAGCATTTCTCTGGCTTGATGATCGCCCCCTCTCGATGCTTTAGCGAGATGCCTGATCTGTTCGACTTTTTCCAGTAACTCTGAGCCCTGAGCATGTTCTATGGTTGCCCCAAGACATTCACCTAGCAGGCTCACATTACGGCGAAGATTTGTATATTGCTGATCCATACGCTTTCCTTTGAATACATTTTATGCAATCCAATATACTGTTAAACATACATAAATGAAAAGACCATTTAGTTACACTTTTTGACCAATACGATTTACGTACATAGGGACATGAACGACGAAAAGACGCTTTAGTGATCCAATGCCCGAATAATACCGTACACTACAAAAACATAAGTTAGGTACCTTCATCATGGCTCAAAAAACGGCCGTTGTAATCGGGGCAAGCGGCGCAATTGGCAAAGCGCTGGTCAATTTACACTTACGTCACAATGACCATGTTGTCGCTATAAGCCGCGAAACAATAAATACATCGCATGCACACCTAAATAAATTTGAAACAGATTATACAAAAGCTAATATTGACGAGTTGGCCACTCGAATATCTCGTATATATCCAGCAATCCATTCCATTAGCATATGTAATGGAGTACTGCACACAGAAGACCACATGCCCGAAAAACGACTCGAGTCTTTTGATATTGATTACTTTGGCATGCTCATGCATATCAATACAACAATACCTTTCATGTGGTTGCAAGCATTTATGCCGCACTTAATGTCAACACAAACACCGTGCGTCGTCACTGCACTCAGTGCCCGAATAGGCAGCATCTCAGATAATCAACTCGGTGGATGGTATAGCTACAGAGCATCGAAAGCCGCACTCAATATGCTTTTCAAAACCGCCAGCATTGAACTGCAAAGACGCAAATGCAATGCAAAGTTAATGTTGTTTCACCCTGGCACAACGGACTCAGCACTCTCAAAACCATTTCAAAACAATGTGCCAGCAGAAAAGTTATTTAAGCCGGAATTTGTTGCTGAGCAACTCAATATCTTTCAAAACAACAGAGAATTTAACGGTGCCGTCGACTTCATTGACTGGCAAGGTAAGAACATACAATGGTAATAAAATGATTGTTAACAACCAAGACATACTCGATCTCCCTGAACGTTACAGAGCCCATTTTATAAACAGCTTATCGGGGTATAAAAGCGCAAATTTGATCGGAACACGTGATTTAAATGGCAAAGAGAACTTATCTATCGTTAGCTCTGTTTTTCATCTCGGCGCTAACCCTCCTTTACTGGGTGTTATATTCAGACCTCACAGTGTGAGACGTGACACATTAGAGAATATATTAGAAACCGAAACATACACTATAAACCACGTTAACTCACTTATTTGGCAAGAAGCACATCAGACATCGGCTAGATACGACGAAGACCAGTCTGAATTTAATGAAACAGGACTTACCCCATATTATCACGAGAGTTTTGAGGCGCCTTTCGTTGCACAGAGTCAAGTCAAAATAGGCTTAAAGTTAAGACAACATCAAACCATTGAGCTCAACAAAACGGTACTGGTTATTGGCGAAATTGTTCACGTTGAAGTCGCTGACATCGCAGTAAAAGAAGATGGATTTATTAACCTTGAGCAACTAGACACAGTGGCAGTATCAGGACTTGACTGCTATCACACCACCAGCAAGATAGACAGATTGGAATACGCTAAACCAGATCTGCCTGTGACGCGAAAAGCATAACCTCTTAACGCGCTGCAGTTAGCAAGCTTTAATTAATGCTGGAATCAAATCCAGCATTTTACCAATGTCATTACAATTTGGTGTTTTTAAGTACCGAGAGTAAATCACTCAACTCATCAAAATACTGAGCTAATTCCTTTTGTTGATTGTTGGATAACGTTTCTCTTAGCTGTAGCATGAACTTGATTTGATCTCGAATACGCCGATCCCTTTTCTCAATACGGTGTTCAGGCCAATAGCGAGGGTGGTTAACAACGTAACGCCCTAGCTTTTTAAGGTCAGCTTCACCTACCTGTTTTTGCACTAATAGTGACTCGATTACAGCCAGTCTATTTTGATTATTCAATGCCCTTACTTCTTGATAAAAAGCAGTTTTATCTACATGTCTTGCTATCATGTCTTTTTGTTTAATATCTAAACTACCTAAAATATCTTCAAAGCGTGTTAGGGCCCTCGCCTGCCTATCTTCATCGTTTTGTCTAGCTTGCATTTTTTCTTTAATGCTGTCGATCAGTTGTGCTCTTTGAGAATTATCCAGTGATATCAGAAATTTAACAGAGGCTGGCTCTAGGCTCTCTATGAGTTCATACCAATGTGCATTAACCCGCATGCTGAGATCATATAGCTGTTGCTCATCCATGTCCTTCCAGCCATTTTTCAGCACACTTAACCACTCTTGATAAGTTGGCAGGTAACGAGACTGGTGTATTACCTGTACTTGCCCAAACTCTTTTAAAAACCATGCTTGCTGATCGTCTGTGAGCGCTACATAGTTTTCGAGCTGATTTAACGCCAACCGGTCTGAGTTTTTATACACAGTCCCATAAAAACAACCTGTCAGCATCAACAACACTAAAAAAACCAAAGTAAACCTAAACACGACCCCTCCAAACACAATTAATAATCATTTGCAGTTGACAATCAACATAAAGTTATTGATAATCATTCTCAATGAAGCGGTAGTTTTGATTATACGCACAAGACTTACTTCATTAAGTGAATTGCTATTCGACCCAGTATATTCACAAACTCATTTACTTGCTACATTGCTCATATCGGTGACGGTAGATATGAAAATTAAAAGGCCCGAAAGGGCTTTTTTTATTTCCCTTCATAAGGTTATAGTCTAAACTGCATATTTATACTATGTGCATTAAACTAAACGAAAAACCCTGTGCCATAAGGAGAAATTAAGATGCGAAAGTTAACTCAAACACTTTTATTCTCAGGGCTAATTCTAAGCTCTACGCCAACACTTGCAGGGTTAGAAGAAGGCATCGCTGCTGCAAATCAAGGTCAATTTGATATTGCCATTAAAGAATTTCAATATTTAGTAGACATGGGCTTTGCACCCGGTATGTATGAATTGGCCAAAATGTATGACGGTGGTTATGGCGTACCGAAAAACCCTAGAAAAGCAGCTGAACTGCTGCAAAGGGCTGTGAAGCTCGGAAGTGCTGATGCAATGTTTGCCCTTGCTGTGCTTTATCAAGATGGACGTGGGGTGAAACTAGATAAGCAAAAAGCCGTAGACCTGTTTACTCAAGCTGCAAAAAAAGGCTTACCTGCCGCACAATTTAACCTTGGTGTAATGAATGCCAATGGTGACGGCGTGGTTCAAGACTATGTTAAAGCACGCTTTTGGTACGAACGTGCAGCAGCCAATAACTATACACTGGCTATGTACAATCTTGCCCTGCTCTATTACCAAGGTTTAGGCGTACAAAAAAATGTCGAACGCTCGTATATTTGGAATCTGCTTGCCGAATTTAACGGTTACGCACAAGCAGCAGAGAGCCGCCAACTAGATGAGCAAAGTTTATCCCGCTCTCAGTTAGAACGAGGGCAACGTATCGCCAACGAGATTTATCACAAAATCCAAGCCAATACTTATATCGCAGGTAGTGGCTTCGCCGAGTAAAAGTGTAAAGTTACTTCAAATATAGCCACGTCAGCAGTTTTTTAATGGCATGGCTATATTGATTGAACAAATTACTTCGCCAAATCCGACTACTGGATTGAAATACCGATTTCGTGTGACTAAAAGTCACGAACCCTTCCTTACCATGATATTGCCCCATACCCGAACTCCCAACTCCACCAAATGGCAGATCGGTGACCGCGACATGCAGCAGTATGTCATTAATACTGATAGAACCCGCTTGCAAAGATTGTCTGATATTGATTTGATCTTCAATATTGTCCGAGTATAAATAACACGTCAGCGGGCTTCCTTGGCTTTGAATGATGCTTTTAGCCTCAGCTAAGTCACGTACCTTCAAGACACTCAGTACAGGGCCAAAGACTTCCTCTTGCATAATACGTGAATCTAGCGGGGGATTTAGCACTAAGTGTATTCCAAAGTGCTCAGCACATACATCTTCAAGCGGCTTAGAGTGGCAAACTTGCGCTCCAGCTTCAATCGCTTCTTTTATGATTAACTCTAGCCTTTTGGCATGATGTGCGTTTAAGACACCTGTTTTAATCTCTTTATCTTCATGCCTAAGCAACTGATATTTCAATTTTGTGATAAAAGCATCATAAATAGATTCTTCTACCAACACATAATCAGGTGCTACGCACACTTGCCCTGCATTCATATTTTTTGCAAATATAATATCTAATACGGCTTTGTCTTGGTTCGCATCCGCTAACACCACCAAAGGTGACTTACCTCCAAGTTCCAAAGTGACCGGCACAAGGTTTTGTGCTGCGGCTGCATACACTTGTTTACCGACGCCCGTAGATCCGGTGAAAAATAGGTGATCAAAACTTTGCTGGCTAAAGGCAGATGCAATAGCAGCGTCACCTTCAACGACAATGCAGTCATCCTCTATTGATTTAAGCACATCCCTCATCACACTGTTTACTGCCGGAGTGAATTCGCTGAGTTTTATCATCACCTTATTACCCGCTGCGATAGCTGTCGCTAGCGGAACAAGCGCCAATTGGATCGGATAATTCCATGGCGCAATAATACCAACGACCCCTTTAGGCACATATTCAATCCATACTTTAGAAGGAAAGAACTGCCAACCTGCAGTTTTAGTTTGCGGTTTCATAAATGCATCAATATGACGACATAAGTAACGAATATGGCTTACGGTAGGGATTAAGTCAGCTACAAGCGTGTCGTACTCGGCCCGAACACTAAAGTCTTGATTAGCCGCTTCTACGAAACGTTGTTTATTTGCAATAATTGCTGCATTTAACTTTTTTAGCTTATCTTTTCTTTTCAAGCTCACCGGGAATGGCTCAAGACAGTATGCGGACTTTAAATTCATTAACCCCTGCTCAATCACTTGTTCTTGATTCACTCTCTCAGCCTCATAAGTTTGCTCTCCATTAAAACTAATCACATCAACAGTTAAACTTACCTTTTTATCGTTAAATTTTCAGTCTGTTAAGACTTTCTCATTGCTAGGCCTAATGTTCAACTAGTCAAAGCAGAAACGAAGCCGTCACGATTTTAAACAATGCCGACGCTTTTTTTACCCCATTATTTAACTTTAAAACAATATTCAATCATTGAAACAGGCTTAAAAAGTTTTTAGATATTAAATCATACCAATAATTAGTAAACCAAATTTATAGATCGACAATAAAAATAAAAGTTAACAAAGATAAAGTTTTTTTCGGGCCAACAAAAAGGCCACCTTCATTTAGGTGGCCTTACAACGTCTCAAAATAAATATCGCTTAAAATACAAAAACCCAACGAGCAACCGTTAAGGTTAGAAGGCTTATCATAGCAATAGCAATTAGATTTAAGACAAATCCAGCTTTTATCATATCCCTAATTTTTATTTCCCCAGAACCAAATACGATCGCATTGGGTGGAGTTGCAACGGGCATCATAAAGGCGCAGCTTGCAGCCATTGCCGCAGGAATGATCCATACCAACGGAGTCCCCGTCACTTGCTCTGCAACCGGACCAAGTAAAGGTAAAAAGCCCGCAGCTGTTGCCGTATTGCTTGTCAGCTCAGTTAAAAATGTAATTAAAGCAGCCACAGCAATTACACTCAATACAAGTGGAATAGCGCTCGCTCCCGCTAATAGATTTGCGATGTACTCAGCAAGGCCAGATCCTTTTATTTGGCTCGCTAAAGTTAACCCGCCACCAAATAATAAGAGTATGCCCCATGGCACTTCTTTTGCAGCAGGCCAGTCCATGACTTTTTGTTCGCCTTTACTGTCTGCAGGTAAAACAAATAACATAATAGATGCTGCAACAGCGATCCCCGTATCCGTTATGTTTAATCCAGTCCATGTTTGTAAATATGGCCTCAATAACCAACCAAATACAGCAAATAAGAAGACGTACATGACGTTTTTCTCAGCAATCGTCATGTTACCTTGCGCTTTGAGCTGAGCGGAAAATATCTCTGTCATCTGACTGTTGTTTTGTTGCGGAGCAAGTTTGAAAGCAAACTTAGTTAGCCAAAGCCAACACAAAACAATCATGCCAAATGTAAATGGCACCGCAACAATCATCCATTGTCCAAACCCTATTTCTATTTGATGGTTGTCCCACAGGTAAGCGACCATTAACGCATTTGGTGCAGTACCAATAATAGTTCCTACTCCTCCTAAGCTTGCACTATAGGCAATAGCCAATAACAAGGCTTTGGCATAGTTATCACAACGAGCACCATTTTTTTGCAAAACATGGATCACAGACAAAGCAATTGGTAATAACATCAATGTGGTGGCCGTATTATTTATCCACATAGACAAAAAGCCACTGACCAACATCATAGCCAGTACTTGATACTTAGGGTTTGTACCACTTTTTAACATGGTTTTCAGCGCAATACGTTTGTGCAACTGCGACTTTTCCATCGCAATTGAAATCAAAAACCCACCTAAGAATAAGAAAATTAAAGGATGCGCATAGGCAGACGATGTGCTCTTTATGTCGTTTATCCCTGCAAGAGGCACAGCCAATAAGGGCACTAATGAGGTAACAGGAATTGGGACTGTCTCACTTACCCACCAAACAGCAAGCCACATTGCCAAGCCAGCTGTGCGCCAGCCTTGCTCTGATAAACCTTCAGGGCCATGGGTGATACATGTCATTAAAAAAAGGAAAGGGCCTAGAAATAGCCAAAACTTGTTATATATGGAACTGCCTTTAACCATTGTATCCGTCATTTTTCTATTTTTTATAATTGTGCACTTAAAATAAGGAGGCAGTATGAATGACCCCCTGCGTTTCCACAAGCCCACAACGTCTTTAAGTTACATAAAACCGACCTTTTAATTACCACACACAGTGCAAAATAGGTAATTGCAAACGCTACTGCCGTTTGACAGCAGCGCATAACATCACCTTGCTTTAATGGTCATCGTCACACCTGCGGCTGGCGAATAGCCTCTCAAATCAAAATGCCAATTACCGGACTCGGGGAGCGAAATGGTACAAGTTTCTTCATTGCCATATTTGTAAGGGCGACATCGAAATTGGGAGGTTGACGACTGAGTGCCAAAATTGACATACAAATCTGCATCGCCTGTTCCACCTGAAATTTTCACTGTCAGATCTTGATAACTACTCCCTAAAGCCAGAGACGTTCGCCACCACTGCCCAGAAGATACGCTCAAATCGGTGTATGTTTGGTCAATTGGCGTTGGCTCTGTTGGTGGTGGTGTTACACTGCCTGCAGTTTTGGCTAACTCGGCAATATACGCGCTCGCCAACTTTGCAAAATGAATTGAATGATCCGCGTCGTACTCAGTATCATTGGCAGTGTGTATCAAACGATTTGACTCTCTCATCCGTGACTCAAATGGAAATGACGCAGGAAAGCTCTGTTGATACCAAGATGCATGATCAGAACAACCATAACCGCAACGATCAAAGCCATAGCTCACGCTCGTTAAATACCTATCAAGCAACTGGCTCATAAAGTTATTTTGTGCGCTATTGGTATAATCGGTAATGAACACGATATCGTACTGACCACCTTTATGCCCAGACATATCAAATTGCGCCATACCAACTACATTTTTACCCGATGCTTTATAATCTTGGGCGATCGCTTTGGAACCTCTAAGTCCAACTTCCTCTGCTGCAAACCCCATTATTTTCACTGTTCTTTTCGGCTTATAATTAGTATCCACAATGGCCTTAAGCACTTCACTGAGTACCGCAATTCCTGACGCATTGTCATCGGCCCCTGGCGCTCTACCACTGCTTGGGTTACTGCCATTGATTGAGTCTAAATGCCCACCAATAATCACAATTTCATCGGCCAATTCGCTCCCAGGGACCGTCACCACCACAGAGGACTGCGCCCATGAATGTGTATAGTGCTCCACAGAGATATCCGGGCGGACACTGGCTAAGCTCTCCCAGTGGCTTTTAACCCAGTTTGACGCATCAACACCAGATTGTTGAGTGTAGTAACGATTATAAAACCCGGTCATCGCACTCACGGTGTTTATTAACCCCGTGGTCGATACTTTTCCCATTAAAGCTTGCACTGTTTCAGGGTTATCAATTGAGTATGTTAATTCTGGCTGGTTATTATGAGCATACTCTAATGTGCTCAAATAAGCCTTTGCTTCTGCTTCACTATCATGAGCAACAAACCCACCACATCTGTGATACTGCTCATGCATAAAGTGACTGAGGTTTTCGTGCTCTGCCTCATGCATTAATAAAATATCAGCTTCTTGGTGAGTGTGACTAGCTTGGATATATGAACGACCTTTAACAGAATTTTCTAATTGGTAGTGATGACTTGCTGATGCACCTAACGTAATCCATTTTTTTTCAGATACTGCATTTGATAAAGAGGAAAATGTAAGATACGCCAACAAACATAAGTATTTGCTTGTACGCATAATTTATCCTTTGGAAGATATCAAAAAGGCGGCATGTCGCCGCCTTCATCAAGTAAGTCCTAGTTTGCTTTGATATTCAATGTCACGCCACTGGCATTACTATAACCACGTAAATCTATGTGCCACGTCCCTGATTGAGGGTTCGTGAAAGAGCAAGATTCACTATTGCCATTTTTATATGGACGACATTGGTATGAAGATGTAGAAGAAGCTGAACCAAAGTTGACGTAGAGGTCAGCATCACCACTTCCCCCTGAAATCGATACAGTTAAATTTGCGTATCCGGCATTGAGCTCTTGTGTATACCTAGCCCACTGCCCTGTAGACACAGATACATTACTTTCTGTACGATCTATAGGCGGTGTATTATTGCTTCCATCTGAGTAATTTCCCGTTAGTGATACACCAGATATTTGATTCCATGCTTCAACCATCACAAAATAAGTACCAGCTTGAATATTCGCTATTGGGCAAGACTCATTACTCGTAGAGGAAGTGCTCTTACAATCATAAGTTTGTAAGGTAGGTCTGGCACCAAACTTCACATATAAATCAGCGTCACCAGTTCCCCCAGTTGTGGTAAATTTAAGGTTGCTTGACCCTGCAGGCACATTCAATACAAAGAATTGCTGTGATTTAGCTGCACCACTGATGCCAGTGCGAGCTACACCGTTTGTTAACTCTTCATCAGTAGGCGGTGTACCACAGCTACTGCCTGAACTCAGTTGAGATGTGACACCCACTAACGCCAAAGCAGCCTTCACATCATCTGGGTTGTAACCAAGGTCGCATGCAGCATCCATCACCCCATTACCAGCCAGATCCCAATCTGTACTTGCCGTCCAATACATCTGATTCGCTTTGGCCATAACCACAAAAGCTTTTTTAGTGTCCCAGCCAGCCGTTGTTGCTAAATGATAAAAGGCTTTGTTGAACACACCAGAAGAGTGATGCACATCCATACCTGAAGTAAAGTTTGATTGATGGTCAATTGAACGACCATCTTTCGTAGGATCATTCATATATCGAAGTGCACCGCTTCCTTTGAATATATCTTGTCCGACCAACCAGTCATTGCTCCCTCTCATATAAAATTCTGCAGCTTCGCCAGCCATATCAGAAAACGCCTCGTTTAAACCACCAGACTTATTACGGTAGATTAACCCTGAGTTTTGTTCTGTAAAACCATGGCTCACCTCGTGTGCAGACACATCCAAACTTACCAGTGGGTAAAATCTGTCTTTACCGTCACCAAAAGTCATCGAACGTCCATCCCAGAACGCATTTTCGTAATTATTGCTGTAGTGAACTCGCATTTGTAATTGAAAACTCAGTGGTGCCGTACCTAACCAATCACTGTACATATTGAACACCACATTACCAAAATAGTGCGCATCATTAAGCGGTGAATATGCGCCATTAATTTCTTTGACTGTGTTTTCTGGGCAAGTGAAGCTATGCGCGCTAGAACCGCTGCTACCATGATTTAAATGAATGGTCTTTACATTGGCATTGTTCATTGTACAGGTATTACCTGACTGGCTAACATCCAAGTGGCCATAGTCAGTGCCATATTGATAACGACCTGTTTTTTGGTTCCCACCGGGACCTGTTGCGTTAGCATGTTGAATATTATCATAGCTGAGTAACACTTCCCCAGTATGCGCATCAACAATTTGATATGGTCTGGATGGTGAGTCGCCATACGTGACATGCGAAAGCTCATAAACCAAACGAGCTTGATTATTTTTATCTACCCATATAGCGAGCTGCTCTGTCTCATGAAATGTTTTTTGCGCCAACTGCGTTGCTGGTAATGAGGCAGTCGATAAGGCTTTAGCCTGTGCCGCGGCCAAGCTCGGCTTAACTGACATGACATCTGCATTAATGCCGTATACAGCAGCACCATGTGCGTGCTTCAACAGACCCTGCTTATCAAAAGTTAAACTGACCGTGTCTCCAATAACAGGTAGGCCTTGATACATTTGCTGATAACGATGAGTCACCGAGCCATTCTTGTGTTTAAAGCTTTTTAGTATTTTTAGCGAGTCATCAGTAGAAAGGCCGATTAATTGATTTGCGGGGGTTGAGAGTAAACTCATCGATCCTGACTGCAGCATGATATTTAAGTTATTATGTTGATTTAAATACTGCTTTTGCGCAGCGTTTGCAGCACAACTCAATACCGCAAGAGTGGCGAGAGTTAATTTAGTTATTTTATGGTGTTTCACTTTATGCTCCTTGATTGTGTGTATTACATTCAAAAAATACCTGAATGTGCACCTTGATTGGATGCATAGTTGAGACTAGCTAAACAAAACAAAAAATAAACCTTTAATTTACATAAATTAAACTTATGGTCGACTGTATTTTTTAATCAATACTTTCATGAAGTTAGATAAATTAAGACAAAATTCACAGTATAAATATGACCAAAATGTAAACAAAATACTACAAAATCAATATTAGATTATCAATAACGATTTAAGGGCATAAACGAATGGGATTCATGCGCGTGCAATTCGCCCATTTAAGTGGACTAAAGAGATATCTTCATTTGTTTTATAATAAAGTTGAACAGATGATTTATATGAACTTTTGCACACGCGGGGTTAAAATTCGTAGGTGTAACGCAATCTCAGCTGCCTGCCCTTTTGAGGCACCCTGCCATCGTACCTTCTGGGATCGAATGCATCGGTAGACTTATCAAACACATTCTGGACTTGTAACGCAACTCCTTGTTTATCGTTTATTTTCCATCCAATCGTTGCGCCAAATAACCAATGACTTGGCTGATGGTAAGGTGAAAACTCAGGATCATCAGGTAACACAGCAGGGATAACCGTGATGCTGTCTCTCCATATACCGTTGACGGAGTATTGCATATCTCCTTGGCTATAATTGAATACTATCGAACCAAACTTTTTGTAACTAGGGTTAAACGGTAAATCGATGTATTGGGTGAATGTGCTAGATAACCAAGCTGATTCATTTATATGCAACGTACCGCTAAATTCAAAACCTTGCATGCTAGTTTCAAATACATTGTCAAACGTAAAACGAGATAATGCTTCGTCCACAGGAATTAAATTAATAAAATCTTCTAATTCATTATCAAATAAAACCAAATCCACTTGCCAATTATCATTTTTTGCATGCCATACTAATTCTGTCGTTTTTAAATATTCTGCTTTTAGATTTGGGTTCCCAACGGTCACTTCATCATTTGAATGCAGCTCATTACTAACAGGCGCTCTAAATGCCTCGCCATACTGTAGCTTAAAAGTATGTACAGGATTAAATTGATAAATGAGTGCCAATCTTGGTGATAATTTACGATCGATGTCAATCACATCATCATAACGAAGCCCCGTAAATACAGTGATAGATTCAGTGAGGGTATATTTAACTTGCGTATAAACGGCGTAAGAGTCAAAGCTAGCTTCGAGCGGCTCAAAAGGCTCATGATTGCTAATAACTTGAAGACCACCAAGGTAAAAAGGCTCATCTACAAAAATCTGCCCAGTCTCAGGGTTGTAATAATTAGTGTAGACATCAGCACGAGATTGCTCTTCCCAAGAATACTCAGCACCAAAAATCATATTGAGAGACTGGTTATATTCATAAACAGTTTCGCTGTTTAAGGTAAGATCTCTTGATTGCCAACGTGGGCCTACAAAAAAATCATGGTCTAATTGAAGTTCTTCTGCACTGGCGATTAATCCTGCACTTTTTATGTCATGCTTTATAAATTCTAATCTTGTCGTATTTGAAAGTGAGTCACCCCAGGATGATTTTACTTCTAATTGCATACCCAGATTGCGACTGGTGTGCCTATTATCTTTAGACTCACCTGATAAATTAATAAACTCATCTAATCGTGTCTCAGTGTTATGAATAGCAAATCGCCAATTCTCCCAATTTAACTCAACCTCAACGAACCTACCATCAATCGGATCTCGCACTTTCGCTTCAAAGTATTCATCTCCATCATCTCTGTATAAAGAGCCATTAGCTTGAAGTGATAGACCATTTTCAAACGTATGATGAACGCTTAATGCGCCTTGATACATACCATTGTCGCCAACAGCAGCCATAAACTGGTTAGAATTTTTCTTTGTAACGATATTCATCACGCCTAAAAAAGCATTGCTGCCATACAAAGCGGAACCAGGTCCTCTGATAAACTCGACTTTTTCTACTATTTCAACGGGGATAAAAGGAGCATAAACAGAAGCTTTGCCAAAAGACGCATCGTTAAGCCTTTGCCCATTGAGCATGACCAACACATTACCGCTGTCTAAATAGATACCTCGTGCGTGCTCTTTTGGCACAGCACCAACCCAATCGCCGCGAGTTGACTGCATGCCAGGCACGAAGTTCATGAGTTCATATACATTGGCGACACCTAATAATTGAATATGTTGACGATTAAAAACGGTCGTACTCGACGGCACAGTGGTAGGTGATTCAGTGGTTTTAGTGGCTAAGGTAATGTTGACGTCAAGCAACTCCTCAAAGCTCAACTCAAATAGCTCTTCTTGAGAAGCAATTGCATTAAAGCAAAAAAGAAAGACAAAAATAAGCGGGACTGTTTTTTTCATATTGAGCCTGACTACTGATACCGTAACAAGCTCAACTCAGGTGAACAATTTCACCCAATTTTGCTTACACAGTTACCGTTCATACATCTAAATAATACGCATGAAATGTAACTGTGCAAGTTTTTACTTAAGTTTTATGCAGCCTGTAACTTCTTTGCCTTGAAATACTTATACAAGCCAATCAAGGAAGCAACTATCCAAAATAGCTCAATTACAAAGCTCGCTAGGTTGAAGTTGTAGCATAAACTAATAAGTAGCAGGATTGCACCAGAGAGGTTCATGAGGTTATATTTGAGGCCATCAGGTGTGACCTTTTCAAGTTGCAGTAAGAAAAACGCACCAACCACAAGAAAAGTACCAGTCATACCTATTACATCAAATAAAATGTCAATCATGTTTTTGTCCATATATTTTGTGGATACTCACCCAAACACGCTGGCCCTTTTCCATGGGTAGGGTGACTTTCAATCGTTGAAACAGCACAAACTCATGAATTATCTTAAAAGCATGATGATTGAGACAGGATATTTGTCCTTATATTGAAATCACTTATTTAAAAGTCACTTTATTGCCAACAATTTTGAGTGCAGGTGCCCCCCTTATCAGAGTCTTTCTGGAAAACTCTTGTTCGCAATCAGGGCAATGAGTTTGATTGATAGTATGATCGACACTAATTCGTTCGACAAAGCATTTTATGAGGCTGCCCTTACCGCCTTTTCGGTACTTGAACAATTTAGCTTTGCACTTAGAGCAAAACACATCGACTGTCCGAGTAGGGCCCTTTTTATTAGGTTTGGCCAATTAATTTAAACTCCCAACCACAAATCCGATCAAAGTAAATTGTAACGTATGATAACCCGCATTCACTAGAAATAGTTTTAGAGGCCTTTGCTCAAACAAGTAACTAATCCCAAACGACGTGGTGACAAAAGTAACCCCAATAAACAGACCAAATGTCATCGCATCCAATACTGAAGGGCCTTTTCCAACTAACATCGCGACAGCAACCGAAGCCAAAATACAGAGCATAAATGAGCCTAAGAATATGGCTTTATGGTCGGCGTGTTTTAAGTCGAGTTCAGTTAACCCTGCCCCTTCTAACCACGCCTGTTGGAACATCAATGGAGAATACCACAGGCCTCCGAGCAAAAAAGAGCTCAATGCAGCTAACAGTACTGCCACTATATTAACTTCGAATACATACATTAGCATTTGCCCCATTGTTCAACTATTTTCAATTTAGTTAAAATCTATCAATTGAGCAATGTAAGAGCCAAAGTTGACTATTTTGATACTGGCCTTTTTTGCAACTTGCGCTGTAAAGTTCTTCTATGCATATTGAGCTGACGAGCCGTTTCCGACACATTGCCCTCATTTGCTTGCAATGTTTGTTGGATATGCTCCCACTCCAATCGCTCTGGTGACATTGTTGACTCAAATGTGTCTTCTATCGCCACCTCTTCACCAAGTAGTTTTTTTGCGATCAACTTCGTGTCCGCTGGCTTTGTCAGATAATCATCCGCTCCCAGCTTTATCGCTTCAACCGCGGTCGCGATACTGGCAAAACCAGTTAGCAAAACTAATATACAGTTGGGAAGCGCTTCTCTAATTTGTGCGATATGCTGCAAACCAGATGAATGCTCGAGCTTCATATCTAGCAGCACATACTCAGGTAAAAACGCGCTGCACTGAGATAAAATATCTCTTTCATAATTCACTACTTGACACTCAAAGCCCATCTTTGCCATCCGCCTCGCGAGCGTATTTGAAAAGGCGACATCATCCTCAATAATTAATAACCTCATGATACACCTACTATCGGTAATACAGCGGTAGACAGGACACCACCTTCTGCCAAATTTTCAAGGTGTAATTCACCATTTACTCTCTCTAACGTTGCATGAGTTAACAACAACGCCATACCAAAACCAGTATCACTTTCGACAATAGATTTGCCCAAATCATCTAACTTCTTCTGGGCAATTCCTTTCCCTTCGTCTTTGATCAATAAATACCATCTCTCCCCTTCTGCATATGCTGTCAATTCAATATGATACTTATCAGCACGTTCATTTGCTTTTGCCGCATTCACAATCAAATTTAGCAATGAAGGCACTAACATCGGATCACCATTAATCTCAACAGAAGATGTCTTTTCAACAATTGACAAAGATTGTTCTGGATATTGAAGCGTCATTAACTCTTCTAGTTGCGCTATGACAAATTGTGTAGATTGCGCCTTTTCTTGACGCTTCAATTTAAGCAGCTCTGTTTGCTCTCTAAAACTATCTAATTGAATACGACACTGCGAAAGCGGTCCATACATCTCAGAGACAGCAGGGTGCTCAGGGAAGTCCTCGCGAAGTTCCTCCAACAATAAATTTAGATGAGCAATTGGCGTTGCGAGTTGATGCGTTACCTGTGCAGCGGCACTACCTAATGCTAAAAGCTGCTCTTGCTGTAATTGCTTTTCGCGCGTTTTAGCCAAAAGCGCCTCTCTCTCTCGAATGCGCTTCACAAGTATTGCGACAACACCGACTGTTACAACCACCATGAAAACAAAATTCACAAACATGCCTAGCAAGTGCTCGCCCATATGCATACCATGGTGATGCATTGGCATAGTCACGGCCAAATACAAATAACCATATGAGAGCAACGCACTCGCTGATACAAATAACACGTAACCAATTGAAACGGTAACCGCGGCTATAATACAAGGTAAGAGTAATAATGAAACAAAAGCGTTACTTGCACCGCCTAAAAAAGACAGTAAAACAGATAAAAAGACGATGTCTGCCATCAACTGTAAAGTCATGGCCCTTTCTGAAATTTCTCTGCTTCTACGATACAAAACAATGCTAACGAGTTGAAACAGTGACTCTAATGCTATCACCGTAAAAACAGGCTGATGGGGGATGCTTTTGTCGAGCAATAAAATTGAAATTAACACCAAAATAAGCTGTAAGACAATCGCAATCGAACGCAGTAAAAGCAGCTGTCCAAGTGCAGATTGGGGCGAGAAAGCAATAACCATGTAGCAAGCCTAAAAGCAAATGAGGACGTACTTTACCCGATCAACCTCCCAACTTAAAGGCACGAGAGCTAGAAATGCTCAATCATATTTGAGAATAAACTCTGGGCTGGGTGTACCTTGATGAAAGAGTAACTGCCACCCTGCTCCGTTGTTACGCCATAAAGACATTCTGAGAGAAAACTGTAAGTTAGAATAAGCATTACGTCGATAGGCCGCATGATAAGTAAGCTGTGCTATCGTCTCACTTAACATTTGCCCTCTAAAGTCTTGGTTATAAAACTGCGGTACTTTTTCGCTTGGCAACCGCGACAGTACATGCCGTTTATCAAACAATAATCCATTGGCAGAAATTTCGTAAAAATCATCATCCAATAACAAAGATAAGCGCTCTTTAGATTCTCTTACATGTGGTTCAAGTAAGCGTCGCTCTAAGGATATGAGTTCATCAAGTAGTTCTTGAGTGATTTTCTGAGTCATAAACAGCTGATATCTGACCTGTTTCTCATACAATTCTAGTCAAATGTACCAATTCAACAAGGTATTCTTTGTGTACAAATCAATAGTTTGTTATAAATATGCAATTAACTCAGTGGTCGGATTTGATTAAGAGACACTATGATATATGCAAAAATTACAGGTTGGGGTAAAGCAGTACCACCAGCTTCTATCAGCAATGATGAAATGAGCACCATTGTTGATACCACAGATGAATGGATAACAACGCGTACAGGGATCCGTGCTCGTCGCGTTAGTCACGTAAGCACAGCTGAATTGGCCACCATAGCCAGTAAACAGGCCCTAGCCTGCGCAGATGTGAGTGGTGAGGATATTGATTTAGTGTTACTGGCTACCTGTACACCTTCAACTATGGTTGCCAATACAGCCTCTCTGGTACAAAAAAACATTGGTGCTACCGGTGCTGCAGCCTGCGATACCAATGCCGCTTGCTCTGGGTTTCTTTATGCTTTACAAAATGCAACTGCACAGATCCAGTCTGGTATGATCAAAAAAGCAGTCGTTGTCGCTGCGGAGCGCATGACTTGGTATATCAACTGGGCTAAAAGAGACAGTGCAGTGTTATTTGGTGATGGCGCTGGTGCAGTTGTACTGGAAGCGAGCTCAGAACCAAGCGGTTTACTAGGTACAAAAACCGGTTGTGATACTGAAGATAGAGATATTTTACACATAGCCAACTACGGAACAGACTTAAATAAATATGAGGCAGTTGGCCCATCTGACCTATTGTTTGAAGGCCGTGAAATCTTCAAGCGCGCAGTAACCGGTATGAGCTTGGCGTGCGATGACGTTATGGATAAAGCGAAGCTCAACCTTGATGACATTGACGCCCTTATTCCTCATCAGGCTAATCTTCGTATTATCCAAGCAATACAGAAAAAGTTAGATATCGAAGACGAAAAAGTGATTGTCAACATCGACAAGTATGGCAACACATCAGCTGCAACAATTGCAATCGCGCTATGTGAGGCTGTCGAACAGGGGATGATCAAGCCACATGCTAACATTATGTCTGCCGCTTTTGGCGCTGGGCTAACTTGGGCTGCAAGTTACATAAAGTGGGGTGAACGCATTACACCTCTCGCAACTTCAGACTATACATTTACACCTTGTGAACAATCAGGACTTGAGCTCGTTCAAGATGCCGTCACAGCTTGTAAAAATAATACTTAATCACTGTGAGCAGTAGCATCCGCTACTGCTCGAAATACTCCATCATACCTGATAGTATTAGTGCTTCAGCACTCGAAAGACCACTGCGTCTTTAAACACTCTGCTTTGTTACATTGACTACTTTAAATAATGCTTAATTCCTTATTTTGACGCTGTATAATCGTCTTACATTTAGAATTGCTTTTGATTATTTCAATTAGAGTAGTAAATATACAACTGGTGTTTGCTACACAATCAAAATTACTGACAACAAGCTAGTTATTAGGGGAATATGGTGTTTAAACCTCATTCAGAGATTAGCCAACTCGAACCACAAATCGTTTGGCAATTTTTCGACCAAATTTGTTCCATCCCACATCCATCTAAACATGAAGAAGCACTTGCTCAATTTATTGTTAACTGGGCGAATTCAAAAGATTTAGCCACGCGTCGCGATAAAACCGGTAATGTCTTTATCAAAAAGCCTGCAACCGAAGGCATGGAAAATAGAAAGCCTGTCGTTTTGCAAGCACACATTGATATGGTGCCTCAAAAAAATGATGATACAGCGCATAACTTCGAAACCGATCCAATTAGACCATTTATAGACGGTGACTGGGTAACGGCTGACGGCACTACGCTAGGCGCAGACAACGGTATTGGTATGGCTTCTTGTCTTGCAGTACTTGCCTCAGATGACGTTGCACATGGACCACTGGAAGTCATTTTAACGATTGACGAAGAAGCGGGTATGACTGGCGCATTTGGTTTAGAAGCGGGCTGGCTAGAGGGTGAGATTTTACTCAACACCGACTCTGAACAAGAAGGCGAGATCTACATGGGCTGCGCAGGCGGCATTGATGCTGGCCTAACACTTGATATCGAGAGACAAGAAAAATCAGCCCAGCAGACTTATTTAGAAATTTCTTTGAAAGGCCTAAAAGGAGGTCACTCTGGCGTAGATATTCATACCGGACGTGCCAACGCAAATAAGCTGTTAGCTCGCACATTGAAGCATCACCTTACAGATATTGAGTTCCAAATTGTTGAATTCAAAGGTGGCTCTTTAAGAAACGCAATTCCACGTGAAGCCTACACAACCATTGCAATTCAAGACGCAGACATCAATAAAGTCTCTACCTATATTGAGCAAGTACAATCTCTCATGCGCCAAGAGTTGTCAGCTATTGAGACGGGCCTCACTTTCAATGTTAGTCAAACAGAGAGTGCGCTAAATCCACTGACATTAGCCAGCACTCAGCAACTGTTATCCCTATTAAATGCATGCCCTAATGGCGTCGTTCGAATGAGTGATGATATTAAAGGCGTCGTAGAAACCTCATTAAACTTGGGTGTGATCACGACACAAGCGGACAGCATAGAAATATTATGCCTGATCCGCTCTTTGATTGACTCAGGTAGAAAAGATGTTGAAGGTACTTTGTCTTCATTGGCAGAGCTTGCCGGTGCCAAAGTTGAGTTTTCTGGTGCTTATCCTGGTTGGAAACCTGAGCCTGAATCAGAACTAATTCATATCTTCAGAGACATGTACGAAGGTATTTATGGTAAAAAGCCAGATATCATGGTGATACATGCAGGGCTTGAGTGTGGTTTATTTAAAGAACCATATCCAGAGATGGACATGATATCGTTCGGCCCGACCATTAAGTTTCCTCATTCTCCTGATGAGAAAGTACATATTGAATCTGTCGGCTTATACTGGCAACAAATGAAAGCATTACTTTCAAACATACCAGTTAAAACGGCTTAAATAGTAAAAAAAACGGCTCATAAGAGCCGTTTTTATGTGTATTAATTAGGAGAAGCGTTTTTGTAAGTATGAAAATGTAGCCCTAAGGCCCAAACCTTCACCACCCACAGGTCTCCCTGGCAAATGACGAACATTCCACGCCATCACATCAAAGTGTAACCACGGCGTATTTTCAGGCTCAACAAACTCTTTTAGGTATAGCGCAGCTGTGATAGAGCCGCCAAAAGGTGTCGAACCACAGTTTGAAATATCTGCTATATCGCTTTTGAAAAGACCTTTATATTGATCAAACAGAGGCAGTTGCCATACTGGATCATTATGCTCCAAGCCCTCAGCAATGATGTCATTAGCGATTTTCTGATCTGTACTATAAAAACCAGGTAACTCAGTACCTAAAGCAATACGACATGCACCTGTTAAAGTAGCAAAGTCAATCAATAGGTCAGGGTTTTCAGTTTGCGCTTCAGCCAATGCATCACATAATACCAAGCGCCCTTCTGCGTCCGTATTATCAATCTCTACTGTGATCCCTTTACGAGTCACAATGACGTCACCAGGTCTGAACGCGTTTTTCGAAACGGCATTCTCAACCGCCGGCACTAACACGCGTAATCTAACAGGCAGGTTTGCCGACATGATCATATGTGCAAGTCCAAGAACATGAGCAGCGCCACCCATGTCTTTTTTCATATTGCGCATGCCCGCAGCAGGTTTCAGGTCTAATCCACCAGAATCAAAACACACACCTTTACCAACTAAGGTTAACTTTGGCGCGTTTTCATCACCCCAAGTTAAATCCAACAAACGAGGCTTGTTATCACTAGCGCGGCCAACCATATGAATAGTTGGGTAGTTGTGCTCAAGTAATTCATCTCCAATCAACTGTTTAAATTCAGCATCAAATTGCTCAGTTAATTCAATGAACGTTTCTGCTAAATGTTGAGGCATCATGTCAGCCGCAGGCGTATTTACCAAATCGCGAACCAAGTATATACCAGTTGTAATATCAGAAACTTTTTTACAAAGTTGCTCATTGGAAATGGCTAATTTAGCTTGAATAGGTGCCGCTTTTTTATAAGCGTTATATTTATATGCGCCGAGAATATAACCGGTTGCAGCTCTTTCAATTAGATCTTCACTGCCAACAAATCGATATAGACCTTTTGGCAATTGCTTAGCAAGGTCTCCAGCGAGCCATTGATCATCAAGCGACTCAACAACACAGACAACACTTGATAACTCACCGCTAGTCAAATCAGGTATCAGCAATACATTCTGACCTTCTTGGCGAGTCGCCAATACAAAGCTTTTTGACGGTTCTGCGTGGTCTGATAGCCAACTATCAAGGTTTGCTTCTGTGGTAAGATGAATTGGTGTTCCTTCTTGGGAATGAACGAGTAAAGTACTCATACGTGCCTCTTATTCTAAGTTGTATTGCCTCAAGGATAACAATAACTGACACACAATTCACCGTTATAAGGGTAAGTTTTTTCTGTATTTTGGTAAACACAATATCAATTAAACGTAATAGACAAATCGCCACAAAACACGAAACCTCTTAATCAGCTTTTATATGGCTGTTACTTCTTTTTGTCTGCTTTTTTAATTGCAAAAGAGCTAGGTAAAACTTCTACACCAAACTTATTCCCTAGCGCGATGATTAAAGGGATGGTGATTGGCGCAAATGGTAAAATGGCGAACACGCCTAGGCCTAAACCTTTTAAAACATCTACGAATTGCTTATTAGCGACTTTGAGTTCTGATCTCGTTGCGTTCCCCAACGTGTATCTCTTATAGATATCAAGCATCTCTTCCGTTTCTTGCTTTTCTTGCGCTAGGGCTACTTTCAAAGCAATCAGGGTACGTTTGATCCTTAACCTTTGTCTTTTTCTACTTATTCGTGCCACCCGTATAGGTGCTTTATGCACGACCTTTATCAATCGCATTGACAACCAAAATCAGCTTATTTTCTGACATTCTAGCAAACTTCTATATAAAAATCGTGCGGATATTTGGTCCAAACCAAAGTGGCATTTAAACCTCGATCGCACTCACACAAAATAATAAATGCCACAGTGTTAAATAAATGGTTTAAACAATCCTAAAATTATCAACAAAACCAATTTAAAATAGCGCTCCCTTGCAATTAACAATCCATCCCAGTACCTTTTATATTAACAAAAAACAGTTAAAACCATCATGAAACGTCTAAAAAAACGTTTTATTTAAAAATAAATACAATTAAATCAAACAAAAGATTGAACTTAACAAATTGAATGCTACATTTATACACGTGTTAATTGGTTGATTAAAACTATGTGAAAACACAATATTGCATATTGCAATTTAGTATACAAAAAATTTAGAAAAACTGGGGAAACAGGATGAAACTACAGAGATGCAAGCTAAGAAAGGCTATTCAGTATGCTATTTCTACGACTGCAGCAACAACCGCGCTTTTAGCATTTGGTGTTCAAGCGGATGCCAGAGAAGAAGGCGCCAATAAAGATATAGAAAAGATCGCCGTGGTTGGTTCGAGGGCAGCACCAAGGTCAATTGGAGAGTCACCGGTACCGATTGATATTATTGGTGGTGATGAATTAAGTAAGGCTGGTGGCGATGACATGCTTGAGCTTCTTAAAGGATCAGTACCTTCGCTCAATGTCCATGCAAACCCGATCAGTGATGCTGCAAGTCTTGTGAGACCTGCTAACTTACGCGGCTTGCCTGCTGATTCGACATTAATTCTACTTAACGGAAAACGTCGTCACCGCTCTTCTGTTATTGCATTTTTAGGTGGTGGTATCAATGATGGTGCACAAGGACCAGATATTTCTGTTATCCCAAGCGTCGCCCTGAAGCAGGTCGAAGTGCTTCGTGATGGTGCTGCTGCACAATATGGCTCTGATGCAATAGCAGGTGTTTTGAACTTTGTACTTAAAGATGCTTCAGAAGGCGGCAGTTTTTCTGTTAAACAGGGCGAGTATTATGAAGGGGATGGTGATACAACAACATTTGAAGGTAACGTTGGCCTACCATTCACTGATCAAGGCTTTGTAAATTTAAGCTTTCAATATAAAGAAGCAGACGCTACGAGTCGAAGCGTTCAAAGACCAGATGCACAAGCCTATATAAATGCCAACGTAGAAGGTGTGAGAGATCCAGCACAGATTTGGGGTGCACCAGAGATAAAAGACGATATTACCCTGTTTGGTAATGTTGGACTTGAATTAAGTAATAGCTCTGAATTTTATATGTTTGGTAACTATTCAGAACGTGATGTAAAAGGTGGATTCTATTATCGTAACCCTCAAACCCGTCCGCAAGTCTACTCTAATGATGGCGGCGATACCTTATTAGTTGCTGACCTAGATGGCGTTGGTACAGGCATTGGTTGTCCAACCGTAAGCCTTAAAGATGCAGATGGTAACCGCATACATAATGTTGCAAACATCGTCGCATACCAGCAAATTGCAGCAGACACAGAGCTAGGTAGAAATTGTTTTGCATTCAATGAGATTCTGCCAGGCGGCTTTACACCTAACTTTGGCGGCAACATCACGGATACATCACTGACCATCGGCACAAAAGGTGAGTTTACTGAAGGCTTTATGGAAGGCGGCTTCTATGATGTCAGTGGCTCTGTCGGACGAAATGAATCTCGTTACTTTATCACCAATACGGTGAATGCTTCACTAGGTGCTGAAACACCGATGGAGTTTAGCCCAGGTAAATATATTCAGTTAGAGAAAAACTTTAATTTGGATGTATCAAAAGGCTTCGACTTTGACCTAGCTTATGAAGTAAATGTCGCAGCAGGCCTTGAATGGCATGAAGAAACCTTTGAAGTTATTGCAGGTGATGAAGCTTCTTTCATTGCAGGCCCACTTACACAACAAGGCTTTGGTATCGGTTCGAACGGTTTCCCAGGTTTCCAACCAGCTGCGGCAGGCGAGTTTGCTAGACGTAACTATGCTGCATATGTTGACGTTGAAACGCCTTTCACAGACGACTTCTTAATGGGATGGGCGCTAAGATATGAGGATTATGACTCATTCGGATCGACAACCAACTTCAAAATTATGGGTCAATATCAACTGACAGATGATTTGTCAGTTCGAGGCTCTGTTAGCACAGGTTTCCGTGCGCCGACAGTGGGTCAGGCAAATGTTAGTAACGTTCAAACAAACCTGAGCAGCGGCGTATTAGTCGACTCAGCCCTTCTTCCACCAACAAACCCGGTTTCGGAAATTCTTGGTGGTACTGAGCTACAACCTGAAGAATCTGAAAGTTACACATTGGGTTTTGTATATCAAACGGGCGACTTGTTCCTAACCATCGATTACTACAACATCCAAGTTGAAGACAGACTCAGTCAATCTGAAAAAATTAACTTAACACCTGCACAAAAAGAAGCATTAAAAGCTGACGGTGTGCCAAACGTTGACAGTATAGCTCAGGTATCTTTCTTTACTAATGACTTTGATACCACAACACAAGGTGTCGATGTTGTCGCTAACTACTCTATGGACCTGTTAGGTGGTTTTGCAACTTTCAGCATGGCATATAACTGGAATGAAACTGAAGTCGATAAGTTTTCTGACATTACTGGCGCTTTCAAGGTTAAACGCCTAGAGAATGACTTACCACAACATCGCGCCACTTATACGTGGACACAACAATGGGAAGATTTCTCTGGCTTTATTCGCTACAACTACTTTGGTGAATATCAAGGTGTTCACGTTGACTATGATGCAACAGCAATCATGGCAGACCCGAACTTTACTTTTGATGCCGAGTTAACGTACTACGCGACAGAGAATATCAGCTTAACAGTAGGTGCAAATAACATCTTTGACCAAGATGCAGAGAAAGTCATAGACTTTCTTGAAGATGGTGCTACTGAACTGACGCCTTCAAATACTTGGGGGGGTGTATATTACGAAACCTCTCCATTTGGTATTAATGGTGGTTTCTACTATGTTAAAGCAACTTATACGTTCTAAACTTTATCTGTAACCCAGAAGCAAAAGAGGAATTAGCGATGGCTATTTCCTCTTTTTATTTTTATCATTAAAATAAACTGCTTAAGAACATGTTACTTTTAGACCGTGCAACTGAATTACTGTTAGAAAATAGGCTTAGAGAAGCTGAATTTATGTTTAAGCAAGTGCTTAAACAAAACCCAAAAAATGGCAAAGCCCTATTCGGACTTGGCAGAATATGTATGCGCTTAGAGCAATATGATAATGCCATATATTATCTTAAAAGGGCATGTGAACACCTGCCTAAAATGCTTGATCCCCTCTATGCATTAGCCGATGCTTTTATCGCGGTAGGGTCTCCAGTCGATGCAAAAACCGTGCTTGAATACGCGCTTAGCGTTGCACGACATAATGCACAAATCCATTACCACCTTGGGCAATTCTATTTAGACCATGGGTTTATAGATAATGCCTATCAAGTGTTTAAAAAAGGGCTAGACTGCCCTGCTTCTGGTGTTTCGGTGTTCATGATTTTTGAACTCATGCAACTTGCGCGCCCGGACGAAATTCCGGTTTTAATAGAGCGCCTTAAAGAGTTTGAGAATAAATTCGAGCATCCCACATTTCATATTGTTGCATACCATGCCTATGCAACAGCCCATCAAGCACTTGGCGAGAACAAAGAAGCATTCGAGTATTATAAAAAAGCCAACGAATTGCAGCTCACTCAATGTACATTTAGAACCGCTGATATGTTGCCTTTTTTCAGCCGTTTACTGGATACCTGCGATGATGATTTCTTCTCAAAACCAATTGATAAGGTCAAGTCAACCTTTACTCCCGTGTTCATTGTTGGCTTGCCAAGAACCGGCTCTACTCTATTAGAGCAGATCCTTACTCAACACTCTCAGGTTGGAACCATTGGCGAGAGCATTGTGCTGAGTGACAAAATCGTCCCTTACCTTGAAATGCGTACGGAGCGTAATTTCCCTGAATGTATCTATGACCCCTCAACATCAATGTTGGACTACTGTCGCAGCGTCTATGTTGATGAAATAAAAAAACATCGCGTGCAAGAAGAAGCCGTGATCAATAAATTACCCTCTAACTTTCAAAATGTTGGCTTAATATACAAATTATTTCCTAATGCCCGAGTAATACATTTAACGCGTGAATTTAAAGCCAATGCATGGTCTGTCTATAGTAACCATTTCGCTGAGAATGAACCTTATTTCTGCTCGCTCACTGAATTTGAACTCTATGCAGATATTGAACAACAGGTGATGTCTCATTTTGCAACCCGAATAAAAAGAAATATATATGAGGTAAGCTACGAAAAGTTAATTGAAGAACCTGAGCGCACCATTCAAAAAATTCTTAATTTTATCTATTTAAAATATGAACCAGAGTGTATGGAGTTTTATAAAAGCCGAGCAAAGGTATCGACGTTAAGTAAAACTCAAGTCAGGCAGCCTATTCACACCCGTTCTTTGAGTCGATGGCAAATTTTTGAAGCTCACATTGAAAAAGAATTAGGTAAACCAACGTAACAACAAAGGCTTACCTCACCCCTTATAATGGTCAAACCAATATAGTACATCTTGAAACTGGTCGTTGATGGCATGGGGGTGAGTTAACATATCAATATGACCGTAATTATGTTTATGGCCATATTTCTTGCCATAAATTTTGAGTTCTTGGATCCCAATACCTGACTCCTTCATAAACATTGTAATGTCGATCGGCTGAGCCAACGCTTTGTCACTCACGCCTGCAATATGCAGCGTTGGCGGTAATGTGATGTTCTCTAAAGCAGCACCATAATCAAAGGCATCGTCACTATCAATCCAAGGGCTTATCTGAGCCCACTGCGCACTTTGCCTATGTGATTTAGCGGTCTCACTATCAGATCCCCATCGCAGTTTTTTTGCAGGTAAAAAACCATACTTTTTGGTATAATAGTAAGCCAACCAATACCATAGTATATTGGCTTTTAATAACTTCTCTGGATGGTTGTTATATAAACTTCGTTTAGAACCAAAGTAGGCACATGCACGCACATGCTCAATTTCACTGGGAAAGCGGGCAAACACACTATTCATAATCACCCCACCCCAAGAGTGCGCAACCCAATATTCAGGCTTTTGACCTAATCGTGAAGAGATAAAATCTAATGCTGTTGGCATATCCTCTAAGATGGATTCTGTTTGTCCATAATCATGATTTTTGTCTATCGTAGGCTCGCTATCACCTCGTCCCCGTAAATCCAAAACAAAACATCTATACCCCTGCTTTGCTAAATATGGCGCAAAACCTTTGTTTGAGTGGGTGTAGAAAATTTTACCATTTTCAATTGCACCATGAAGACATAAAACAATAGGCCCTTGTTTGTCTGGGTTATGAATATATCTAAGGTGTAATGACGCATTGCCCTGTGATAAAGGTACTTGTATTGATTCTTGTTTTATCATGATATATCCACACTTTTTACTCATCGTACCAGTAGGTATATTTAAAAGTAAACCCATTAGTGGAGACATTGAAAATAAGGTATAATTTCAGGCAGTAATTTTGTGATATACATTTTCAATCATGCACCCTAGAAACAAACATGCTAACGGCTATGATCTGTCAGACTTATCAGAGGCCACCCCGGAATTGACTCAATTCATAATCAACAAACCAAATAATCAAAGTACCATTGACTTCTCTGATGCTCGTGCAGTGCTATTACTTAATAAAGCTTTGTTGTTTAGGCATTACGGGATTAAATTTTGGGATCTGCCGCAACAGTTTTTATGTCCACCTATTCCTGGAAGGGCAGACTATATCCATGCTCTAGCCGATTTGCTCGCAGATGACCATGACGGTATCATTCCTACAGGAAAAAAAATAAAGTGCTTGGATATCGGAACAGGCGCCAATCTCATTTACCCAATACTTGGCAGTGCAGAGTATAAATGGCAATTTGTTGGCAGTGATATAAACCCTATAGCGGTGAAAGTGGCTGACAATATAGCAAAAGCAAACAAGCTTCCAGTAAAAGTAAAGCAACAAACCGATAGCAATGCGATATTTAAAGGTATCATCACAAAAGACAGCTATTTCGATATCACAATGTGTAACCCCCCATTTCATGCTAGTGAACTAGAAGCGCAGCAAGGTACCCAAAGAAAGTGGAAAAACCTAGGTATCAGCAAAACAGCCAAACAACTCAATTTTGGCGGTCATGCACCAGAGCTTTGGTGTAAAGGCGGCGAGCTATCATTCATAACGAATATGATAAAAGAGAGCGCGCAGTTTGGTAAACAAGTAGGCTGGTTCACGAGTTTAGTGTCTAAAAAAGATAATTTACCTGCGCTAACAAAGTGTTTAAAACAACACCATGTCAAACGTCATAAAATCATAAAAATGCTTCAGGGTAACAAACAAAGCCGCTTTATTGCATGGCAGTTTTAATTAACTGCCCCACTTTTCATCTCCCTATCATCTCGAGCAAATTTTATTTAAAACACCAAACAACGCTCGCATATCAATTGGCTTGCCGATATGAGAAACAAACCCTTGAGACAAATACCGTCGGACATCACTCGGCATGACGTTAGCGGTAAGGGCGATTACGGGTAAGTTAGGCTGGTGTGCATTTATTACTTGCTGTGCTTCAATGCCATCCATTTCAGGCATATGAATGTCCATTAAAACCAAGTCGAATTGACTAGAGCGACAAGCATCAACCGCCAATATGCCGTTTTCAACCACCATTAATTCTGCTTGTGTATCTTTTAACATCATTTCAACAAGCATCTGATTTATTTTGTTATCTTCTGCAATGAGTATTTTTTTCCCTGCTAAATCTGGGGGAGATAATGATTTATTAGGGGGGGTTCTTGACGCTTGAGTATTTTTATCAATTGGTAAGATAACGCGGATATGTGTGCCTTTTCCTTGCTCGCTGCTGAGTTCAATACTACCTTGCATAAGTTTAACTAAACTCGCTGTAATAGACATACCAAGCCCTGTACCGCCATACTTTCTGGTTGTTGACGTATCCGCTTGCGCAAAGCGATCAAAGATACAATTTTGAGCCTCCGCGCTCATACCAATACCAGTATCACAAACCTCAACAACCACAGCTGGTTTTTCATTCAGTACCGTTTCAGCTAAGTGTATGTTTACAGCCCCACTCTCCGTAAACTTTACAGCATTTGAAGCAAGGTTGAGTAATATCTGTTTGATTCTAACCAAATCCCCAAGCCACTTGTCCTTAAATTGCTTATCAATAATGATGGCAAACTCGAGCCCCTTCTTACTGACCAATGTATCTAAATCGTATTTTACAGAATCCAATATATCCACAAATGAAATGGGCGCACTTTCAAGCTCAAGTTTATTGGATTCGATTTTTGAGTAATCCAAAATATCATTGATAATTGTGAGCAAACTTTGAGCTGAAAAAGCGGCGTTAGCCAGCGTCTTTCTATTGTCTGAGTCCAACTCGGCACTTTGCAGTAATTGAAGCCCACCTAAAATAGCGTTCATAGGTGTTCGGATTTCATGACTCATGTTTGCCAAAAAATCGCTTTTAGCTTTCACTGAATTTTCTGCAGCTAGCTTAGCTGCAGCAAGTTTCTCAATAACGGCAACCTTGTCTGTTACATCATAATTTACACCAATGACTTTAATTGGCACACCCGATTTATCTTTAATGATTTCGGCACTGGCTTTCATAGTCCTTATATCACCATTTGGGTGCACAACTCTAAACTCCGGCTCATAAACGCCTTCACCTTGTACAGCTGAAGCCAGTTTAGAACGTACAAATTCGAGATCATCAGGGTGTACACTATTTTCCCAAGCTTCATACACACCAGAAAACTGCCCTGCCGTTACACCATATAGCTTAAACATCCAATCATCCCAAATAAGCTCATTGGAAATTAAATCCCATTCCCAAACGCCAATCTCAGCTGAGTCATTCGCAAGCTGCATCCTAATAGCAAAAGAATCGGCTTCATCTTTCGCTTTCTGAATTTGTGCTTCGACTTCCTTTTGGCGCGTAGTGTCTTGAACCACAGACCAGATAAAATCTATTTCATCGCTATCTGTAATTTTGATACCTGATAATAAGACTGGAAATACCTTGCCAGATTTATGAATATACTCCTTTGCATAAGGCCCATATCGCCCTCTCATTTTCAAGTCTTCAAGCTGTTTATACTCCTGCTGTTCATATTTTTTCGGCGTCAATTGCCAATAGTCCATTTGATTCAGCTCTTCGACAGAATACCCCGTAATGTTACCGAACTCCTGATTGACATAATCAAAGCTGCCATCTTGCATAAAATTAATGGCAATGCCGACGGGTGCCAAATTAACAAAGTGCTCAAATTTTTCTTTCTCTCTCTGATATGCCTTCTGATAGTGCTTAATATCCGAATGCGCTTCATCAAGCTTTTGTTGGGCATGCACTATTTCTGTGATGTCTCTTCCGATCGCGAGAATAAGTTCCTCACCGTGAAATTGCACGGATGTCAAAGACACTAAACAAGGAAAAGTCGAACCATCGGGGCGGCAATGGGTCCATTGGAATAGCTGAGCTCCCTCTTTCTGCGTTTTCTTAATATATTGTTTCGCTAACTGTTCAGATGATTGACCGCATGGCTGATGTTTTGGTGAGATGTCAGCAGGAGTCAGTTGCAAAAACGCTTCCTTACTATTGATCCCATGCATTTCAATCGCCGCAGTATTGCACTCAACGAATGTCCCAGACTGAAGATCAACAATAGAAAGCGCATCACCGGACACATCGAATAGCTTTTTGTATTTATCTCGTTCAAAGGTAACTTGCTCAAGCTCAGATCGTAATCTTTTCAGTTCATTCTCTAAATTTGCACATCTTGTCCGAGACATAGCAGCTCCATATGCGCTTCAGTCTAAAATTATTTCACCAATTGGAATAAATATAGGAGAAAACCCTGACTATTTAAATTAAGCAGATTGTGCTTATTCCCCAACACTTAGTCAAAAGACTCATCAACTTCAGCGGCAGGAAGTTGAATTTCAAACTGGCTGCCAATACCAAGCTTTGACGCCACAATAATATCCCCTCCTTGGTTTTTAGCCATCATTAAGGCAATCGTCAGACCCAAGCCAACATTGGCGCCAACAGGCTTAGTGGTGTAAAAAGGGTCAAATATTCGTGTTAATTTATCTGGCTCGATCCCGCAGCCTGTGTCTTCGAACACAATACGTACAACCCCTGCACTTTTGCTGGCTGTTATTTTGACATCACTTATCTCCGAACCCGATTCTTTTGCGTTGAGGTATAAAGCTTCAAAAACTTTCAGCAGCTGCTCTCTACAACACATAATCTGAACACTTTTATCATGTGGGCTTTCATATATCTTTTGGTCGGTTATCTCACTACAAAACGTCGTGAGTATCTCATTTAAATCATATTCCCTAGGTTGTTCATCAGATACACCATTAAACACCGACAGCGCCGCAACTATGCGTTCAATTCTATTTAAATCAATTGCATTGTCTTCGAGCAACTCACCTATATCAGTAAAGTCACTGGCTAGCTGATTTTCTCCAAAGCCCTCAACTTTTTCGAATAAAGAATCAATGTAATCCTTTAAAACCGCAAAGTTACATTTCAATGCCCCAAGTGGGTTATTGATCTCGTGAGCCATACCTGCGGCTAAATAGCCTACAGACGCCATTTTTTCAGATTGTACTAATGTTGCCTGCTGCCTAATAATCTTATCTTTCGCTTCTCTAAGAGAGCGGTTAGACGCAAGCAGTTCAGCCGTTCGTTTCTCTACCTTATCTTCTAGAGTTTCATTTAGCTCCTTTAATTCACGCGCTAGGTCTGATTGCTTTTTGATATCACGAAAAGCCCGCAAGGCGCTTGTCATCGTGATATATAAACGGGACTTTGTCAGATCTACTTTATTTTTGTAGTCATTAATATCATATTTGAGCATCACTTCGTGCTCTGGAATCGTACTAGGTTGCCCTGTTCTCAAAATAATGCGCACATCATGATTATTAAGCTCTTGCCTAATTTGGCGAACACATTCAAGGCCCGCGTTGTCTGTTTCCATAATTACATCGAGTAGAACAACACATATTTCAGGATCAGATTGCATATGCTTCATTGCTTCAGCTTTAGAGTATGCATGTAAAAATGACAGCTCTCTGCCTTCGTAGGTAAATTTTGATAAAGCCATGATCGTCACATCATGTATTTCAGGTTCATCGTCGACGACGAGTACTTTCCATGGAGGAAGCTGAGATGTCTGAGTTGTTTGCGCAGACTCGCTTGCAAGAAAAGAAAAAGTTGAGTTAGGCATGGCTACCAATTGTCTGTATTGATAGCCTTAAGCATGGCAAAAAAAGTTAAAATTACAACCTATTAAGTTCTGTTTTATAATGCTTTCTACAAACCGAGACGTAGCGATCATTACCGCCAATTTCGACCTGATCGCCGTCAGCAATAGCATTACCGTGCTCATCTAAACGCAATACATGGTTCGCCTTTCGACCACAGTGACATACTGTTTTTAGTTCTATTAGCTTATCTGCCCAAGCCAATAGATATTGAGCCCCTTCAAATAACTCACCTCTAAAATCTGTTCTCAACCCATAACACAGTACTGGGATACCTAAAGAGTCAACAACATCGGTTAATTCAGAAACTTGCTCTTTAGATAAAAACTGGCTTTCGTCCACCAAAATACAATCTAATTTTTGCGTTTGGTGTTCATTATTTACAAGCTCAAATACATTCGTCGTCGGCTCAAATGTACTAGCATCAGCTTCTAAACCAATTCGAGATGCAACTTTGCCAACACCTGAACGATTGTCTATGGCAGCCGTTAGAATAAAAGGCGTCATGCCTCGCTCACGGTAATTAAATGCCGATTGCAATAAAGTCGTAGATTTACCCGCATTCATTGCTGAGTAATAGAAATAAAGTTGTGCCATAGGTGTAAAATGAAAGTTTCGAGTGTACGTAAGTCTACAGAAACTTACCTATTCTGACCATAATCAATATCTTGGAATTTTATGATTAACCGGGTTGTTGACATAATCTAAATAGTACTCATGTAATGGCATTACTCCTAACTCTTGCCAAAGTGTCTGGGCAACATCAGGACTTTGCAGTAAAAACGCCTTCGACAAAGCCAAATATCCATAACTAATATCAATAGGAGGGAATATAGGTTCAAGTACATCGCTATATGGAAAGCCAGACACTTGCTCGTTATAAACTTGGCATAACCCTAACGCCCCATCAACTAATCCTTTGAGCACTAGCTGATAAGCATCATCTTGTGAATCAGTTTGAATGACACGATACAAATCCTGATGCAAAGCATGTAAAACAGCATACCCGCGAGGCACAGCCAAACTGATCGGATAGTTATTATTCGCCACGTCTTGACCAAGACCTTGCTGCCCGACCAAGCACGTTCCCAACATACTTATAGCGAGACTTTCGTCAACGTCACCTTGGGCATTTTTCGGAAAATTGAGAAAGGATGCTCTTTCAGAGCGATACGAAGCGACGACAGCATCTACTTTATTTTTTTGGATATCATTTAAGCACCTTCGCCAAGGTTTGCGCACAAAGTTAAAACGCACATTTTTAACTTTGCTTTCAAGCCCTCGTAAAATCTCTATCGTGGCACCTGGTCGATGACTCGGTACCTCAAACCCACTACCAAGAAAAAAGGGGGGGATATTTTTGTCTTCGTAGCACAAAGTGATAAAGGTTGTAGCATATGATGATGAAGACCACAATAATACAATTAAAAGCGCTAACAGACGCATATAGCTCACAGCTCATTTTAAGGTTTAAGCATTGCAGTTGCATGCCTGATGCTTTTAATACTATAGCTTACCCTGTTCTGTATGTCGTTTAATAAAACGATTTGTTGATATCTTTAGGTGTCTGGATAAACAAATAAAAAAGTGCCTTGTATGTAGCTTATACCAGGCACTGAAAAAATCGCTTGGGTTATTTAGCGTCTAGGTAACGCTTCTCAACTTCAGCCCAGTTAATTACATTATAAAATGCAGCAATGTATTCTGGACGGCGGTTTTGATATTTAAGATAATAAGCGTGCTCCCAAACATCTAGACCTAAAATTGGAGTCTGGTTACTCATAAGCGGACTATCTTGATTTAAAGAGCTTGTTACTTTTAGCTCGCCGTCAGCATCAACAACTAACCAAGCCCAACCACTACCAAAACGACTGACTGCCGCAGCGGTAAACTGCTCTTTGAACACATCAAAACTACCAAATGTATCTGAAATTGCTTTAGAAAGTTCCCCTTCGTGCAAGTCACCACCATCTGGAGACATAATGGTCCAGAATAAACTGTGATTATGATGACCACCAACATGGTCTCTCACTGCACCTTGTAGGTTTTCAGGCAGAGATTCAATGTTAACAAGCAGATCTTCAACACCACGCTCAGCGAACTCAGTGCCTTCTAAAGCTGCATTGGCTTTATTAACATAAGTCTGATGGTGCAGTGTATGGTGGATTTCCATTGTTCTTGTATCAATATGTGGCTCTAGAGCGTCATATGCGTACGGTAGTTGTGGCAATGTAAAAGCCATGATTTTTCCTCATTTACTTTAATGGACGATATGTGGACGGTTAAAACCACCTTCCATTGCTATGTTAACTTGTTCAATTAACTCAGGAAGGTGAGGATGGCAGGACGCAAAATTAATTAACTCCTGCCTCGTTTTATGTAAGTGATGGCAAGCAATTTCAACGATTTCAATAGACGCGTTTTCTACTAAGTTGAGGATCACCGTATGAACTTCGATCAGCTGTTGACAAGCTCGCTCAGGCTTAGACAATGCTAAAAAGCAATCAGCTAAATTATGAGCTGCGACCACCAGTGCAGGACAGCAATGTTCAATTGCAGTTAATTGCTCATCGCTTGCCTCGCTTTTTAAAAAGCGTTCAAGTAAATGACCAGCCAGATTTAAAGCACTTTGATATTTATCTCTGGCCGAATCAAATTTACCGTGCTGGAATGCATCGTTGCCAGTTTTAATAGCGTATTGCCACGGGGCAAGGGCGTACTCCAATGGAGTATCAACTGAAGTTTCTGGTTGCTCAATTAGGGCCATTACGCTCCCCTTAGGTTGCTTTACACCAGACAACTATAAACAAAACCAACACCTTAATGCAAATTGTTTTTATTTGCATTATTACCATAATTTACGAGTGGTTATTTTATCTAATACCATTCATATCAAACCCAAACATAAATACTGCTTAAATAACAACCTCAGTTAAAAGCATAAAAGACAACGATAATGAGAATAAGAATCAATTGTTAAACCTATGATTTTAAAGGGTTTTTATTGACAAATGAGTTCTCATATATAGAATAGCCCCTAAAGTCAGAGTTTGAGGAACATCCTATGAAGGGTAAACAAAAAATCATCGATGCATTTAATGCACTACTGGCAAATGAACTTGCTGCAATTGACCAGTATTTCATCCACTCTCGTATGTACGAAGACATGGGTCTTGATAAATTGTATGAGCGCTTGAACCATGAGATGGAAGAAGAAACAACACATGCAGATTGGCTAATTAAACGCATTCTATTCCTAGAGGGCGTACCAAATATGACCAAGCGTCGCGACTTATTAATTGGTCAAGACGTCAAATCGATGATGGAAAACGACCTGACACTTGAACTTGAAGTGGTCGCATGTGTTAAAGATGCAATCAAAGCATGTGAAGAAGAGCAAGATTATCAATCACGCGCTGTACTACAAAAGCTACTTTTTGATACTGAAGAAGACCACGTATATTGGTTAGAACAACAAATTGGTCTAATTGATAAGATCGGTATTCAAAACTACCTACAATCGCAACTTGCATAGGAAGGCTGATACATGAAAGGTAATAGAGAAGTTATTGTCGCACTCAATAAAGTTTTAGCAAACGAACTTGTAGGTATCAATCAGTATTTTTTACATGCTCGCATGTTTAAAGACTTCGGCTTTATGAAGCTGGATAAAGCAGACTATAAAGTGTCGATCCAAAAAATGAAAAATGCGGACAGGCTTATCGAGCGTATTTTGTTTTTGGAAGGCCTACCTAACCTACAAGACCTAGGTCGTTTAAACATTGGTGAGAACGTACCTGAAATGATTGCTGCCAACCATGCTTTTGAAGAAGTCTCTTTAAAAGACTTACAAGCCGCTATCGCTTTGTGTGAAGAGAAGCAAGACTATATCAGTCGCGAAGCTTTAGACCATATTCAAAGTGAGCAAGAAGAGCAAATTGATTGGCTTGAGACTCAGCAACAGTTACTAAAAACAATGGGGCAAGAAAACTACTTACAATCACAAATGTAAGTTTCTTCCATTAAAAAAGGCGCTTAATTCAGCGCCTTTTTCGTTATTCAATTCTTTATGCAACTTGTTCAGTCACATCAACAATATCGATTAGCTTTTCATTCAAAATCTTTTTTGTGCAATTACAGCATTTACCGCATTGAGTGCCAACACCTAGCTCTTTGCTAAGATCTCTCATAGAACGAGCACCGTCATCTATCGTCTGCGCTATTTTTTTGTCTGTTATTCCGTGGCAGATACAAATATACATGAATGAAAACCAATCTCAATTACATCAATTGAGGTTAAGTTTAATCTAAACAAAAATAGTTATCAACTCACTTACGCATAAAAATGAGAATAGTTACTAATAGCATTGATCAATAAAGAGTTTTATTTCACTTTTTATAATGGTTCAAGCCTCCAGCTGTAAAATGACAGTGCAAATTTCAATCAACCTATGGCGCCTAGCCTAATTTTTATCTATTTACTGTGTTCAAATACACATGTTTATTTAATTCATAAAAGGATCGAGACTGTTTCATGTGCATCGAAGTAATGTGTTGGACAGATTGAAAGCGAAATGATGATACTATTTCACTGACTTGTATGAGCGATATAAAATATACGTGTCTGCCACTTATCACTGACACGCCCCCATTATTACAGCCTTTGATTTCCTTCCCAAAAACAAGAATTTAAAGCTTTGAAACAAATAACGAATTAACCAAATGTAAAAAACAGAACTCTGAAAACGATAAAAATTAAGAGTCTAGCTATTTCTGCAAGTGTTGTACTTGCCACTTAATCAAACATTGATAGAGCTCAGACGATTCAATGGGCTTAGCCACAAAGTCATCCATGCCGACTTGCAGGCACTTTGCCCTATCTTCACTGAACGCGTTAGCAGTGATCGCGATAATATATGGCGTGCCGTATTCATCGGGCTGAGAGCGTATAGCGCGTGTGCACTCAAACCCATCCATATTCGGCATTTGACAGTCCATAAGTACCACATCATATTTTTGAACGCTTAAAGCATCTAGTGCCTCTATGCCGTCCTGCGCTTTGACGATTTCCCCTCCCGTTTTTGCCAGCATTTGCATTGCAACTATCTGGTTTATTGGATTATCTTCAACCAATAATAAGCGCACACTGTCTAAGTTTGGAATACCAACGCGGTCTTGAACAGACCGTTCTATTCGCCCGCCTCGTTTTGCAGGGATCACGACAGAAAACTCGCTACCCTGATACTCTTGAGAGGTAAACGTCAGCTTTCCTTCCATCAGTGAGACCAAGCGCTTGCAAATTGTCAAACCAAGTCCTGTGCCACCATATTTGCGTGTTGTAGACAAATCCGCTTGTGTAAATTCGTCAAACAAATCTTTTTGCGCTGCCTCTGAAATACCCACACCAGTATCTTTGATGCTACAAGTAAGCCGCTCATTGTGATAGCTCACTTCAAAACGAATAAAGCCTTCTTCTGTAAACTTACCGGCATTACTCAATAGATTATTAATCACCTGTCCGACACGTAAGTCATCGATGATAAGTACATCAGGGACTGTGTCTGATAGTACATAGGTAAACTCGACATTCGACTTTTTGATTGATTGTTCAAATGATGTAGAAATATCCCTGACAAACTTTTTAATATCAGTGTCTTGTTTCGCTAGATGTAGGGCTCCCGCTTCAATTTTCGAGTAATCCAAAATGTCATTAAGAATGAGTAACAGTTTATGGGCTGACTGATAAATAATATCTAACTGCTCTTTTGATTTAACGTCTTGCTCGGACTGGATCAGCGCTTCAGACATCCCAATAATGCCATTGAGCGGTGTCCTTATCTCATGGCTCATATTCGCCAAAAACTGACTTTTTGCGGAGCTTGCGCGATTGGCACTTTCAAGTGCAGTGATCAATTCCTCGGTTTTTTGCCGCACTTCCAACTCGAGCGTTTTATTAAAATCTTGTAGCTTACGGTTGAGCTGTGCATTTTCTTCATTCGCTGTATTTAACTTAGTGAAGCTCATCGAGAGTTTAAACGCCAACTGTGAAAACTGCTGCTGTAAAATAATCACCTCTAAGCAACTGCCATCTGTCGTATTATTGACGTCAGACAGTTTCTTGCTGGGGTCAAAGGAGTTTATACTATGACTTAAATCCACAATGGGTTTAGTGAAAACACGCGTCATTCTATTCACTAAAAAGCTGCTGATGGCAATGATAAACAAAGCCAAAATAAATGACTGGATCCACGCTGAAGCGACCGCCAAGTTAACGTGTTTTCGCTCTATTAAGCTAATTACACGCCACTGAAATATGTCTGATTGCATACTTTGCTTGTAGTACACATCTCGATTGTTACTGATATAGATTTGATCGGTTGTCTCTGTGAGTTCATCTAATTGCTTATCTGCAATGTTATCTAAAATATTGAAATCAGATTTTAAAGAGCTATAAACGATGTTATTTTCGTGATCAACAATCAGTAAATGCCCTTTTTGCGCCAGCACCCTAGGAATAAACTGTTCAAAAGACTCAAAGTAGAGTGAGCTCTCGACAATGCCTTGGAACTCCCCTTCTTCATAAAGCGGAGCAGATACCGCCACCACAGGATCATTACCAAACCCTCTACCTTGAAAAATTCCAGACACATAACCGTTAGGGTAGTAAGGTGCTTGAAGAAAGTATTCACGATCAGCCACCGAAGGCACTTCTCCCACTAAACTCACTTTTAAGGCTTTAGGATAAAAATGTGTGACCATCGCGCTATGATCAGCCACAATCGCTGTTCTAAAGTTAGGGTAAGTCTCGACCAGCCGTCTAATTACTTGCTGCTTTTCAACGCCTGATTGAATATCCTGCGCAGCCACCATAATGGCTCTACGATAGCTTTCGAGGTAATCATCTATTTGCTTTAATGCACTGCCAGAAGCGTCTTGCAGTTGGGCAGTGACTTCGTACTCAATCCGCTTGTAATGGCTATTTGTAAGCACTATCGTCGTGATCAGTACCACCAATATAATCAATTGACTGATCATGTAGTTGAGAATTTGATACAAAGCTTTTGCTTGCCAAACTCGTTTGAACAAAAAAAGCGATATCAAATCAACAATAGCAAGGTAAACCGCTGCATTAATCAGGTACTTGGCAAGTGCGGTGAAAATAACCAGTAAAGTCAACCCAAGCACAAACTTACCAACAATAAATAAAATGGGCACACCAAAGAGCACCCAGTAACCAAGTCCTCGAATAAACAGCGGTTTGTTGGCACGGATACAAAAGATTTGCAGCCACGCTATTTCGAATAGAAATACAAGAGAAGCCCAGCAGTGCCCCCATCGATACAACAGGAACAGTGCGCCAATACCCACCGCAATGATTGCATAACGCCAGCCTAAAGCAAGTAAGCACAAAATGACAAACAGCTGCCCAAACAAAAACTCGGAGCTATCTAAAAACCAAATAGGAAGCAGGTTTGCGATCCCGCCAACCACTCCTAAAAAAAGTGCAATAATTACCTTGGGTAACTTAACGAATTGATTCAGCAATACCAGCTCCTCTTTATATTCTATTAAAAAATAAAGGAAAGCTGGTTATTTGCCAAGTTTAATGGTGGGGACAATCGTGACTTTCTATTTGAAGTACACACTTTTCTACTGAAAATAGCTGTTTTAAGCGTGCTTCAACTTGATAACGACATGCATCATCATGCATTTCAATAGTACAATGGTGTTTTAATACAATATGCGCACCGACAATTAATTCATCGTCTGTGTTAGATACCGTCACATTGTGCACACTTTCAACATGCTCTGTATCCACAATCGCCTGCTCAAGCTTGTTCACATTAGGTAACGCGCCATCTTTACTTAGCAGCCCAGTCAAGCAAGATTTAATCACTTTAAAACCAGTGAATAACACAAAACTCGAAATCAGCATACTTGAAAGAACATCAATAATATTCCAGCCAGTCAAATGAATGAGAATACCTGCGACAAAGGTAGAAATTGTGGATAATAAATCAAAGAAGGAATGTAAAAATACGGCATACACATTGATGCTGTCTTTACGGCCTTTGTACAGCACCCAAGCAGCAACCCCATGAAATAAAAATCCCACACCAGCAATAGTAGACATTACAAATGTATTCACTTCGTGAATGTGGCCTTGAGAGTGTAATTCAATGCGTTCTGTCGCTTCTAATAGGATAATAACAGCGATAGAGACATATAATACGCCGTTAATGAGTCCACCAGTGTATTCTGCTTTTTTGTAGCCTTCGTTAAAATTTTTTGCCAGTTTTACAGCAATGCTTGATGCAATCAATGCGATAAGCAAAGAACTGTTATGAACAAACAGATGCCCAGCGTCAGCCAGCACGGCTAAGGAATTGGCAAAGTATGCACCAATAACCTGGATAACCATAAACGTGCAAGTCAATGCAAGCGCAATAAGTAAGCGCTTCCGAGAAGCCTCATGAGTTGTAAGATCGGTCATTCGAAACTTGAGAAACCTTTGTAACTATAAATTAGAGGATGCCTTATGATAAAGGACGATAATTGTAACTCTATTTCATTTCAGACGCATCAAAAATCACAATATTTAGCAAATAAATAGACTATTTTTTTCATCTAAAAGCATGATCTAACTTGCTGTTTGTCGTGATTGGCTTAACCCGTGACTTGCAGCGTACAAACCTTGCTCGAAGTAACGCAATTGCTCGTAACTAAATATGCACTGTGTGTAACGCATAACTTCAATGGCGACCTGCGAATTATCAAAACAATTTGCGGGCCGTCCAGGATAAAAGCGCACACCATTATTAAATACCACAATGTGCCTTACGCCGCAGCTGGCACCAATGCAATCGGCAAGTTTACTTGCACGTATTTTTGATGCATTCAATGGATTTAAGAAAAACTGTGAACTCCCCTCTTTGCTTACGTGCCACATTTCACCACTTATGTTGGCCTCAATGTCCCCCTCATGATGTATGCACACACATGTAAAAATGCCAAACGGTGACAATACCACCCCATCAATATCTAACTCTTGCAAGAGTGGGCTCATACTACGCGGAACAATAATATATTTTTTTTTATCTAGTTTGCTGCTAAGCGCATCGTAAGTACGCCTAAAACCTCTTTTTTTTGTTTTATATGACGCACTGGAGGTATGATTAAAAGCGCGTTTTCCAAGCTCAATTAAAACATAACCGCATAAAACAATGCTTAGCCAAAACCCAAATCGTGCAAAGTGCTCAGGCTCTTGATTAATATCTAAGGTAGGGGAATGATGAGTTTTATATTCAGCTGGATCGATTGTATTCACAGAGGCAACTGATTCAGAAATAATAGGCGTCGCCGCAATAATCTGAGTTCGTCTATTATGTTCATTTTGTCGACTTTTCTTGGCTAACTGGGCTTCAAAAGCCTGCCTTTGTACGGCAACTTGCTCCGCGCATTTAACCGCACTTTGAAAATTCTGCTCACCGTGATGACAGATAATGGGCTTTTGAAAAAAGGCCTGCCACTGCTGGTATACCGTCGGGTCTTTAAATTGACCGATTCCATATACCGGCTGTCGAGCATGTGTTTTAGCAGAGATATGCCCAATGTCTGAAGGCGATTGGCAATAGTGCGCTACCCGCTCGAGCAATCGTGTGATACGAGCTTGCTCTGAGCCTGTCAGATTGCTATTGTTTTGCAGAAACACCAGCTCCGAGGCATATCTGTCACATTGATTTACATCGAGCTGTGTTGGCATTGACGCCACACAACCAGCATAAATGAGTAAAAACAAAATCCATCTGTTCATTTTACCGTACCTAAATTACATAATTTTAAACGTCAACCCAGTGCGAGATTTAAGTCACTTGCTGTTGGCCAACATATTTAATGCCCACTCTTCCAGCAATCCATCGCTACTTAAAGTCACCAGCTTTTCTTTAGTCGGTGCATACATATCAACAATCGTCGCACCCGAGCTCACCGTATTAATCTGCCATGTGCCTAACTCATTGCCACTTCGCGTATCCCATATTGTCAGCTGAGATTTAGATGAAGAGGTTGCCAAAAGACGGCTTTTCTCAATAAATAACGCCTTGCGAAATACCTTAAAACGCGCCATGTACTTAAGTTCACTTTTATCTGCTCCATCAATGAGCGATGCAATAACCTGATTGTCTAACGCATCCGATACAAAGAATTCTGAGAAGTCTTTACGCACCGCTAAGCTCGTAACTCGGTGGTTAAACTCTTTGGTAAAGACTGGCTCTGGTGAACCAAATTGCCAAAGAGCTAATTTTCCGTCTTGCGCAGCAGTTAAAAACAGCTCCCCTTTGTCGTCCCATTCAACATGCATGACTGGTCGGCTATGAGGGGCAAATTGATTATTCACTTGAGTATGCAGGTGCGCCATATTTACCGTACCATCTGACATGGCCACGATTATTTTATCCATAGAAGGTGACAAAGAGACCGAGGTAATATGCGCATACCCACTTACCCCCGTAAAACTCACTTTAGTCACTAGCTTCTCTGTTGACAAAGACCAAAATTGAAGCTGATTATCACCGACAACAATCAACATGTTATTGTCTTTTGACAACACAACATCCCGAGATAATTCAGGCATTTTATCCTTCGGAACCGAAAACAACTCGGTCATCGATTTGCTATCCCAAACTGTTAAAGTATTTGTGCTATCTATAGTAACTAACTTAGTCCCATCTTGTGAAAAATGGCCGATAAGCACGCCCTTATCTCCCAGTTGACTGATGGTGCCTTTACTCAATAAGATTTCATCCTCACAACCTGTTAAAAACAGCATTAAAAGGAATGGGATTAGTCTAAACAACATGGCTCTAGCTCTCTAAGTTAAAGGGCAATAAATAATCTGTGCAAATAGTATAGCCTTTTACTTTTTTGTACAGTGTATTGTCTACTCTCATTGATGTAGTCCAGTGAGCAGCAAGATTTGTAGGCAAAATAAGCAAAGTCTGCGCCACTACCTAGTCAAATTTTTTAAGATATTGATATCCCAATATTCAATAATCCCATCGCTGTTCAATGTGACCAGTTTACGCTCTTTATTGATGTGCATATCAACGATCAATGCCGTAGAAGTTGCCGCTTGAATGCCATAAGCGTCAATTTCTTGCCCCGTATTTACATCCCACAATGTCCACCAAGACTTACTAGAGCCAGTTGCTAAGTATTGACCATCAGGGCTAAATGCAGCAGCACGAAACCACCTGAATCGCTCGCGATAAGCAAGCTTGATTAACTCCGGCTCTGATGAGAAAGGCCTTAGGATTATTTGCTCATTAAGCGCATCAGATGCAAAAAGTAGATTTTGCGACAAATTATAGGCAACACTCGTCACACGTTTTGACAGCCGGTGTTCGAATGTTGGCTGCAACGTGCTCGCATTTAAAATATTGACTACACCATCATGGCCCGCACTGAGTATGAGTTGTCGCTGTGCACCTAACTCGAGAAAACTCACCCTGGCATCATGATACTTAATCCGCTTAGTCAGTTTATTTTCAAAGTCAATAACACTGATAGTGCCATCAGTCATCCCAACTAACAACTGCATTGGGTGTGCGTAAATGGCTATCTTTGACGTTTTTGCGAATTCTGACTCTCCTGACACATCGAATTGGCCTAACCTCACCTTGTCGACGAGATCCCAGACCACCACATACGTTGTGAAGCTTGCAGCTAACAGCCGATTGTCTTGTGATATTGCAATATCTGTCACCTTGGTCTCGTTCAATTTAAACTGAGCCAAAACGCCACTGCCATCGGTCTTTGCAATGTTCAATGTGCCTTGAGCCACGAAAGCAACCAGGTCTGCATGTGATGAAAACACACCAAGATCTATTGGCACGTCACTGACTTGATGAAAAGCCTGCCTTGGATTTTCACTTACGCCATCACATCCAAGCAACAGAGTCACCAGAACAGCAGTTAATAAGATATGAATGATACTTTTATACATAGGCGTTCTCCCAATACTGCTCACTCCTTGTTTCGCCTCAAAACAGCTATATTCTAAACTTTAAGTTTTAGTCTCTTACCTATATTATCGGACATAAATCCTATTTATTTAGAAAATATAAACGACAAGGCAATCTAAAAGTACTATAATTAAAAAGTCGTAGCGAGAAGTTCACTCGGCATAGCATGATTGCAAGTCATTGCCGTGGAGCTAACGAATCGAGGTAATTATGTGTAGCGCACCAAGAGCGAGAGTATCAAAAGGTAAAGTGGTCGATTATCAAGACGCGATGAACCAAAACTTAAGCCCAAAAAAACGCTCCGAGTTTGCCAAAAAAGCCAATGCTGCCTATGAAAAACGCCATCCTAATGAGGAGTATAAAATGGCTTACAAAAATGAAAAGAAAAACCAAAAAACAAAATCACTAGTACACAAAATAGAAATAATTCTGGTTCTTATCGTTTTTATTGCCATTGCCGTTAGAGTCATATTTTTATCAGAATAAGTGTGAACAGGCTTTCCGCCTTCACTTCTTCTTTCACGCGTTCCTTGCAAATACACCACATCGATAACTTATAAATCGACTCACTTTTAAGTGGTCAAAGTTAATTGCCTTAATCGACATACTCGTAGATCCACTTTTAGGGACTAATTTTCAAATTAGTGCTAATTGCGCCTTGCACAACAGCAACGTTATAGTATAACATAATCTCAAATTGTTATTTTATAACATTATAAAAGCAGGCGTCTTTACCCATTTCCTGCAACCTAAATACTCTAATAATTGAAAGAAATATGAAACACACACACAAATTACTCTCCGTTGCAGTTGCAACAGCATTGCTAGCAGCTTGTGGTGACACAGAAACAACTATTATTGAACATGCTCCAGTCGTAGAACCTGTTGAGCAAGACAAAGGCCATGACGACCACGCGCATGATGGACATGACCATGACCACGACTCAGTTGGTGAAGCTGGCCGCTTATTGGTAACTTCTCCAGAGTCAAACTCTGTACATGTTCTAGATATTGAGCACAAAGAAGTCGCAGGTGAACTTGCTTCTAGTAACTATGCAAGCAGGGTATATGCAACTGAAAATAGCCGCTACGCTATTTTAGTTCAATCCGAGCAAGGTCGTGTCGAATTTGTAGACGGTGGTATTTGGCAAGAGGATCATGGCGACCACATGCATCCTTATGAAGAAGCACCTGCATTAAGCGATGTTGCTTTTGACCATGTAAAACCAGCGCACGTTACTAACGGCGAGCACAGCACTGCAATTTTCTTCGATGGCAGTGGCAATGATGCTGTTAATGCAGAAGTCGTTGTTTTCTCTGAAGCTTATCTTGGCGGTGATAAAGACAAAGTCGCTGAAATTCACTACGAAACAAACATGCACGGCGCAGCTCAATCTCGCGGCGAATACACATTCAGTACAATTCGCGATCCACAAACTGAGTCTACACTGCCAACACAAATTGGTGTTTATCACAAACATGACGGCCACTTTGACCAAGAAAAAGTATTCGATGTCACTTGTCCAGCGCTTCATGGTAGTGCGCAAAACCATGAGCATGTGTCTTTTGCCTGTGGTGACGGTGTTATCGTAATTGCTGAAGAAAATGGCGAGTTTGTCGCTTCTAAAATTGCAAACCCAGAAAGTTTTGTTGAAAACCAGCGCATCGGTTACTTAATTGGACATGAAAGTAGCCACCAATTTATTGGTGTTGCAGGTACTGAGCTTGTAGTTGTTGATGCTGAACATGGCGAAATCGAAAAGATTGAATGGTCAGTCACAGAAAACCACAGATTTGCTGGTGGTAACTTCAACTATGACGGCTCTCATGCAGCTGTATTAGACACAGCCGGTGTCTTAACAATTTTCGAACAACACGCCGAAGGTGATGAGCACCATTGGGAAATTGCACACTCAGTAAAAGTACATGAGCATGAGTTGTCAGCGATCCCTGAGGGTACTGTATTTAGCATTGCCTTCTCTGGCGCTGAAAACATTGCTTACGTAACGGATTCAACGGCACAGCATGTCATTGGCTATGACCTTGAAACAGCTGAAGTAAAAGTTGAAATTGAGCTAGATTTTACACCAGAACGTTTAGTTTGGTTAGGTATTGAAAAAGGAGGCGAACACGCACACTAATACTCCCGAGTATAACGTGTATGTCTCTTGATTGTGAGCCAAAGCGCCTTTTTTAAGGCGCTTTTTTCTTTTCAAATCCATAATAAACCTCAGAGTTTAACCTGCCTTAATTTTTTCCTCAAAGAGATTAAAAGTACTACTACCTTGCAGCCGTTCCGGTAGTGTTGTGAAATGATAGAGGGCTCAAAGGAGTGCATAGCACTTGATGAAACAATACTCAGAGGCAAGCACATAGAAGTGCCAACCTCTAAGAGTAGCTAAAACTACTTATCTGGGAACAACTTGTACAACCTACAAGCGACGCCGTTTGTCCACCCAAAACCTTGTTGTACGATATACTCGCCGCCTTGTGCTTTTTTATTCAATTCGATGACATTGTATTTTTCTAACAAGCATTGGTTAATAGCAAAGTTCGACTCAAGAGTATGAAGCCACCTTTTGCCAATCAGCTTTGCTTCCTTTTCAAAACCATAATTTAAAAGCCCTTTAACACCAAACCACTGTAATGGTGCCCAACCATTTGGACTGTCCCATTGCTGAGGAGTCTCAGTGAGCGTCGTGACAAGTCCACCTACTTTGCAAAACTCAGACATGATTTTCTTCGACATACGCAAGACATGGGAATCATCTTTTACTAAGTTGAAAAATAATGCCGTGGCACCAGCCATCGTTTGCACTTCTCGCTGACACTTGTTAGCGATGTCATAATCAACATACCAGCTTGCCTGCTCATCCCACATATACTGTTCTATTAGATCAGCACGCGATTTTGATTTTTTATCCAATTTTTTATATTCAGCATGATGGCTTAAGGCAAGATAGCATCGAGCTAATTGCAACTCTAAAAAATATATCAAAGCATTTAAGTCGATCGGCACCATTTCTGTTGTAGCAATGGTTTTTAAATCACTTGGATCTCTCAACCAGCGACTACTAAAGTCCCAACCAGACTCGCAAGCCGCACGTATATTTCGATAAAATGAAAGTTTCTGCTGTGCCGTTAGGTGCTTTGCGTCTTCCAAATCCTCTCGGTAAGATTCAGGCCTAGGCAACGCTTCATTATCCCAATAACGATTTAGCAAACCACCACAAGGCATCATCACAATACGGGCATGGGTGTTATTTTTTGCACAAAGCTCACCTTGCCCTTTCATCCAAAACTCATATTCGCGACGTAATGCAGTCGTCACTTTTTTCACCCACTGTTTGTCAGAGCTTTTTTTATCCCAAAGCAAATCGACCATTAAAGCCGTCACAGGTGGTTGAGAGCGCGTCGCATAATAGCTACGATTCCCATTCGGTACGTGACCTAATGAGCCTATCAAACTGCAAAAGTTATCAAGCATATTCTCAACAAGCGTTTCCCGACCCGAGTCCATCAAACCAAGCGCTGTAAAATAGCTATCCCAATAATAAATTTCATTAAATCGACCTCCTGGAACCACATATGGTTTGGGCAAGCTTAATAAAGAGCTCGTATTTTGATCGCAAACTTGCCTTGTTAACCTATCCCAAAGCTGCTCAATATAGTCTTGTACGGAGCTAACATCATCTAATGCATCAAGCTCAGGTGCCTGTGCAAACTCAAAATGAACGTCTACAAACTCAGCTAAATCTTTAGGCTGCAACTCCTCATAAAAGTCACAAATGGCTTGCCATGATTGCTTTGGGATCGCATCAGCAAACGTTTTGCTATCATTGAAAATCCCCGACAATTGTACGTCCTTAAATAAGCGGCTGTGCTCAAACTTCATTCTTCTTCCTCGACTTAAACTGCTGACGAGCACGCTACTTGTTGAGCACGCTTTTTAAATAAAAATAAGGTAATCATGATGATAGCCATTGGAATTAATGACATATAGAAGGCATGTTGACCGCTCATATATTCAAATACAAAGCCTGTAATTAATGAACCAGTCGTACCACCGAGTGCTGAAAAGACCACAATTAATCCTGTCATCGCAGCATGGCGATGCTTCTCAAGACTACTTAGCATAATTGAGTTAATCACTGGATAAATTGGTGCCATCAATAGTCCAATTAATGGCATTAAATACGCGGCTACAGGCGCATCGAATACACTTGTGATTTGGTTTTGTGGCAAGTCTTTGGTCATCGGTAAAGTCAATAAAACCAGAATAGCCATACCTACAAGGCATAAGTTCAGGAATAAGTACCAATCTACTTTTTTCAAAATTTGACCTGCTGCCAAACGGCCAATGGCCAAACTGGCGGCAAAAATACTGCTCAGCTGCACACTGACATCAACGGGCAGGTTGAGTACTTGATTATTAAAGGTAGGTAACCAAGTGCCGACACCTTGCTCAATCAACACATATAAAAAAGCACTGACCACAAACACCAACACCAGGGGCTGATAAGTTAAACGCAACATATCAAAGAAGTCATTTTTAGCACTACCTGGTTCAAATGCTTGCTCTGCCGGCTTTTCAATTTTGGCAAACCACACCAAACATATTGTGGCTATTGATAATGCACTAAGCAGATAATATACGTTCAACCAGTTATTTGAGGTGATATCTTCACTCAAAAAGGCAGCAAATACCCAGTATCCACTGAGCACTCCCACCATGAATACACCTTCAATAGTATTTAATAAACTAGAATGAGATTTTGTTGAATCTGTGACTTGGCCTATTAAGGCATAAACGGAGACTTTAACAATCGCAAAAGCGCAGCCAACAGCAGCAAATAATGCTTTGAGCGCCCAAAAGCTACCTGCAATTGGCGTGATCAAGCACATCACAGTGACCAGAGATAAGCCACCTAATAATGCCAGCTTGTAGCCTACCCGAGGAATAAATGAAGCAACTAAAAAAGACACAATCGCTATCGGTAAATCTTTAAATCCTTCTAGCGATGCGGCTTGCGCTTTGGAAACACCAAAAGTGTTGATGGCTTGCAAAATAACGGTGCCAACACTGTTGAGCAGGATTGCAAATAAAAAGTAACAGGCTCCCATAGCCAAAATAGTTCGCATATTGTGCATTGAAAGACTCGTAAATACTGTAAGTTTAATTCAGTCTAGCGCTCATATGCGAACAATGCAATCGTTTGCATTTTAAAATTTAATAATAGCTGTTAATCATTTTAAGCACGTTCTCATCTGGATTTTCATACTTAATTGACACCAATACGTTAACTTGATTGGCGTTCAACGAGTTTAATAGCCAACTGGCTAGATACCACCTGCTCACCGTCAAGTTGCGCCAACAACTTGTTTACCAAAAGTTCGCCAGCTTGTTTAGTATCCTGTCTAATTGTGGTCAGAGAGGGAAAGCTAACATCTGCCATCGCAATATCATCAAAACCGACAATATGTACGTCGTTTGGAATACTGACGTATCGCTCTTTTAGTGCTTTCATCGCGCCTAAAGCAACCATATCACTACAGGCAAAAATACCATCAAAATTAAGCCCATCAGTACGCAACTTAAGATTTATCGCATCGTAAGCCGCTTGACTGGTGATATCAATTTTTAATAATTGGCACTCCCCTTCAATGCCTTTGCTTGCTATCGCTGCACAAAAGCCGTTGTACCTTTCACCAATTTCAGCATGCTCAGGTTCACCCAAAAACAAAGGTGCTTTACAGCCTCTAGAAATCAAATGATCCGCCGCTAGTTTACCACCAAGGTAATTATCACTACCTACTATCACATAGTCTGCATCCGTTTTGGGGTCGCCCCACACTACTAGGGGCATACCGGCTTTGGATGCACTTTCTATCAGCGCCTGCTGTTTGCCTTGACCTACAACAATGACACCATCAGCACGACGTCCATCAATAAAGTACCCATGCCAATCATCGCCCGCCATAAACGAGTTTGATAACAGTAACTCGTAGCCTTGCCGGTTCACTGCAAGGTTGATGTCACTCACCACTTTCAGTAAAAACGGATCATCAATCGATTGTTCTGTTTCCGAATCAAGGTTTATTAATACCGCGATAACCTTTGTTTTTTGTAACCGTAACCGACTTGCAGCGGCGTTTAAGCTAAAATTATGTTCTTTAGCTAACTGCTGGATCCGCTCACGCGTTTCTTGTTTAATTAATGGATTATCATTGAGCGCCCGCGACGCCGTCGAGGTTGACACTCCAGCCAACTTAGCCAGATCAGCCAGTTTTAATTTTTTTTGGTGCATAGCTTATTCACTACTTCATAAAGCACTTTGCAATGCTTGAGCATGATTAATGGGTTTTAACACCCTGTAACCTTCATGCCTCTAGATTAAACTAACCGAGAAAATTCATCCACAGTGAACAACTCTTCTCCTCAGGTATTTTCATTTAAGGCACACTTTTTATTAACCTGTTGTTTTTATTATCTCCGTCTTAACGCCACAGGTTATAAAAAAGCATGGACATGCGGCATTAGGTAAACTGTAAGTAAAAAAATATCGCAGCCCCTATTGCAAACGTTTGCATAAAGCTCTATTTTAAAATAACGCCCAGTAGAAACCAATTAAAAATATACTGAATGAATCATCAATTTCGTTTAGTTATGCGGCGAAAAGCGATGCCAACGCGTAAGTTGGCCATTATGACAACACATATGACACAACCAAGGGAGCAGCTCCTGTGAACCTAGGCAAGAAGTATTCTGCACTTGCAGCAGCGGTTATGGCCGCAATTACATATTCAAATGTAGCCAACGCTGAGCAACAAAATAAAGCCAAAGACAAGGTAGAAACCATTGTTATTTCTGGTACCCCTGGCGGTATGGGGATCCGTAAAGTGGATGCCGCATACGCCGTTACCAACGTGGATGAATCTTTAATTGAGCGACTTGCGCCAAAAAGTACAGCTGACTTATTCAAAGCCATACCTGGGGTTTGGGTAGAAAGTTCGGGTGGCGAATCTGGAGCCAATATTAATGTACGCGGGTTCACATCAAGTGGTGATGCGCCTTTTTTAACTGTCAGTCTGGATGGTTCACCGGTTTACCCTGCTCCAACGCTATCATTTTTAGAAAATTCGTCTATTTTCCGTATCGATGAAACCATTTCAATGATGGAAGGGCTTAGGGGCGGCCCAAACCCTGTATTGTCAAATGGACAACCGGGGTTAACAACCAACTTCCGACTTAAACGTGGTCAAGCAGATACGGAAGGCACCTTTAAATACACCACCTCAGACTATGGCTTACAACGTATAGATGGTGTCATAAGTGGAGAAGTGAGCGAAGACCTATATTATATGGTAGGCGGCTATATCAAACGCTCATCGGGGATCCGTGACGCAGGTTTTACCTCTGAAAAAGGTCATCAATTCACCATAAAACTAACCAAAGAATTAGAGAATGGTGAAATCAACGTTTACACTCGCCAAACTGACGACACCGGCGCATGGTATCTACCTACGCCACTGAATGAGGCGGGCATCGATGCAAAATATACTCAACTTGGTACACTGAACCGCCAAGCGACTATTTCGGCTGGTAATGGTAAAGTGGACATTGATTTAGCTGAAGGTCGAGGCTGGGACGGACATGTCTCTGGTGGTAGCATCTCATTGGAACTTGGTAATGACTGGCACTTTATCGACCGCTTTAGTTTAACTCAAGGTAAAGCAAATACTTATGGTCTTGTGCCGGCAGGCAATGCCATGAACCTATCCGAAGTTGCTGATAACGGCGTAAGCGCAACAGGCGTGGCAACGGGTAAAGAGTATGGTGCCGACACACGTGTTCAGGACTATGGCCGTTGGGTGGTACTTAAAGATATCGAAGCCTTCACCAACGACTTAGCACTAAGCAAAGATTTTGGCGTAATTAACAGCGCCTTTGGTATTTACACAGCAACTACCTCAGCGAAAGATTGGTGGAGCCTAGGTAATACCGCATACCATGTCTTAGAACAAGGCGGCGAAATGCTGACAGGCATCGCCTGTAATGACTCGCTTGATGGCTGTGGATTTAACTACGACATCAACAGTAACGGTGATGCCACAACACTTGCTTTTTATACAACACATAGCTACGCAGCCACTGACAATTTAACGATTGACTTAGGCCTTCGTAATGAGCGCCACCAAGTGGACTACACCGTTGATGAAGGCCTTGATGGCGTGATCACAAAATCGGTTGACTACAGCGCGCGCAAAACTTCATGGACAATCGGCACTGATTACAAACTGGATGTGCAAAGTGGTGTGTTTGTCCGTTTCAATAAAGGCTTTAAGATGCCTTATTTTGACGATTTCAGAGATAACTTTGATGACTATTCTGCAGGTGATGAACTGATCAAAGAAGTTGCACAAAGTGAAGTCGGCTACAAGTTTATGGGTGAAAACATGGACTTCTTTGCAACACTTTTTGCAAATGAAGTTAAGGGTGAGTCATTCTCTATTCGTCCAGATTTACCTGCACAGCGTTTTACCACTGAGGCGCATGGTATTGAAATAGATTTTAATTACAATCATGACTCAGGTTTCAGTGTCAATCTAAATGGTACCTTGCAAAATAGCGAAGTAGCACAAAGTCCAGACGCAACACTTACGGGTAACAAGTCACAACGTATCCCTGATTGGCAATTACGTATCACACCAAGTTATGAATTTGAACTTGGAGACATGTTCGCGACAGTTTACGGCACAATTTCGGCAGTTGATTCACGTTATAGCGATATTCAAAACACACCCAGTGCAGTTTTAGATGGCTATGAAAAAATCGATATCGGATTAACCCTTGAACCAATGGAACAAGTACAGGTACAAGTCGCTATTGATAACCTAACTGACGAGCAAGGTTTAACTGAGGGGGACCCACGTAACCCTGCGGCAGCGAACGGGCGCTATATTTTACCGCGTAGTGTTAAATTAAGTGTTGCTTATAGCTTCTAATCCCAAATTTCGCCCATAATTCGGTGGGCATACCTAAAACTAACGACCAAAGCCCAATGAGGATCACCTTTATATTGGGCTTTTTTCTTACATTAACTACACTTTAAAATACTTAATGCGCTTTTTTACATAATGTAATCATTCAGCTTGTAACAAAGTGACAAGTAATACTCTTTGCAAATTTTAATGATTTTCACTTGTTAGCAATACAATAAAGCTGCTCAATACTATGCTTCGCAAGTGCTGGAGTGAACTTTATGAATATTGAAGAAATTCAAAAAGGTGAATGGTTAGAATATCAAGACCATCCAGTCGAAGTTTTAATTGTAGATAGACGTAACCACGTAGTGACCGTGTGGGATGAACGCAGTCAAAGGAAGATAGATTTACATGCAGATTTACTCAAAGAAGATCCACAGTGCCACTGTGACTCTTTTCTCTATTACTAAATAAATGCCCAAAGCGTAACTCCAGCTTTGGGCTCACCCTAACTAATTATTGTTGAACCAATAACCATTGTGCATTTTCATTACTTGCATTACCTTTACGAGATAAATGCACTTGCCCAGACTCAATATCAGCCCAAACATATTGCTGCCAAAAGTTATTTTTCAAATTTACACGCGTGCCGTAAGGCTCAATATGAAAAGACGCCTTATTAGGCGACGTCCAAAGTTTGGCATCACCTGTGAAGTTGTTTTTATAGCTTAAAAACAGTTCAGCGTTATTCCTTGTTCTAAAATAAGAGTCACCGCCCTCACCTTTAACCAAAATAAAATCGATTGGCGTTGCATGTTCAACGTATAGAAGCGCGTTTTTTTGCTCGTCACTTTGTGAGCCAATGGCTTTACCGTTACTCGCATTGTGGATATGTACAATATCACCCGTGTCAGCTTTAAGCTGCTTTGGTTGCCAATCTGACGGTGGCGTTTTCCATGTCAGTGATTTCCACTTCCAATTGTATGGCATGTTAATTAAGGAGTCGTTGACATCGTTGTAACCAGCTTCGGCTTCAATATTATATAAGCAGTGTCTACGCTCTTCCTCTAATTGTGCAACTCGATCAAGTTGACTTGTCGTGCCCACTTTAAGTTCAGTCATACAATCAATTAAAGACTTGCCCTTTCCTTGCTCACCTGGGGCCAAGACATATGTATGGTCACGCTTTGCTTCATCTTCATACCAATTGAGCATGGCCTGCTCTTCAAATGACAACCAGTTATCCACCAGCTGCTGTGCTTCTTGCTGAGCTTTTGCTCTTCGCTCTTCTTGCGGTAGTGCCATAGTGCGAATAAACGCCGCCCATAAATCTTTACTGGCTTCCAAAGACACCAAAGCAACGGGCTTTATATTACTAGGCTTATAAGCTTGCCAGCCACTTTGACCTCTTGACTCTGGCTTCCATATCACGTCACCACTTTGGTAATTAATCGCTTCTTTGGTGTCATGGGTATGTTGCTCTGCGCCTTCTGAGCAAAGGTATGCCTTCACTTGCCAAATTTTTTCATAATTATCGACTGCTAGACGCACTGTGTGCTCAGGGCTAAATGAATCCTGGAATAAATGAACTGCTCGACCAAATAAAAAGTAATTGTGGTCAACTTCAACGGCTTTGGCATAGCCGCCCCCATCCCAGACTTTAATCTTTTTAGACTCAGCAGTTGCGGCATTCACAAAATGATTAATAAACCGAATTTGCGCACGTTTTGCTGCGTTGACACCACCAATACCACCTATATCGTCATAGCGACGCATAAAATGATCTTGCTGTAAATCTGCGGGCTCTTGCGCAACGGCATTAAAACAGTTTGGTCCTGTTGGATCTGCGCTAGCATTTGTCACATTAAAACCGGCAATATCAACCCATCGTTCGCCAACAATTGCAGCAAAGATGGCCTCATACCCTGACCAGTATGTCCCATCATCATTGGTGTTAGATAAGATCCTTTCAACTTCGTGCTGAGCGACGTTTAGCTCTATAGATTTCGCTAAGCCATTATTCCAATTTAACCTTGGATCTTGGCTATCGCTGACTCGTGTATCTTGCCCCATCAGCTCTAATGCAGAGGTGCGAGTTAGCCACTCATGCCCAATTGGCATCACGCCAGCCCCGCCCAATTGAGTGAACGACATAGCAGAAGAACTCGTGACCATTGCAGCCACTGCACATGAAAGATATTTTAATTTCATAATTACTCCTTTTAAAACGAGTAAATTTTTACACAAAATTAAAATAAAAGCTCTAACTTTTGAATTATTTATTGCTAAAGGTCAATACATACACATAAAACATTCCTAAATTATTCAAAGATAAAAATATAAACCAATGAAATTCATCATTTTAATGAAGCTGATACCGCGCTACCTGCATGCAATATAGCCGTATCAAACAGCGGGATATCTGTATCATTTTCGTTAACAAGCAACGCGATCTCTGTACACCCTAAAATGACTGCCTCAGCCCCCTGTGCCTGCATTTTTGCAATAATTTCTAAATATACCTGCTTAGATTCAGACTTAATTTCACCGACACAGAGTTCGTTATAAATCACATCATGAATTACGCTTTGGTCAGCTTCATCAGGCACTATCACATCAATATCGAATTTACTTTTAAGCCTATCCTTATAAAATGACTCTGACATCGTAAATTGTGTACCAAGTAATCCAACTTTTCGTTTGCCAGCTCGTTTTAATTGCTCTCCAGTTGGGTCTGCAATATGAATAAGAGGAATGCCTACGCCGGCTTGTACCTCTTCAAAAATCAAATGCATGGTGTTTGTACAAATGAGTATAAAGTCAGCGCCAGCGCGTTCAATGTCCTGGGCATCTTGGGTGAGCATGTTAGCCATTGTGCTCCACTCATTTGCCTGCTGAAGCTCAGCGATAGGTGCAAAGTCGACACTTTTCATCACTATTTTAGCCGAATGCAGCCCACCCAAAACCTCTTTAACACCATGATTTATATACTTATAATAATTAGAAGTTGATTCCCAACTCATGCCACCAAGCAAACCTATTGTTTTCATTTTTTATTCCTTTTAGATGTATGTTTTAAGCGACGTTGCAACCATGATTAAAACAGTACTACTATAAACATACACTTGATAGAATACACCGCAATCGATAATAAAAAATATAAGACGATCTTTAGCATTTACTCATTATTTTGTGTTCCATACTAAGCCTCAATCCCAGAGAACAGGTTCAAGCTGTTACTTTATTTAGCTAAAATGCGTAACGATACGTTAAACCTAGTTGATCAACCCCCTGACTATCAAAATAACTCAGCACAATGCTTGATTCGCCCATGTGAGCTTGCACGCTCAGTTCAGCCCACGCACCCTCATTATTTTTCGCCCCTTTAGGGTCAAAGTACTCATAGCCTAGCCGAGCATATCCCGAAAAATATTCATTAAAGCGGTGTTCGTATTCGGTAAAAAAGCGATAAAAATCCCCTTCCAGTGTGTAGTGTTTCAGATGCCAGTCCATTTCCCCAAGACCTCCACCAAATGAGAATCGACCATCACTTGTTTCATATGCAATATAACCGAGCTCAAAATAATTTTCGTCTATGTCTATATCTAGTTGTCTTGGGCCACTTTCTATCGTATCTCCTTGACGTTTTACCGAGAAACTGGTGTAGAGCCCGTTCTCAAATTCATAGCCAAAACCCAGCTTAATACCATCTGGCTCGACTTTTGATTTATCTCCAAAATCACTTTGTACATATCCAAACTCAATGAATTTTTTGCTCAAATCAGCTGCTTGTACGTTTAGCCCTGAAATCGATAACATCATCATACATAACACTTTTTTCATTACTTTATTCCTTCATTTAACGCTAGGAAAAATGGTATAGAAGATACAACAAAGGGTCTGTATCAAAGTGTTTCAATCGTTATCAAGCTATATAACTTAGCTGCTAGGTCAAAATTGTTGACTCAATAATGAGTACCCAATTATCTGAGAAGAAATAAAGAAATGGGCTGATATGGTGTGTACCAACCCAGAGGAGAAATCTAAGATAAATCGTTAGAATGAATAGCGGTATACAAAAGCAACTTGCTCAATGCGCTTGCCTTCTGAAAACTCCCAAGAAAAACTCGATGCGCCCCAATGTGCGCGAATACCCACTTCGGTCCAAATTCCATTTTCACTGCTCGCTTCCTTGCCATCTAGGGATTCATATCCAAGCTTGGCAAACGCCGAAAAATACTGATTAAATCGATAGTCATACCCCGTATATAAACGATACAGATCTGCATCATTACTGCTATCTTCAATTTCAAGCTCAAGCTCTCCGGCAAATGCCCCAACAGAAAGTCGCCCGTTCTCAGTTTCATGAGCTACATAGCCTAGCTCCAACAAATTTTCGTTGAGGTCAATGTCTCGGTCAAAAAACGCGATTAGAAACGTATCTTTATGCCTTTTAGTATGTATACCAGCATATATGCCATTTTCAAATTCATAGCTTAAGCTAACTTGATGGCCAACCAAGTCTAAATCTGTTTTATTATCAAAATACATGTCATCTTTAAAATCTGATTTTGAATAGCCTAGTTCAATATAAGTGTTGCTCAGATCCGCAGCTTGGGCATTAATACTACATGCTGCGACTGCAGCCATTAATAATTGTTTTTTCATGTAAAGTGACTCCTTAAAGTATTGGTATTCATGCTAAACCTCTTTACTGAGAAAAACCGTTTCAAACTGTCTAAAGGCACATCAAAAATAAGCCAAATATTAAAAAAAATCAGACTTACCATTTACATTCATTTACAAAAATCACATCAAAAAAACCAACCAAGACGACGAATGAAATAAATTATAAGCATATAAATCATAATCTTAAAAAACATAATCACGTTAATTTAAAATTCCAATACATTCTCAATGACCATTACTTAAATATAAAAAACAGTCTTCAGCGATTTATGTCGCTATTTACTTTTACTAATTTAGGCCTCGATTGTTGGCTTGCATACACGCTAATAAGCACATCCCACTCTCTTCAGAAAGGCAGTGTCGTAGTTGATTGGTTGAATAATTCATCGAGAATATTGAACGCAGGGCCTATGTTGTTAAATACATAAGCCCTATAGAGGAAGTTTTGGTTGAAAGTGATAGATTAGTCAATATTAAAATATGATTTAGCAGTCTCTATAAAAACATCAATTTTGTCTTTATTTATGCCTAAATGCGTAACTAAACGCATACCTTGATACCCAGCTCTTAAGTTGATGCCTTTGCTAAACATGACCTCAGAAAACGCTTGCATATCGATACTCTCATCGACATTTAAAAACACTAAATTTGTTTGAACATCATATGATGAACTGTCAAACCCAGGAAGTTCATTAAGGCGCTGTGCCAAGTAGCGCGCATTATCATGGTCTTCAGCCAACCTATCAACGTTATTTTTCAGTGCATATATGCCTGCAGCAGCTAAAATACCAGCTTGTCGCATACCACCACCGAGCATTTTTCTGAGTCGCCGTGCTTTTTCTATAAACTCACGATCGCCCATTAACAACGATCCAACGGGTGCACCTAGCCCTTTCGATAAACATACTGTCATTGAATCAAAATATTGGCTGATCTCTTTTACATCCACTCCTAGTGCAATCGCTGCGTTATACACCCTCGCACCATCTAGGTGAAGCTTAAGCGCATACTTTTTAGTACATGCCCTCGCTTCTTTTAAGTAACCTAGGTCTAAGACCTTACCACCGATGGTATTTTCTAGACTTAACATTTTAGTTCTCGCAAAATGAAAGTCGTTGGGCTTGATAGCAGCTGCAACTTTATCTAAACAAATACGTCCATCAGGCAGGTTCTCAATCGGTTGGGGCTGCACAGAACCAAGCACAGCAGCCCCACCAGCTTCATACTTATAGTTATGTGCATTTTGGCCACAAATGTATTCATCTCCCCTTTCACAATGTGCAAGGATCGCTAGTAAGTTAGCCTGCGTACCCGAACTAACAAATAGAGAGGCCTCAAATCCATGTTTTACTGAGCTATATTGCTCTAGTTCATTCACTGTGGGGTCATCACCATACACGTCATCACCCACCATAGCATTACTCATTAAACGCCTCATATCTTTACAAGGCAATGTCACCGTATCAGAGCGAAAATCAATCATAAAGCTTCCCTATTAAGTCCGTTATACTTGCACTATCGACTGTAGAATATATCATTTTAAACCTACTATGAAACCACACAAATCAATGTACTAGCCCTACTGCACACGAGCGAAAAAACTAAGGTAACGGGCGGCTATCTTCAACAATGCCAAACGCTTTATTTAACCTCGGACATGTTAAGCTCTGCTCGGTGGCTTCAAAATTAAAATCTTCAGCAGAATTCAAAACCTCCCCTTCCATCTGTATCATTTTTTCAATACCCGGAGGCGTATATAAAATCAATACCTTAACTCGCTCATCGGTCTCATTTCGAAATCCTCGCAGTGTACCTGGTGGACAAAAAACAAATGTGCCAGGGGTTGCATCATACCGATCAGAGCCATCAAATATGGTTAATGTGCCATTCAATACCAAAAAGGACTCCTGTTCATTGGCATGAGTATGAAATGGCCCACCTTGTCCGGGCTCAATAATTGACTCAATTAGAGAAAACTGACCATCCGTCTGTTCACCATTGATAACTTCGCGGTATAAGTTGCCAGCCGATTTCACGTAGCATCCGCTATTTGGGCCATTTACTAGTATCTTATTCTCTGCTTTATCCATCATTCATTCCTTTACCTTAAATACATTAGGGAAAAATTAAAAATTACTTATAAAATATCGAGATACATAACAGTGTTAGATACAAGCCAACACCAAAAGAAACATGCGCCCCAAGACTCTTTAACCTCGCTATATTGGCTTTTGGCACTTTGCTTGCTGCGATGCCCATACCAAAACATGGCTGCATCACAAAAAAAGGAAAACATACCGTTAATGTGCCAAATAATATCGCGAGCCATGGGTTTAATAATGAGCTACTGACCATGTGCGAGAGAAATATAAAAGAAAGTGCAAACAAAACACCTATCAGATAATGGGCAATCCAGCCGACCACTCCCTCTAGGTTTTTAGGCTTAGCACTCATAATATTGCGATGGAGTACCTTGCCTTGCAGGCAGTGTAATACCCAGCGACCAACTAAACCGTAATTTAATGATTGAACACCAAAAATACGCTTTAAACACTCACTCCATATATCCATAAACACAGTAGCCCCAAGGCCTGCGATGATAGATAGTCCTATCATTTGAAGCATCCCCTCTTCCAAATACATACAAATCTCCTCATCCTCAACATTGTTAATAAGACATTTAGAAGGAAGAAGACTATGCCACTTAAAGTCGACTTTAAGTCAAGGGGAAAAATAGAAAATGGATGACCCAATCATTTTTAAAGAAGGAGCAATAAGAAAAAACAGACTGTTAGTTAAGAAAACTAATATACTTTAGTCGGAGTCAAAAATCGCAACAGAGCGTTAGTCAAGTGTTCTAACAAAATTGGCTTTGTGATGTAGTCATTCATCCCCGCTTCAATACAAGCTTCCCTGTCTCCTTTCATTGCATTTGCCGTTAATGCTAATATTGGAATGTTTAAAAAGGTCTGCCCACCTTCACCGCGGCGGATACGTCGAGTTGCTTCAAATCCATCCATGCAAGGCATTTGACAGTCCATTAATACCAGTTGATATTGGTGTTTAGCTGCTAATAGTGTATCCAATGCCTCCTGTCCGTTATTTGCTAGCTCTGTTTTTAGCCCTAACGAATCAAGCATTTTTTTAGCAACCAGCTGATTAACTGGGTTATCCTCAACAAGTAGCACGACCTGTTGTTCAAACGCCTTTGAAGAGACATTTTCATTTATTGAAGGTGCTTGCTCAGTGCCTTTAATAGACATCATAAACCCTTCAAATTCACTTTGTGAGAATGGTTTATTAAACCGGCGGTAAAACCCACATTCATTAAAATAGTGGCTACTCTCCGTATCTTTTAAAAGCGTCAAAATCACGGCTTTCGCATTAGGCTGGAGATTCATTTTTTTAAGCCACTGTTCCGACTTTTTACCGTTTATATAGCGGCTTAAAATGACCAGATCTGTTTGTGTATTTATAAAAGATTCAGCCGCTTTTAATTCACTCGCAATATTAACCGTTGATGCATGCCGACAGACTATGCCCTTGAGTGCATTCGCAGCTGAAACATTGCTTTCAATGATTAACACTGAATTGAATTGGGTACTTAGCTGTGTATGTTCAACATCCACGGGCTCCAGCATGATTTCAAAACTAAAAATACTCCCAACGCCCAACTCACTGCGCAAAGATGCATTCCCTTCCATCAATTTACACAGGGTTTTGACAATCGCTAAACCAAGCCCTGTTCCACCAAACCGCCTTGTTGTGGTTGAATCCACTTGTGAAAATGACTGAAATAATTTTTTCTGCTTTTCTAATTCAATTCCAATACCTGTATCTTTCACATGCCCAATCAGCTTCACTTTTTCTTTTTCATTGTGATTTTCAGTGCTCAGGGTAACAACCACTTCTCCTTTGTGTGTGAACTTCAATGCATTGCCAATTAAATTACCAAGTACCTGCTTAAAACGAACCGGATCCCCTTTGACACAACGCGTCGTCAAATTGGCTGTATCTAATACCAGCTCTAGTCCTTTCCCATGAGCGGCATGTGCATGCGTTTGTAGTAGCGATGCGCTTTCAGTGATCAGGTCAAATTCTGTTTTTTCTATTTCTAGTCGACCCGCTTCTATCTTCGAAAAATCTAGAATATCATTAATCACCACCATCAACGCGTCTGCACTGGACTTTGCTGTCATCACATAATTATGTTGGATCTCATTAAGGCCTTCTTTCTCAACAAGATCTAACATACCGATCACCCCATTCATAGGGGTGCGGATCTCATGGCTCATATTTGCTAAAAATTCTGATTTATGTCGAGAGGCTTCTTCCGCTCGTTTTTTCGCAATCGCTAATTCATGATTCGTATTTAGTAATGCTTGCTGCGCTTGTTTAATCGCAAAGTTATGTAACTCACCCACCATGATCGCAAAACCGAAGTTAAACACCAGTTGCGCGACCATAATGGTAATAAAAAATAACTGAATATAAATGCTGGTATCCGTCATGATACTGGTTGCGCCATCATTAATTGGAGCGCTGATCCTAAAAAAGCCCGCGGTGTTTAGGCAACCTAAGCCCAAAACAACCAGCGCACCCGAAACTTCAAAGCGATTTCTTCTATGTTCAAGCATAAAAACCACCATCCATATGGATGTGCACAAAATTGTGAACACAGCGAGCTTCAAACGATACTCGTAGGAGTCGAACCAAAACGTAAACGCCGTTAACAACACTAAGAATCCGGCTATATATGCAGCCAATATTCGCCAGGGAGGACGCTTATCTACTGCATAATACAAACCGATTAACATCATGATTAAGGACAGCTGACCACATAAATTAGACGCAATATGTTTAAAAAAATAAGGTAGTGCATTTTGGGCTGCAAAAAGGCCGAAATTAGCTACAAGCAACCAAGGCCCTATTGCCCAAAAAGCCGTGGCTTTAATATTGCGATTTGCCATCCATAAAAAGGTAAGTGCAGTTGCCGATGCAACAATGCCAACTGCACACATCAACAATATTGTTTGTGTCGATAGCGCCAGCATCAGCCCTCGCTTGAATATAGTGAAGTATCAATTCGATTACTAAAAAAGTAGGAGAGAGCAGCATCAAAGTAAAGAAATATATCTAGAAACTTCAATAAATTATTGCATCTAGTCTAATTGGACTGCCCAGCGATTATTTTTCTCAGTATAGAGAATCGACCTATTGATACAATTAAATATAAAGTTACAAATCCACAAATGAAAATTTAATTTTTAAGTGATACCTTAGCGACGTGATTTAATATATCAGCAATGAAATATTTTAATTGCATAAATTAATTAAAAATTAAAAAGGAAGTTTTAGAATGAAAATTACAAAAGTGGCCTTAATTTTAGCAGCGCTATCGGCAACATCAGCGGTATATGCAGACTCAGGTTTAGGTGTGAACATTACCGAGAAACCTCGTCCAGGTGTACCTCAAGCACGATGGACCTACATTGATATCACAGATAGCTATGGCCAACATAACAATGCAAAATTCAACTACAGCATTTCTAACTACACAATCAATTTTGATTGGGTAACGAATGACGGTGCGGTAGGTGGCTGTAGTATTTACTATGACGTAAACAAAGACAATTCTACTGCTTGGAATGATCAAGTTGCTAAACGTCGCTACGATACAACCAAGTTAATATTGTCAAACCTTAAGCAAGGCGATCAATTATTTGTACAGTCTGCATTTGGTCAAAACTCAGCATCTTGTGAAGTCACTGTATCTCACAAGATTGGACTATAATTCGTCCAGTAAAATTGAGGGAACGTTTCCCTCAATTTTTTCCCTACCATAAATATGCCTAGTTTTCGTGCGAACCAATATATTTGCGACTATCTTTGTATGTATCGCAATAACCTCAATCGTACTATGGAATTAATTGAGCTCATTTATATCAGCACCGTCACGACACCACTGAGCGATGCAGAGTTAGAAACACTAAGAAGACAATGTGCTGCCGCAAATCAAATAAGCAGTATATCTGGCATGCTACTCTACGATAGACATCACTTCATGCAAGTCATTGAGGGAGATAAATCTAAGGTAGAACAGTTGTTTGAGCATATAAAGCAAGATAAAAGGCACAAAGAAGTCGAGGCGCTAATTTGTAATCCCATTGGAAAGCGTAACTTTAGAAAATGGGCGATGGGCTTAATTGACCTAGACAAAGAACCCTCTTACCGCAAGATTAAAGAGACTAGACCTCATCGTCGCCTGCCGCTAAGTTATAAACTGCTAAAGTCATTTCGTAATCATGAGTTTGAAATTGAAGAACATATCAAGCGCTCTTTTGGCGCTTAGCTCCGAATTAATGTTGCACCTTTATCACCAATCATAGACGTCTATTCACGTGGTAGTGTAATGGACTGTAATATAAAAAGCTGATAAACACCGAAAAACACATAATTCGTCCATTTTTGTGTATTTAAATCTTAAATGCACATTTCTCAACTATTTATCTTTTATGGACAATTTATATTTAAGCATCGCAATCGTTATTGCTGCAATTAGTTTAATCGCACTGATAAAAACAAACCAACTGCGTAAAAAGGATTTAAAAATCTTAAATGAACTGAAAAAAGCAAAGGAAGCGCTGAGCAAGTCTGTTTTGTATCATGGCACAAGCGACATACCTAATTATCTGTTTTTCATGCAAAAACTAATGAAGGTAGACAGAAAATTTTCTCAATTCCACGTTTCTCTCATTAAACTTGGAAAAACACCGGTTTTTGACTCCATTGAAAGTAACCAAGACACCTTAACTCAATTGTTTAAAGAGGTAGGCAAAGCCTGTCAGCCGTTTGCGCTTGCACTGCATGACTCTGATTATATGGTGATGGCATTTGTTACGCATGACACGGGCTCAGATCAACAAGAAGCTGAAGCGAAGCAAAAAGAAATCCTCGATAAATTACCAAAGCAAGTGTGGGTAAATAACACGCAAGTACCCATTGATTACGCAATATCATCTATGAGTCTTACCGGACAATCGTCTTTATATGGCATAGATAAAGTACAAAGAAGGCTAACTTTTTCAATGAAGTATGCTTTGGAGTCTCAAACGGGGACATTCTTCCATAATGAAAAGCTTTATCAGGCAGAGATGTATCGAAAGCATGTATTGCTGAAGCTCATGAATAGTATCTCATTTAATCCTGATGACTTTTATCTTGTTTTCCAACCGATATTCAAATCTTCTGACATTGACAACCCGAAGCGCTATGAGGCCCTGATACGTTGGAGAAATACTAAAAACCTCGGCCCCAAAGCTTTTATGCCAATGATTGAGGATAAACCGGAGCTACATAGCGAGCTCACCAAAATCGTGATCAACCAAATTTACTCCATGTTGAAGATCAAACTGGATGCACACGAAAAGCTTAAACCCATTCACATGAATATATCCGCTAAGTTACTGGAGGATGAAAGCCTACTTGCTTATTTGAAAAAAGTGATTAGGGACACGCCATCTATCGCTGCATTCATCACTTTTGAACTCACCGAAGGCAGCGATCTAAAGCTAAGTGATAATGCGATTAACACGTTAAGAAAAATGTCTAACTTAGGCTTTAGTTTTGCTATTGACGATTTTGGTAAGGGTGAAAATGGCAATGAGCTCCTAAGTAGCCGTTATTTCAACGCTGTAAAAATTGACAAAACGTTCATCACACATGTTCAAGACAAGGCAGCACAAGCACCGAGGTTAGACTCAGTGATCAAAACTGCACAGCAGAGTAGAAAAACGGTGATAGTTGAAGGCGTCGAGAATAGATTTCAGTATGAGTATATGAAACGCTACCCGAATATCTATATTCAAGGTTACTTCGCATCTGTACCGCTAACAATGAATGAATTTTTATCGCAAGAACAAGATGCAGCTTAATTAATTTTTCTAAAAGATGTGCTTAGCCGGTTTTTCATTATGTGGGAGAAGCCGGCTAACTTGAAGCCTCAATACCTAGACTTAAGCCAAAATAAACTACCTTCTACTGAGCACCAGGCTGTTAGTCCACCTTTATTAATATACTCATTTACACAATCAGACTTTTCTTCAACGCTAGAACCACTAATGGACACGATATCAGGAAATAAGCCTTTCACTTTTTCTTTTAAAGCATTCGTTTTTGGATTGCTACCGTGTTGAGCATACTCATTGAGAAGAATCGTTGCACTATCCATTAACTTGTTTTCACTATATAAGTTAGATTTATACTTGTTTAAAAGCGTTGTCAAACAATGCCAATTACCTTGTTTAATGTAGCAGTTATAAAGTTGATAGCGGTTTTCATAATAGTCATTAGGCGCAAGATTAAGCAGTTCTTCTAGTTCTTTCTGTGCTATATCATAATGCTCTAAATTAAAATGTATTTGTGCTTTACGCGCTTTCAATATGAGGTATGGCTGTATCTCACTGAGATTTTCTAGTTCACTCCCATATTGTTCAATAAAATGCGTTGTAATGAGCTCTCTTTCGAGCACACTAATAAGTTCATCAATAAACTTCAGTGTCGATGCATTATTTTTGCTTAATATTTCATTAAGGTGATTTTCTATTTGTTTGCGGTCAAAACCAGATAGTGAGCTGACTTCATCGGCTTGCGATATACATTGCTCCGAAAACCGTAATTCATATGCTGTTTTACTTATGCATGGTTCAAGACTTTGATAAGCAGCGATAAGTTCAGTTGTAAAGTCTTGTTCATTTGATGGAAAGGCTCTAAACGCGTTTAAATACCCTTGAAACCCCTCTAAGACAGTTTGCAACGCCTTTAATTGGTTGTATTGCTCGCTAGTTAAATCTGCCTGTTCTATAAAAGAAAGTGAGCAAAGCATGCCAGAACAATAGCTTGGTAAAGGCATACCATTTAGCAAAGCATTCTTAAGGTGAGACTGAGTGAGGTTACATTCTTCTGGTAACGAAAAAACTCCTTGTATGATTTTATCCATACAAAGATTGTAAAACGCCATTATAGCTTTTAATTCTAATTCGTCTTCCGGTACTTTTTCTGCAAAGAGGTGTGGGATCCAAACACTTGGCAAAACTGTTTGTGGCGTCAAACCTAACCCTGTTATATACCCTTCAATGAAAAATGGATCAGGCTGTTCTTCCGATAAAAAAGACAACTCATCTATAACTTTCTTAATGCTTCGTAATCCTTAAAAGCCACTTAACTTTATGTTTATATTAATATCATACATGAGTAACCGCATTATTTATACATAAAAATAACGTACTGTTTCCACAGCTTCTCATCTATAGAATATAAAACCATATAAAAGTGCAATAAAAAAGGACTATCTTTACTTAAACATGTCCCCCCATATCGAGTACTGGCCTTGTATAAAGCAGCAAGCCATTAACAAAGATAATTGACATATTTAATATTATTACTTTGCGAGATTATTCTTTTTTTATCTTCTTTATGATTAAACGATAGAAACTGCAAAAAATAACATTAGCAAATACATTTTCTTTTTCGCTGGTACACAAACAAAAGTGCCCCCTCCCCCTCATTAAGGCTCTGCATCAAACTCTTTAATGATCGACTCAGCTTTTTCATGACCGCCTGAAGCCGCAGCTCTGAGTAACTTTTTTGCTTCTGATGTGTATACATCGCTATTTTGCTTCTTTAGTAATATGGCTAATTTATACATCCCTTCAGGTTCTTCTTCCCTCGCAGCTAACTGCAACCACTTTAGCGCTTGACGGACTGATTCTTCACTGGACTCTAGTCTTGTATAATAATCGCCAAGTAAAATGTAACTTTGTACAAACTGCCTATCAGCAGCCCGCAGCAACCACGTTAAGCCATCTTTTTCTTTGTCCAATGATAATTTTAAAGCCCCTAAATTATGCATGGCGTCAGGTAACCCCAAATTTGCAGACCGTTCGAAAAAGCTCAGTGCTAGTTTAGTATTAACAGCCACATGCAAACCATCACGATATATCACGCCCAATGAGTTAAGTGCGATACCATCATTTTGTTCAGCCGCCTCTATAAAATAATGTCGAGCCTTAATAAAGTCATTGTCAACATTTATGCCATGATAAAAGTGTTCACCAATAAAAGATGCAACATTAAAGTCTTTAGCTTTGGCCAATTGGGAAATGGCCTCTAACGCTTTGCCTTCATTTTTTTCAACGCCTTTTCCAGACCAATAAAATTCAGCCACTTTGTTTAAAGCATCAATTTTGCCTAGCGTGACCGCAGTGCGATACCAATCCAGTGCCAACTGCATATTTTTAGGGTGTAACACGCCAGACTCATACCAATTCGCAATTTTGTATGCCGCAGCGGAATTGCCTGACTTGACCGCATCTTTGAGCAATACCAACGCATCTTCGACCGTATTGCTCGGGATCTTATTGGTTCGGATCAACTCGGCTTGTTTTACGATACAAAGTTGACACCCCTCAACTGCGCCTTGGCCAAGCAATTTAAATGCAAGAATCGCATCGCCCGATTGTTCTATCACGCAATTACTGTAGCGTATAATTGCACTCACAGCGCCTTGCTCATATGCCCGCGAAAACAATGTACATGCCTTGTGTGATGATTCACTCGTACGTTCGGCCAAATACAAATCACCAAGGTTGATCATTGCAATCGCATGATTTTGTTCAACTGCTTGCTGATATAACGCCACAGCTTTCGCCTTATTCTTTTTTACGCTCACGCCGTTGAGATAAAATGTGGCTAGATTATTCTTGCCCAGCGCCGAGTCGGCCTCCGCAGCTTGAATATATAAAGAAGCGGCTTTCTCTAGATCTTGCTCAACCAACTCACCTTGTTCGTATAAAAAGCCCAAATGCGCAAATGCACCGCCAGCACCCAGCGCGCCTGCTTGTAAGTAATATGATTTTGCAGCATCGAAATTAACCAGCTCGCCAAAGTCTCCGTTTTGGTAAGTTCTGCCAAGTTCCTCTATGGCAGATACATCTTTGCGACTTGCAAACGACTTTAACAACTCAACAATTGGCAGATCTTGTTCTCGATTTACGCGCATCCCTCTGACTAAATTAATTAAGCAATTTTGTTGTCCTAATTTTGCACCTTCGAAATAATAAGACTTTGCTAATGTCCAACTCTCAGCCAATACAGCATCAGCGGCATAACAATAGCTAGGCGCATGCCCCGCCTTAGCCGACAACAAGTAATACTCAAGCGCTAATTCGTTACTTTGCGCTTTCCCATCACCATACAGGTATGCATTAGCTAAATTAAATGCAGAAAATCGGTTTCCTAAATTCGCAGCTTGCTCAAATAGAGTCAGTGCTTTATCGCGGTCTTTTTCTATCCCTGTGCCCAAATTATACATAGAACCCAGATTATGTATCGATTGTGCATCTTGACTCTGTGCGCCTTGTTTGTATAACGAAATAGCTTGATCATAGTTTTGAACGACGCCATTCCCTACTTCATACAAACGACCTAAGTTCCCATAGCTTAATTTACTGCCATGCTCAATCGCTTGCTCAAAATACATTTTTGCCAATGCATAATTAATAGCAACACCATCTCCATTGTTGTACATCATTCCTAAATTATTTAACGCATCACTAGAGCCAAGCTTGGCTGCTGTTGTGTACCAAGTTAGTGCTTGAGCAGTGTCAGGTACATACCTGTGATATAAATACCCAAGTTCAAAAGCACACTCCTGATAGCCCCGAGCATAACTCACTTGAAAGTAATCCTTAGCTTTCTCTAAATCACCTAGCTTTTTTGACTCTCGGTAAACAACACCTAAACCGCACAGTGCTTTTGTATCTCCTTGGTAAGCGGCATTAGCAAATAGTTGCTGCGCAGTTTCGTACCCCTTCTCTTCTTTCCAGTGCCTGATAAAGATGTAACCAAGCTCAGTCGCAGCCGATGGCTCACCCAACTCAATTGCACGCGCGTATAGAGTCATTGACTCTTTAAGATCGGATTTCACACCATTGCCACCGAAGCGATACCATTTTGCTAAAAATAAAATTGCAGGTATATAGTCTCGCTCTGCAGCTTTAGTCGCCCACTCGAGTGCATTGCCTTGCACATAGTCTTGACCATGACCTTTTAAGAGGTTTTTTGCGATCTGTAATTGGGCTGGTCCATATTCATACTCAGCTAACTCATTGAGTATTTCAAACTCATAATCAAAGTCCTGTAACCGATATGCCTCTTGCGATAGCAAGAAGTAGCTTTGTGCTACTAAGGCGTCGTTGGGCACATCATTTGGTTTATGAAAAAGCAAGTGAGGTTCGACGCTGTTTTGGTTGACCATGCAGCCAGATAAAAACGTGATAAGAACAGCTAATACTAAGAATTTCATACAAAAATCTAATCATGATGATGCTAAGGCCAAGACTGCCAGCATAGGTAATCACTTGCAAGTCGTCACACTTAATATTAGTCAAGGTTAATCTATTTGACATCTAACTACGCTTTCTTATCTACAAAAGGTCATATGTTTGCATCGTTAAACAATCTGTTTACAATAAAGTCTTCTCTGTGGATAGCGGGTAACAAAATGGATTTTAATAAAAGAATAAATGCGATGCGTGCTTATAAGGAGCAACAAGACCTCTCTATCGGCATAGAAAGCGATAGAGGGCGTATCATTAATTGCGCAGCACTAAGACGTCTGCAACAAAAAACACAGGTATTTCCGCTTGAGCGAAACGCTGCCGTGCGCTCCCGCCTCACTCACTCCCTTGAAGTACAACAAAACGGCCGATTTATTGCTCAGTCTATTGTTAAGATATTGAATTCAAATAACGATTTACAATGCAGTTTAACAACAGACACCGCTAATGCCTTGGTAAGTTTGGTTGAGATGGCTTGCCTAATGCATGATATAGGCAACCCGGCATTTGGTCACTTTGGCGAAGCCGCAATCAATGATTGGTTTAAGCGGTACTTTACCGCCCATTCAACGTATGATTACGTAACAAACCCGACTAACCAACAATCAGCATTGATCCTAGATATTTGCAGCTTTGAGGGTAATGCGCAAGCTATTCGTATTGTAACCACTTTGGCTAATTTGAATTTAACTTATTCTCAAATTGCTGCTATTTTGAAATACACGCGCTGTGGTACTACAGCTAAGCTAAGTGGCAATAAAAACAACTACTTAAATAAAAAGGTGGGGTATTATTTTAGTGAGCAATCCATTGTAAAACAGCTGTGCGACAAATTAGAAATTCCTTTAGGTAATCGCCATTTAGCAGCGTATATCATGGAAGCAGCTGACGACATCGCCTACTGCTTAGCAGATATCGAAGACGCTGTAGTTAAAAATTTTCTCAGTGTTGGTCAAGTGATTATACTTTTACAACAAGAGTATCGTCATCAACTAAGAGACATGCAATTGAGCTGCCATGAAGACCTGATAGAGCATGCGTGCAGCAAAGCCCTAAAAAGAGCGAATCAAAACCCAGCCAATTTAAGTACCGAGTTTTTCATATATTTACGAGTCGAGCTCATTCACCCGTTAGTTAAACATGCGACAAAGCGTTTTATTGACAATATAGAAGAAATCTTTGAAGGCAGCTTTAATCAAGCATTATTAGAAGATAACAGTCATCAACATGCGATTACTCGCGCGTTAAAGCAGGTCGCTTTAAAACATGTTTTTTGTCACCCTGAAGTAGAAGAGTTGGAGCTACAAGGTTATAAAATCACCTCGGGGATTTTAAATGAATACCGCCGCTTACTGGATGTCTCTGAATCCGCTTTTAAACGTATTATTGAACACAGTCATGATTACCCCGTTGAAGTTAGGCTCCTTAAGCGCATACCCGGTCAGTATGTTTCGGTTTACCAAAAAGCCACTACAAAACTACACTTAGAACAACAAACACAACCTATTTATGAGTTTTATTACCGCTGCAGACTGCTTCAAGATTATGTCAGTGGCATGACAGATCAGCTTGCCTATGACACATATCGCACGTTATTGGTTGCAGATTAAATAAACTATCATCTAGGGCTAAGGCCTCATCAAACATGGATTGCGGGGCAAGCCCGCAACGACGAAGGTAAGATAGTACGACTTGT
>NZ_AUYC01000037.1:0-46533 GCF_001625685.1 Pseudoalteromonas luteoviolacea CPMOR-1 | reverse complement strand
GATGGGTGTCATGTTTATTTTTGTTTATTTTCATGTTTATTTCTATGTTTATTTCTACGGAATTAGTTGACCACAACAAAGTGACCATAAATAGAAAAGCCCCAGCAAGTGTACTGGGGGCTTTGGAACAGGTGCCTTTTATATTTTACTTATAATTTTCTTAAAAAAAGAATATGGTATTAATAGTATTATAAGAGTTACTATAAACATCTCTATCTCTTTAAGGGTATAATATCGTTCACCATCACTCAACATAAAATAAGCTAAAACATCTGGTGGACCAGTAAACCCTTCATACATCCAAGAACGCCACCATATAAGAGAAATTATATGTGATATCAGCACCAGCAAAACTAAATAAAAAAATTTTTTCATTTATTACTCCACCGTTAAAGTTCCAAAGTACGTTATATCAAGCCCTGGGATTGCACTATTAGGAGAATTTAACAGGTACTCCCTTGTAAAGTTGAAACTCTCTGAATCATAAAATGTAACGCATCCAGCACTTGCCCCTCCAGGGTGCATCCTAAACAGAGATCTTGTTGTTCCATTTATAACCGTATAATCATCAATGGTACCGTCAATTCTATACAAAGAAAACCATCGGTCTTTACCTCTCAACCAACTGTTCAACCTTCCTATAGGCCCGCCTGAAGCCCTTTCTACAATGTAGTAATCTCCTTTAGGTAGTGGACCGTTGTTTTCCAAGTCAGTTGCATCAGGATCATTTTTATATCCGTTTGTACCTGAAAAAACTTTCATTTTTTTACCATTTGGTAACTCTAAATAAGTAACATCCTCTCCATTTAATGTCATTTTTAATCTAGGCGGTATTATTTTTTCATTTAATGACTGAGCTGCTTTTAATGCCCCAGATGTAACATAATGATTCATCGCAAACTGAAACGCAGCCGTACTCGCACCATTGGCAAATTTACCGCCTGTGATTTCTGATACTGTACCACCAATTACAGCCGACACAATGGTACCTGATATTAGTTCATCAGGAATATAATTTCCGACTTGAGCACCTTTCGTTATCCCTGCACTGATAAACCCATGCCCGAATTTACCACCTTTTAAATCCGAAATTACACCGCCAGCCGAAGCATGCGCAAGTATCTTAATTGCTCCATGGGCTTTTATAGTCGCTTGCCCAATACCCAAAAAGGTCATAGACGTTGCGGCTCCAGTTAGCCCTCCCTGAAGAGTGCCTGTTGATATAACTCCTGAAGCGAATCCTGTCGTACCAGCTATTACATAAGCTTTAGCAAATGTTCCCGCGCCAGCAATCGCCGCTTTAAGCGCTTCTAATGCATAATATCCGCCAACCGCAGCTAATCCTATCGCCGCTATCGTCCGCCAGTTCTTCTTAACAAACTTCCCAAGCTTCTTAAACAAATACCCACTCGGATCCGTATATGACAGCGGATTATTCAGCACATAACTATATCGGTTATAGTTCTGCAAATTACTCGGCGCTTGCACAAACGGATCCGCCTGCATAAATCGGCCAGTATCTGCATCGTAGATCCGACCATTCATATGAATGATCCGCGTATCATCACCAAATTTGACCGGTTCATGGCCTGTATACGCCCTTTGATTACTCGCAACCGTCCAAAACAGTCCGGTTTCAGGAGCCCAGTCTAACTTGTCTACCGCATTCGTTGGCATTAGGATTTCTGTCTGTTTGCCAAAAGCATCATAGCTAAAGCGCTTTAGCAGCTTGCCACTGTTATTGACGACTGCAACCACAGAGCCTTGATGATCGGTAAACAACCATTGCACACTCTCTTGCCCATTTTCATGATAAGTTTTGACCGCATCATTGCCGATACTACGACGTATATACGTTTGATTAGACAAAGCCTCAGAACGAAATTCTGTGACTATTTCAAGGGCACCAACGTAGTATGTGGTTTTATCGCTTTCGTCACGTCTAAATCGTCGATTATTGGCATCGTAATAAAACTGAACCAGCGCATTATTCACAACAATGAGCATCGCCTTATTACGTGAAGAATACAACACTTCGCGTTGAGACTCTGTCACGCCATTGTTTGTCAGTGTTGCATAGGTTTGATTGCCATTGCTATCATATTCAAACAGTTCAACACGCTGACCTTTTTCACGCTTTGAAATCGCATGTGGCTTTGTGTTTTCATATTTTTGTGTCCAACCAGACTTGGCCGTGAGGTTACCATTGTCATCATAAGCATATTCAACCGCTCCATTAACCGTCGTGATCCGGTTTAACTTATCATAGCCAAACCTTGTGGTCTCAATTTCTCCTCCGTCTAAATTGAACGCTCTAGATGTGAGGTTACCAAGTCCATCAAATTCATAGCTGTGAGATTGAATATAGTCATAGCCGCCTCCTACGTTTAAAGTGCTGAGGAAACCGTTATCACTGTAATCAACAGACATGGCAAAGCGACCTTTGTTGTAATGAGTCACACGTCCAGCGCCATCTTCTTGCGAAAATAGATAATAGATGGCACCGTTAACACCTTCGCGTGCTTCTTGCTTTTTAGCAACTTGCCCGGCTCGATAAGTGAAGTGAATACCTTGTGCTTCTATGTATTCATTTCTCTGCTTTAGACGGCGATAATCATCAAACTGCTGAAATACGCGACCAAATTCATCAAATGTCGTCAGCTGTACAACACAGTGACTGTCAATAACCGACGCCAAATTGGCTGATATTCGAACATCTTTGCTTGAAGGCTCATACGACACATTGTCTGCACTCTTGCAGTCGATCGCCGTTCTATCAAGGTCAGTTACAGAAGCAACCCCCCGACCAAAGTCATCGTAGATGTAGCTTTTTAACCAATCAACAGTATATTCATGGGATAGACGATGCTTTTTGGTGCTGTCATACACCCATGTAGCAACATTTCCTGTATTGACGGTGTGCGTTTTTTTACGGCCAATGTCATCATATTCAAATACATGAATATTACCGTTGGCGTCTTCTTGCTCTATCAATTCACCAAACGCATTGTAGGTGTAGTGCCACGCACCACTATCTAGATCGGTTTGGCTACTCTTTAACCCAGTGAGTAAATTATAGCTATTGACGATAAGCACTTTATCACCGTCAGCACTCGACTTAACGCTTTCTACTTGGCCAAGGATATTGTAGGTGTATGTTAACGTATGCCCATTATTATCCGTCTCAGTGACTTTTTCGCCAAAGCTGTTGAAGGTCGTCGTTTGCGTTTGTTCATAACCTGGGATATTACCCGATACCTTACTGGTTGCCGTTCGATCCAACTTTGTCAGTTTTGTGACAAGGCCTGTTTGATTGTCTGTCACTTTAACTGGGTTATCAAATACATCAAAAACGGTCTCTGTACTTGGTAAGCTCGCTGGGATCAGCTTAACCACTCGGCCCCATGCATCATAATGCTGCTCGGAGTGCACCCACTGCCCGCCAACCGTTAGAACTTTAGAGCCAATTTCTCGACCTTGCTTATCTAAAAATTGTTGGCTCAACAGCTCGGTATTTTTATAGCTGTTAATGGCTACTGCACAGTTATTTACATCAAATGGACATGCTGCTCTTAATTTATATTGCTGTGCACCGGTCGCTGAATAATGACCAATGGCGTTACCAAAGTCATCGTATTTGAGATACTGACGCACCCCATCAGTATTTGATGTTTCTGTGGCTTGTCCAAACTTGTTATATCTATGTACATTTAAAGTTCGAAATAAGCCATTCTCCTTGGTTTTGACATATCGTCCATCAGCATCATAGTTAGTGACTTCTATGCGTTTGGCATTGCCTTTACAGCCCGTCGTTTTACCTATGCTTTCTTTACTAACGACATTGCCAACCACGTCATAGCCATAGCTCGTTTTTAGATACTCATCACATCCGCCATTGGGGTTTATTACTTCTGATTCAAGCATGCCTTCAAGGTGTGTCGAGGTGTAATACGTAAATTCACTCTCCTTAACCAAAGTCACGTCATTGTTTAAATCATCTTTACGTGTTGTTGTGACACGCGCAGTGTGCAACCGCCCTAATTCAGTCCAATCTGTATTCGTATAATAGGTGTTTTCGGTCTTCACTGACGATAAAAATTGCCCACCTGTGCCATTTATAAAGTCACTCGCATTCAGTGCGTCGTAGCGGCTTACGGTGATGTTGCTCACATTGGCAAATTTGTCTTGCTCAGTCACTGTGGTGCTACAGTCATAACCCGAAATTCCATAGTCAACGGCACCTTGAAAACTGATATCCACCCTCGCAGAGCACTCACGGCTAGTGTGGGCATACACAGCAAAGTAGTCAGGCACCATATCATCTTTATATACGCAAGTGCCTGTTGAGTTATCACATCCATTGACATGGTATTGATAGTCATTCTTTGCGTCGCTTATGACCAAGTTAGTATTGTTCACGTACATGGTTTTAACGGTACGTGTAGGCATACCAACAAATGGGAATATTTGACTGTACTCGGTTCTGGTTTTAAAGGTCATGCCATCTTTTTGGGTTGTGGTTGTCAACGCCTCAAACCCCAACGACCCTCTGCCACCAAATTGAATACGCGCACCTTCATAATGGTAATCCACAGCGAGATCCACATGAGATGTCACATCATTTATCGTTTGCTGTGATCCGGTAGTCACGCGCTTAACCAAATAGGCACTGCCATATAAATCATCTACGCGCGTATTGGTTTGCGCCGCCAGTAGCTCCGTTTTACTGTGGTTCCCCAATGTATATATTTCTGGATCAGATGTTAGCCCGTACTTAATCTGAGTTTGGTTGCCATACCCTTGGGTGATCTGTCGCAATTTAGCTGCGGGATCTGCACTGTATATCGCTTCTTTAACTTTAAGTTGATCACCCACATTCATTATCAGTTCATCGACACCATCATGATCATAATCTAAAAAGAAAATACTATCCGTTGCCGACAGCTGGGTGCCCAAATCATAGGCAGGTCTTGGGTCGCGTAGCTTAAAGGTAGCGCTTGCAGGCTCCCAGTCGTAGCGATATAAATGATAACTTTGGCTTGTCTGGTCAAAGCCCGTTACATACAACTCAGCAATCCCATCCCTATCTAGATCCGCTTGTATAGGCGCAATATGGGTGTCTTCTGGGTTAATATTTATCCCGCTTGGTGCTTCTAGAACTATTTCCCTACTTTTCGCGATGGCACTACCCGAATACGGTTTGAGCAGTGAAAATGCCCATTGTTTGTTGGCATTCACATAACCCAAATCAACAATGCCATCGCCATTGATGTCCATTGGCATCAACCGACTATGTACAATGTAAAGTGCTTTACTATCACCAAATTTATGCTTATCAGTACCTGAGTCATATTGGTTGAAATGCACAAACACGACGTCCTCTTTATCTTGAGTGCTACACCCTGACACAGAGCACTTTGATGTCATCACATCGGCGAGTCCGTCAAAGTTCACATCCAATAAATAAAACGGTTTATCGTCATTAATGTAATTCAATGAGACCGCCTCTGGAAAAGACGAGAAGTCTTTAACACTTTGGCTCCAAGTTTGCTTGAAAGTGTTATAACCTTGACCACCGGTGTAAAGCAGATCAGAGAAACCATCACCGTTGAGATCCCCAAGCCTCAGTTGATGCATTGAAGGACTGCCAACTATGGAGGCTCTGTGCCATTGCCTGCCGTCATAAGTAAAGTATTCCCACTTATTCGCAGCGTCACTTCTTGAGTTTGCGGTTCTAATTAATAGCCCTTGTCGACCGTCATCTTCTTTATCTAGCGCCAGCATCTCAATGTTGTCATCTGTGTTATTGGTATCGATTAAACTACAGCGTGAGACGGAGTGAGACTCAAAAATACACAGCTGGTGCTGACGTGGATCAGAGGTTTGGTTCAAGCTGACCAATGACGGTTTGCCATTACCTAGCAAGTCCACAAATGAGGTCGCCACCACTTTTTTACCAGTTGGTGCGCTGACCAGCGTCACAGGTACAAATAAGTCTGGCTCGGCTAAGCTCTGTGTATAGTCAAATACCACCGGCTTTTTACACACTTCCAATCTATTGCTGGCGCATTCTCTGACGCTTTTTAACAACCGAACATTATTTGTTGCATATTCAAAATTTAGATCTATGTGGCTGAGAATTTCATTGCCTTTATAAATTGAAATATTAGCCAACTCAGCTTGCGACACCATTTCTTCATGTGTCGGTGAATAGTCATATGCTAGCTGTCGAGCTTCCCCTTTTTGATATCTAAATTGAACACTGAACTTGTCTGTTCCATCAATGTTGCCACTGTACTCAATTTTGCTCAGCACGGTTTCAAGCTTACCTAACACCGACAGGTCTTTACTTCCTTTACTGTAGTGATAATGCACAATGTTATGAGCATTCCCCTCACCCAGTGCAGCAATGCGATCCATACTTTGACGAAGCAACCAACCGTAAGATGACGTGCCGCCTAGTTCACTTTCTGGCGAGCCACCGTAAATACGCTTACTGCCATCTTTACCATAGACTGCGAACTGTTTAGTACCCGATAGCTCAGGGGCCTCTACGACCACCTTTATTTGTGAGTCAATTTCACTGCGGTATTGCGCACCAACTTCCCCCTCTAACACATTATTCGTCAGAATAAGTCGACTACCATCTAAACAATACCTGTCATGCCCATCAAGCCATGGCTTAATTGCTTCAAACTTGCCATCGTGTATTTTGGTTTGTCTACAGCGTGTTATACTTGACCCTGCAGACAACTGCCAACCAAATGCCACAGATGAATACCCAGACTGACTGTTATAAGTCAATGCAACCTCTGGCGTAACACCTGCAATGCCCTTAGGCAATGGTAAAGGGATTGAGTAGGTTGCCGCACCTTGCTCATTGACTCTAAAATTTCCGGCGGTGGTGGCTAAGCTATGATGCTGTGCAAGTTGCTCAGCACTGGGGCCCTGATAATTTGCAGCCCTGCTTGGCGCTGACAGAGGATGAATTTGACCTTGGATCGTACTACTTGAAATTTCAATCACCTGCGTGGCAGAGGGCCTAGAGCAAGCGCGATGAATTCGGGTTTGACCATCTAACGTAATTTCTTTCTCAATACAGGCTTTAGCAAAAAACGTATGACTTCCATTGGGGTAAACCAAGCTGGTCGTCGCGGTTTTGTTACTGGCCGGCACCACCATTGGACCCGTATTATCCGCTGGATTATGAAGTTCGAAATAGTCTACATTTTTACCGTATTCAAGAAACACCGACAGCTTGCCTGCCTCAGCTTGATTTAAAGTAAGACTTGGCGTCGTAAGCAAACCATCTGTTGGGTCCATTTTGTTTGACCCCAATGCAGATTCCATCCAATCACTTACGCCATCACCGTCAGAGTCAGTTGTTAACTCACACTGATTTTGATCATGACAGATACCGTAGTAGTAAAATAGTGAGCTTCTGACTACCGGCTTGTATCGTTCGGACACTTCTATAGATTCGTTCATCAACTTAATAATAAACTCCGCTCTTGAAAGACCTCCGTTGAGCTCATTGATCCAATGCGAGCGGCTAAAACCTAAAACCTCTTGCCTTACTGCAAAAAAGATTGCGTGACTAATTGAGTCATAAAAATTGGCATTGGTTAGGCTTTCAGGGTGATTACGCTTTCCTTCTGTAGATTGCAGCATTGCATCAGCAACCTCTCGCAAAGTCACGTTGTGGTAGCGTACCGCATAAGTTAAAAATGATAACTCAGAGCGGCTCAATTCACGTTCTAGAACGGTATAGCCCAATTTCAGCAGTGTATATGTTGCCTCATGATCAGCATCCTGAGGCACCCAACCTGTTGGAAAGTCTTTCTTAAAACCATCAAGCAACGGAGAACGCTGTAGATCGCCCCAGTTGAGCTTATCAAGTCCAGCACTGCCTCGCTTTATCACATGCAGCTGATCGCCTGAAGTCGTCACCCAGATTTCATTGTCGCCCACCATCATGGGCTTTTGAATTGTACGTGCTCCTAATTTGTATACATATTTCGTTCTACCATCTAATGCATTTAGAGCATATAAAGCACCGTCATTAGAGCCATAAAATAGCGTGGCATCAGTTTGCTTGCTACCCACTAATAGGCCTTCAGCTTCTATCGCACCCTGCGTGGTATTTTTCCATAGTTGTGTACCATTTTGGTTCCAGGCATAGATACTGTGATCACGAGAACCGGCAAAAATAACATCAGTACCAATACTCGCTGTCGTGACGACTGCGCGTGAAGACAATAATCCGCCTGTTGTATTACACCACCTACGAGTTTGCTCAACAAAAGCACATAATTGATTACCCATACCCGCATAGATCTGACCACTCTTTCCCAATGTTGGGGTATGGTTAAGCGGGTCGATAACATCGCCGATATTCTCACCCGTGCTGTATTCGACAATGGGGCTATTAATAAACTTGTTTTTTACACCCACAGAAATCCCACCCTGATGGTAGGCATCTTTCACATCGGTAGGTAAATTTCTAATCCTCAAAACTTGAACATCGTTCGCACTTGTGGAAAGCGTCACATTACTGGTTGCAATTTTATGCGGGATCGCTGTCAGGTTTTCTTGAATAAAGATCTGCCCTTGCTGATGAAAGCCTGTGCCGTGTATTTCTAAGCAGTCACCCGTTGTACATATTTTTGCGAAACTAATTACAGGCGGGGCATGTTGAAGCGTTAGCGTCTGTCCTCGTGTACATTTATTTGCATTGTTTACATTACACGAACTGATCCGATATTTTACCTCGTGTTGTATCTCAGGGTTTTGGATCTGGAATGACCTGTTTCTGGTGTTTGATAACAGCGTTCGCCAAGGCCCCGAAGCAACTTGGCTCTCTAGCTTGAATCTCACAGAGCTGCTATTTTGGTCTTCAGCTCCCCAAGTCAAGGTGTAAGGACCACTTGGCACTTTAGTTGAATTCGTAAACGATGGCGGTAATGGCAAGCCCCCTTCGTTATTATTGGTATAGGCCACACACACGTGTTTAATGAGGAGGTAGTTTGTACTGCTCGATAAGTTTCCATTATACGCGACAGCGCAATAGGTAAAGGTATGATTGAAAGTATCAGACGATTTACGTATTTCTTTTTCAATCTTGCGGCCATCACTGCTAAAACGAACACCTTGCAACTGCGTCCATTGCTCCGGGTCATTTAGATTGATGCCTGTTTTATTGTTTGCGCGTTCAAAGATTAAATACTCATCAGCAAAGTTGACCGGCGGCATGAGTAGAGTAAAGTGCCCCGGAGCGTCTGCACTGGGGGTGATCCGGAGTCTAGGCGTAGTCGGTGCCACTGACTCAATGGTAAAATGATAGTCGCCTACACTCTCATACCTAACCTCGGTATTATTGACTTCTATGCGTGCTCGAACTTTAAAAGTTTGTTTATCACTGAGTGTGTAACCGGGTCTCCATTTTATGGGAAATACACTGGTTGCTCCCTTTTCAGGCAAACTTCCTGGATTGACTACCTTGGCGACCTCAATATCTTGCTCTGCACTTTTATACAGCTCAATGGCATGAATTTTTGCGCCTTGGTGTGCGCTGCTCAAGGCCCCCAATTTCACATGATAGGTGTAAGTCGTATTTCGATTGTGAATGGTTCCACTTGTCGGCGGATCATCTAACAAAATTCCTACAGGCACAAAAACCGTTAGACCTACTGAACTGGGCACCCATTCATTTATTGCATTGTCCTTAGCTAATATCACCACAGTATGCTGTGCTGTAACGTTGCTTGATGGGGCTTTAAAGGAAAGCGAGTACTTCCCGTTTTCGTAAACTAAACCCCCAGATTTGTCTTGGTTACTAGGGCAAGATGTAATATCTGACTGTGAACCTGGCACAACACAGACTTGTAACTTTTCTTTCGCTACCCGCGCGCCGGCATCCCACGCCTTAAAGGTTAGAGTGACTGTTTCATTGCTGGTTACAAATTCGTTACTTAAGGTTATATCGGTAATGCTTGGTAAAGACGCTGTCTTAAGGTTGATAGCATTTGATGTGCCACTGCCTGAGTGTGCAATAAACGTCGTATTGTCATTAACAGAAAAGCTCTCATAGCAAGAAGTCTGTTTTTTGTTGCTGCTCTCAAAACATGGGAGCCTTTCTGAGATACCCGCTAAAGTCAGTGTCCCCGCTTTTGCAGTCTTGTCGTTTATTATTACACTGCTTGGCCAGTTATAAGACTGAGCATCTGAGTCGTTAATTTTGACGACCGCATGAATATCTGTACCGACAGCTACAACACTGTTATTCGCGAGCTCCTTGCCTTCGGCATCATACACTTTTAATGTTACTTGCGATGGCGTGTCTGCTTCTCTCGCTTGACGCACAGCTATAGTTGTGGATTCACTGACATGAATATCATTGGTGGCTTTAACCGTGTAATACACAGTATTATCATAACCAACCGTGATATTCTCTACCTGTTCTGAACTCAAATTGGGGTTTAAAGCTCTGCGATAACCACCGTTTAGACAAGCACCTACTGCATTACTTTGGCACAAAGAGAATGATTCAATCTGGTTAGTTGTGTCCGTTGCGCGTGCGGTTAAGGTAACTTTAGTGTCATCATTTGCATCACGAGTATGCCCAAAAGCGACACTCGGCTTTGAGTAAGGTTTAACAACAAGCGTTCTGCTACACACAACAGGTTCCAAATTCGAGCCATGGTCCCACTTATGTGTAGAGATGAACCGGTAGCTCCCAACGCCAAAGTCGCGCGTCGTTTGATAGATATGACTGTTTGGCGCCGTGATGGTCGTCACCGTACCATTCGCGATCATCATGACATCAGTAAATCTCGATGCCATTCTCGAGTCAGCTAACTCGACCGTCACTCTCTTGGACGTCGTACCGCTATCAAGACCTACGGTTTTTACACCACCAAAACAGTATTGTTGTTTACTCGCCGAGCTTGCTTGAACAGTAAAACCAATACACATCAATAAATACAAACATAGGGTGTTAAATTTACTCATGCTGATCTCCTGACTGTTCAGCAACATCTAGCACAGTGGCAGTCCACTCCACTTCAAACATGTTGTTATTTTTTGCCGACTCCTCGTTCAACTGTGCCAATTCCATCTTAGAAAGCGCCCTTAATGGCACTGTTACGGAAAAGAGGCTTGGAGGGTCTATAGGTCCAGTGATGGGCCCTCCCGGATTACCACCCGGGTTCCCCCCCGGACCGCCGGGGTTAATTGGTTCAGCACCTCCTCCACTACTACTATTCGAAAACCTAATAGCGGTTAATTTAGTTACTTGTGAATGGGTGTCTTGATATTGAAAGTAGACTCGACCGCTTCTACGATTGATGGCAGGAGTCGCAATAATAGGCTTACCCAACATAGTCGCTGGTAAATTTGATGTTTTACGCAATTCAACCAAATTGAGCGCGTATTGAAGCACTCGTCCTTTATGACTGACAAAAATAATACTCGTATCGACTTTGCGAGTGCCTTGATAAAGATCCATTGCAACCGCCCCAGCTATCACTGCATCGGTCGTTGTTTTACAAGATTTTCGTGTAGAATACCCTACATGCAAAGAACACACTTCTCCTGAGCCGTCCATCTTACTGATACCAAAATACATATTGCTCTGCTCTACAAGGGGCTTGTTGACGAGTTTTCCGCCCAAAGGCAGTGACCAAACTAACTCTGGCGTAGGCTTTGAATAATCGATTTTATGTAGGTTACTAGACTTATCAGCGACAAATAAATAACGCTCATTGCCTCTGACCAAAGTGCGCGGAATAATATCTATACCCATATTGCGTAGTGGCATTAAAAAACCACTGTCATTAACGGGGTCTTCAATCTTGGCATGTTTATATATTAATGTACTTGATCGCGTTTGAACGCTACCAACACCCATCGATTGTATAGTGAACTTGGTATTTTCATTTATTCGTACTGGTACGCTGCCATTTGGTGGTAAATTAGTTAAATAAACTCTGCCATTTTTTAACAAGTTAACCGTATGCGCTCCACTACTTTTCCAACGTATTCTCGAGGATTCCCAAGGATAAACAGCGCCTTTGCTATACGAAAACTCTTCCACCGTATGTAAGTATATTGAGGCAGGTATACGATCGGCTATCATACCGTCAGAACATCCAAACCGATTACATGGCACCACTAAATACCTTACATTAGAATGAGGATTCGTAATTTCAATGGAATTTGTATAGGTTTTATACTGAGGAATAAAAAGGTCGCTTGATTGACTAAATCCAGTACCGGGCCCTTGTCCATATCTCGCTTGATATATGGTATCTCCAGAATAGGCCATCACAGAGTATTCAGTTGCACCTTCAACTTTTGTCCATGATAACTTGTCTTTTACACCTTTTACGTGAAATGCCAATTCATTATCTGATAATCGAGGTTTTTGAGAAGAAAAACCTAAACATGAAAAACTAATTAATGAAAACAGCGCAATATTTGCACACTTTAATTTTAACAACTTTTACTGCTCCCTATAATAAAAGTTGCAACAAATTAACACAAAACAACATATTAAAAAATAAAAAACATAAATAAAACAAAATATTAAAATAATTATATTCTACTCATAAAATTGATATTCATCTCAAATAAAATCTCTCTAAATTAAAATTAATACCAAATAACCCTTGTACAAGGTAACTTTTATGATAACCAGTTAAGCAAAATGTAATTTATATTACTTATTAAGCATCACTAAAAACACACGCTGCGCTTACCACGAGCTTCGCCAAATTCTGCGCACTTCCTCTTAAAACCAGACGTTGGGGTTATGTCGCAGGCGTGCACACCGAAAAAAGAAGCCGTAAGTGAGGCTGCTTAGAAGTTATCAAGTGGAAGTAATTGGATAATATTATTCACTGGCGTTTATTCGTACTCTGCATAAATTTATACCTCATGAATAAGCGCTGCGCAGGTGTTACTTTTCAATAACGCACCTTGATTCTGACTCAAACTCAGTCACAGAACAGTGTGATTTATGCCTTATTTAATAATACGAGCTATACGAATTAGCCTTACGGACGTTTTGTAATACACCATATGTATGACAAATACCCTCCCTCCTAACACTTAAACACCAGACAATCAATATGAAGGTTATGTTTTAGTATAAAGTCATGGTTAATATATGCACTTTTAATCAAGTTAACTTGATGAATGAATTAAAATCACACTATTATTTTGGCCAGGTTTATTAATGTCCGTACTTAACTATGCTTCAAAAATATGAATAGGTTTATATCTAACCTCATTACAGGTTAAATAAACACCAAAGTTAAGTGCAATAAGCTGCTCGTCACTGTGAATTACTTCACTCTATAATAAGTTGTTAAACACAATATCGGCTCAAGCAGTCAATATTACCCCTCCCTTTATACTCCGCTGCATTCGCTCTGATTGCCCTCTCTATGTGCCACAACGCTCAACCTATCAACTCAAAAAGCTATCGATGGTGACCCACATACGGCATATAAAAGACAACGTAGCCAAAACGCTTGCGACCATTACATAACGAAGTTAGTATATAACAAATTTATTATATGCAATTTAGAAATAGGCAACGATATGAAGGTTCTATTTTTATGCACTGAGAATTCAGCGCGATCTCTGATGGCTGAAGTATTGCTAAAACACCATGGTAAAGGTCAATATGATGTTTACAGTGCTGGTACTCACCCAACTGGCGCTGATCCTCGTACTCTCGCAGCTATCGCACATTTTGGGCTGAATAACCAAGGCTTGGCTTCACAACATGTAGATGAATTCTCAAATATGCATTTCGACTATGTGATAACCTTGTGCGCAAGCGCGACCAAAGAATGTGAAGGTCGTGTCAATGGCGTTAATTGCCTTGCTTGGGATATTGCAGAGCCTAAGTCTCGCCAATGTGACCATCCATTTGAAAAGACTTTGCAAGAGATCAATGAAAAGATCCAGTCTCTATTTATTGAAAATGCCACACAAAAACCGGCAACAATTCACCCTACAGCATTTTATAAAGCGCTGGCCGATGAAACTCGCTTAAAAACCCTACTCATCATTGCCGTTGAAAAAGAAGCCTGTGTGTGCGAACTGATGACGGCACTAGACGAGTCGAGCCAACCAAAAGTATCTCGACATCTCGCGCAGCTGCGAAAAATAGGGATCTTGTCAGATAGAAAATACCATCAATGGGTTTTCTATTCTCTCAACCCCACTTTACCGGAGTGGATGAAACACGTCATTACATCGACCGTGATCAATGAACCCAGCTTCATAGAAAAAGAGCTCAGTAGATTGAACGCCATGGGCGATCGCCCTACTCGTTTTGCAAACTTGTGTAACTAAGGAGTTCGTCTGTGGGTATATTTGAACGCTACCTATCTGTTTGGGTTGCTGCCAGTATTGTGTTCGGGGTTGGGCTAGGCTTGGTTTATCCCCCTCTATTCGAACTCATTGCGACCATGACTTATGCCAATGTTAATTTGGTTATCGCTGTGTTTATCTGGGTCATGATTTACCCCATGATGGTGCAAATTGACTTCTCAACCATCCGAGAAGTCGGTAAAAATCCGCAAGGATTAATCCTCACCGTGGTGATCAATTGGCTCGTAAAACCTTTCACAATGGCTGCGCTTGGTTGGTTATTTTTTGAGGGCGTTTTTGCCAATTATGTCAATCCAGAAACGGCACAGTCGTACATCGCTGGTATGATTTTATTGGGTGTTGCTCCATGTACCGCCATGGTGTTTGTGTGGTCCCAACTGACAAAAGGCGATGCCAACTATACCTTAGTGCAAGTGTCTGTTAACGACGTGATTATGATCTTCGCATTTGCGCCCATTGCAGGCTTATTACTCGGTGTATCTGATATTCATGTGCCATGGGATACATTGCTTATGTCTGTTGTACTATATGTGCTGTTACCCCTAATAGCGGGTATCTTCACACGAAAACGGTTAAATGCATCAGGCCAAAATGAAACCGCCATTAACGCCTTGCTCGCCAAATTGAAGCCTTTTTCAGTAATAGGGTTGTTGGCCACGGTCGTGCTGTTGTTTGGTTTTCAGGCCAATACCATCATCACACAGCCGATGAACATCATTTTGATAGCCATCCCCCTTATTTTGCAAACCTATGGCATATTTTTCATCGCTTATTTTGCAGCACTCAAACTCAAATTAAAACACAACATCGCCGCACCCGCTTGCCTCATTGGCACGTCAAACTTCTTTGAGTTGGCGGTCGCTGTGGCAATATCTTTATTTGGATTACATTCAGGTGCAGCACTTGCCACCGTGGTCGGCGTATTGGTTGAAGTCCCTGTGATGTTATCTTTGGTCGCAATTGTTAATAAAACCAAACACTGGTTTAACCCACAAACCCATTGAGAGGCAATTATGCAAACTCACCCATTTGATAAGCTAACACTGGAAAATGGCGGCGAATTTATATTTACTCCGTGTCCAGGCACAAAAGAGGCCACCTTAAAAGCGTCGGTCAGCCAACTGAAACACGCAGGCGCAGAGGCCATCATCACCTTAATGTATGACAGTGAGCTACAAAATAACAATGCACAAAACCTCGCGTTAGAGTGCAAGGAGCAAGGCGTCACGTGGTTTCAATTTCCACTTCCCGATGACGATGCGCCTAATCAAGATTTCATCGACGCATTTAATCATCACTATAATGAAGTCATTGATATCATTAATCGTCAAGGTACCGTCGCTGTGCACTGTAAAGGTGGCTCTGGCAGAACAGGACTGGTGATTGGCCTATTAATGAAACGGCTGGGGTACACACATTCAGACATCATCACGCAAGTGCAATCAATCAGACCCAAAGCACTCAAACACCCAGCACAAATGTCATTTTTTGAGCACTTTTAATGACTAATTTACTATCAATTTAAGAGTCAATAGCCACTTTAGTTGACCAAAAATAAAAAAGCCAAGTAAGCAATACGCTTTACTTGGCTTCTCATGTGCACACTCAAAACAAGCATGCTGACATTGAGTTTTACTTGATGTAATACTCTACGATACCCGCAGTATAACCACCGCTAAACTCCCACTTGCTGAACGCACCTGTGAAGTTATAAACATGTGACCAACCAATATTTAGGATTGCTTCACTGTAGTCACCGCCTGAACCACCACAACCAGATCTTTCTGTGTGCCAGAAACGACCATATGGCGCAGGGTTATTAGCCAGTGAGTCTGTTTGGTTAAGTGAGATACAAGACGCATTCAGTAGCGCATCTTTTTCTACGATACCAACCTTGCCAGCACCATCAACAAACATAATGCCGTATTGCATGCTGTCTCTAACTGCTTGCCAGTTTGCATCAGTCATCACACCAAAACCATCGTGCTTAACAACATCAACCGCATCAACTGATTTTAGTGATGTATTATGTGTCGCGAATAAAGTCCAGCCGCCAGACTCTTTTTCCATATTACAATATACTTCAATTGGCGCTGAGTTCGCTGGAGTAATTGTATAGTAACCGCTTGCTACTAATGGGTTTTGAGTTTGAATTGCTGCACACGAGCTACCAGTCGGTGCTTGAGCAAAATCATTTGCCAATCTCGGGGTAACTGTATCACGACCAAAAGCAGTCACATCTTGCGCAAATACATGTCTGCCAAACTTCATGACATTAACATGCTCTACAATGTGCGTAAGTTCAGTGTCTTTCGACTGCTCTTCTTGCAGATACAATCCATACGTCGCTTCAGTTGCTGCTGAATGGTCAAGTTTTACTTGATCAATGATGAAATCGTTACCACCGATTGAACCCGTATTGTTTGGCGCGTAGATAGCTAGGTATGCAACTGTTTCTTGCGCTGGTAGGTTTGAGGCTGCTTCTTCACCTTGCTTTAATGCAACAAAGCCGTGCTGCGTCACACCGTGTACGCGAGTTACATAGACTTTTGCATTGTCGTTTGATTGACCCGTTAAGAAAATATGCGGTGTATGGTCAAACTTCTCAGAGAAGTTTATTGTGTTTTCACCGTTACCTAGTTTAAAGGTACCAACTTCAATGATTGTGCCATCAGCCAGAGCTTGACGACCAGCAGGCAGCGATAGAATTGCCAGATCTTCAGCAACGTGTGCACCGTCAAGATATGGCCATTCTTGGAATTTAATTTCAACACCACCAGCAGATTGCTGCAAAGCGATAATACCAGCGTCAGCTTCTTTGTCTGAAGGTGCACTTGTGAATACTAGATTACCGTTAGTGTGATTTACTACGTTCCAAGCATCGCTTGCAGAAACTTCAGCGTACTCGTTAACAGCCATCGCGCTTGTGCACGCAAATAAAGAAAGCCATAGGGTATTTTTAAGCATCATCATCTCCTTTAAATGATACAATTTATTAGTGTGTCAATGAACAAGGTTTATTTACTTATCAACAGTAAAGCTAAATTCATATATTTATTATTCTTACTTACAACATTAGCCAAGCTCAACAGAAACGAAGCAAAACATTGATTTAGAACAAAATATATTTAAACACCGAGCTCATAAGCACCAATAATACCCCTCCCCTTCAGAAATAAAATAGTATTAATTTATTATTTTCAATGATTAAATTCATATAATTCACTTTACCCACTAATATGCTTTTTGTTGTATAAAACTAGCTAATATTTGACCTAATCCCATATGGTATATTTATCTCCTTGCCACTTTAACAACGTAAATAAATACCCCGTTATCAACATGAATAAGCCCCCTATCAAAGCGGCTTCACTCACAATGCCTAAAGTACAAAACATAAAACCAAAACCATGACTTATAGACTCGACGCGTCTTGCCGTTTTACGTTTGGGCCTAATTTGTAAGAAGTTAAGCGTAAACCACACCTTTAATATCAATGGTAACTCTTTCCAATTGTCTTTACTTTGTTTCATTGTAAACCTCACCTGATTCAACGCTTCAATACTGACATTTAGTGCAGCTGCAAGACATTTCTGTGACTCTAAACTTGCATTGGCACCAGCTTCAATGCGCTGAATAGTCCGTACATTTAAACCTGACATATTCGCGAGCTGTTCTTGAGATAAGCTGCGGCTTAACCTAAGTTGTTTTAAAATCATATTTTTACCTCAATAAACTGTAATGAGAGCATAATAAACCCACTCCCTTACGGTGACGACAATACCTCGACTCTAACCCGACATTAACACGACTGGGCAACGACACCTTAAAATTAGCATAGTAATCAGTGGCTTTGATAATTTTAAAATTTAACATTCGTAACATATATCAGTGAATTTACATCGTTTTTTTTGCAAAATTCAGCTAGCATAGCTGGCAATTCATAATAATTAGAATAGAGGGAAGTATGATCCAAGATGGTTTTGCGTTTATCGCATTCTTAATGTTTGTATCAAGTGTAATAATTTGGGGTGAGGATAAATATAAAAACGGGCCTTTTTTCAAGTATGTACCAGCTGTTATTATTATCTATTTTTCAGCCATGGTCATGTCAACTTTAGGCGTTTGGGAAATGACCGAGTCTGTTAAACAAGCTCGCTCGGAAGTCAAAACAGCGATTTTACCAGCCATGATCTTTTTGATGTTACTGAGGGCTGATTTAAGAGATATTGTAAAACTGGGACCAAAGCTATTGGGGACATTTTTCGCGGCAACATTAAGTATTGTTCTTGGATTCATTGTCTCGTTCGCGCTATTCCAAAGTTACTTAAATGACAATGCTGCGCTCACGTTTGGTGCCTTAGCAGGCAGTTGGATTGGGGGCACACAAAACATGGTTGCGGTCCAACAATCTTTAGGACTCAATGATGCTGGTATGGGTTATACACTGCTCATCGATTCTATTGATTATGCAATGTGGATTATGTTTTTATTGGCACTCGTGCCATTTGCACACAAATTTAATGCGTGGACCAAAGCAGATACCAGCACACTGGACGATCTACAAGAAAAGCTCACCTTATCCAATGACAAAATCAGAAAAGAAACCACGTTTCCAGATATGATGCTTTTATTAGGGAGTGCCTTTGGCCTCTCAGCACTGGCGATTTATGTCTCAGGTTTGTTACCTCACAACGCCGTACTAACAGGCACGACATGGAGCATCATGATAGTGACCCTTGTTGGCGTGATTTGTGCGATGACACCACTTGGCAAGCTACCTGGCTCACCACAACTTTCGAATGTCTTACTGTATACTTTAGTCGGTCTGATTGCAGCCAATGCAGACTTTGCTGAGCTGACCCAAGCACCCGCATACATTTTAGCGGGCTTTGTAATTCTGCTGATCCATGGCGTGATCCTGACCACCATAGCCAAAATTTTCAAGCTGGATCTCTTTACCTGTGGCATTGCGTCGCTCGCAAATATTGGAGGGGTTGCTTCATCACCCGTGCTCGCAGCAGCGTATAGCCAAACGTTAGTACCTGTTGCAATCTTAATGGCGTTAATGGGCGTCATCATTGGTACTGGTGCAGGTATTGGGGTAGCTATGTTGCTACAAGCTATGTAAGCCTGTATAAGGTTGCAGTGAGTAAACATGCTCATAGCAACCTTCTTTGTCGAACTAACCAGTTAAAGCACTGAGTTCCTCGACTTTTGTGTTTTGAGGCGCAGTACAGTTATCACTAAGTGAGTCCCCTGCGCTTCAATCCAAAGTTTGTGCTTTGGAAATAAATGTTCGCTTCCAAAGCACCTCCTTGTTATTTCACCTCAATACGTATTTGTGTATTTCCGTTGTCAATCTCGCCCACGCCTTTAGAAGCAACAGCTTTATAGTCTGAGCCACGCACTTTTCTAATGTATGTGTAATTGCCACCATCCGCATATGTGCCCCGGTGTTGCCAACTGCCGTTAACACGCAGGTGTCGCTGTATATCACCGCCGAAGTATGGCTGATGATTATTCCCATTGACTAAGACCTCATTAACTGCCCATGCATGGCGGTCGGTTAAGTATGTTGCGCCAGAGTAATTATGATTGGTTGGAGTAATGGTACTTACGGCTATTTTATTAGCAGATTGAATATCCAATTCTTTCACATAACGTGACCCTTTAGTCGGATCAAAAGACGTGCTTTCGGTAAATAAAACATGCACACCACCACCTGTGCCAGGCTCTTCCGCTACAATATCTTTTACATAAATATAAGTTCCATTTGCTTCTGAGTCGTAAACCAAAGTCCGAGGGTCGTTCTCAGCCAGCGGCAATGTGAGTTTTTCACCTTTGATGTTATACCAATCTGAGTTATACGTGTACGACTTAATCACGTGAATGTTTGAGCGGCGATCTAAGTCATAATTAGGATGGTAGTTATACGCGATAAAAATTTGCCCATCATCATTGGTATCACTCACCGCATAATGACCACCTTCAGCTAATTTATATTCATGACCATTCCTTTCAAACCACAGTGTTCTCACTGCCTTTTGGCCTACATATTCGTAACGAGTGAATACCACAAGGCGATTCGAAGAATTATCTAAATGTAATTGTGGGTATGACTGATTAAAGTTACCGTGATCTGGAAGCCCTTTGATCTTTTGAAACTGAGTACCATAGGGCGTTGTTGACTTGTACAAGTGCCCACTTCGATACTTAGGTCCAAGCCCACGCGAAGACAGTTGCACATAAACATAACCTCTTGTATCAATGTCGACAACTGCATTGGTATGTGGGTCATCCCAATTGCTCTCAGTGTGAACTTTTATCTTTTGATTGTAGTTTTTCACTACATAAGTGACTAAATTACCGTTTTCGTTATTGGAAAACACCTCAAAATGATTGTTGTTTTTCTCCACTGCAACAGGAATATGTTTATGAGTATAAGTACCTGTCGCACCGCAATACTTGGGTACTCCATTGAATAGCTGCTTTGTTAAACAAAAATAACTCGACTGGTAACCACTGTCATAAACATGAATGTTTGACGCTAAACTTGTTGCCGATGACAACATCATCATAAAACCAACTGAATATTTCATAAAATCTCCTTTTTTGAAATTTTATATTTACACCTCTCATGTTAAAAAACAAATACAAATTATGAATTATTTAATTAAAAATAGAATAAGGTTTTAACTCCAGATAAATCTATTGAAAAAATCACACTAATATACAGTCTAAAACATCACTAAAGAGTTTTTATTGCACCTTAAAAAACTATGTTTATTAATTAGTCAGAAATATAAAAGCGTTGTTATTAAATCAAAAAATATAAACCTAAAAAATTGAAAAATAATTTCTTAAATATCAAAAGAGCCATCTCTGGCTCTTGTCGTATTGTCGTTATTATCAGCCACGATTATGTGGGCGGGCGTAATCGATATCCGGTCCATTGGGCACGACTTGCGTAGGATTGATCATAGTATGGCTAAAGTAGTAATGACGTTTAATATGATAAAAATCAACTGTCTCAGCGACGCCTGGGTATTGATATAATTCTCTGACGTAATTAGATAAATTTGGATAACTCTCAATTGTGCGCTGATTACATTTAAAGTGACCAACATACACCGCATCAAATCTTATCAAGGTGGTAAACAAACGCCAGTCGGCTTCTGTTAATGTATCACCAACTAAGTATCTATTTTCACTTAGAATATTTTCTACTTTATCTAGCGCATCAAATAGTTTGTCATACGCTTGGTTATAAGCCTCTTGGCTGGTGGCAAACCCTGTGCGATATACCCCGTTATTTATCGAGTCATAGATAAAATCATTAATATCATCAATTTGAGCCTGTAAAGCACTTGGATAAAAATCTAATGTATTGCCTGTCAGTGCATCAAATGCACTGTTAAACATACGAATGATCTCAGATGACTCATTACTCACGATACGCTGTAATTGTTTATCCCATAAGACAGGCACTGTCACTCGACCGCTATAATCAGCTTTATTTTTGGTGTAGATCTGATGCATAAAGCTGCTGTCAAATAATGCATCGCCTGTGCTACCGGTTGCTTTATCAAACGTCCAACCTTGTTCTAACATGTCAGGGCTCACCACAGATACATCAATGTAGTCCTCTAACCCTTTAAGCTTTCTAAATATCAGTGTGCGGTGCGCCCAAGGACAAGCGAGTGATACAAACAAGTGATAACGGCCTTTTTCTGCCTTAAAACCTGCTTCTCCACTTAGGCCTGCTTCGCCATCAGAGGTAACCCAATTTCGTAACTGGGCAGCTTCACGCTTAAATTCACCATTACTTGATTTAGTATCGTACCACTTGTCTTGCCAATGTCCGTTAACCAATAAACCCATTTTTTGCTCCTAACCTATGCTTAAATATGTATTTGCAACTGCTGACATAGCAGTTCAAAGTTTGGCCCAAATTTGGGCCATCGCCATTTATGCTGATTTAGCTAACTTGTGGTCGACACTAAAGCGACCTGCACCAGCAGAGGCTAAGGCTAAAAAGCCGCCTGCCATAGCAATGTTTTTAAAGAACATAAAAAACTGCATTTGATCCGCAAGGTTATTGTGAAACATCAACGCACTCACTACACAGAATCCAGCAAAGGCCAATGCGGTTAACTGGGTTAACGCCCCCGCTAAGATAAATAACCCGCCAATCAGCTCAAACGCAATCACTAACGGGAGTAAAAACTCAGGTAAACCACCCGAGGCAAGATACTGCGCGTTGCCCTCAAAGTATTGGATTTTATTCATCCCCGCCAAAATAAAGATAACAGATAAGCCAACTCGACCAAGCAAGTTTGCTGCATTCGATAGATGGTCATTATTAGAAATGATATTGAGTAAATTCATGATGTTCTCCAACGCTTTAAATTTGTTTTATTGGCATATTTGCCTGACTTGCTAACAAGTTTACTATCTAATTAGAGAATTAAAATTTGTAAAAATAGAGGTTTTCATTCTATAAAAAAGAATAAAAATACATAAAACAACGCAGGACCATTGGGGGAGATAACCTTAAATCCCTGTTCAAAATACAAAAAGCGGCATGTTGCCGCTTTTAAATCATCTTAATCATAGGCCAGTGTCATTCGCTACTGTGCTTTAGGCGAGACTTTGAACGATTTGATATTGCCTTCGTTTTCAGATGTGGTGGTAATATAAGCAAGATGGATATCTCCTGCCTCTGGCGACAAGGTCACCTTTGCAATGGGCGTATCTGTATTAGCACCTTGACCGGCCTTGACGACAATTAACTCATTTAAATCGACCGATAAGTCCATAAACTGAGTAGCATCACCATACTCCAAGTTTTCGGCTAATTTTTTGTCACCCATATACACATCCACTTTGCCCATATCAGCAACGTAAGTATGGATGACAATCACACGATATTTACTCTGCGCAACTTCTGCATCGTCGATTTTCACCGCGTCTAGCTGGGCCGCTTGCGCAGAATCATTGTCTAATCGACCATAGCTATAAACAACATAATCGCCATGTTCGGAAAATCTAAAACGCGTCGACGAAATTGCCACCTCTTTGGAATTACCCTCTACGGCATAAAATGTAAACACATTGCCATCCGATTCATCTTGAACTAGCAGTTTTTCTGCCGACTTAGCGCCGAATAACAACCCATTTTCATCAGACAGTGACACCTCTTCATGGCCTTTTTCAAACTCCCAATACACATCCATTTCACTGTTCACCAAGTTAATTGCACTGACATCAGCAGTGTAAGTGTCGTCATTGTTGCACCCAGCTAAAACAGATACCGCAACAGATAAAACCAATCCAGTTATTAATTTCACAATACTCTCCTCAAAGTGGCGTTGTGGGAAGTATATTGCTCACGGTCAGTGCGAGTTGTTATTGAATGTTATTTTTCAATACTTTGATGTAGCTGAGGGTTACAGAAAGCATTAAAGCGTAACGATACCCTGCAAAAAAGACATAATTTAAGCACTGAGCTTACTGATAGGCTGACAAGAAAGAATACACGTATGCTGTTTAGCAAAATAGGCTTGAGTATGAGGCGCATCATAATGACGCTTTAAATCTGCTTCACAGTGCCACGCTTCCCACAAATAAAACACACCCGGCTCGTCATGAGCATGATAGATTTCAAAATAGATACAGCCGGGTTCGTTGATTGTGTGCGCTCTCAAAATATTCAGTTCAGCCGTAATTTCTGAAATATTGCCGTGATTTGCCATTAACTTGGCAACAATGTAATAGCTCATAGGGTGTCCTTTTTAAATTGTATCAATAAAGAACAACTATCATAACCAGCATCATATACGTAAACTATACAAACAAATGCGAACTAACTTTACATATATGTAATGCTATTAAATGACCTCTACCTTTTCTCTATCATTGTCGACTGTGGCAGCTTAAGCCGCGCAGCCAAACAATTAAATACCACTGTCGCGACTGTTTCCCGCAGGCTTTGCGCACTCGAAGCGCACATCGGACAGCCACTGCTAAACAGACATGCACGGGGCATACATGTCACGCAGGCAGGAGAACAGTTATATCGGCAATATGCAGTGGATTTACAGACGATTCAAACTCAGCTCACAGAGTTCAAATCACACTCTCAGTTGATCAGCGGGCGACTAAAGGTTTTGGCACCGAGTAACTTGGCCACAACTGCGCTGGCAGATTTTTGGCCAGAGTTTATGCGCACTTATCCTGACCTACAACTCGATATCCAGACCAGTAATCATATCCAAGATATTGCCGAGCAAGGCGCTGATTGCGCAATTCGTGTTGGCCATTTACCAAGCTCTAGCTTAGTGCAAAAACGCCTTGGCACCATAGAGAGTAAACTGGTTGCTGCACCTGAACACTCAGATATCACCTGTGTGACTGAATTATCTGAACATACTTTTGCCATTTCACAGCAGGTCAATAACCTTACGCTCTCTCATCCGAAGCAAGGAGACTATAAGGTAACCGTCACACCAACGCACTTTTGCAACGACATAGCACTACTTAAAGCCATGGTAAAAAGTGGCCGATGCATCGCATTGCTACCATTGAGTGAAGCATCAAGCTGTTTGCAAAATGGCACACTCAAAACAGTCCTGCCACACTGGTCTGGTGTTGAGCGTCCTGTATATTTGGTGACAACTTCTCGCAAAAACCCGTCACCGAAAGTGAGGGCATTTTCTGACATGCTAAAACAGTTTATCGCGCAACAACCTTGGGCCAGTTAAATACTGCAATAACTCATTGCGCAATGTTTGTCGAGCGCCTGCTCAAACAACTTTTGCAATAGGGTAATATCATTGGTGCGCACGTAATTAGGCCGAACAACCAGTGCGATAGTGCGGTGCGGGCCCGGCTCATTAAGGTGTAACGCCACCAGCTCAGACTCGCCTTTTATCAGTTGATCAAGCGCCATTTGCGGCACTAAGGTGGTGCCCATTTTTCCAGCAACCATCTGGATCAGTGTGTGTAAGCTTGTACTATCAAAGGTTGTGTCTTTTTGCTCTTGTGGCAAATTACACGCACTCAAGGCATGCTCTTTTAAGCAATGGCCGTCTTTAAGTAACATAAGTTTGGCAATATCAAATTGGTCGCTGGTGATCTCTTGCAGCCCTGCCCCGCTCTCATCTTTGTGACTCACCCAGTAAAAATCCTCTTGCCAGAAGTTAAACGCCATTAGCCCATCAATTTGATAAGGCAAAGCTAAAATGGCGGCATCTAATTCGCCTTGGCGCAGCATATCCGTTAAGACATGAGACTGCTCTTCTATGATCTTTAACTTAAAATCAGGGTATTGCTGACGTACATCCGGCAAAACTTTAGGCAGTAAAAATGGGCCAATGGTCGGGATCACACCTATCTTCATCGGTCTGCAAAGCGGCGACTTATCTACTTGTGAAAGCATCATAAACTCATCGACTTCCAGCTTAATTTTGCGCGCCTTATCCAGTAAAACCTTGCCTTGCTCAGTCACAAACACATGCTTATTATTGCGCTCAAAAATCACCGTCCCTAACTGTTTTTCAAGTTCATGTATCGCGGTACTTAAGGTCGATTGAGACACATGGCATGCATCCGCCGCCTTTTTAAAGTGCAGTGTTTTTTCTACCGCAAGTGCATAGATGATTTGTTTTATTGAGACCATTCGAACGTTCTTTTTTATTGATTGTTTTTTCTATTTTAATCAATTGCACGTTAAGTGCACCCACCCAACTGTTCACATTTTCACCACCCTTTACGCTCAGTCTAGTTTAACTGTAAATAAAGATAATAAATTCAATGTTATACATATTTTTTGATGTGCTTTTTTTATACATTCTAAAAAACTGATAATTATCATTAAATTATTCAATTTTTCATTTAACATCCGTCTACTTAGGCTCTAAAAGGTCACCACTCAGACAGCATTGAGCTGATTAATGTAACCCTATTGGAGTAAATTATGCGTACTCAACTGATGACGTTAGCCTCGGGCATCGCAATGGCACTTTCTAGTGCAGCGATTGCAGCGCCCAGTGCAACCCAAATTAAAACCAACCAGTTCTGGTGGCCAGAACAATTAGATCTCAGCCCGCTTAGGCAACATGACATAAACTCAAACCCCTATGGTAAAGACTTTGACTACAGAGCCGAGTTTATAAAACTCGATTTAGCGCAAGTTAAAGCCGACATTGAAAAGACCCTCACTGACTCTCAAGACTGGTGGCCGGCAGATTGGGGACACTACGGGCCACTGATGATCCGTATGGCATGGCACAGCGCAGGCGTCTACCGCGTGCACGACGGTAGAGGCGGTGCTGCTGGCGGCCAGCAGCGCTTCAACCCGCTCAACAGTTGGCCCGATAATGCCAATTTAGATAAAGCCAGACGCTTATTGTGGCCTGTTAAGCAAAAATACGGTAAGCAGCTATCTTGGGCTGACTTGATGGTATTGGCTGGTAATGTGTCATTAGAGTCTATGGGCTTCAAAACCTTCGGCTTTGCCGGTGGTCGAAGCGATGACTGGGAACCTGATCTCGTCTACTGGGGCCCAGAAACTACATTTTTAGCCGATAAGCGACGCGATAAAAAAGGCAAACTCAAAGGCCCATTGGCGGCGGTTGAAATGGGCCTTATCTATGTCAATCCAGAAGGTCCGCATGGCAAGCCCGATCCCTTATTGGCAGCCGACGACATTCGCCTTTCGTTTGGCCGTATGGCAATGAATGACGAAGAAATCGTAGCGCTCATCGCAGGTGGCCACACCTTTGGCAAAGCCCATGGTGCGAAAAAACCTGGAAATTGTGTTGGTAAGGAACCTGCCGCTGCGCCAACAGAGCAACAGGGCTTTGGCTGGAAAAACAAATGCGGCACTGGCAAAGGCGCAGATACCAGTACCAGTGGCTTAGAAGGCGCGTGGACAGTCACACCAACTCGTTGGTCTACAAACTACTTGGACAACCTAATGAATTTTAATTGGGTGCAAACCAAAAGCCCAGCTGGCGCAATACAATGGATCCCAGATAATCCAGCAGCCGCCAACTTAGTGCCTGATGCACATATCAAAGGGAAACGCAGTGCCCCGATTATGTTTACCACTGATCTTGCACTCAAAGAAGATCCTGCGTTTCGTAAAATTGTCGAGCGATTCCGCGCAGATCCGAAAGAGTACGAACTGGCATTTGCCAAAGCTTGGTTTAAACTCACGCACAGAGATATGGGTCCAAGAGCACGTTACCTTGGCAATGAAATACCAAGCGAAGTACTGACATGGCAAGACCCTATTCCTGAACATAACGGTAAAAAAATCACGCAAAGTGACATCAAGACACTACAAATTGCAATCAAGCGCACAGGTCTCAGTAACGCTGATTTAATTGAAACTGCATGGGCAGCTGCATCCAGTCATCGTGTTACAGATATGCGAGGCGGCGCAAATGGCGCGCGGATCCGACTCGCTCCACAAAACAACTGGACAGTAAACAATCCGCGCCAGCTCAAACAAGTGCTCGCACAGCTTGAGCAAGTTAAAGCGCAATTTAACAAACGCTCAAAACGTCAAGTATCTCTGGCCGATGTCATTGTACTTGCAGGTAAAACCGGTATTGAAGGTGCACTTAGAAATGCCAATATGCCAAAAACAGTGCCATTTAGCCCAGGACGCACCGATGCCTCTCAAGCACAAACAGACGTTATATCATTCAGCTTTTTAGAGCCTAAAGCCGACGCGTTTAGAAACTATTACCATGACTCAGCCTTTATGTCGCCAACAAGAATGTTGGTAGATAAGGCAAACATGCTTGGGCTATCGGTTCCTGAGATGACGGTGCTACTGGGTGGTATGCGTGTGCTGGAAACCAATACGGATAACTCAAGCACTGGTGTACTGACGCATACTCCGGGCAGCTTAGACAATGCCTTTTTTGTCAACTTGCTGGACATGCGCACGCAGTGGAGAAAGTCAGACACACAACCTGGTATGTACTTGGGTTATGAGCGAAAAACAGGAAAACAGCAGTGGCAAGCAAGCGCGGTTGACCTTATTTTTGGCTCTAATTCAGAGCTCAGAGCCATAGCAGAAGTATATGCATCCGATGATGCTAAGCAAAAGTTTGCCGATGACTTTATAAAAGTCTGGGTCAAAGTGATGCGCTTAGACCGCTTTGACTTGATGTAAAACACAAAAGCCGCATTTAATCGCGGCTTTCTCTCATCCGAATGTCATCACTCTCTGGATGCTCTATCCAACAATTAAACGATTATTAGTATCTCGGCTTGTTAAGATCTGCGCCGCATCAAAATTAGTCGCACGCTTGGCCATACGATCGTATAAAAGTACATTCACGGTGGCAGCCAAATTCATGCATCCAGTTGTCGGCACGTATACAACCGCATCAGCAGCATCGACAATATCTTGTGGCAAACTGCCATCCTCAGGACCAAACACATACAGCGCGTTCTCAGGATGAACGAAATGCGGTAATGGCGTCGCGCCTTCTACCAGTTCAACGCACACCAAAGCGCGCCCTGATACTTTTAAGCTCACTAGGTCATCGACTTGTTGAATTGGGATATTCTCAGCTACATTTTTTGTGTCTGTGTGATATTTTGCAGCTTTTGCGTAGCGGTTACCGTTAAAATACACCGCCTGTGCTCCATAGCACCCAGCAGCACGTAACACACCACCAACATTGGTTGGCGACTTAGGGTTCACCAAGCCTATCGCTGCAAATGTTTCACTCATACTATTCACTCTTAATGTATAGGCAGTACAACTACCAAAAAATTCGACGGGCGATTGTACCATGTGCGAAATTTTGTGCCACTCAGATAAAAAACGTCAATTTACGTAAATTGGCAATAATTTGTAACATTTACGATTCCATCAACTCTCGCCAACACGTCTAAGAACTTATTGATTTTTCAACGAGAAACAAAGCATATAAAACAAATAATTAAATCATGCCATAAAAACATCAGTTAACCCTCATAAAACATCAACTAAGGCCAACAATCACAACGTTGTTCATCGACAAATATGAATGTAACAGTTCATGTATTTGCATTGAATTTGCATTCGAGATTGACTAATTTTGAAAAGGTACAATCCAGTACAATCAAGGAGATAACTATGAAATTAACAATCAAAAAAAATAAAATTAAGAACCTTTCTAGCAAGCCTTCTTTAGGACTAGAGGCAACACCACATGTTGCAGGTGGCATGAAACAAATAGAGACCCGAGAGCCGTGTCGTTCCATATGGGCATGTACTCACCCTCAAGCTTGTCTCACTGATTAAGTAAAAGATCTGAATTTGCGGCCACAAATTCGATTCACCAAGCGACCTTTTGAGCTCACGGTCGCTATTATAGGAATATTAACAATGCAGCCTATCTGATGTCAGCATGTCAAATCCCAGTGCCAACCACTCAGATCGCACTGCATTCACGTGGAACTTAAACATACTCAGCGCGCTTAAGCACATACACATGCTCGTCACACGCTTCCCCTTGGTGCAAAGCGGTTTTTCGCGTGATGTGTTTTAACCCAAATCCGGCTTTTTCCATCACTCTAATCGAAGCTTGGTTAGGTGACGAGACCGGATTATACAAGGCTTGAAGTGACGTTTTTTCAAAAAACTTCGCGATAAAAAGCACCACAGCATGCGTGCCAATGCCGTTACCCCAAAAGCATTCCCCAAGCCAATATCCAAGCTCAGCGTCCTGTGGTGAAGATAAATCATCAGGTAAATAAGCACCGATCACCCCACAAAACTGGCCATCATACTCAATCGCATAGTTCAGCGCATTTTGGCTTTGCCCGACCTCTAGCCACCACTTTGCATCCTGAGGTGTATAGGGCTTTGGTAGTCTATCCGACAAATACCGGATGACGTTAGGGTTATTTAAGTGATTAACCAATTCAACCCCATCTGTTGGCTCTAACGGCCTAAGTACCACATTTTTATTCATTCTGCTTCAAGGCATTTATTTAGCCTCATGTCCTCTATGATTAATTTATATCCATCTTCTTACTTGGCAACAGTATCGCTCGTATACCGCACCAAATTTTCGTCGCATTGCTTGCTCTTCAAAGCGGATATACCAACGATCTGTCACAATAACAAATGTTAGCCACCCACACACAGACATTACGCCAGCACCGAGCGACACAGCCGCACCAAACAAAGAGATGGCAAAACCCAAGTACATCGGGTTGCGAGAAAACTTAAATGCCCCTTGGGTCACCAGCTTGTCTGGCTCACCAAAAGTCATGACATTGGTGCCTTCACGTATAAAGCGCTTTTTCGCTCCGACAGCCAATAACAACCCAAATAAAAACAGTGGTATGCCCGCCAAGTTGTATGGATAAACGATATAATGCGTGGCGTCTAAGCGCCAGCACAATACCGCCATATTGATTAAGATGATCGCATATAAAAACGGGGGTAAAAGCTTTTGCATGTATTTGCTCCTAAAAAGAAGCACTTTACCTGCCCTACCGAGACTGCGCCTTAACTTATGTTAAGCCCATTTTTTTACGTATTCTAGATAAGCTTACATCTGTTATACCAAGGTACATCGCAACCTGATTCAGAGCAATGTGCTCACTGTCTTGACCAAACTCTATTAAAAATTGCTCATATCTTTGCTGCGCATTGAGCAGCAAAAAACTCGCTTCTCGCTTTTCTTTTTTTAATGCTAAGCGTTCATAAACCTTTCTTACAAATTCACTCCAGTTACTATTTTTCTGAGATAACGTGACTAGGTTTTGGTAAGAAATCGATGCGATATGGCACTCACTCAAAGCTTGTGCGTAAAAAGGACTCGGGCTGTGCTCAATTAATGAAGCTATGCTTGTGAATGCACCGCCTTGCTTGACTAAAGACTTGTTAAACTCTTTCCCGTTGACATCAATGTAATAATAACGACCAATACCGGCGAGTAAAAAGTGCACATCTTGAACCATATCTTGGCTTTTAAACAGATGTGATTTTGCGCGATAGGTTTTAAACTCAAAGACATCCAAAACTGCAGCTATTTCACTGACTTTGAAGGGCACCAACTGTGTCAAAACTTTCGTTAACAGTGCAGCACTGTCATACCCCTGCATTTAATCCACACACCTTTGACTTGGCGCAGAGTTGCTTTTTACAAACAATAATGTCTTGTGCTCGTAAATTTCATTGCACCAATGGTGTTTGCTGAGCACCATGTCTGGTACCTCCACATCGTTTACTTCATCAAAACCAAATTTTTTATAAAACGAAGCCAGATGCGCAAAAGGTAAACAATATACATGTCGATACTGTAATGCGTTTTCAACTAAAAACGTCACGATTTTATCGGCAAGTCCAACGCCTCTAAAGTCTGGGTGCACATACATGCCCCCCAGCTCTGCATCAAACTCAGTGATTTTTTGTATTCGGCCAACACCCACCTTCTGATCATCAATTAACGCAATGGCAATCATATCCGACTCGAAGTTTGACAACTTAAACCCGACCCGTTGATACTGCTCATTTACCCAATGAATTTCATCTTGGGTTGCTTTTCTTATTGTTATATTGATGTCCACAGTTTGTTTGCTCCTAAAACAAATACATCCGACTAATTGAATATCATACACTCGATCCAAATACCAGCACTGCAACAAAATGCCAAGCGCTTTAAAATGGTTTGCTACACACCTAAGATAAATTTAAGCACTTATTATTTAAACACTTTAAATGAAATAACCCTAGTATTCCCTAGAATGGATAGACCATTTTTAAAGCAAAAGTGAGCTTCTATTGCTAATAATAAAACGCATTGTGATTTAGCTTCTATACTTGTTGTCAGGACTTTTTCTATTTCTCGCATCATCTGCGGACTAAGGGAATTTGAATATGGCTAAATCCAAGCAACTCACTATTTTTTCTACGCTGCACGCTAAGTTGATAGCTGCCTTTTCAGCGGTGATGATCACCCTCGCCGTGATTGGCTTTATTTCTTATTTTGCCTTGAAAATGGCTTCTGACGGATTTAAAGATTACCGTGAATTAGCCCGCGATAGTAACCTCGCGGGCATTTTACAATCAAATATGCTCATGGTTCGCATGAATGTAAAAGACTTTCTGTTGACTGGCAGTGATAAAGACATTCGCCAATACGACGAATACTTTACTCAAGTAGAAACCCTGCTCAAAGAGGCTACGCGTGAAATTAACAAGCCCGAGCGGGCACAAATGGTGAAACAGCTCACCACAAAAATCGCAACGTATAACGAGACATTTAACCAAATAAAAGCTTATCGAACACAGCGCAATGACCTAGTATTTAATCAACTGAACGTCATTGGTCCGCAAATGGAGCGAGAGCTGACCAAGCTGATGTTCAGTGCATCGGAAAGTAACAATACACAACTCGCCTACTTGACAGGCGTTGCCATGCGCAACCTATTACTAGGTCGCCTTTATGTGATCAAGTACTTAGAAAGTAATGACGAAAGCGCTGACCAAAGGGTAAAGCAAGAGTTCAGCGCCTTTGAACAGCAAATGGATTTAATCGAACAACTCACCAATACGGTCGCAAACCGCGCTTTAATTGCGCAAGTCAGAACACTCGAAGCTGACTACAAACAAGCTTATCTGAGTGTGCATGACATCATTGTGGATCGTAATGATAAAGTCACCAATACCCTAGATGTGCTGGGGCCACAATTTGCAAAACTGGTCGATGAATTAAAGCTCTCCGTTAAAAACGACCAAGATAAACTGGGTCCAAAACTCAAAGAGGCGAATGAATCAGCAGTCAGTAACATCATGATCACCTTTGTCATTGCGCTTTTCCTCAGTGGCTGCATTGTGTTTGTCCTGACTCGAAATGTGATGGCGCAGCTTGGCAAGGACCCGAATGAACTAGAAAATGTTGCATTGGCTATTGCCCGGGGAGACCTTGATGAAAAATATGACGAACGAGTACCAAAAGGTGTGTTTAAGTCGATGATGGCCATGCGGGATAGCTTACGCCAGATGCGGGAAAAAGAGCGTGAAGAAAAACGTATTGCCAGTGCCAATGCCCGTATTAAAAGTGCGCTAGATAACGCCAGTGCGTGTGTGATGATCACCAATACACAAAATCAGGTTATTTATCTTAATGATGCTATTTACACCATGTTTAACCAAGCCAGCGACGAGATTCGAACCATCCATAATCACTTTAATAGCCAAGCATTACTCAACCACTCACTCAGCCAATCACTACCGACTTTTTCAGAGATTGAAAACGCCGTCCACGGGCTGAGCGACAGCTACAACAGCGAACTGAAAATTGCCAGCAGGACATTTGATATCGTCGCAAGCCCCGTCATCGTAGACGGGAAAACCGTTGGTCTTGTGTATGAGTGGGAAGATAAAACCGAGTGGCTGGCAAGCGAAATAGAAAAAGCAAGAGTGGCATCTGAAAACGCCCGTGTAAAATATGCACTTGACGGGTCATCTGGTCAGGTCATGATCACTGATGATAACTATAACGTCATCTACCTCAATGGTGCACTGGAGCACATGTTTAATGATGCTGCCAGCGACATAACCCAAGAATTGATGGATTTTAGCCCCACTAATATCAAACATAATGCACTGGATCATTACTTCACTCACTTCACCAACTTGTTGAGTGAGTTTAATGGACTCACAACAAGCCACCAAAGCGAATTTGTCATTGCTGGGCGCACATTCAGTGTCGTGGCCAGTCCTGTCAATGTAGACGGTGAACGTGTAGGTACCGTTATTGAGTGGCAAGACAAAACGCAGTGGTTAGCACTTGAGCGTGAAAAGTCTAGGGTGGCTTCTGAGAATGCGCGCGTCAAGTATGCACTCGATAGCGTATCTGGAAACGTGATGATAGCCGACCCTGAACTGAATATTATATATGCTAACAATGCAATACAAACCATGATGTTAGAGTCTGAGCAAGACATACGACGACATGTTGGCGCGTTTGAAGCAAACAATTTAATTGGCTTTGCCATTCATGACTTTTACCTTGAACCTGAGCAACAAAAACTCGTATTTGAAAACCTAAACGATACACACCGTAGCGTAGAACAGATAGGTGACAAGGTGTTCGCATTGACGGCTAACCCCATTGAAGTGGACGGTAAACGTATCGGTACTGTGCTTGAGTGGGTAGACCGTACCGCTGAAGTGAATATCGAAAAAGAAATTGACGACATTGTGCAAGCCGCTTCACAGGGAGACTTAAGCAAGAAAATTGACCCCACTGGCAAGTCTGGTTTCTTTGGTAACTTAAGCCAAGGCCTCAATGACTTATTAGGCACCGTTGAAGTGGCACTAGACGACGTGATGCAAATGTTGGGCTCTCTGGCTCATGGCGATCTCACTAAGCGCATCAATAACGAATATCATGGTAAATTTGGCAAGCTCAAAGAAGATACCAATGCGACAGCAGAAAAACTCACCGAGATTATTTCGAGTATTCGCACCTCAGCGAGCAGCATTTCACAAAGTGCCAATGAAATCGCCCAAGGTAATATGGATTTAAGTCAACGAACGGAAGAGCAAGCTTCAAGCCTCGAAGAAACATCGGCCAGTATGGATGCCATGACTGACGGTGTGAAACAAAGTAGTAAACGTGCCGAAAACGCCAATGAATTATCACTCGATGCGGAGCGCAGAGCAGAGCAAGGCGGCCAAGTAGTGAATATGGCAGTGACCGCAATGAAAGAGATCAGTGACTCAAGTAAGGAAATTTCAGAGATCATCGGTGTCATAGATGAAATTGCTTTCCAAACAAATTTATTGGCACTCAATGCTGCTGTTGAAGCGGCCAGAGCGGGTGAGCAAGGCCGAGGATTTGCAGTCGTCGCGGGTGAAGTTAGAAACCTCGCACAACGTTCATCCGAAGCCGCCAAGGAGATAAAAGATTTAATCCGAGATAGCCAAACCAAAGTTGAAGAAGGTACATCTTTAGTCAACAAATCTGGGGAGACCTTATTAGAAATCGTAGAGGCCACCTCAAAAGTGCGCGTTATGATGCAAGACTTAGCAGAATCTTCGAAGCAGCAATCTGACGGAATTGTGCAGGTCAATAGCGCAATCACTCAAATGGATGAAATGACACAACAAAATGCAGCACTGGTCGAGGAAGCCACAGCCGCAGGTCAATCGATGGCTGACCAAGCGCATAATATGAATAAGACGATGGACTTTTTTACTATAGATCAAAGAAGTACCGGACTGAGGACCCTCGCGTCCTAGTTGATAGTATGAAACCAGGGGCACTCGCCCCTTTTTTCTTTTTCCACATCACTGTGTTTAATCCGCTTTAAAACCAAGCTTGACCTGTCTATAACTTTATACTTTAAAGTCAGCACGCATTTGTTTAATGAGATTAAGTCTATGTACAAAATATCAGAGCTTGCCAAACGAGTTGGGCTCTCACGTACCGCTCTACTCTATTATGAGAAACAACAACTGATCAGTGGAAAACGACTTGCCAATGGCTATCGAATATATAGTGAAAAAGACATTCAACGTGTGCACTTAATTCAAAAGCTACTCGCAGGTGGACTTACCATTAAAGAATGTAAATCCTGCCTTGATGCAAAAATTGAAAAACACCGTTTGCGCGACAGACTCTCTGCGTTAAATAACGAGATTGAGCAAAAAAAACAAGCTCGCGACTTATTAGCCGCAATATTGGGCGATGCGCCACAACGTCATTGGCACGAAGAACTCAACACGCTGGCGCCTGATGCGCATCTGAGTTGGTTAATGCAGCAAGGCTTTAATGAAAAAGAAGCCCTTAGATTAAAATGGTTATCAAAAGATATGAATGAACACGAATTATATATGGCTGACTTTATGACCATATTTGCGCCTCTTGCGCGCTGGGCACCTGGCAGTCATGAAGACACCCTTAAAGCTTTGTCGCATGTACCCTTAACACCCAATCTTATAGCCGATATTGGTTGCGGAAAAGGCTACGCGACTCAGTTGCTGGCAACCCACACTCATGCCAATATTATTGCTATCGATAATGAGCAAAGCGCACTCGATGCATTGGTTGATAGTTTTACTCAAGATGGTCTTATAGATCGGCTTCAAACGGACTGTACCAGCATGACAGAACTAAACATAGCGCAAAGCAGTATCGACCTTATATGGTCAGAAGGCAGCGCCTATATCATGGGCGTACCAAATGCACTTAAGAAGTGGCGACCAAAGCTTAAGCCCAATGGCGTATTGGTGTTTAGTGACATGGTATGGCATACGGCAAAACCAAGCCCGCAAGCTCAGGGGTTTTGGGCCAAAGAATATCCCGATATACAATCCGTTGAAGTCAGACTTAAGCAAATATCTGAACTTGGATATAAAGTCATCGTACATTTCCCGCAAAGCACACAAGCCTGGCAAAACTACTACGGACCTTTGCGCGCGCGCACAATGGAACTACAGGTTACAATGGCACATTCTCAAGCACTACAAGATATTCATAACGAAGTAGAAATATGTACTGAGTATGCCAATGAGTTTGGCTACCATATGTTTATTTTACAAAAGTGCTAACCCTATCTAGGCGCTAAACGCGCCTTTTTTATAATTGACTTTAGAATATCTCAACCACTTCAAAATATTCACATACTAATTCCATATCAGGGGCAAACCCACCATTTCGCTCAAAATATGCCTGATGATCTTTACGCCAGCCAGCTAAGTCAGCATTTTCCCCCTCTGCAAGCGCAAAGGCTTCATCGACATCTTCAAATCGAGTGATATCTACCTTAACAATTTTGATCGCTGCGACAGGCTTATTTAGCCAAGTCTCTACAATGTAAACTTGTCCAATATCGGGGATTGCTTCTTCACCTAACTCATAGGCACTCAACGCATCGCAAGTTGCCACTTTGGCACCACTTACAATGAGCGCAGTCAGTTCATCACATAAATGCTGACTATCGCCAAATTTACACGCAACTGCATCGGGGTACCTGGCCTTTATTTTGGATGGATTCATTATTTTTCTTCTTATCAAAACGTATATCTAGTAAAAATGGTGGGGATTAAACCGGTTTACGGTTATGAAACCCGACGTAAAAGTCCTTAAACAAATTAGGCAGTATTGCCCAGTAATGTGCATTTTCTTTCTAGGTACTTGCCAGAATACGTTATCAGTAAACGACACATCAATACACTCTTGTATTTCATGATTGTCAATGATGCATTTATTTTCGAGGTACTCAAATATATTTATATATTGATTGCTTTCGCTACACTTTCAAACCAGCTATGCACATATTCAGGGTCAAGATCTCCTCAGCAAAATATATGCGCTCTATTTGCTTTTTGAATCAACTCAAAAAAGCGTTGCCTGAACTCCTGATACATGGCGAGTACATGATAAGTCATTGCGCTTTTAATATTTGATTGAAGCGCGCTGTCAATTCCTCTTCTTGGCAATACCCCAAGGTCAGTGCAAAAGCATGATTTTCTTCATTCACATAAAACAGTGCGGGGAACCCACTAACTTGTAATTGACGGGTAAGCGCCAAGTGCTGTTGCAACTGATTTTCAGTATCTGGTGAATTAAGTGAAGATAAAAATGATGCTTCATCGAGTCCAATTGACACGGCGCATGCTGCCAAAGTCGCATCTAATGACGGGTTAGTGGCTTGTTGGTAATACGCGGCTTGAATCGCCTTTGACATCGCTTCAGCGCTATTTTCCCTCATATTTTGTGCCACAATCACCGCGCGACAAGCTTGGTAAGTAGAACGATAAGGCGTGTTTTGATGCCAGTAATCGTGGTTAAAGGATACTTGGGTTCTTTGTTCTATTTGATGCCAATACGAAGCAATTGTTTCCCTTAAATTTTGCGCCATCGGCTCAGTATTGTCTGGCGCAAGACCGCCCATAATCCACTCTATCTGTGCACTTGGGTGTTGGCTTAAAAATGCCTCTAATTCAGGCTGAAACCCGTAACACCAAGCACACATCGGGTCCATAACATATACAAAACGCATCAATACTTAACTCCATTAATCCAACTCTATCGCCAGAAGATACACACGATCATACAGTAACAACGCTTCCACTGAATTTACAACGTCCATACAGCGCACAGTCAATGTGCGCAAAGTATGGAGCTACTGACGTTTAGCTGATGCCATTAAAAACATCTAGATAAGTCATTCATAAATCAGAAAACGTTACAAATAGTGAGCAATGAACTCCACAGGGTGCTGAGGTTTATGCCCTTCAAAACGTTTTACTTGGCTGCGACAAGAAAATCCTGTTGCGATCACCTTTGATGATTGCACATGAGACTGCCAAGAGGCATTGTACAAGCTGTGAGAGGCCGCCTGATTTTTACTCTCATGACCAAAAGTTCCGGCCATGCCACAACAACCCACATTGGGTGCATCAAGCTGTATACCCAGCGTATTAAAGATATTTTTCCAAGTTGCAGATGCAGCACGTGCATTGGTTTCTTCAGTACAGTGCGCCAGCAAGGTAATTGACTCAGCTACCGACGGCAATTCCAGAGCAGATAAGTCCTGTCGCTGAAGCCACTCATGAATAGTGAGTACGTGAAAGTTTCCTCTTTCGGTCTCGCTCAGTACTTTACGATATTCATCGTCGTACACAAATACTAAAGCAGAATCTAAACCAATCATCGGTATATTTAGGCTTGCTGCGTGTTGTAAAAAAGCGCTGGTGGCTTTGGCCGTCGCTTTAAACTCATGAAGAAACCCTTTTACATGCTGAGTTTTACCATTCTCATGGTAGGGCAATAGCACTGCTTTTTTACCTAGCTTGCCTGTCAATTTGATGGTTGCAGAAATTAACTCAGCTTCATAAAACCAAGTAAACGGATCTAATACAACCAAAACATGATCGTCTTTTTGCGACTGACTAAGCTTACTTAACGCATCGTAGTTATACTTAATGCCTTCAGGTTGTTGGGTACTGAGCAACGGTAAGTCTTGATAGCCCAAGAACCATTGGCTGAGCTTATTAACAAAGTTCGACCCAATCATAGGGTTTAATAGTGATGCACCACGTGACATTGAGGGCAGCAGCTTTTCAATATTACCGACCACATGATCTTTCAGCGCTCTGCCATATTTTTGATGATAAAAATGCAAAAAGTAAGCCCGTGAATTAGGAATATCTACTTTAACTGGGCATGCTGTTGAGCATGCTTTACAAGCCAAGCAAGCATCCATGGCACGTTTTACTTCGTGGTTTAACTGGGCAAGCTCACCCGCTTCTGAAATCTCAACTTGATATTTTTCCACATCAAAATAAGCTGATTGCTGCACAGGCAATTCAACGCCTTGGGCAGCTTGCAGTCGTGCCCACTCCTTAAATAACATGGCTCGCCCTTTAGGTGAATCCCTTCTGTCTTTAGTCACCTTGTATGAAGGGCACATCTGAGCGTTTTCGTTATAATTAAAACACAACCCATTGCCGTTGCAATTCAATGTGTCTTGAAACGAGGTTTTTATATTAATGGGGACAAGCTGATCGTAGCGTGCTCTCAACGGTCCCTCGACACCAGCAAGCGTGGTATCATCCTCAAGCGGCATACATATTTTACCGGGGTTGAGTTTATTGCCTTTATCAAATACGGTTTTGATTTTTCTCAATTCTAAGAATAACTCTGGACCAAAAAAGTCAGGACCATATTCACTGCGAAACCCTTTGCCATGCTCTCCCCAAAATAAGCCACCATATTTTTTAGTCAATTTAGACACTTTATCCGATATGGGTTTTAACATCGCTTGCTGTTTATCATCGCATAAATCTAATGCAGGACGCACGTGTAAAACCCCAGCGTCAACATGACCAAACATACCATAACTTAAATCATGTGCATCCAGTAGCGCTCTAAATTCGGTAATAAAATCAGCCAGATGCTCAGGGGGTACAGCGGTGTCTTCAACAAAGGCAACTGGCTTTTGCGCCCCTTTAGTGTTACCTAAAAGCCCAACGGCTTTTTTGCGCATCGCATAGATTTTTAAAATATCCGTCTTATTGGTGGTGATTGAGTAAGATAAAACACCCGCTGCTTTACTGTCGATAAGCGCATCGAGTTTATCCGTTAATGCAGCGACTTTGGTGTTAATGTCTGACTCATTATTGCCATTAAACTCCACCATGTTTAACCCATCTGAGACGATATCCGCAGGGGTATCTAAAAAATCTGCAACGCTGCGCCAGATCATATCTTCACGGGCAAGATTCAGTACTTTACTGTCCACCGTTTCAACAGAGGTCGAGCGTGCACTTACCAAAAAAGGAGAATGTCTTAGCGCCGAGTCGAAATTATCATAATTAATATTGACCAATGTTTTATATGGCTCAATGGGCAAAATGTTTAACTTGGCTTCTGCAACTACCGCAAGAGAACCTTCACTCCCCGCTATAATGCGACTGAGGTCAAACGTTTCTATATTATCACTGAGCACATTTTTAAGGTCATACCCAGTTAAGAAACGATTTAGTTTTGGAAAAACATCTAAGATTTTACCGCGGTTTTCTACGCAGCTGTTGATCACGTCACGAAAGATATGCCCTTTACGACTGTCCTGACTTGCAATTTTTTGCGCTGCCTGCATAGGCATTTTGTAAGTATCTAACTCATAACCATCAGCTAAAAAGCATTTTAAAGCCAATAAGTGATCACTGGTTTTACCGTACACCAGAGAGCCTTGCCCGGATGCATCGGTGTTGACCATACCGCCCACGGTTGCCCGGTTGCTGGTGGAAAGATCAGGCGCAAAAAAGAATCCCAGTGGTCTTAAAAAATCATTAAGTTGATCTTTGATCACACCGCCTTGTACCCTGACCCACTTTTCCTCGGTATTAACCTCCAAGATCTGACGCATATAGCGCGATAAATCCAATACTATTCCACCGGTGAGCGATTGCCCGTTAGTCCCTGTCCCACCACCACGCGGACCAAAGCAGAGTTGACGAAACTCCCCTTGTTCAGACAGTAGTAAGGCTTTTTGAATGTCATCATTGCTCTTGGCAAATATGACCGCTTGCGGAAATTGCTGGTAGATACTGTTATCTGTTGAATGCACCAAAGTTGTTGAATAACTTGTATCTACTTCCCCTTCAAATCCAGATGCTTTTAAAGCATCTACGTACCTCTTTACAACCTCAGCCAAATCAACACTGGCTTTTTTATCTTGACCCATTTTTGCGCCCCACGACAAAATGATACAATATAACATAACTAACAATTGTCGTAACTAGACTTAAGGCGCGGACAGGCAAAATCAATAAATAAAAAAGCGGCAAGATTGTCATCTTGCCGCTTTCAATTAGTTGGGAGATCTAATTTTAGTAGTGTAGTTGAATTACTCGACTTTGCTTAATTGAATATTAGCAGCTTGGCCAAAAAAGCTTTGTGTAGTGATAACCGTATTACCTTTAACATGCTGATAATCCGAATCATTTGTTTGCCATGTGCCTTTAAGTACAATTTCAATCGGCACAACTGGTGTTGCCTGCGTTTTACTTAACTTCAATTCCGGCGACGACACACTCAGAGCAGCTTTCTTGCCATTTAATTGTACGAGTAACTGCGCTGTCGTACTCACTGAGCGCACAGGACCAAACTTAAAGTTTGTGAAATCAGTACTGCTGTAACCATATAAATTGTTTATGCGATTACGGATATACATGCCGTTTTGGTCAGTTTTTCGTGTATTAAAGTATGGGTAGCGATTCATCTTTTTCGCCAAATCAAGCATTTGATTTGGTGTCGCATCCATTACCAATACATACTCATAGCTTGCGTTAAGCGGCGCTGTACCATGATCAATCCAAGCTTTGGTAAATACGCCCTGTGTCTGCTTTTTAGTCTTATTATGACGAGACGTTTGAGCACCTCGGCTAACATGTACTTGCTCTACATTTTGTAAAAAGTAGCCTACACCATTGTCATCAATTAGCCAATCACCCTTGCCTAGCGTCAAATCAAAGCTATTACTATTAATTTCTTCGCCATTCACCCAGATAGAACGCGGTGTATCACCGACCGCTAACTGGAATAATGTTGTTTCCGTTACATTTTTTCCGTCTAGGTTAGAGATCCCATTACCAGTTAAGAACAACATATTGTCAGCAGCAAACACGTGCTTTTCTGCTACAAAACTCGACTCAAATTTTTCTTTGTCTTGCGGCGCTTGGTGCTTAAACGTAAATAAACTAAATTTATCGTTCAAAGATGTAGAGCCACTCACTCCAGTCTCTGAGCGTAACATCAAACTATGTTTATTTGGGCTCTCAAGCTCGTCTAAACTTAAACGAATAGTCGTTGCGCCTGGGTTTCTATTCCAATCCCAGCCAGCCTCTTGATAACCCAACTCATCCGGCTCACCAAATGGCATCACATGCACGCTGCCATGACTTTGATAACGGCCATAACGGTTATCTTTGCGGTAAATTTCAGACGACCAAACATCTTTATTGTAGCCCTTAATAATTGCCATACGGTCTGCGTGTCTATGAATAACAAATGCACCACCATTATAACTCCAGCTACCTTCCGGTAACTCAGCTGGCGCAATGCTTTTACCGAATAACTGCTCGCCTTTCTCAGTTGACTGCTTTGTTACTTGCAAATAAATGGCTGCAAGCTCTTCATCCAGCTCAGGGTAAGCCAATGCAAGATCGCGTAATCCAGTACTGTAGTGCTTGATCCCCAATTTGCTAAATGGGTGTCTACCCGTCAAAGCAAGTGGTACATATGGGTTTGTATAACGCCAACCAGCCACCATCACTTTTTTCAAGCTATCTAGTGCAGTGTTTTGCAAAGCAAATTCAGTGCCTTTTAAGATATACGCCACCTGCGCAGCGCGCTTAAATGCAGGGAAAGCATAGCCTGCATAATGGCCATAGTGACGCCAAGCAGTACCATCCGGTCTAAAGCCATCATTGTACCCAGAGGGCGTCTGGCTTAATGCCCCAGAAAAGAAATGTGAAAACTGCTTAACCAATGCAACACGCTCTTTGGCATCTGGATTTAGTAACAGTAATGCCAAATGCTGATTAGATAAGGTATTAAAATAATCTAGGTTTGAGCTTTTCTCATTTAATGCCATATCAAAGCTCGATTTAAACTCACGAGAGAACCAAAGCAATGATTCATAAGTCGGCTTAAGTAGACTTTCCTGTTCAAGCTCTTTGGCCATCATCAGTGCCGAGATATACCACCAACGTGTGCTATAACCCCAGTGATGCGTTGTCACCAAACCACTACCAGCCGCATAGCCTTGATCAAGTAGGTGCTTGGTCAGTAAGGTATACATGTTCACAATATCAGACTTATAGCCATCATAAGCACTGTTATGGAAAGCCTTTGCCAAATCTAGCATCAGGTCAGTGTAATCATCTAACTCACGGTACTCTTTCACTAACGCGCTATCTTGGCTGGATAGGTGCTTAGTTTGATAAATTGTTTTTTGGTAACCCATAATTATGTGGCGGCCAGTGATACTGCCATCATCAGCGATACGGATTTTATAGTCATCAAATCGTTTTTGTAGCGATGCAAAGCTACCAGAACGGCCTTTAAATTGGTCAATAAGTTGTTGCTGTACTATTTCAACATCAACTAACTCTGCAAGCGTTGGTTCTGGCAATTCATGACTCATTCCAAAATCAATCTCTGGTAAGTCATAACGCGTAGTGACTTGATGATCTGACCATTGATAACGCTTATCATCGACCGACACCATAATACGGTCAATAAATACAGGCTCAGCGGTTTGCGCTAATGTGCTCGGCGCTTTAAATATTAATTGTGATAAGTTATGTGTCACAGCAGGTTTAAAATCAGCATTCAGTGACACACCAACAGCACGCCAGCCAGTGAAGTTCATATTGACTGGAAGCGTGGTCGTTTGCTCTGAATCTGCATCCGTTAACAATACCTGCATAATGTCATTTACAGCAACTGGATTATAAATCCAAAAAGACAGTACTTGCGTCGCACCTCGGCCATACGCTTTGCTCGCTTGTTTATCAGTCATGCGCACAAAGTCTTGCTCAATGGTAAGCTCATGTGACTTACCCCAATCCCACAACAGTGACTGTTCACCATTAATCGCTCTTTGTTGTGTCAGTCGTGCATCATTGCTGTGAACATTATCAGGGAGTCCATTTCCTTCAAAACTCAAAATTTGCGACTGTAAACTGTGAGCAGATACATTGCTCGCTACACCTAAAGTAAGTGCCGCCAACAGTGACAGTTTAAATTTTGCTTTGTGCATGTTTTGAAGCATGTCGTTTTACACCTATCATTACTTTTTACTAAACCACAAGATAAAAACAATACCTTGGGATTGATTTTCGGCGCGCATAATGCATTATTTGCAATAATGTAGTCAACCGTTCCAAATAAACTGTCATAAAAGTTTAATGAATCAATTTTCAAACCACGTTTCCAAAATAAATTTAGCTATATATATCAGACACTTAAAATTTCACGTTCTTTGAAAAAACAAATAAACCCAAATCAGATACAAATAAAATAAAACGACTCAACCACCAAAGTAGAACATTAAACAAACAATCAAAAGAGTAAGTAACTAACAAAAACAAAAAGACTAAGACATTAGAACCACAAAACGTGAGAGAGTTAAATGTGGAACGATATAACCTCGATGACGCAAGTTAAAGACACAAGCTAAACCTATGCATTGTGTCATTTTTTCTAGAGTTGCTGTAAATTACTGTAGCCTGCAATATGCTGTGCATTAAGCTGATAGCAGGTATCGTTTCTTGTGATACATAATGTATGTTCACCCACAGTTGATGAAAGTGCAATCCAGTCTGTTTGTGACAGCTGTTTCGCATTTATGCCATTAAAACTCACCACTTCATCACCCACCTTGATCCCTGAGCCAAATGCTGCCATATCCGGCATCACATATCTCACCACAAACGCACCGTTGGTCAGCTTTCGTAATTCCAAACCCAGCAGGTTGTATCGTGCTGTAAATTTGACTGATTGATAAGGCTTTAAGTGTAGCGTTAAGTTACTATAGTCAATGACATAGCTAAAATGTGCTAACACCGAGCTACCTAGTACAGACTTACCATCATCGTCCCCTTCTATAAAATTTGTTTTTACATTGGTTAAAGTTAAATCTCCAATTTTAACTTGAGGCACTGTGCCACGCTGATGCACAGTTTGACCGCTTAACCCGAAATCAGAGCCTGTTACCGTCCTACCTTTAAACTCAAGCCCCGCGTCACGCACGTAATAATTGTTGAGCTTAAAATAATGGCGACTGCCAGTATCAAGTACAATTTCTTGCGAAATCATTTGGTTGTTACCCAAGTCAACGTCACTGTCAAAATAGAGTTTACTGAGGAACACTCGCATGGGGATCGTGACATCATCCGGTGTGGGTTGGTAAGGCAGCTTTGAAATGGTGATATTGCCTTTTTGAGCGTCTATATACCACGTAAAGTGTTTTAAAATATCATGACCAAGTACACCATCAAATACCGCCTCATCAGGGCGTAAAAAGTAGTCTGTTTGCGACAGAGGCATATATGCAAAACTCACTTCATCAAAGCTGACATCGCCTAACTTTATTTGACTTACTTGTGTTTGATAAGCCCGAGAGTTTTCACCATCGCCCCATCCGCCTAATTCAAGTGGATACCCTTCTTTTAAACCCAGCGCCTTGACTTTACTTGTATCTTGCAACAGCGAAATCGATGCCCCGGTATCAATCATCATTTTAAAGCCACTGACACCATTAATGGTCATATAAACATAGGGTTTCGCGCTAATGTCGGCAGGTAGCTGCGAATACGATTTACCAGCTTGCCAACTTGGCTCTAGATCATCATTTTCATATTTAAGTCGAATGTAATTTGCGACACTGCAACCACTTAGTACCATAGTGCCCAGAAGAAGGATAATAAGCTTCATTAATCATTCCCTTTTTGTGTTTGAAAGTCATCACTGTACAAAACGGGTTGTGAAGAAAACGTCAAATTCAATTATTACATTAACCAAACCCGTCGTCCTGAACTCGATTCAGGATCCAGTCACTCTTGAGCAATGCATA
>NZ_AUYC01000036.1:0-52133 GCF_001625685.1 Pseudoalteromonas luteoviolacea CPMOR-1 | reverse complement strand
TTTTATTTTGAATTTTAATTCTTTTGAGTTTTGTAAAAAAACATTCAAACATATCATTTAAAAAGCACTTACTCAGTATGATAGCTATTCACAATTAAAAGTAGATGTGCTGAAATCGCAATCTTCAGATCTATGCAATGTGAATAGAATGTGGGTCACCTAAATAATAGTCACTGCTGAAATGCCATAGATACACTGACTCTACGCTTAAGCCGACATTAGATAAATATGCATGAGCGATGTTCGACCATTCATCAACCGATAAAGGAAATAGGATGAAAAAAATTGCCAATCTCCTTGATAGGGATCGCCATGGCTCTGGGTGCACCTTTGACCGTACTTGCCACAAATAGTCATGGCTATCTTCATGGATGACATTGGCCATTTCATGGCACATCGCAAACATAGTGTGGATACCAAACAGATATTTGCCAAAGAGGGGGACATCAGGAAGCAACTGTCGCAAGATTAAAACCCAATGTAAGCTCTATTGTAAATAAGTCATCACAACTTAAACGATAAGCCAACCTATCGCTTATTTCACTTTCAAGTGAAACAAGCTCAATTGGACACCTCTAATCACCATTGCACTAATGAACTGAAATAAACTAATTTACTCACCTACTCATTATCAACATAACCACGTACCGCTGTATTTTACAAAGCAGAGTGCGGTGCCTAGTTCACAGACTCCTTTAACGTCGCTCGCACGCTTGGTACTAATCGACGGCTCACCGGCACCGTCTCACCGACGGTAAGCAACAAACTGTGCTGGCTATTTGTACTGTGTAAGGTAAGAACTTCATCAAGATTTACAAGATAAGATCGGTGTGTCTTAACAAACATAGAGGGTAAGCTCACTTCCAGTTGTTTTAACGGCCCTGAATAGAGTTTGTCAGTGCCATCTTTCATATATAACTCAACATAATCACCGGCCGCTTTGCAGTAAGCTATATCTGTCATCGTGACATATTCCGTCTTGCCTGCAACCGACAATTCAAGCCTCGTTGGAGAGTGTGATTGTTGATTTTGCGCAAGTTTTAATTCAAGCTTGGCAATATGTGACTGATCGCACAAATGCTGTATCTGCTGCAAGTTATATTCTCTCGCTTGTCGTATAAATAAATAAGCCAACAGCAGTGCAATGATCACAAAGTGTATAATTTCATGAAAACGCGCGGTCGCAATGCAAATGGTGATCACCACCATACACTGAACCACAAACCAATTTAACAATGATTTATCTCGGCTCTGCCACCAAAATAGCGCTATTTGAAGCAAACTAATTAGCAGTGGAATAAAAATCCCAGCTGTCGCTTTAACATCAAAGCCTGGTGCAAATATGACCACACTCAATGATAGGAAACCGCCAATATATATCCAGTGCCAAGCGCGACTTCCCGCCACTTTAAAAGAGCTATAAATCAGTAATACCATGCCAAACAAACATGATAGCCCCGCGACCAGTATCAACCGTATATCATGCCAAGGATAATCGTAATTAAACAGGCCTCGAGACATCTCCGTGCCAAGTTGCAAGGCCGCCAACAAACAAAGTGCCGAGAACAACTTAAAGTTTCGTCTACCATGTTGTCTAAAGCTGATGCTTAAAAAATATAAAGCACCGAGTAAAAACGCCCCAATCAAACTCAGACCAAGACTGCTAAATGATTGAATATATTGCTTAGGATCGCCATATTGACCAATACCTAAGTAATGAACAGGGTAATCAAGTATGATTAAACTATGCTGAGCTGACAAAGCAAATACCAGCTTATTTTGCGACGTTAATAATCCCTCAGGGATATAAAATACCTGATCCATTTTTCCCATTTGCTCTGATTTATCAGTAGCAGGCTGACCGTTTTGCCCGATAAAAACCCCATTGAGATAAACACGCGATGTCGCTTTGGCAAATAAAAATAACCCGTATGGTGGTGAGAGTTCAGCAAGCCTTTGCGTGCGATCAAACTCCAGCTTTACCCATAGAGCTCGGTTTTGCGGGTCAAGTTTTGACAACTGAGTCGTTTTACATTGTGGACTTAAAAAATCCGGTGGTTCAGGTGTGGCAAATGGGCAAACCGTTACTTCTGCACTGCGAGGAAAAGGGACTAATTGTTGGCTACCATACGCAACACTCATGAAACAGCCAAAGAACAACGGCACCAAAAAATAAAATACAGAATGACTATTCACAATCTCTCATTTTCCTTTTACCACTCACCGGAATTTAACTACCGTTTACCCTGTAGCCCTTTAATATCAGTTCATTCAAAGAAGTTTGCTATCCATCAAAGTCCACATTGCGTTTAATAAATGCAGACCAATACAGGAGCAATCTTATGCGATTTACAATTCATTTAGTAGCCACTTTAACCTTGGCTTGCAGCTTTTATAATATCGCCGATGAGCAAACGCCTACTCTGAAGCTATATGAAAACGAAAAACAAATTTTATTCAAAGCAAACAGTGGGGAAATCACTGATGCAGTTGAAGGTCATTTATGGGTACCTGAAAATAGAGATAACCCGCATAGCCGGAAAATCAGAGTCAACTATGTGCGCTTCCCTGCCACAGGCAGCAAGCCAGGCACACCCATTGTTTATCTGTCTGGAGGTCCCGGTGGCTCAGGGATCAGCACAGCCAAGTGGCGACGTTACCCGTTATTTCAAGCGCTCAGAGAGTTTGGTGACGTCATAGCGCTTGATCAAAGAGGTACAGGGCAATCTGAGCAAGCGGCACCTTGTGTATCAACTCAAAAGATCCCGTTAAATAAAGCCATCAGTGCAGAACAAGTAACCCAACACTACCGTGCAGCTGCTCGCGAGTGTTTTGCCTCATGGAAATCACAAGGTTATGATATTTATGGATATAATTCTAATCAAAATGCCTTAGACATTGACGCTCTACGCACCCACTTAAACGCAGACAAGGTCTCTTTGTGGGGGATTTCATATGGCAGTCACTTAGCCCTAGCAGCGATGAAACTGTTCCCCCAGCACATTAATAAGGTGATCATTGCCAGTGCTGAAGGCCTCAATCAAACTGTTAAACTCCCAGCACAGACCGATCTCTATTTTAAAAAGTTACAAATAGTCATCGACCAACAAGCATTGAAAACGGACATACCAAATTTGTCTGCGCTGATGAAACGAGTACATGCAAAATTAGATGAAGCGCCCAAACAGATAACAATACAAAATAGAGATGGCTCGACTACACAGTTGCTTTTCCAAACTCATCACCTGCAAACACTAGCCAGTAAAATGATAGCAGACCCAAATCACTACCTTGCAATACTGCTGCATATTTATCTCGGGTTAGATAATAACAATACTGAGCTATTAAGCGCAGTGCTGCAGCGCGGTATGTTCAAGGATGAGCCCATCACGTTTGAATTAATGCCATTAGCAATGGATATTGCGTCCGGTATATCTAATGAACGTTTAGCACAAGTTAAGTACCAAGCTCGCTCTGCCTTACTGGCTGAGCATCTCAATTTTCCGATGCCACACTTAAACAAGTTAGACAGCAAATTAGACTTAGGAGAAGCGTTTAGAGCTAACGCCAAATCATCCATTCCTACATTGCTGTTCTCAGGAAGTCTAGACGGTCGCACTTATCCCGAGGCGCAAATAAAAGCCGTTCAGGGGCTCTCCAACCTCACCCATGTCGTGGTCAATAATGCGGGGCATAACTTGTACACCAGCTCACCAGAAGTGCGAGTTCGAATCAAAGCGTTTTTGGCTGGCAATACAGTCAATCAAGATCCAATCAACTTGCCACTGCCACGGTTAAGTATGCCAGAACGCTAAAGCAGCAAGCAGGATTGAAAAGTGCTTAGGATGTGGTGAGCATCCTAGCCTTTAATTGCCTAACGGAATCAAAATCCAGTGCTCTTAAACTAAACCTAACTCGATTGCTTTAAGCACCGCCTGAGTGCGATCTTGTACTTCAAGTTTAGCGAGTATATGTGACACGTGATTGCGAATTGTGCCTTCTGAGTTGTGCAAGTTACGGGCAATGGTTTTGTTCGCCATCCCTAAAGATAAACATGTTAAAACTTGCCGCTCTTTTTCGGTCAATTCTATCTGAGGCGATATTTGTTTTTGCAGCAAATAGTCAGTGAGTGCAGGTTGCAGTACTTTTCTTCCAGCAACTATTTGCTTGATTGACTCAATCAACTCTTCTAACTCAATGTTTTTTAATACATATCCTTTTGCCCCTAAAGCCATGGCGCTAACCAGCACCTCGCAATCTTCAAAGGTGGTAATAATCAGTATTGGTGGTGCACATTTCGTACTGTTTTGCAGCGCACGTAATACACCTAATCCATCTAATACAGGCATACGCATGTCTAACAACATCACATCAAAATCTCGCTGTTCGAGCTGATTTAGCGCTTCCTCGCCATTTTCAGCTTGACCCTCGACACAAATTACATCACTTAAATTAAGCAAATTAGCCAGCCCCAATCTCACTAAGGTCTGATCTTCAACCAATAAGCAAGAAATCAATGTTTACCTCCTTGTTCAAGAGGGAGTGATATCATGTTGATTAAACAATGACCGTCCAGCAATTGTTTAAAATCGCCATGGTATTGCTCCATGCGCTCTTTAAGCCCTGAGAGCCCATTGCCCGCCTTCGGTATACATGACTCCGGATGGCTGTGCCATGCCTTTGCCAACACATACTGCCGACCTGATTGACGTACTATCTGAACTTTAAAATAGAACTGCTGAGCCTGAGTATGCTTCAGTGTATTACTGACCATTTCTTGACAAAAACGTACGATACAGAGCGCATGTTGTTGTGAGATCATCGCCGCTTTTACTTCCATGTCCAAGGTGCAGGCGAGTGTTGGCGTCAACGCGAAAATCCCCTCCAATGCCTGTTTTAGCAGAGCTTTATCACTGCGCTCGCAAGAGACAATATCTCGAACTTCAGTGAGTGCCTGTTGGCTCAACTGATGGCAGGTATTCACGGTTTCAGCGATTTCATCCGGTGCTATGCGCTTTACAAAATCAAGATGAATACTCAATGCTGTCAGTTTATGTCCCAGTGAGTCATGCAACTCACGAGAAATATGCTGCCGTGCATGTAGTGCAGACATCGCCCCCATCATATGCTGCGTCGCCTTGAGTTCTTTATAGTTTTGTCGCGATTGATAATGCATATTTAAACTCTCAACAATGCGGCGGCTCACAAACCAATTCATGCTGCAAAAAAACAACCAAACGACAAAGGTTACCCAAGGAATATCACCCTGCCACCGGTCAAAATGTTCGATGCCGTATACCCCCATCGCTAAGATGATAACGGCCATTATCTTGGCAAATGAAAAATGTGGGCTAAACACCGCAGCAAACATCACTAGGTGAATAAAGAGCAAAGAGGTTGAGGTGAGTGGAATAAGTCCAAGAATTAACGCAAAGTAGCCTAGGGCAACATAAAAGACATGTTTATTGGGGTGTTTGAGCACATAAAATAGCAGTAACAGTATCAATAAACTGACAGGCAGCTGCAACATCAAAGCTATCGGTGAATTGGCAAAATAAGCACAGGCGCACGTCACACCTAGCCATGAGGCAATGGTTGAAAACCGCCAATCCGTTGTATGTCTTATTTGAGTATCCATTGCGAGCGCGCTTTTATTTTTTAAGCCATTATTGCAAATATCTCGGGCCAAAAACAGTGACAGATGTCATAGCGAAAATAGACCAAATGTGACTATTTAGGAAAAGACTGTGTGCGCTAGCATATCGATATTCTCAGCATCTCGGAGGTCATCGATGCCGCTCACACCACGATTTAACTTTATTGATAATTTACGATGCTTTGCGCTACTGCTCGGCGTTGTATTTCATGCCGCTTTGGCTTACAGCCCTTACTTTCATAACATTTGGCTCAGCGCTGACCCAAACAAGGCTGGGATTTTTGATGTGCTTACACATTGGCTGCACTTATTTAGGATGCCAGTCTTTTTTGTCATCGCTGGGTTTTGTAGCGCATTAATCATCGCCAAAAAGGACGCGACGACATTTATTAAGCAACGGCTAAAACGACTCTTACTACCATTTCTCTTATTTTTACCTCTGGTCATTGCCTCATTTATCCATGTACTGAGTTGGGGAGCTGATATAGTCAACCCTTTACCACCTATTTATGCCGCTTTTAATGTCATTACTGAGCCTCAAATAAGCACTGCACATTTGTGGTTTTTATGGATTTTAACGCAGCTTTGCCTAATACACTGGGGCGTTTATCGCATCTCAGGCTCACTTCATAAGAGGCTACACTGTACAGTTAATATGGCTATGTATCCGCTCATTTTGATGACGTGCAGTTTTGTGACATTGCTCGCCCAGCCTACCCCATTTCCTGCACCCGATAAGCTTTTACCGCAACTTTGGGCACTGATTTTTTATGGTACTTTTTATCTATTTGGCATCATCCTTTACCACAAGCCAACCCTGTTCAAGCGCGCTTATGACAGCATTATACCCTTGTCGCTCACCGCGATTCTCTCATTCATTGCCTACTTGGTTTATCTACCTGAGGCCTCGACTATTGAGCAAGTCATCGCAGCGGCCAAGCATGGTGCATTTGCCTCAGGCGGCATACAACATATTCGAGTCGTGGCGGTTCAAGCGGTGGCCATTGTCAGCTGGGCTGCCCTCATACTGTTACTCGGCCATCACTTTTTAAATCACGAAAATCGCATTAGTCGCTATTTATCCGATGCATCTTATTGGGTGTATTTGATCCATGTGCCCGTAATGCTATACATACAAATGCCACTGATAAACACAGCATTACCAGCGATTGTTAAATTCATTATCAGTGTGGTGGGTAGTATGAGTATCTCACTGCTAACCTACCATTTTGCAGTCAGGCACACAGTGATAGGTCGGTTTTTAAATGGCGACGTCCATGTAAAAAAGGTGAAGTAATAAGCTGAAACAGGGGCCATACAGGCCCCTATTTTTATCATTACGAAGACTGAGCCGCAGACTCAGTAGGCGCTTGCGCCTCAGCTTTCTCTCCTAAAATTCGGTGCGTAATAGTACCTGCAGTCATCGAGCCAGACACATTTAATGCCGTTCGGGCCATATCAATCAAAGGCTCAATTGAAATAAGCAATGCCGCAATAGTCACAGGTAAGCCCATCGCAGGTAGTACAATCAATGCCGCAAATGTTGCGCCACCGCCCACACCTGCAATACCAAATGAACTGATAGCAACAATGGCAACAAGCGATAAAATAAATGAAATATCCATCGGATTAATACCAACACTTGGCGCTACCATTACAGCCAGCATCGCAGGATAGATACCCGCACAGCCATTTTGACCAATTGTCGCGCCAAATGATGCAGACAAGTTCGCAATTGCTGGCGGTACATTAAGCTTATTAATTTGCGTATCCACGTTCAGTGGAATGGTTGCCGCACTGCTGCGAGACGTAAATGCAAATGTCAGTACCGGCCAGATTTTTTGGAAAAACCGCTTAGGGCTCACGCCAAATAGGCCGACCAATAAGCCATGTACGACAAACATTAAGAAAATAGCCACATACGATGCGACAATAAAGCCCAGTAAATTAGTGATATCGGCTAGGCTTGATGTTGCCACCACTTTGGCCATCAAGGCCGCAACGCCATATGGTGTCAATGAAATCACCATCTTCACCAGTCGCATCACAACCGCTTGTAAGGTTTCGACAAATGTACGAATTGGCGCTTCTAACTCTTCACGTTCACTCATTACTTTACGGGCGGCAATGCCCACCAAAATACCAAAAATCACCACCGCGATAATGGAGGTTGAACGCTCCCATGCTAAGTCTTGGAAGATATTGGTCGGAATAAAGCTCAGTAACATTTGTGGAATAGACAAGTCACTGACTGTTTCACTGCGAGACTCAAGCACCGCAATTCGAGATGTTTCACGTGCGCCTTCTGTTAACCCTTCAGCACTGAGCCCAAACAATTGAGTAATGAAAATACCGATCAGCGCGGCTATCATGGTCGTCACCACCAGCACTGAAATCGTAATGCCACTGATTTTGCCAAGTGCCCCCGATTTATCCAATCGTACAACCGCAGCGACCATGGACACCAATACCAATGGCATAATGATCATTTTCAACAGGGCCACATAACCACTGCCAACTACATTGGTCCAATTTAGGGTTTCTGTGATGGCATGATGCCCCTCACCCAGGAAAAACTGTAAGGCAAAGCCAAATACACTACCTAATGACAGGCCAATTAAAACGAGGCGCGAAAGTGTTGCCCCTTTTTTCTGGGTTTGAAATAAAACAATGAGGATTGCGGCAAAAACAGCAAGGCTCACCATGGCGATGAAGGACATATAGTTACCTTTGAATGATTCGTACGAGAGAAATTCTAAAAAGAAGATAAATCGGAATTTTTATCTAGGGTGCACAGTAATAAATTATTGCGATACTGCAAAGAATGATTAGGAATGATATATATTTTCAAGTTATGGATATGCTGATTTATTGACTGACACGGCTATCCTTTGCGCAAAGTTGCGCGCACAAATTACGCAACACGCTTAATTACCACCATAAGACACTTATTTACTCACCATCAATTTCCATTTGTAGCGCCTCCAACTGCTCTAAAATGGCTAAAAACTTTTCTCCAAATGGCGTCACTTGATATTCCACGCGCGGGGGTAATTCATTAAAAACCTGTTTATCTAAAATACCAAACTCCACATTACGCTTTAAACACTGGTTAAGTACCTTGGTCGATAATCCTTCAACTTGACGCACCATTTCTCCGGGTCGGTTTATCCCTGCATGCAAAAGCTGATACACCGTCAAAGACCATTTACAGCCATAAATGGTTTCTACCATGCGCGCGCTGGATTGCGGCGCTAACTTTCTTGAAAACTTTTTTTCTTGTGATGTCATAAAGATGTACCAAAAAGTACCTAGCTAACCAAATTGTACTTACTATTCAGCGGCTTTCATTAAATTTAATCTTATCACGACTTTTTAAAACAAGAGATGTGATTATGACTTTTTCAAATTCAGGCATTGCCCTTATCATTGGTGGCTCAAGCGGTATGGGATACGCAACGGCTAAGCAACTTTTACAAGCAGGCGTTTCAGTCGAGATTGTCGCTAATAATCAACACAAGTTAGATTCTGCGATCAGTGCATTAAGTGAGTTAGGCACCGTCACAGGCAGACAAATCAATCTATATGACATTCGGTCAGTGATGGCTTTCGCAGAAGAAGTGGCGAGTTCTTCAACACACTATCGATACCTTGTTAACGCAGCTGGTTACTTCTCGCCAACACCTTTTATTGAGCATTCACTTGCAGACTATGACAAATACCATGATTTAAATAAAGCCACCTTTTTCCTCACGCAAGGCGTGGTTAAGAATATGCAACGTTTCGATGGGGGTAACATGGTCAATATTGGCTCTATGTGGGCTAAGCAAGCCATCAAAGCCACCCCTTCTAGTGCGTACTCTATGGCTAAAGCTGGGCTGCATGCGTTTACGCAGCATCTCGCAATGGAATTAGCGGATAACAACATTCGCGTCAATGCTGTCGCCCCTGCGGTTGTGCAAACCCCTATTTACGGTGCATTCATACCGCCCGCAGAGATTAAACAGGCGCTTGCCTCGTTTAACGACTTTCATCCCATTGGCCGAATTGGTGAACCAGATGATGTGGCAAACAGTATTTTATTTTTATTATCCGATGAGGCAAGCTGGGTAACTGGCACCATTATGGACGTCGATGGTGGCGTCATGGCTGGTAGAAACTAACACTCTTCTAAACGGGGCTTTAAGCCATCAAGGTCAATATATGCTAAACATGAATTTTGCAGAGCGCATGATTATTAACACAGCCAAGCAGCCTTGGCTTGCCAGTCCCGCCAAAGGAGTTTGGCGAAAGCCTTTGGAACGCGAAGACAAAGAGTCAGGGCATACCACCAGCATTGTTAAATACGAAGCAGGCTCTGCGTTTAAACCTCACCCACATCCGCTTGGTGAAGAAATATTTGTACTTGAAGGCGTTTTTTCTGATGAACATGGTGACTATCCCGCAGGCACCTACTTGCGCAATCCGCCAAATAGTGTGCATGCGCCATTTAGCAAACATGGCTGTGTAATTTTTGTCAAACTCAACCAGTTTGATGCGCAAGACTCAAAAATCGTCAGGGTAAACACCCATGAAACACCTTGGCAGCAAGGACAAGGTAATTTGCAAGTGATGCCACTGCACAGCTTCGAGCAGCAACATACAGCATTGGTAAAATGGCCTGCCAATGAGCGATTTATCCCACACACGCACTTTGGTGGAGAAGAGATCTTAGTCCTTGCAGGCGAATTTATCGATGAGCGAGGTCAGTACCCTCAAGGCACCTGGCTACGGAGCCCGCACTTGAGCCAACATACCCCCTATGTCGTGCAACCTACCTTAATCTTGGTCAAAGTGGGACATCTTGCTATTGAATAAAGCGTGGTGCTTTGACGTTGTTGTCTCTAGCCTTACTTGGGTATAATCCACGGCATCGCACACTATGTAAAAGCAAAACCGGAGCCCAGATGAAAAAACTCTCTAAAGTGCAAGAAAAACAACAAGCACTCGTACTTGATGTTGCAGATAAACTCGAAGCTCAAGCACGAGAGGAAATCCCCGGCATGCTGCAATGCTGGTTTGATATGGAGTTTCATTTATTTCCGAGCTCGTTATTACTGTGCTTTCAATTCGAGAGTGAACAAGCCTTGGAAACAGCAAAACCCGATTTGCTCAAATGGCAAAAACGCCTCAGCGCCGCCATGGTGAAAAAAGGAGTGATCTTAAAAGATATGCGCAAACACTTGGTCTTTACGATGAATGGACCTGAGGATTAAACACCTTCAACCTCATGCTTTCCAAGGTTAGAATCAAGTCAACGCCGCTCTAACCTTGCCTATGCCACTTTTCACTATGAGCAAAACCTACCCAAAGAGTAAATAACCCTTCAAATACTTGGTTTTATAACCGCTAGCATGATCATATATTAGGAACATATCGTATTTAGTTTACTTGTACCCAATACCCAAATGGTTTGCGTCATATGCTAAAAATAGCATCTTGATTGACCACTTGGAACCAAGGGTTCCGAGTATTAAGGAATAGAAAATGAAAAAAGCATTCTCAACAGTAGGCATTACTGCCCTCCTCTGCGCTGCCATCTCTACACATGCTCAGGCCACATATCAAATTGGCGAAGTTGCGCATAGTAAAATCATTAATAACCAAGGCGAACAAATTGGTACCGCCCACTATACCCAAGGTAATGAAGGGGTTGTGATAGAAATCATTGCCCAAAAGCTACCTGCTGGTAAACATGGCATGCACTTCCATGAAGTGGGCACTTGCGTTGACCAACATCACTTCAAAAAAGCAAAAGGGCATATCATGCCATCGGGAAAACCGCATGGATATTACCACCCTGGGGGCCCTCACGAAGGCAACTTACCTAACTTAATTGTTCGTAAAGATGGTACAGTACATGTGGAGCTATATACTGAGCTGGTCTCAATTAGCGGTCGCGGTAACAAGCCCGCCTTGCTAGATGACAACGGCTCGGTGCTGATGATCCATGCCAATGAAGATGATCACCTCACTCAGCCTATCGGTGGTTCTGGTAGTCGAATTGGGTGTGGAATTGTGATCGCTGGTAAATAAGTTATCAAGGACGAAGTCGTCGACTCAGCGACTTCGCATTTATAGCAGTGGATATAGTCACCACGTGCAATTATCCCACGCCATGATTCAGCCGCACACGTAACGCTTCGCGCGCTTGCCCGTGTTGTTTTAACAATGCTTTAAATTGCGCTTCACTGTGCAAAGGCGCAAGTAAGAGATCTTGTGCCAGTGTCCACCATTGCTGGTGAAATGATTCTACCCACCCCATTTCGAGAGCTTGACGCAAAAACACCAGCGCCTGCGGCGTGTTACCCAGCTGTGCATGCACTTGAGCCAGTACAAATCGCACTTGGGTTTGATCAAATACGGGTTGCTGCTGCAGAAACTTATCTATCTCTTGAAATAAATACGCTGCATATTCCAAGCTACCTAATTGCTTTATCACAACAGCATACAAGGCAACCGCTTGATAGTTATCTGCCGTTAAGTCAAAAGACCCCCTATCACTTTGGTTCTGCCACTGGGGATAAAGTTGCAATAAAGTCTGTTTTGCCGCCTCGAGTTTACCACCTTGAAATTGCGCATACGCCAACTCTAACCGAGCTTGTGCACTGTAAGGTAATTGAAATACTCGGTTTTGTATCAATGCCAAGATCTGCTTGTTTTGATTTTGCTCACTCAAAGCCAGTACCTGCAAAGTGTGTCTGAAATGACCATGTAGCGGTTGCATTTTATCTAATAAAGATGCTGCGGCCTGTTTCGCACCGACACTCAAGTACGCCAATACTTGCTGTTCACACACTTCAATACTGGAACAGGTATCGAAAAGTGCTGGCGTCTGTTGATGCCAAGCAAACATCTGGGCAATAGAGGAGATCGTATGCCGGCTCACTTTTGCAGCATTGAACAGTTGAGCATCTGATTTGGCTTCTAAGCGGATTGCTTGCTGATACACACGCTGCGCAGAGTCATGCTTAGCCATCGACGTTAATAAAAAGCTCAGCGCACGTTTTAAAGAGGCGGATAATGGATTTAAAACGATTGCTTGTTCTAAATGCGTAACTGCGTCCGATTGCTTCCCTAAACGAGTGAGCAGTGTGCTATACCACAAGTGCGTAATGGCACTGCTTTGCACCTCAAGAGACTGCTCAAACGCTGTTTGCGATTGGCGGTATAGCGCAAAATCTCCCGTGGCTTTGGCTTGATCCGATAACAGCATGCCATAAGTTGCCAATGCCATGGCCGAGTCAGGCTTAATTTTCAAGGCAGCTGAAATATGTGGCATCGCTGCATTGATCGCATCCAGCTCGGGCAAGTTGCCATACGTATGTAAAAAGGCGTAACTAATGGCCAAACCGATATGGGCGTCAGCATAATCAGGCTCGAGTTCTAGGCTGTGTTGAAAATAGTTAACTGCTTTGTGTAACGAGTCAGGAGTGCGTTGACGCCAATGATATTGCCCCATTAAATACCACTCATACGCCTGGGCATTAACACGTGATGGCTCTGCTCCCTCCTTTTTAAAATGAGGCGAGATCACCCCTTTTAAGTAAGTACTTACATCATCTTGAAGCTCAAAAATCTGAGGTGTTTTACCATCAAAGATTTTTGACCACAATAACTGACCCGATTTAGCGTTCACAATCCGAATTTGAACACGTATTTGCTCCCCCAATTTTTGAATACTACCGTGCAATACGCTCTCGACTTGCAATGCACGCCCAACTTCTGTGACATGGTCGCTGTTTTGATAGATAAACGAAGAGTCTCTTGAAATCACTTTGAGGGATTTAATTTGAGAGAGTTGAGATATGATCCCATCAGATAACCCTGCCGCAAAATACTGGCTGTCTTGTTGGGGGCTCAAATCCGCAAAAGGCAAAACGGCAATCGAGCCAATGCGTACCTGTTCAATATCGCCACTTTCAAGGCTTACTACCCATTGCCATATAATGACACTGAGCACAATTAAGCCCAGCAATACCCTATTTTTAATATGCACGCACAATTTATCCGTCCTGATTTCACCCTCAATCTCTTGAGCGTGTGTCACCAAGACATACCCTTCATTCGGTATTGTTTTGATAAATTTAGGGCTACGGGCATCATCATCGAGAGCTTTGCGAATTTTGCTCATCGTCACTGACAAGATATCCGCAGTGACCACCTTTCCCGCCCAAACCTGTTCAAATATGAGTTCTTTGCTGACCGTATTACCCGCTTGTTGGATCAAAAGCATTAATAGCTGCATGCTTTTATTATCCAGCGTACGAGTCTGCTCGCCATTATTAATGCTGTTGCGCTTAGGACATACGCGCCAAGGGCCAAGCTGAAACTGTTGGCTATATTTCACTGCTTCTTCCCCAGTATTTACCAACCCGTTTGTTGAGCCACGCTTATTCACTTTTAAACCCTATTTTTATTATTATGTACTCGATAACCCACATGTAAAAATGACAAAAGCCAACCAGGCACTTAGCTAGAGACCTTGCTTTATCATACAGCAGCGCCACAAAACTGCTAAACCACCTTATTTAGCCCATAAACACACTACATCTAACAAACTGAAATTTATATATATATTTTTTAATCTTTATACTTTGGAAAATTTAAGGTGTTTTAAGTTGTTCACTTCAACTTGTCATATAGCCTGTGATGGCATTGCATTAAACTTAAGAAGCTCTTATGACCACAAAATTAAAATTACAACGCGTTATTGCATTCACTCTCTTGATCAGCAGTAGTGTAACAGCCCAAGTCAGCAACTTAACCAAAACCAGTCCAAAAGTGACAGGACCATACCTTGGGCAAACACCGCCTCACCTAATACCGAAACCATTCGCCCCCGGCATTGTTGATACGGATAAATACCTTGAAAGTGAAGTACTGTTTTTACCTGACATGAGCGCTTTGTCTTTCACCCGCTATGATGAGCAAGCCGACTCCACTTTTTATGTCATGCAATACCAAAACAACCAGTGGTATCACAAGCAAATTCCTGCCGAAGAAGTCAAAACATATAGTGAGCAATTCAGCCCAAGTGTTGAAAAGCTTAAAAGTATTCCTGTGTTTAAAAACATTCCTGTGGTCGGCTACACAACATCATCTGACGGTACTCACTATTTTTATGTGTTAGATTTAAAAGATGGTAGCGGTCATATGAGCTATTCGCGACGTATTAATGGCCACTATGAAACTCCGATTAAAATGAGTTCAGCCATTAATCAAGGCAAATATATTGCTCACCCTTTTATCGCCCCAGATGAATCTTATTTAATGTGGGACGCCGAAGTTGAAGGGGCAAATACGCCTGATATCTTCATTAGCTTTAAGCAAAAAGACGGCTCTTGGGGCGAGGCCATCAATATGGGTGATACCATTAATACCCCGCTGTATGAGCAAAGGCCTAAAGTCACGCCAGATGGCAAATACTTGTTTTATTGGAAAGGCGATGTAAAAACAAGCGCTGATGGCAGCCGCTATGTTATTGGAGGTCCACATTGGGTGGATGCCAAAATCATTGACACGCTCAGACCAAAAACATAACGACACTACCTCCATACACTCCAAAAAAACAAAAACCAGATTCAACTCTGGTTTTTGTTAATTGCAGACATCCATTCTCTGCGTTTCTTCCGACGAACGTCTCCGATTATCACGCCAATTTAAAGCGGTTGATCATTCTCATCATGTCTTCAGAGACCTGACTGAGCTCTTCGCTGGCGGTCGCCATTAAGGTAGACTCGCTGGCAAGTGACGTTGAGCCATCATTTAAATTAGCGACGTTTTGGTTGATACCATTCACTGTCATAGTTTGCTGCTCTGTGGCGGCGGATATCTGTTGATTCATACCTTGAATGGCGTGAACCTCTTGAGCAATTTCATTCAAGGCATCACCTGCGGATGATGAAATCTCTGAGGTATTTGACGCTTTTTCTGCACCTTTACTCATTACTTCTACCGCTTGCTCTGCACCCGCTTGAAGCTTCTCAATGATGGTTTGAATCTCAATCGTTGACTCTTGCGTGCGCAGTGACAAGGTGCGTACTTCGTCTGCTACCACCGCAAAGCCTCGTCCAGCTTCACCAGCTCGGGCTGCTTCAATCGCTGCGTTCAGGGCCAGCAAGTTGGTTTGCTCAGCAATGCCTCGGATCACCTCCAATACCGTATCCACATTGCGGCTATCTGCTGCAAGCTGTGCGATCACTTGACTGGCTTCGCCAATATCTTGTGCCAGTAATTGAGACTTTTGAATATTGCACTCGATGATCTCTAAACTTTGCTCAGTTTGCTTGGCCGCTTTGACACTAAACTCCGAGGCATCCACAGTTCTGCCAGACACTTCTGTCACGGCTGTGAGCATCTCGCTCATGGCGCCAGCAAGCTGCTCGGTGTCACTTCGTTGTTGATTTAAATTCATATCAACCGATGATACCGAGGATGACAAGCGATTGGCTGAGTCAGACAGCTGAGTACCTGCGGCACTGACGCTGAGCATAATATCTTGAATAGAACCAACAAAACGGTTGAAGTACTGCGCCAAATCAATCAACTCTTTGCTGCCCTCTTCTTTGAGTCGCTGGGTTAAATCACCTTCGCCACTGGCCAAGTCGCGCATCGCAGATACCGTGCTCTTGATGGGCTTTGTAATGCTGCGAATAAAATAAATCACCAAGGTAGATAACACCGCCAACACCATGACGACATTCATCAATGAAATCATTTGCGACTGTGCAATGTCTTCTTCTAGGGCAGTAATATTAATGCCAGTGCCTATCATCCAATCCCACTCGTGGAAATAATCCGCATAACTGGTTTTGGGGGTCAGCTCTGTGGCATCTGGTGAGGTTTTCCAAAGATACTCAACAAACCCACCGCCGCTTTTGCCAGTTGCGTACAACTCTTCAACAAAGAGTTTACCGTTCCCATCTTTGAGCGGCAAAATGTTGGTCCCAAGTAAATGCTTAAGACCCGACGCGAGCTGTATACCGTCTTTATCAGCAACAAAGATATAATTACCATTATCGAAACGCATCGCGGAAATCGACACCAGCGCTAAACGCTTTGCCTCTTCTTCACTGAGAGCGCCACTTCTACTTTGCTCATAATAATGATTGATCACACCCAGCGCACTTTCGATGATCAGCTGCACGCCATACTCGTAATTCGCACGCATGTGCTTGTTGGTGTTGTGGGCATCCAACAAGGAGTTAGCAAACAAACCAATGGCAAATAACACCACTATCATCCACGCCCGCGTGCTGATGGGCGCATTATGAATTGAAAAGTTCATGACACCTCCTTGTTACTCGTGCGGACCAGTCACTTTCTTGGCAGAAAAGCTGGATTCATGACTGGTATACAAGCGTCGCAATGCATCTTTGCACGACCCTTCATCCTCGGCATTGGTTTCAACATGCTTAATCACATCCTGAAACTGCTGCAATAATTGCTTAGAGTCGGCCTCTGATTTTTGGCAAACACCGTTCGACTCTTGTGACTTTCGGTGTGACAGCTTTTTACCCTGTGCACGCTTAAATACACTTTCCATAACTCCCCCTGGCATTCCCTGTACACATGGCTATGTTCACATACCACATCCAGTCATAGCGGATGTACAGTCCTTGTTAAATATTAAATTGATACACGTTGACTCGGTTTAATGCGCAATCAGGTAAATAGACCTTATTATTTTTCACGTGCAATAGGTATGGCAGCCACAGTTGACCTTTGTCTCTGTCAGCACCAAATCCACTGAATGACTCTAAAAATTCACCGGAGCAATTAAACACCTTAATGGCACGATTCACTAAGTCCGAGACAAACAAATAGCCATTCTCATGGTCAATACTGGTCGGTAATAAAAAACTTTCACTGGCTGTGCCATATCCCTCTTTACCAAACGAGCGTAACCATTTTCCACGGCTGTCAAACACTTCAATGCGATTGTTATTTTGATCTGTGACAAAGCACTGACCTTGTTCATCGACGGTGATATCGGATGGCGTGTGAAACTCCCCGTGCTCAGAGCCCAAACGGCCGAAGGTATGTACCAAAAATGGTCCGCCGGTATCTGAAAGTCGCCAGCGACAAATGCGGTTATTGCCTGAGTCTGCAATTAAAATATCGTTGTTGGTTGGGTCGATGGCGATCCCCTGCGGTTGGTTGAGCTGCTCATCCCCTGTGCCAAGGCCACCAAATACAGTATAGGGTACAAGCTCACCCAAGGTGTCGTTGTATTGCAAAATGGTCACTATACCACTGAGGTAGTTGCTCACCACCAGCAAAGGCACGCTGTAATCGAGCTGACCTGGCAACGGTTTATTTGGCGTCAATGCAGCAATCCCTAAAGAGCCCGGTAACATGGGCAAACTGATAGGCCTTGCTGAGTCACTTTTACCGTCTTCAGTGGCTTGCAGTTGATAATTGCCTGAGTCCATCATCCAAAGTAAGTCTTCTGGGTCATCAAATTTATCATTCAGAAAAACCCGCACCATGGTTTGTTGCCATCGTTGCACCCACTCTGTTTGCGCTGACAGAGCAATGCTCAACCACGATGGTAAACCCGGTGGCTGCATCACTTTAAGTAACTGATCTTGCAGTGCCAATTGATGCTCAATCCAATGCTCAAGCAAAGGCGCGTTGCTTGAATAGCCAGATTGCGTTTGCGTGACGTCTCCCACCACAGACGTCACAAAATGCAACTGACCCGGGTTATCTCGCTCATCACCTATCGCTTTTAGTACCTTGGTAGAACGAGACTTCCCGCCCTTTAATGTCGCTAGATTGACCGTATGTTTTTGTAAAGACGCTAAAAATGGCTCGGTGATCAACATGGTTTGAGGATCATTAAACTCGGTAATTTGTACTGGCGCAAAAAAGCCATCTAAGCTTCCCATGAATTGACCATTCAAGTCATACACGGAAATCGCATTGGCTTTGCCACCAGGGATCAACACACGGTTTTGGATCACAGAGACACCGCGAGATAGCGCCAAACCGTCGATATAACACTTGCCAGTGGCACTAAAAGTAACCCCTTTACCTTGCCAATCACAGCGTACCACGGTGGCAAAACCGGTATTCGAAATGTAGATATTGCCGTCTTTATCTAAACTCAACCCCTGTGGCCACAACAGGTGAACTGCCTCGCCCCCTGTATCTGGCACAATTTTTTCAATGGTTCGTTCATACTCGCCATCTTCACTGAAGATAACCAATCTAGATTCGCTATGCTGGCCTTCATAGAATTCATCGGCCACACAGAGTTTACCCTGATGTACCACAATGCCATTAGGACCTCGCAGCGCAACCTCAGGTTCATTGCCAAAGATCTTCACCGTTTTAATTTCTAATGACTCTGAGTAAGACAGTATGTGTACTCTGAAATTGCCAATGTCAGTGACGTATATCCAGTTTTTATCGGGATGTGTAACTAATCTAAAAGGCATATTAAACTGCTCACTCCCAGACCCTACGGTGCCAAAGCTTGCCAAAATTTGATCCATATTGGCGTCAAATACCAACACGCGATTGTGTGCTGTATCCGCTAACCAAACTCGACCAAATTTATCAACACAACTACCAACGGGCGTGCTTAAAGAGAGGTGTCCACTTGCCGAACACGGGAGTGGAGGCAACTGATCAACCGTCGCCCCAATGTAACTGTGGTATGAAATCCCCATAGTACCTAGCCTGTAAAAAAAGAGTCCGTTTAGTCAAGCTTCTACCTAAACCCCTGGTAGATCCTTGGCGGTGCAATCAATTATCATTACGATTTTTTGACTGGTTTATACAAAAAAATAGCAGGAAGAAAATGACTCGCCAGTCAGTCATATTGGAAAAGTTACATTTATTAAAAAATTCACATTTGTATAGTGAGGGCTCTCTGCCATGAAATTAATAAATACCCAATAATTACATTAAGTTATAGATGAAAGAGGGCGGTAAACAAATAAAAAAGTATGGTTCTATTGTTCGGTACGTCGCAAGATAGAGCTATTAATATAATTCATATTGAGAAGTTATATTCCCACCAATGACTCAGCCAATCACCAAACTTAAATGACTTACCTTCATATCGCGTCTGTACTTTGGTATAGCGATACAGGCGCTCATCGTACAGTCAAACCACATAGCCCACGCACCTAATATCAATTCATACTGGCAACAATCACGCAGCTGCGCGCCATTCAGCTTAATTTTCGTTCACCACATCTCAGCGCATTGATTTGTCGATTCCATCCGTCTTCGTTTTCAAGTAAGCTGCCCTACTCCATAAAAAGCTCAGAAGAGGAAAGTGCGTTGGATAAAAGAATTGAACCTGAATTGCCCAGTATTACGCCCGACTTAGATCAGGTTGAAACCTTTAAACAGTCCCTCAACCCATCTAGCAAAGTACCTTTGCCAGAGCAAGCACCTGAGCCAGACCATACATCAACTAAAAAACCAGGTCTTATGACATGGGTAGGCAGCGCCGCGATTATTGCGTTGGCATTCAGCGCTTATGGTCTATATAAACAAAACCAAGCTACACAAGCACAGTTAATTGAATCGACAAAACGTATCGCTGAATTGGAACGCACACTTTCTGCAACCGGAGAAGAAATGGGTTTATCAGCAGGTGCGATGCAAGCAAACCTGACGGCATTAAGCGAACGAACTGATGAACTTTGGTCACAAATGGATAAACTATGGGCGTCAGCTTGGCGACGTAATCAATCTGAAATTAAAAAATTAAAAGAACAGACCAACGCCATTGCAAGCAGTCAAACTAAGCAGGTGAATGCACAATCAGGAGTCGCTGCACGCGTAGATACACTCGCCCAAAGCCAAACAGATTTGGTCTTTAAGTTATCTCTTTTAGAAGAGCAATTACAAGCCGCTGAAACACTTAAAAATCAACTAACTTCCATCAACACAGATCTAGATAAATTAAAATCTCAATCTCGTGGTAATGATGCAAAACAACTTGAAATTGGCAGTAGTATTGCACAATTAGAAATGACTCAAAATGCCCTCGCTGAGCAATTAGAGCGATTGGAGAGCAGGCTCACTTCTGCGAAGAGAGAAACACAAGCTGCCAATTAATTTCTTATTCTGTAGCCGCGCACTATGGGGCCTGTTTCGCAGTCTCCATAAGTTCATCAAGTTACACCTCTACGTACATTATAAGTAGTCAAACATCATGATACTTAACTCGACTGAAGTACTTCATGGTTACATAGATATGGTAAGAAAAATGGGGTCGAGTGTTGACCCCATCAAATCAGATTTGTATTTTGCTAAACCCGTTACCGGTTTAGCTTAGAAATAACTCATAATGCTTTTTTCTTGGTGACTTTATTCTTGTGCCCAAGAATACGGATTGACCAGCTATCAAGTAACCCTGGCTGAGTATCATTAGCAACCGACACGACTTCACTTTCATTATTGACATGCAGGGTATAGTTTAATGGTTCGCTACTCATATCTGTGATGTGAATTTTCCACTCACCATTACCCGCATTGGCTTTTTCATCCCAGAACTTATAACTCAGCATAAGGTGATCATTATAACCATCTGTGCTGCCAGGCGCTTGCTCTGGTAACACTAAGCTCTGACCGATCAGGTTATTGAACGGTGACATCACTATACTGCGAGTCCCATTTGGCGACTCAAGCTCAACTTTTAAATCAGAAATACGTGCGTGGGTTGCATTGAGACGAATTTGCACCCCTTCAATAAACAGATCATCTTCTACTTTAATACTCGCCGTTGTTGTTCGTGTTGCATCGTCATAGATTGGTGCATCAACCTTATTATTTAGCCCATACCAAGGCGTCTTTACGAGTTCAGAAGGTAAATCTTCAATGGCATAACGTCGCACCAATTCAGTCGCTTTATCGACATTTAAAAGACCAAACCCATAATAAGGAGAAAACTCATGCCCAGCAGCATTAGTTGACCACCCCTCAAGACCTGTGATGCCATTGACCTCAATATCGCCACGCGTTGGATCAACCTTAGTCGCCGTTCGTGCGAGTAGATGACGAATATCACGAGGTGTCAGGTCGTGATTTTGCTGCTCTGCGGCAGACAAGAGCAATGCAATTGCACCTGACGTATTTGGCGCAGCTGACGAGGTACCATTCATTCTGACAGTAAAGTCGTCATAATCACTGCAATCAAAATTCGTATCTAGGTTTTCAACAATAAAGGCACAAGAGATCCGTGGCGTCGCATGTCCTGGTGTTGCTCGGTCACCTCCACCTGGTGCGGTCAGGAATACACTACTACCCACCGTAGAATAACTTGATAAAACCCCATCTGCACTCAAGGCACTGACGGATAAATTCCAGAAGTTAGCCGTTGTATAAAATGAATTACTATTTGTCCATGGCAAACCATGATTGTCTTTTTCAGGAACGGTATAACCTAAATAAGCGATGCTATTTTCAGTAAAATAATGAATACGAGAACGCTGATATGCATTACCGGCAGCTTGTACAAAAACGGCTGTGCGGGGATCTAAATGCGTTGATAAAGATACCGTTTCGTAGATTTTTTCTTGCTCTGGTTGGCTAAAAAATAAGACGTCATTTCCTTGCGCATCTTTCACCGTTTTTGAGAAAGTGTAAGGCATACTCACAACAGGACTCATGCCATAACTTTTGTTAAAAATCCGGATCCTATCAGCTGTTGAGTTATCCAAATTATTACCGTCAAAGCCGTGGCTCACCTTCCACTGCTCATGACTCTCGAACGTCCCACCAAAATTAGCAAAAGAAGCCATGGTCGCTTCAGGTGCAACGCCCCTCACTCCAACATTGTTTTGGGCCGCAGCAACAATGCCCGCAACCATGGTGCCATGACTTGAGCGAGACGTGGGAACCGCATCAATTAGTGGATCGTCAGCCATGTTGGAATTTAAATCACCATGACTCACATCAACACCAGTATCGATCACAGCGACGAGCACATCTTGACCTTTATGACCCCAAATATGGGTTTGCCAAAGGTTTAAATCGATCCCCGATTTGGAGTTTTGAAGTGCACCTGAGTTCAACAAGTTCCACTGCAATGCCAGCATAGGATCGCCATTTGGATCAAGCCAACGGTGCTCATAGTCACGATCTGTGGTTGCCAATGCATTCATAGACAAAAGTGCTGAAACCAAACCAGCTAGGTATTGTTTTTTAATTCTCATAATAAGTTCCTTTTTTGGGTTCGTTTTATTTTCTAGCATCTGCACTTTTAACCTGTCAAGAAAAATGCAACTTATCCATTTCCTTTCCGTAACAAGTTGTACAACTATGTATATCTTTCTATCTGGTAATTTGGCTTTCTATGAGTTCAATCGTCGCTAAATAGAGGACGGCTACATTGGTGGGATTTTACTTTGATGAGGTGTAATATTATGTTTTTAACACAATAAAAAAGGTTGGCGTTGTGCGTTATCCTTATATGTAATTCAGCACACTAACTTATCGACTGGCCAATAAAAATGTAAAATAAAATGGGGACGATGTGATCACCGCCCCACTTACATCACAGATGTGTCGCGTTATCAGTCCGCATCATCTTCTGCAATACGTACTTGCCTGTGACCCTCTTTTGCCAAAATTTCAACATAAAAAGACGTCAAGTTCTCTTGTTGCGTTTTATCGATGAGTTTATTGAGCTGTGATACGTGTACAGGCTGTGCTTCAGCTTCAGTATTACCGAATTTACAATCAAAATCCCAAAAATCCGCGCCAGCAGGTAACGTTTTATTACGCTCTCGCTTGAGGTACTTTTTAATCTCATGTTTAACAGCGTCTACACGCCTAGCTAATTTAATCTTTGGGTGAGTTAATTCAAATGTTTTTTTCATAATTGCCTTCAAACAGCGATGTTGATATGTGCCACCTGTCGACTAAGTACAGTTGGACTTACAAAGTGTAAATGTCGTACTGAAACAAATTCGAAAGTGCGATCTGGTCACTTTACTTGAATTAGCAAGACGCCGCACCCTCTTTCGTATGACAAATCGCCATGACACTACTTAAATCAAGTTTATGAAGATGAGTATTCACTCACTTTTACATGCAAATCATATGCTTTGTATGTGATTTCTAGGTGGTTAAAGCAACATCCTATTTATGTGAGTGACAGCACTAATATTATAAAAATAAACACAGCATTTAATTTGTTGGATAGGATCAGCACATGCTGATCCTATAAAATGACATTGCGCACTGCGTTTGCAGGTTCAACACTCAATTTAATTTAGAAATTGAGAAGCTTTTTAACGTGACATGTTTGCGGTAACACACCTTTTTGAGTTTCAATTTGCACTCTGTCACCTGCCGAGAAAGCAGATGCGATATTAGTCACTTTTTCAAGTAAATTAGGCTTATCATACGTCACTATGCCATTCATGCGGCAGCTGAATCTACGACCGTTACTGTCTGTCGCGCTCACAGTGAAATGGTTTTCACTCACCGTCATCGAAAATGTACCGCCTTGGCTATCATCTAACACCGCATCTAACTCTTCAAAGATGATACCACCACCATAGTTTCGTTCTGTAATTGTAACTTGCGCTGCTGATGCTAAATTTGCAGACATGCCAAGCACGAATACCGTGGCGCCTAAAGCTTTGTTTAGTAATTTCATTGTATATTATTCCTTTATACATTTATGGTTGTTAAAGCACCCTAAAGTTCAAGGTGCTGATTTTATAATCCAAAAATCATTTGATTAATAAATGTACCAATATTAAATATTTAATATTTAATACAATAAATAAGTAAAAAACACTAAAAAAACAAAACAAAAAAAGACAAAAGCATTTATTTATCTGCAACACTTGTAGTGACCCACCTATCGTTACTCGACTTTTATTATTTCTATTCTCAGATCAATATTCATTGAGGAAGTATCACAATCTAGTTAAATCAACTTGTAAATATAAGCTAAACTTGAAGCTCTCAGAGTACTCAAATAAAGAAATATGTGGTGAGCTGTTTCCTGTTATTATTTAATATAAAAGGTTAAAAAAACATCATTTATAAGCATAAAAAAAGGATATGAGCCCATAGCTCATATCCTTTTTCTCAATAAAATAAATAACAATTTACCCACTTATTTGAGCTGAGTTCTTCCCGTGAATGGGTTTAAAATGTGCTCACCAGTCGGGCTACGCCATTGATTTCTACTGCATATAAAAAGTAACTTTGTCATATTCCAATTAAGCGTTTGCACTTAGCAGGCCAAGACAAACTTATCTCCTTTAAATGTCTTCACAGGGTTACCTCGTTCAAGGTCCCAGTGCTGCTGCCAACGTGCTTGCTCTTGCAATGTCATCTGCTTCTGTTTATGCAATTCCAACTTTTGAAACAGTAACACCTTCGCCAACCGCTTATTCGCATGCTGACTGCGTTCACTTTCTACTCGCACAGCAATCCCTGTTTCATTATGTATTGCACGGACTGCCGAATTTGTCTTATTCACATGCTGGCCGCCAGCCCCTGATGCACGACACGTTTGAAATGTCACACTGCGATTAAATTGTGCTTCATTAAGCTCAAACATTTGCCCGCTGAAAAACCAATTTTTACGTTTGTGTTTAGGCCGATATTGGCTTTGACACACCCATAACATGGCGCCTTGCCAAGCTCGCGCCAACTGCTTTGCACACGCTTGATTGGGTGACTCTAGCTGGACCAAAGCCGACTTAAAACAGCCTTTTTGCTGTGCAGGTACGGTATCGACGATGGTCAGACCGACCCCATTTAACTGACATTCTTTTTCTATTGCGCGCAGTGCTAGACCAATGGCTTTGCAGCATTCTATTGGGCCTTGTCCTGATGATAATTGCAGTAATATCATGACGAACAACTCCCATTGGTCTTAAAGGTTAAAACGGGCCTTAATCTCGCCACAACCTCGATTAACCCTGCATCCTCCATGTCGCTGATCACAGTTTCACATTTTTTATATGCCTGAGGAGCCTCGTCATACAACAGCTCTTTATTACCGCATATAACTCGACTGCCCAGTGACGTACGATACAGATCTGCACGTTTATACTTGTGACTCAATCGGCCATGACACTCGCCGCGTTTCCATTTTCGACCTGCACCATGTGCCAATGAATATAGACTCGTGACTTGCTTTTCCTCTGCTCCCTCAAGCGGTTTTACGAGATAGCTATAATCACCACGAGAGCCAGGTATGACCACATAACCTTGATCACTGGGTGTGGCACCTTTGCGATGCAACCAACCTTGCACTCCCGCTATACATTTCGGCGATACGAGATTGTGATTTACATCCAGTGCGCAGTTCCCAGTGGCGCGGATCGCCTGTAAAAATCGTTTTGCGATTAACTCGCGATTCAATTCAGCCCAGCGAACGGCTTCGTCGTGCTTTTGAATGTAATCTTCAAAGTCGCTATGTTGGTCACCAGCATGGGTCACCGTGATCCCATCATGATTGTGAGTCGCAATGTGATTGACCAATATCGACTGACCCAGTCCCCGTGAACCTGAGTGAACGAGTAGCTGTAAGTGCTGCTTATTGAGCCCAAGCTCATCTAGCGCCGGTTGGTTATAAATTTCATCTATGGCTTGAAACTCAGCAAAGTGATTGCCACCACCAATAGTGCCCAGCGCATGGTCAAACGCAATATTTATGATCCCTTTGTCATGCTTTCTAGCCGCCACACAGTCTGCCCAACTATCATCTAATGGGCATTCTACGTGTTCGAATTTCTTTGCCATTTTATCCAGATTGACTTTGGATACTTTTGTCGAGGTTTGCCACAATGACATACCACAGCCAATATCATTGCCCACCAATGCTGGGTAGAGTGTGCTGGCTGTAAAAAATGCTGCACCTATCGGATAGCCTCTGCCTGGGTGCAAATCTGGCATACCCGCAACGCGCTGCATGCCTGTTAATTCTGATGTTTTAATCAGTTGCTGTACGGCTAGCCCCTCGATCCAAGTTTCTTTGGATGCAATAAGACTAACGTTTTCAGTGATCTTTTGGACGGATTTGCCCATAGTACCAATACCTTTAAATAGGATTTGAAACGAAAAACGTATTGGCAGGTCAGTTGACCGGGGCGTAGCTTTACCAAAAAGCCATGACCTTGAAAAAAGGGTTATGAGATAGCTTTTTGCTACTTAGCGGACAAGACCTGCAAAGGATAATGATGTCAATGTCATGATTTTTACTCCTCTACAGTTAGTTGATGGTTAATTAAACGAGCGCATAATAATCAAACCTCAGAGACAAAGCAATAAATAATTTGATAAACGCTACTTTTTTAGCGTAAATTAATTGAAAAAGGATGAGTAGATTGATAAATGGATTTCACAAAGATAATTAATATGTTGCAAATGGGGCTGGGATATCTGGCGGCCTTTTTTATTTTTATTGCCACTTTAAAATCAGCTAGATTCAAAGGTATTTTGGGTGAATGGCTAGTAAATATACTCATCAAAATTTTCTTAGATAAGCAAGTTTATCACCTGATTAAAGATGTGACTTTAGAAACCAATGAGGGGACTACACAAATAGACCATATCATTGTCTCACAATTTGGTATTTTTGTTATTGAAACCAAAAATATGAAAGGGTGGATTTATGGCGGTGCCGGTCAAAAAACATGGACTCAAAAAATTTTCAAACACACTACTAAATTCCAAAACCCATTACATCAAAACTATAAACACATCAAAACACTCGAGTCACATTTAAGTATTGATAAAGCCTCTATTTTTTCCGTCATTATATTTATTGGCGATAGTACTTTTAAAACAACAATGCCAGATAATGTGCAGTATGCACGAGGCGGTATTAAATATATTAAAAGTAAAACAACTCATATTTTCACAGACGATGAAGTCGAGCAAATTATCACACAAATTGAAAGTGGAAGATTGAGGCCTGGGTTTAAGACTAATCGCCAGCATATTAAGCATGTCAAAGCATTAGTAAAGCGCAAATCGGACAGTCAAATTTGCAAAAAATGAGGGGCTGAAATGGTGATCAGAACCGCTAAAAAAGGTCAAAAGCTGGGTACCGAGTTTTGGGGATGTAGTACATTCCCTAAATGCCGCAATAAATTAGAGCTAAACGACTAAATAGCTAAAATTGACAGATTTTCCGCCAAATTATAAGCATTTAGAGACCTATTCACGACAATAATAGGTGACCATTCAAAGTGTCAAACATCTTCAACGCCTTTTGATATCTCATAACCCCTTTTAATCCCACATTGCATTTTCCACAATCGTTGCACATTTCAATGCTGGAATGTCTGTATTCGGAAAAGCACGATGCAGATTGCTTTTCCTATGCCAGTGCCTTTGGATATGAAATCTATACCCAGAGCCACATTAATACAGGACACTGAGTAAAAGAATGAATATCTCCTCATCAAAACCAGAGTTAGTGAACCCGTTAGGTCAGCACATTACTATCGATATTTTCGAAGCCTCTAATCTCATTGGTGAGAAGCGTATTGAGCAAATGATGATTGACTGTGCCAACGCTGCGAATGCGACGATTTTGAAAACCCATTTACACCCTTTCGAAACCAATGGCGGTGTATCGGGCATGATCATTTTGGCAGAAAGTCATATTTCTATTCATACCTGGCCTGAATATAACTTTGCCGCCATGGACATTTTTATGTGTGGTGATGCGAAGCCAGAACTATGCCTCCCCGTCATAGAGCACTACTTTCAGCCAGAAAAGATGGTCGTCAATACCCTCACAAGGGGCGGCTCTATCAGCGACACCGGAGAATTTCAGCCTCTTTTACACACCCAATTACAGCCAACCTTGCAAACCGCATAACAAACGGAGTATTCAAGCAAATGACTAAGATTAAATGGCACTACGAGCAAATGACAAGTGGCGTTCACGTTGCACTTCGTTCAGAAAATGATTTGGTCGACGTAGAAACTGAGTTTCAAGATGTCAGCATTTTTGAAACTCGCCACCTAGGTAAAGTAATGCGCATCGATGATGGTATTCAAGTGACCACGAAAGGCGAACACATTTATCATGAAATGATGGCACACGTACCAATCCTTTTTCACAATAAGGTTAAAAATGTACTCATTGTTGGCGGCGGTGATGGCGGAAGTGCCCGAGAGGTATTAAAGCACCACAGCGTGGAAAACGTGGTCATGGTGGATATTGATGAGCAAATCATTCAACTTAGCCGACAATATTTGCCAGAGATTAACAATGGCGCATTTGATGACCCGAGATTTGTACTGCGTATTGGCGATGGTGCCGAAATCATCTCCCAATACAGTGATTGCTTTGACTTGATCATTCTAGATGCCGCAGATCCAGATGGCGGCGCTTCAGAAACCCTATTCACTCAATCATTCTTTGCTAATTGCTTAACCGCGTTAAAAGCCGATGGGATCTTGGTTGCACAAGGTGGCACACCTTACTTTGAACCTTATATGATGCAATCTATGGTGTCGCGTTTAACTCAAGCGTTTAGCAACCCAGCCGGTATTTATCTGGGCGGCTGTTATGACTACTTTGGCGGTTCACACGCATTTATCTGGGCAACGCGTAGCGGCGCTATCAATACCCTCTCACTTGAAGAAATTGAAGCTCGCTATAACAAAGCGGATATTCAAACAAAATATTACTCCCCAGAGTCCCATTTTGGCGCTTTCTTCTTATCTAAAGACATGCGTGAGTACGTCAATCAAGCAATCAAATGTGAAAACGTCGATGCGTTATCAATGCCTGAAGCCGGTGACTGGGATGACTATACGCCTGAAACATCCAACAGCGATGATGACGAAGAATAACACTGAGCCTTGTCTGCCATAGAAGCAGATGAGTCTACATGACAAGCCACTGCAACGAAGCATGATTCGTGTCAGTGGCTTATTCATTTTTATCTCAAGCCATACAGCTTGAGCTTCACTTGATATATCTAGGTGCCACGCAAAGCAATGAAATCACTATTTAAGTTATTTGAAAAGATGGGTCACAAAGACACCTTTGATAGCCAATTGGATGAAGCACCTAACAACTTGCCTTTTATCCGTCAGTGCACAAAGGAGTTTTCTGGTTGGATAGTTGTTGCCTTTGTTATTTCGTTGCTCGGTGGTATTTTACAAATTATCACCTTCGACTTTTTAGGTGAGTTAGTTGATTGGTTAGATACTGCCAATGATAACACTAAGCTCAATGAAAAAGGGGCTGAACTGGCACTCATAGCGATTGCAATTGCGGTGGTCATCCCGACCATCACACTCTTTAAAAACCTCGTTTTCCAGCAATTGCTTGGCCCAAACTTACAAAAAAACACCCTCATTAAACTCTACCGTACACTCATTGCCTCTCCAGCGAGTTACCACGAAGAAGATGATCCGGGCTCTACTGCCATTGTGATTGTTGATACCTCCGAAGCCATTATTGATGTGGTATTGCAATTTTGTGGCTTTGCCGGTTTTTTACTGGCGTTTTTAGGCGCGCTGCTATTTTACGTGGGCAATATTAGTGGCTGGCTTACACTGCCGTTTATTATTTGGACCGGGTTGTTTTTAGCTATGCTAATTGGCCAATGGATCCCAAAGGCCAAAACGACTAACCGACTTGAAGCACAAAGCTGCGCCGAAATTACCGGTAAATTCACCGAGCGTTTCGCACGCATTCGCACTGTAAAAATGCTATCAAGTAATGAGTATGAACAACAATTTGCTGAAAAATGGGCGACGCGTCATCGTAGAGTCGTGGCTAAAGAATATCGTGTTTTTTCTAATTTTGCCTCTGTCGTAGGTCTAATTAACGGTATTTTAATTGTGGGCACCGGCGCGTTGTGTCTACAGCTATGGATCAACCATAGTTTGTCCATCGGTGAGTTTTCTATGGTATTAGCCCTGGTCTATCGCGTGATCTCACTGTCAGAGTGGTGCCAAGAGGAGTTTGATGCCTTTTTTGTATCTTGGGGGCAGGTCACTGTGGGCAGAGAAGTCGTCAACGAGTTTTTAGAGGATATTGAGCCGCTTGAAGATGAAGGAAACTTTCATGCTTCAAGGGGAAAAATCACCTTCAAAAATGTCGAATTCGCCTATGAAAATAAAGCACCGCTTTTTACTGATTTTTGCTTAAAAATAAAACCCGGTGAGAAAGTCGGGATCATCGGTCCTTCTGGCGCAGGCAAGTCTTCATTGCTAAATATGCTCTGTGGTATTGATGAGATTGAAAGTGGTGCCATATATATTGATGGTAAAAATATAGAGGACTACCCAACGGACAAAGTCTGTAATGAGATTAGCTTTTTAAATCAAGATATTGGTCTTTTTAATCAAAGTATCTATGAGAACGTCGCGTTTGGTTTGCACAACGTCAGTAAAGCGTCAGTCAGGCTCGCCCTTGAAAAAGCAAATGCTTTGGAGTTTGTAGAGAGCTACACAGATGCACGAGGCCGTAAAGGTTTATCAGCCTTCATTGGAGAAAATGGCGGGCAATTATCAGGCGGTCAACGTCAACGACTGGCACTGGCTAGAGCAATTTTAAGGGATAAAAACATACTACTTTTAGATGAAGCCACCAGCGCCTTGGACCCGGTTTTAAAGGCTGAGTTTATTAGCTCTTTGAAAACATTAATGAAAGGTAAAACCGTCATCTCTATCGCGCATTCTTATGATGTCATTGCGATGATGGATCGCATCATTGAGATTAAAGATGGAAAAATTGTTAAAGACATGAAACCTGAAGAGTTTGCTGATTTAGCCCTCGTCAGTACTCTTAAATAAAGCAGTGCAGTGAAAGGACTCACTATCACGGCAGCAATATGACATAACAAGAGCTTCCCGATGTTTTCGATAGCACATCAGAAGATTAAGCTGAAAGCTCAATACCTTAAAAACCTTACTATTATGCCAAAAATCACATTATTACAATTTTTTACACAAATGCATTGAATGACGAATATTTGCCGAGACCAACGTTCCTGAATTGAGTAAAATACGTGCTATTCTTTAATGTTAAATAAACAAGTAAATGAGCAAAATAAAGTCGTTATTCATCATTGCAATCACGCTATTCATCAGCGCCTGTAATACTATTTATGTTCCTCCGGTTAATGATTATCAACCGAAAAATCAACCCAAAGTTGCTTTGGTTATCGACGTGAGTGACAAGCTCACACATACACATATCGGTACGACCATTTTCAACAACTTCACGAAACAATACGAAGTTGATGTAAAAATGAAACAGCATATTTTTGAGACTTTAAAAAATAAACTCAAAGAAGGGGCAAATGCTGACGTTGTACTGCTAGACAAAACGTTAAGCAATAAACGGGCTTCTAGCGGCTTTGTATTTATCAAAGATAAACAATGGCAATTTAACCCAAGCCTTGAGGCCGAAAGAAGTGAATTAACGGCCAAAGGAATAGATGTGGTGATTTCAATTACCGAAGCACAAACGTTAGTCGATATGTATTGCACGCAATATGGGTGTACAAACTTTTATGCTGAGGGACATGGCCTATACACACGCAGCTTTTTTGGTTTAGATAACTACCACGCTGCTGCAAGTTACGAGGTGTCGGCTGAATTCATCTCACAGCCAATTGATATGGGCGTTATGGAAAGTATGCGTGACCTAAACTCAATGTATGGCAGACTGACTAAGTTAGATCTAGAAGACCCTGCAGATCATAAAGCACTGGATAAAGCGTTTTTTGAACCAGTTCAAACTGGTCTAACAGGATATTTTGAAAACTTAGGTAGCATCATTAATAAGTACCTGAATGGCGAATTTGAGACGTCTAAAAAGAAGTAAAGTATAACAAAAGGCGGCGCGAGCAATTTCACGCTGCCTTTTGAAAAAAACTACGTGCAGTCTTATTTAACGAGTCTAGAGAGAATCAAAAACAACGCACATTGGAAACGTCATTCAGCCTTACATGTTTAGCCTTTCGATACCCGATAAAGCCTCACTAAATTTAACCGTCTACATTTTACGTGCGATACAACACCTTAATGATATGCCAACCAAACTTGGTTTTAACCAGCTGTGGGGTCAGTACCTCACAAGAAAAGCAGACTTTGTCAAATTGAGGCACCATGGTACCACGCCTAAACTCTCCCAAATCTCCGCCCTTTTTCCCTGACGGACAAGTTGAATGTTTCTTGGCTAGGGTTTGAAACTTAGCCCCTTTTTTTAATTGCTTAAGGATATCTTCCGCTTGCTCTTTGTGCTTTACCAAAATATGTAAAGCATGCGCTGTACTGGCCATATGACTCTCTGCTTACTATCTACAGTATTCAATTATACTCACCGCAATAATACACCAAAATGCCATGAATAAAGAGGTTGTCGCGCTCAAGTACAACGATGCTCGCATGCACTTTAGGTTTATACGAGTTGCACTGTACCTTCAACATAAGTCGACAACGTCTATGGCCTGAGCATTCGCCGCATATATGCACAAATTTGCCTCATTAGTACGGTAATTCAGTCACGCATCGAGTCTTATTGAGTAATGAAACGAGAGAGAGTTAAGATTTTACACGGTATTGTGTCATGAAAAGTGAGCCTATAATTAAGCTCACAGTGCTGTCTGAGTTCATTTAAAGTTTAAGTACTGAGTTGTTTGATCAACACAGGCGTGAAGTACAATTTTGATATGAGCACCACACATTGCGAGAAACAACGCCACCTGCAATCTCTTTTGTCGCTGCTGATGGAATTCGAGCCGAGTCCTCAGATAGTGCTTTTAACTTCTTTTTATTTAAATTGAGTTTCATGATTTTATTTCCTTATTATTCTATTTTCGCTCAAGTGAGCAAATTCACATTACTATTCTCGCAATAATTGATCAACCAAACACATTCATTATAGGAATAAATTAATACAAAAAGCGATAAATGATTTTAATTCAGACGGCCTGATAGTTTTAATTTGAAGCAGCAGGTTCAACGACAATCCGAAAAGACAAATACAGTGCAACTAGACTGATTTTTCAGCGTGTAACAGAAAAGCGCTCCCTGATTTTATCTTCCTTTACTTTATAAAACAGGCTTGATTTATAGTGATATCAGCCACGCAATATCGTGTATATTTTGCTTATATTGATCGAATTACATTCTATTACGTACTATTAGTACCGACTAAATTACGTGCACTTTGGTTCATCCATTTTTATAGATTGTACTCTGATAAGGTTGGAGTGACTGGAGAGTAGAACATCCAGAGCGCGTAATTTAGCGGTACTTTTTCCACATAGTGATTAAATACCAATATCATGCGAATACGCCATAAACGTTGTACACACTGCCAACAGAGTAAAGAGGTCATGTACCGATGCCGATATGACAACCATATTCAATGGCATTTTATTTGCGGGCCTTGCTTATTGGTCATCAAAAAGCGGTTTGCTCAAACCTATCAATACGGTGGCACGTGGAAAGCTCGGAAAAAATAACCAACACTCTGAAGCACACAATTTTAAAGGTTAAATTGTTAAAATCAGGCGCAAAGTGTTGTATGGTGCATCAAACTAGATGACGTTTCATACTCGTTGCTCATTGAACCTTAAATGATTAGCCATGCCATTTTATGGCTCCTGACGTGCGTCAGGGTGACGACAGCAGATACTGACCATATCTAAATTATTGGAGCCTGACATTCATCAAGATTAAAAGCTCAACGAAGAAGCTGAGTGAAACTAACGATGTGCAATGTCACCGTTAGCGCGATATCTGGGCTTTTCAGCCCAGATAAATATCTAGAACTATTTACCGATATTACAAATATAACAGCTAGCTAGGCGAGTATGATCGATATAAATACCACCACCAATCTGAGGCGTAGCACCAGCAGGAACGGCCGTTCTATCTTTTGAAAGGTGTTTAATTTGTTTGCTTTTTAGTTTTAATTTCATTTCGACTTCCTTTTTATTTATTTTTATTTATTTTTAACCTTTGATAAATACACTAACGCTTAATTTATCAACTGGGATGATTTTACCGTCAATAATTTCAGCAAAGCTTTTCAGCCCAGATGAAAATCTCGATCTATTTACCGATATTACAAATATAACAGCTAGCTAGGCGAGTATGATCGATATAAATACCACCACCAACTTGAGGTGTAGCACCTGCTGGAAGCGTAGCCCTATCTTTAGAAAGGTTTTTAATTTGTTTGCTTTTTAGTTTTAATTTCATTTCAATTTCCTTTTTATTATTTATTTTGCATCAAAACAGTAACACTTGTTTTATTTTTGATCAACACAATAAATAACCAACCTTGTGTGACTGCTTGATCAACAGCTGCTTATCCGTTTTTTGTAATATAACCACTCTGAGTGTGAGACTAACTCAAACGCCTCACACCTAATGACTTGGCAATAATAGCTAAGTTACTTTATGCTCCAATTTAATCGGGGTACTTATCCATAATGCCCTGTACATCATCAATATGCTCAATAAACACATCCACTAACTGAGGGTCAAAGTGCCGCCCTTTCTCTTTGACCAACAGGGCCAATACTTCATCCATGCTCCATGCATCTTTGTAGCATCGTTTATGCGATAAAGCGTCGAACACATCCACCAAGGCCACTATCCGGCCGTATATATGAATGTCTTCACCAGACAAACCATTTGGATAACCAGACCCATCAAACTTCTCATGATGCTCACCCGCCACAATGGCAGCTGCCTTTAACGTTGGGCGTTTTGAGCGAGAAAAAATCTCCTGACCGACAGACACATGGGTTTTCATAATGTGCCACTGCTCATCATCTAGTTTGCCGGGTTTTAGTAAAACGGAGTCGGGGATCGCCACTTTACCGACATCATGCATTGGGGCCGCCATAAATAACTCTTGAGCTTGTGCATTTGGCAGCCCTATCCATAAGGCAAGTGCTCTGGATAAATGAGCAACCCGCTTAACATGATTGGCCGCTTCTTTTGAGCGACTTTCGACGACTTCCCCCAATGTTTCAATGATTTCAGATTGGGTATCATATATTTCCTTATCTAACTCCAAATTATCAAAAGCCACGGTGATATTGTTAGAGAACAGCTCAAGAAGTTTGGTATCTAGCTCATCGATGGCGGTGATCCCTTGTAAGTAAATAAGATTTTCTTCTGCGTTATACGTCTTAAAATATCCCACAAAGCAGTCATGTTCGATGAGCGATTTTTGTTGCTCGCAGGCTTTTTCCAGTAGAGCCAATATATGCTCAGGTAAATCAAGATAATCTGATGTGTTAAAACCGTACTCTCCATTGCCCGCAAGATATTCAAAGCGCCCTTGCACCTTTCGCACAGCAAAATGATTACTCTGTGTTGATGGTTTGTTTGCGTGTAATAGCGTCGAGATTTGCACCAATAGACCACTGGCAAACTCTCGCAAGCTCCGAATACGAAATAAACTGGTGGTCGAGTCGATTACCTGCTCTAATCCTTGGCGGTGAGTTTCGAGCTTCTTTCTTGCAGTTTCAATATCTTGAATATCTCTATACCCTCTCAACCCGGTATAGACCACCGTAAAAAGCTTGTCGCTACTGAGGTGAGTTTTATCTTTGTAATCATTAATATCATAATTCACAATGACGGTTCTTTCCGGTGCCTGTCCGGGCTGTCCCGTTCTTAAAATAATGCGTGTAAGGTGATTATTTAGCGTTTTCCTAATAAATTCGGCGACCTGTAACCCTGCATCATCCGTCTCCATGACCACATCGAGTAATACCAACGCAACATCACCGTGCTCTGCCATGATTTTTTTCGCCTCCTCACCAGAATAGGCGCTAACAAAATCAATGGACTTACCGTCAAATTCAAAATCACTCAGGGTAATCTTAGTGACTGTATGAACATCTGGCTCATCATCAACAATCAGGACTTTCCATGCACCTTGCTTTTCCACTTTAGGTTTATTGGACTTTTTAAACAGTGCCATTTGATTCACCCATGCATGCAGGTTGTACGTTTATCGGAACTTTGATCGTAAATGTAGTGCCGCAATTGGGGGTTGAATCTACAGAGATAGCGCCCTGCATTTTTTGCGTCACAATATTAAAAATTATATTCATACCTAATCCGGACCCGCCGTTTCCTCGATTGGTCGTATAAAATGGGTCAAAGACCTTTTTCTTGGCCGTTTCAGTCATGCCTTTGCCATCATCGGAAAACAAAACCACCAAGTCTTGTCCATCTTGCACAAATTTAATCATCACTTCTCCATGTACTTGTGGCTCATAGGCATGGATCAACGTATTTTGAATTAAATTAGTAAAGATCTGCGCCCATGATCCGGGGAAGTTTTTAATCAAAAAAACCTCCCGCTCTGTATCGATACGAAACGCGATGTTGGATTGCTTTAACTGGCTATTTAAGCTGGTCATGGTGTCTTTTAAATACTGTACAATATCAAACTCTCTGACCTCTTCTGCGGATTGATCCACCGCAACAAGCTTAAAGCTCCTTACTAGGTTTGCTGCCCGCTCTAGGCTGCCTTCAATGGTATTGGTCAGCGCGGTCGAGTCTTTAATAAACTTTAAAAAGTCATCTTCTTCTAACTCGCCCTGCTCGTACTTTTTATGCAAATTTTCTATGGTATTCTTGAAATGAGAAACCCCTGTTAAACTGGTTCCAACAGGGGTATTTATTTCATGCGCTACGCCTGCAACCAGGCCACCCAAGGACGCCATTTTCTCAGATTCAATCAGTTGATTTTGCGTCTTTTTAAGCTCATCTAATGACGTCTTTAATGCCGCTTCTGATTGATGGCGAACCTCAATTTCATTTTTCAACTGTGCTTGCTGTGTATGTAATTGGTCAACCGATTGCTGCAGCTCTAAGGTGCGTTCATCGACGATTTTTTCAAGGTTTTTATTGAGGCTATCAAGTTGCTCAAACGAGCTAGCTGTTTTGTGCATCATGTCGTTCAATGCACTTTGCAACATGCCCAACTCATCATTTGGATTCTGAGCGATATTAATATGGGAACTTTTCATATCATCAGCATTAATTTTGCTGGCTTGAAACGCCAGCTTGCCCAAAGGCGCAGTCAACAATTTTCGAAAGACAATGGTCACTAATACAAAGATGGCTGCGGTTTTTATCAAGGCATTAATTATCAGTAAGAATATGCCTGATTGCATGCTGTCATAAATATAGCCTTCATCAGCGTATAATTTGACCGTGCCGATTTTATTTTCTACCCCACCCGATTTCATCACTAGCGGAAACTGATAAAAAGCCTGAGGATCGGTATTGACGGCTGAGTCGGGAATATCGCCTCTGGTCAGAATAAACTTTTTATCGTCTTGCAGTACAATCCCTGCAATATGCGGAAGGTTGATAATGCTTTGCGCTGTGATATCTAATTGTGTGTAGTCTAAATTCCACAGATCAGAGGCCAGAATATTACCAAAGGTACTCTCAGACGCTTTTAACACCGCTTGTGATTCTTTTTTTGTATTTATGAAATCAATGTACAAATGCACGCAAGTAACAACTGCGGTGAGTAGTAGATAAATTGATAAAACAATACTAAGAAGTCTGATTGATATAGAGTTTTTTACCATGCACTCGCGCTCTACGCGCCAAAAAAGTCACTCGACATAGTTAAAATTAGTTGTAATTTTTGAAAATCACAAGACAAGACACCAGCTGGTGCGCAAAAGTAAATAATCAGATGAACACCCCGTAATTTCAAAAGATGCACTACGCTAATAGTATTGGGCAACAACGATGAGAGACCAATGTACAAGCTCATACTTATTTGGTTATTGCTGGTAAGCTATACGTCCATTGCCACCGAGACGATACGCGTTCGGGGCAGTCAGTCTGAACATGATAGTACCCACAATTACTATGTTGGGCTCATTGAGCTGGCATTCGATAAACTCAACAAACCAATTAGAATTCAATTTTCACCTTATATGGTGCAGGACAGAGCGCTCTTTGAATTACAGTCTAATCGATTAATTGACTTATACTGGGCTGGTACCAATCAGCAAAGAGAATCTGAGTTAGGCGTGGTGCCTATCCCCCTGATTAAAGGGTTACTCGGATATCGCGTGTTTACCATTCATCAAGATAATGAACAGTTATTTTCTCAAATCAAATCTATAAAATCGCTAAAGAATATGACTTTGTGTCAGGGCCAACACTGGCCTGATACAGACATCATGCTCGCCGCTGGCCTGAGCGTGATCACCAATGTTGTATATGAAAACATGTTTAAGCAAGTATATGCCGATAGATGCAAAGCCTTTCCCAGGGGGATTAATGAGGCCTTCTCAGAAGTAGAAAGCCGGCAACAAATCATGCCCAAATTAATGGTCTTTGATGATGTTATTTTGCACTATCGGTTTCCTATGTATTTTTTTACCCACAAAGATAACACGCAGCTTATCAATGATTTGCAGTCGGGTTTAATGCTGGCAATCAAAGATGGCAGCTTTGATAAATATATGCAAACTCACCCTACGACTCAGCATCTATTCCCTCTGAGCAAGTGGGACAATAAAACGATATTAACCATAGATAATCCGTTTCTATCTCAGTCCACACAGGTTGATGATAAAGCGCTGTGGATAGAATTGGGTAAAAAACAGTAGCAGAAGGCGGTATGCGCTTTAAAGGTGAGCGCAGGAGTGGATTACCTATGTGCGTAAGCCAAAAAGAGCATATCCTGAATGCATAGTTTAGCGGTATCCCCCTCATAAAATACTCAGCGACGGTGTCACTTTTCTTAGCTATAAATATGCTAATCACAACAAAAAGTTGGAAAGCTGAACCAACGGTATTGACCCCATTGATACAAAATTCATGTTATCTTGTACCGTATAGTATCCGTTGCTTAGCTCTGTTGACATACGAGCCAATATTATTTGTCAATCAACCCATAATTAAGAACATATGCTCGAACTTAACTACCACCCAGTTCAAGGAATAGTAACCAGCACAAAACAGTACCAGACACTGCAAGCGCCATACCCCCTCTGCCGTTGGGTGGATCAGTTTTGGCAGATACATACCCCACTAGGGCAATTTGCATTCCATAGTGTTCCGGACAACTGCGTAGATTGGATAATTAACCTCAGTTCTTTTGCCGATAATACGCTTATCGCACCTTTTACCAGTGCCAATACTTTTGAGTTTGAGGGACCTGCACAGTTTTTTGGTATTCGCTTTAACTTACTTGGGCACACAAGTTTATGCAAAGCACCTTTGGGTGACTGGGCAGCCTATAGCGCCATTGATGCAGCAGATTTATTACCATTGGACTTGGTTGAAAATACATTTGAAATTTTACAGTCCAACATACACTTTTCATCTCGATGCAAAGCTTTATCTCATTTGCTATTACAAGAAGTTAAACTGCCAAAATTGGATCCAAGGCTGATAAACTTCATCCGATTTAGCCAATCACACTTAAATACCCAAATGAGTTTATCAGACAAGCAATGTAGCGAATTCGGGATCTCAGCACGCCAATTGCGTCGTCTAACGAGTACTCACCTAGGCCTTTCCCCAAAAAGCTTCACTCAAGTTCTACGCTTTCAACATGCATTAAAAGCACTGTTGATTACACCCGAAACCCCAGCTTGGCAGGAAAGCTACTTTGATCAAGCACACTTTATTAAGGATTTTAAACGCTTTGCAGGTGTCACCCCGCAAAAATTCCGAAACTTGTCCGTTTTATACAATAAAAACAAAACAACATAACACAGTATATGTGGCATCAACACAATCAAGCAAAGGTATATATATGATTGAAATACAAGCAATGTTCCCGATGATGGTCACGCCAAAACTTCACGCAATACAAGACTATTACCATAGCGTGTTTGGGTTTAATACTGTTTTTTATCAAGAAGGGTTTTACTTACACTTAGTGCAGCCAAGTTCAGGTGTTCAATTGGGTTTTTTACATCCAAATCATCCTTCTCAACCGGATTTTCTGCAATCCCAAATGGAGCAGGATGGTTATGTGATAACACTAGAAGTCGAAGATGCTCGTGCAGCTTATACTTATGCACAAACGCAAGAACTAGACATTTCACTACACTATAAAGAAGAACAGTGGGGACAACGTCACTTTATTTTACAAGACCCTGCCGGAATTAAAATTGACGTTGTTGAGCACTTTCAAATTTAGTGCACGCAAAAAGGCCGCTATGGCCTTTATTACACAAATCCAAAAAGCGCCTGCAGAAACGAACCTAGATAAAGCTTAAATACTCAAGAATTTTATTGGCTGTTTTCGACGTTTATCGAACCTATTGGCAATGCCAAGGAGAGCAGATTAGCATTACCATAAATCACCAATACAATTAACTCAGGTTACTACTCGTTATTTTTATGATTTTGTAAGCACAAAATCAGAACGGGGATCTATGCTATTCAGCAACTTTGCTATGGCCCGAAGCACTTTATCTCGATACTTAAGTTTAGCGGTGTTAAAAATAACGAAATACGCAGTGTGGTCCATGGGTATGAAGCGTAATAGTGTCTTCGTATCGTGCACCAAGACTTAGAGCAACCTTTTTGGATGCGTTGTTTCTAGGGTCGATATAACTCACCAAGCTTTTTGCTTTCAAGCTGTCTCTCGCCAGCTCAAGGCATTGCTGTCCAGCCTCGTGCGCATAACCTTTACCGCGGGCTTCAGAAACCAACCAATACCCTAACTCTAATTCAGGCCAAGCTGGTGACTTCCAAAGCCCCACACATCCTACAAACTTCTTCGTCGATTTTTCTTCTACAGCATAATAACCAAACTCATTAAGTTGCCAGTGCCCAATCAACATAGTTAAGTTACGCCATGCGCCTTCTCTATCTTTCTGACCACCTACATATTTAGCATCTAAATTATTTTGGTAAAAAATAGCGTAGTGTTCAAAGTCCTTTTCATGCCACTGGCGTAAAATAAGGCGTTCAGTTTGCACTGTAGTAATCTTCATACATCTCCAGTTATTTGCTCATGAGTGTTAAACTTACACCAATTGAAATCAACATCACTGCACTTAATTTATTCATTACCACTGTCACAGATTCACTCGTCACCTTTTCATTTACTTTGCTGCTTAACTGGGCATATAACAACAAACACAATAATTCAATGACAATACTAGTCAGACCTAAAATCAATAATTGAGGTAGAAATGGTTTTGAATCATCAATAAATTGAGGCAAAACCGCAACAAAAAACAGCAGTGTTTTAGGATTTGATAGCTCTATAAACAACCCCCCTTTAAATGCTTTGTGAGCAGATACTGAATTTAAGCCTTGAACTTTATTAGGGTCACGTTTTTCTAGAAATAGATTTATACCTATCCATAGTAAATATGCTGCGCCTGCCCATTTCACAAATAAGAAAAAGGTATCTGAAGATGAGAGCATAGTATTAATTCCTGTTGCAGATATCAAAAAATATATCGCACTTCCGCCAACCACTCCTAGTGCAGCTAAAATACTGGCTTTGAATCCCGAACTTACTCCATGAGAGACGACATAAAATACAGCCGGACCAGGAGAAATACATAAGATAAGCTCAGCTACACAAAATAATACCCACGTTGTTATATCCACACTTCCTCCAAGAAAATAACAAAGGCTCACTTCTCATTATTTTTTTGAAATAGACGCGAATCATGACGCTCGTATTCAAGTCCATAAATCTCTTTGAATTTTGATATTTTTTTTATGGCATCTTCTTCAAAGGCCGGCGCTCCATCAAATGCATGTAGTGCAATGCTCTCTATCATTTCACCTAAACTCATATCGTATAGTTCAGCAGTTGCTTTTAGAACTTTAACTAATCTCTTCTCCATTCTTAGGCCAGTTTGTACTCTTTCCAACTTCTCTTGCTTAATTCTCTTTTCCATTTAAATAACCCACCACAACATTGTTACCATGGTAACAATGTACCACACATTATGTTTATTAAAAGCTTTTTTAAATTTGGACTCGAAATAATGAAGTCAAACAACACTGACAATTTTCACTTATCTATAAATTAAGAGGACCACTTAACTTATAGTTAGCGCTTACACTCACCATAAAAAAAAATTACATTGATTATTAAAATAAAGATTTCTGAGTAGGGTTAAGCTGTTTTGGGCCTATTAATTTGCCTACATTCCAACAAGCGGTTCCTCCTATACTCCATAAGCAAAAAATTGACACCTTGATTGAGACTGGCAACTGATGGCAAATAGAAACTGACTTTTTATCCGCTGTTTTCGTGGAATAGATAAATAATATCGATGAACTTAATAAACTTGGTTTGAAAAATGCATTAAAAATTTACTAAGTACAAACTTGCTATTGAGTGATGTCACCACCATGAATGAAAACACAAATACCGTGTATGTTTTGAGCGGCTACGCAAAATACTCGACCACAGATCAAAGTAAATACAAACTCGGCAATAAACACTCTATCGGTCTACTCACCACCGATAAAAACTACGAAGAGAATATCCATACCCTTAAAAACTTTATTAAAAATTTAGGGTGGGACTCCATCACATTTTGTATGGTTGAGGAAGTTGACGACATCAATACCTTGTCCAATGATGTTTTAATATCGAGCTTTCAGCGCGCCCAAAAGAACGGTCAATCTTTAGTCGTCAATGACCACCCGATTACTGTGCATTAGTGCAAAATACATCTTGCGAACCAAGATTACTTTTGCGCAAGGTGAAATGAGCTATTTTAACCACCTTCACTACTTTAAATGGTCTTATTGAAAAGGGTTTATGACTACGAGCGCAGCGAGGACATTCTCTTTGCGCAAGGTGGAGTGAGCAATGTTAACCACGCCCACTTTATAACCAAAGACCAGGGTAAACGCTTATTCATATTCATTGCTCTGATCTCACAAATAGCCCTTTACGCCTTAACAGGGCTTGCTGACTTCAAAAAGCGAATTCGCATTATTCTACTCCCTTAGATTCCATCTCATATTGCTTCAAAATTACGAGCATATCATTTGGAATGGCCGCTTTTTGTCCTGTTTTCATGTTAAACATCACCACCGTGGCATACCCAGTTGTGCAAGTTGCTTGCTGCGACTCGCTAAATGCCTCGTAGCGCATGGTAAAACGGTCTTCTTTGATGTCGGTAATGTATGAGCCAACATGCAGAGTGTCAGGAAAAGTAACGGGTCGTTTGTATTGCGCATAAGTATCACGCAGCACAGGACTATGACTGGGCTCAGATAAAATAGAGAGCAAACCAGTTTGCTTTAAAAAATCAATTCGCGCGGTTTCGAAATAACGGAAGTACGACACGTTATTCACATGCCCTAATGCATCCATTTCACCCCATACGACATTAATTTTCGTGTTAATTGCAAACTTTTCGAAAAACTCCTGCATGATCTTGCCTCAAGTTATGATTATTTAATTCGAGAGTAGCAACTCATCGTACCAGCTGCAAGGTGAATACGTGCAAAGGGTTTATGACTGCGAGCGCAGCGAGGACATTCTCTTTGCGCAAGGTGAAGTGAGCTATTTTAACCACTTTCACTACTGAATCGGTCTTACTGAAAAGTAAACATGACTACGAGTGAAGCAAGGACATTTTCTTTGCGCAAAGTGAAGTAAGCCATTTTAATCACACTCACTACTTTAAACGGTCTTGTTGAAAAGGGATTATGACTGCGAACGACAAGAAAATAGTAAAAAAAAGAAACACACTTAAAAACAACTTAACAAAACCACCAAAACAAACACAATTGAACAAAAAAATTAACCTTGTCATACAAAAAAAATACAATAACCATATCGAATCTACACAGTTATAGTTTTGTTCCCTTAATTTGATTAGAGTTATATATATTGATAAAATCACAGCAATATAATCTTTTATCTTACTAAAAATACTATAAAAATAATTTTAAAGTTCTAGCCACATTGATGTGCTTATCCCAACTAATCTAATAAAATCTCCCAATATTAAAGCTTTTAAATAAGGAACTTTTGTGAAAAAAGTAAATCAAGCTACTTTATTGTTAATCTCTTTAATAGGACTGACTGCCTGTGGAAGTGGTGGTTCAGACAATAAAAGTAATATCGCCAATCAAACCAGTTCTCAAGCACAAGATGCCAGCGTCACTATTACTGGTAGTGTAGAGAAAGGACCGTTCGTTATTGGCTCTTCTGTTACGATTAATATCCTGAATGAAAAAGGTGAAAATACCGACTCCACGATCGTAACTAAAACAACGGATGATTTAGGTAACTTTGAATTCAAGGTACCTGCCGATTCTATTATCCAGATCACCGCATCAGGATTTTACAGAAACGAAATCACTGGAGGGCTTTCAGAAGGGCAACTGACTCTAAGAAGTATTTATAAAGCTTCAAGTGAACAACAGCAAAATGCCAACGTGAATTTATTAACACATATTACCAGTAATCGCGTATTGGAGTTAATAAAAGCAGGTGAGTCAGATTTTAATGCTGCTATTAAAAAAGCTGAAGAAGAATTTAGCGCTAACTTTAAATCAGTTATCACTCACCCTAAAGAAGAAAGCTTTTCAAACTTATCTATTTATAAAGGTGACAACGCTGAAGCAAATGCATACTTTCTCACGCTGTCATCAATGCTATATCAACACGCTATCGATACCGCAGACACCGATAAGACATCGCCAGAAGCCGCTCTAACCGCAATATTAAACGAGTTAGAAAATGACTTTGGTACAGATGGGAAGGTAGATGATACAGCCAGACTCACCGCTATTCAGCAGACACAAAGATACATTGACCCGACCAGTGTTCTACAAAATATTATGGCCTGGCTTGATGGTCACACCGGATATGAAGTACCTGATATCAATGAATTTTTAGACTCAGATCTGGACGGGCTAGTAAACAACCAAGATGAAGATGATGATAACGACGGCATCGTTGACAAAGACGATTCCAACCAATTCATCACTGATTTTACGGTAAATGATCAAACTTTATCTGTCGCAGAAGACTCTGCAATAGAGATTGCAATTGAGAGTAACGCTCCCCTTGGTGAAAATATCCCCATTTCATTTGATCTATTATCAGATGTCACATCAGGTATATTGATACTCGATTACCCAAATATTACTTATATTCCTAATAATGATTTTAATGGTACAGACGAGTTTGAGTTTAAACTCTCACAAAAACAAGTAGAAAGCCAAACTGTTAGGGTTTCTCTGGATGTTACCCCTGTAAATGATGCGCCGACCCTCAGTGGCTCACCTTCAACAGAAATTTACGCTGATGAAGAATATGTATTTCAACCTACATCATTCGATGCTGACCAAGATAACCTCACTTTTTCTGTTAAGAACCTACCAGAATGGTTGTCACTTGACCCTGTCACCGGTGAAATCAAAGGCACAGCTGGTAACCTCAACACAGGCATATACAGTGATGTCACTTTATCCGTGACTGACGGCACCGCTTCAACAGTACTTCCTACTTTCACAATAAATGTGAACTACTCACTACTTGATGCACCTACAAACTATCAACAGAAAAGCACATCAAAGAACTTGCTGCAAGAAATAGAGCTAAGCTGGGACAAAGTCGAGTTCGCTCAAAGTTACCTATTAGAGGTTTCTTTATTCGAGGACTTTAATACCATTTTAACTTCTGAAACCCTAGACAGTAATTCAATTACTTTGCAAAAAGAACCAAATGTGTACTTCTGGAGAGTAAGCACCATTAACCCTGATGGCACGCAAGGTTTCAGCGGAGAAGTGCAAAGGTTAGATGCTGGCGTATTCTCGGTAACAATGGGTGGTAGTAATGATGAAAGAGTCCAAGATATCATGCCAGCACAAGGCGGCGGATACATCATTTTAGCCTCAACAAATTCGCACGAATTAAGTTCAGAGATAGGCCCAAGAGGCAGTGACTGGCTTATTAAGTTGGATGAGCAAGGCAAAGTGGTGTGGGAATATTTCACGGCAGCCTATTCTTTTGAAAGAATCTTTGAGTTAGAAGATGGTTCCATCATTGCTGCGGGACACCCAGTAACTAGTGGACCGGGCATTGTCACAAAACTGGATGCCAATGGCCAAAAGCTGTGGGAAAAAACATTCTCAACGGGCACTGAAAACGAAGTGCATTACTTTGGTTTTACACTCGCACACAATAAAATTTACTTTGTTAGTCATGAGGTTGCCACAAATGAGCAAGGGATCCAAGATACTGTAGAATGGAGCTTACGTTCATTTGACTTTAACACTTCGCTAGTATCAGAGCCGATCATATTACCAGATGCAAATGGTAACCCTGTTCGTTCATCAAGAGTGTTAGTAACCAGCCCTGATAACAACTTAATGGTATTAGGTGGCTATAGCAATGGTGCTCGTTATGGAACTACATTCACGGTTCTTGATGAAAACCTACAACCAAAGGTTCACTGGTACAAAGATTCAAACCAAACATCTCTTGGCTTTACAGTCATAGCAGCTCAAGTCAATGACAATAACTATGCCATTATTGGCCAAGGTGACGATGTTAGTTTTGCACTCATCTCCCCCACAGGAGAAACAATTGTCGACGGAAACCTGCCTTCAGAAGCGCGTTACACCCAATATGGCAACCGCTCATTAGTGCAGGCTAAAGATGGTACTTTTTACACCGTTGCGGCTACAACATCGTACCACACAGATACACTGTTCGGCTTTAATCAACAGCTCGAAATCACATCGACACTGTCATTAAATACCGAAGACTATGGTTATATATACTCGACAAGAGAACTACTGATGAATGAAGATGGCACTGTTACTATATTAATTCATCGCACCGATTCAAACTACGACAATGGTGATTTTATTATTAAAAGGGTAAAACCTTAATCAGCATAACTTTAACTTAGTAAGGGCAACCTATTGGTTGCTCTTGCTACTTCCTTCCTCTTATACTGTATTTTTACGCCCCCTAACTCGTCATATAGATAGACTCTATCCCTATATAGCACTTAATTAAATCACCTCATACAGTGCCCAGCATAGCTATTAAAAAAGGACGTTATAAAAATAAAGAATATAAATTTAACTTCAATCTACAAAATAACTTTTTATATTCAAAGCGATTCAATTTTCACGACTACTTTTAAAAACACATATTTTATTACGCTAAGCAGCCACTTATTTTTACACGATATTAACCAACCCCCTTAAGTAAAGTTTGATAATTATTTTATAATTAAGCCCCCTGAAAGACATTCTCTTTGCGCAAGGTGAAGTGAGCCATTTTAGCCGTAGCCCACCTAAACTCCCCAACCCCCTCACTCTCCCTTCGCCAAATACCTATTTGCATGCCTTAAACTATGTAAATCATCAAAGCGGACGCCATGTTTTGCCATCACTGGGCGTATTTTTTGACTGATCACTTGTCGAATATAAAAGGGCTGATTTGGCACAAAATGATGAATGGTATGTGTGCGACCAAAATCAAAGCAAAATAATTGAAAAGGTAAAAACCAGCGGCTGGTTATAACATGGGTTTGCTCCAATACATTCGTCACACCGCCATAATAATGCATGGAAGAAGTGATCAAATTCAACGACGCTGAGCGGATCATGTTGGGCACAATCAATACCACCATTAAAAACTCAGCTACCGCCAGTAGCTCTGCCCCCCATGCGGGCAATGTGAATGGCATCACAAATTGCAGTGCATAGTAAGCAATCATCCCATACAAAATCCCAAAGTAAGCCGTTGCCAGCGGCGCGCCTGCATTAAAGACCCGAAAAAACTTAAAGCCACGAATTTCTTTACTAAAGCGCTTTGAATTAATAAGTAGCCCAAGCAGTCCGTCGAGGATCACCACCGCCCGTAAAAAAGGCGATTGAATGCCATTGCCCACTAAACGCTCTTCTAAATCCTGCGAAGTACCAGACACTTTATGATGGTGTAGATGTATCTTCCGACGATACCAAGGGTTCACCGTATTTGGCCTCATCAACCATACGCTTAACATCATAAAATTACGTACAAACGGGCGCTGACTAAAATACTGCTTGTGGAGCAAATCATGCTCCAGCTCATGAGCAATGGAGGTAATCAAAGCCACTAAAATAATGCACATCCACACAGGTATCGCCGCCACATAATACAGCGCCGCAACGCCAATAAATGAACACAATGACAACAGCAAAATGACCATGGCAATACCGTTTTGCCACTTAAGAATAGGGTAACGCGCCCTCAGTGATGCCTCTTCGACTTTTATCGCCGTCACGATTGCATTGATGTTCTGCTTCGCAGTTAATTTTGACATGAATAGCTGTGCTAAGTGGTTGATATGACGATGATACATGAAATGGGGAGGGATGGGAGCAGGGGAAAATGGGTTAGTCAGTGGGGTATTTTTCAAAAGCAGTATGAGGTAATTGACTAGAAGCCGAGTCAAATACTTTTCAACCATCACAACAAACCGACAGACACCTCTACTCCCCTTCTATCACGCCTGAAAATAAGCAATTGATGGGTAATGCGCTCGCATGGATGCGAGCCAAGCCACACTAGCACATGGATGTGCTAATCAGTACTTTTTGATATTTGTGTTAGTTGCTCATTTCACCTTGCGCAAAAGTAACCTTGCTTCGTAACGTATATTTTGCACCTTCATCAATTGATTATTTGAAGATTAAGCGTGATAACGGGGCGCTGGGAGAATCCTGAGCAAAGGTCGCACCTGAGGCACCAGCGCCAATACCTCTTTGGTTGCCGTCGCCAACGCGACAAAATGTTTAATTGGAGGCTGCAATTACCAACAAATGCATGATTGCTCAAAAAAATGAATCCTGACCTTCATCAGGATGACGAAGGCGAGATTGCAGCTGAACCTAATACCTTTGCAAAATGGGTCCTGACGTTCGTCAGGATGACGAGGGTGAGATTACAGCTGAACCTAATGCCTCTGCAAAATGGCTCCTGACCTTCGTCAGGATGACGAGGGTAAGATTGCAGTTTAATCCTAGAGCATCTCATCAGCCTAAGACTCATCCATACCCAAACTCAATTAAACAGCCACACAGACAACGCCCAATCCCCCTTCTATCACGCCTGAAAATAAGCAATTGATGAGTAATGCGCTCGCATGGATGCGAGCCAAGCCACGCTGGCACATGGATGTGCTCATCAGTACTTTTTGATATTTGTGTTAGTTGCTCATTTCACCTTGCGCAAAAGTAACCTTGCTTCGTAACGTATATTTTGCACCTTCATCAATTGATTATTTGAAGATTAAGCGTGATAACGGGGCGCTGGGAGAACCCTGAGCAAAGGTCGCACCTGAGGCACCAGCACCAATACCTCTTTGGTTGCCGTCGCCAACGCGACAAAATGTTTAGTTGAAGGCTGCTGTCGACATCTTAACTATTGTTAACCTGATTGCATTGACACACATAGATCCTGACCTTCTTCAGAATGACGAGGGTGAGATTACAGCTGAACCTGACACCTCTGCAAAATGGATCCTGACATTCGTCAGGATGACGAGGGTGAGATTGCAGCTAGACCCGATACCTCTGCAAAATGGATCCTGACATTCGTCAGGATGACGAGGGTGAGATTGCAGCTAGACCCGATACCTCTGAAAAATGGATCCTGACCTCCGTCTGGGTGACGAAAATAAGAACCCCAAAAACCACCCACAAAAAAACCGCCTAAATCTCTTAAGGCGGTTTTCAAATTAAAAACCATGTCAGGATTTATCCCGACAACCAGGTGTCATTTTCGAATAAAGTTTGCAACTTAAGCACATGGTTTTAAAAGGAGTTAATCTCAAAAAAAGTTTGAGACAAAATAGCAAAAACCTTAATTTTGAACGTGAGAGTAAAAACAAAGTTTGAAACTCCTACTTTTACATTTTTGCAATTTTCAAAAACAGGATTTTAGCCTTGCCCACAGCCTTCCTCTTAATTGCCAACTCCCACAAAAATCACATTTTTATTTAAATAAATATACTGCTCGTTTTCCAAACGATTGATGCAGGCTTTTGGGTTACCCCACTTCGCATTGCATACGCTCCCAAAGCTCCATCGTTTTTATTAAAAACCTACCAACGCTCAAAGGACTTTCCGTTTTTCGGAAGCGAAGTGATAGGTACATCCATATTTATCAAATAATTTATATTTGTTTCTAGGGTATGTATATTCCCATCTGCAATAAAACGAACATTAGGATTACCTGGTTTTCCTGCCATAGATAAGTAACCAATTCTATGGAGGCCCAACTGTTCAGCATCAATACCAAAGCTATTTCTAGAGTCATCCACACAATTAATAAGTTTGATATCAATCCTTGAATACCCTCTATCAATATAAAACTCTTTTCCTTTACCAATGAATCTACATTTACCGGCTTCAAATACATATTCTTCATTTATAGATTTAACTGGGGTAACTGATGTAAATGCAAATAAGGCATCCCCGCCATAAATCACCTCTTCAAGAGAGGATTTAACAAACAATTTAGCGACAAAAGTACTGCTACTTGCCTGTGTATATTCCAACCCTTCAATTTTCGCTCTATTAAGTTGCTTTTCTACGTTATTGAATCCAGGAACATTTTCACTTTCCTTAATAGGGCTAGATGAAGAATCACCGGATACTTTATTACTTAATGAGCTGCTCTGGTCATGGGCTACAGGATCTGGTGAAAATACCGAGTAGATAGACGCACTTCCCGCTACAACAGTAAAAATAAAGAAGAGTAGAGCGACTAACCATTGATATTTGTGATCCTCGCAAAATAATCTCCACTCGCCCCTTCGCCCACACGCTACCAAGCTCTTATTTCTACCCCAACATTTATTTGCCTTCATTTTTACCTTAACTATTGTTGAAAACTGCCCCTCCAACTCTTTTTAAAGTCAAAGAAAACTATTGCATTATAAATAATGGCTCAATTATAAAATTCAATACGCCAAATGATAAGAACTCTATCAAACATGTTTAATATGCTTTTTACACGCCAACATCGCCTGTTTATATTCGAGAGGAATTTACAACACCAATAATTAGCTATTGCTAATCAGGGGGGAGTTACACCAGAGCGACAGTCGCACCCGAGGCGCCAGCGTCAGCCCATTTTTGGTTGCCGTCGCCAACGCGACAAAATGTATAGTTGAAGACTGCTGCTACCAACAAATACATGATTAAAACTAACACCTCTGCAAAGTGGATTCTGACGTTCGCCAGAATGACTAGGGTGAGATTGCAGCTGAACCTAATACCTTTGCAAAATGGTTCCTGACCTTCGTCAGGATGACAAGGGTTGGGATTGTAGCTGAACCCAGCACCTCTGCAAAATGGATCCTGACGTTCGTCAGGATGACGAGGGTAAGGTTGCAATTGATTTCTAGGATCTCAGTTCAAAGCCATCTATATGCTAACCCAAGCAAACAAACTCACGGACAACGCCCACTCCCCCTTC